>NZ_BDAW01000014.1 GCF_001625085.1 Nocardia acidivorans NBRC 108247
GCAGCGCCGCCGCCGCCCTCCCCGGCACCGGTCTGCCCGGCCCGCACCACACCACCCCGGCCGCGGTCACCGTCACCACCCTGGATCTACAGCCCCACCCCTGAGGAGTCGCGACAACCATGCCCACCATCACCGTCCCCGTCGGTTCGGCCGTCGGCCTGCACGCCCGCCCCGCCAATATCATCGCCGAAACCGTCCAGGCCGCAGGCATTCCCGTCACCCTCGCGATAGTCGACGGCACCCCCGTCGACGCGGGTTCGGCCCTGATGATCATGACGCTCGGCGCGTCCAAGGGCACCGAAGTCACCATCACCACCGACGACCAACCCACCCTCGACCGAATCGCCGAACTGGTAGCCGCCGACCTCGACGCCTGATCGGTAGTGGCCGATGCGCCGCCGCCGGTTGGGCCGCCGAGAAACGGGCATCCCCAGGAAGAGACGTCCGCAACGAGACGTACAACGTCAGATCTCGTTGGTGTCGAATCCAAAGGAGAGCGATGTGAATCCGGCCGATCAGGGCAGACCACCCCTTCCCCCCGAGCGCGGTGAAGCGCCCCCCGCATCGCACCCGCCCGAGCAACCACCGCAGGGCTCATTACCACCGCAGAGCTCACTACCACCGCAGACCTACCCGCCCCCCGAACCACCGCCGACCACCCCGCCCCCGCCGGCCCCGGGGCACACCGGCATCCGCCGAACCCGCGCGGGCAGCCTCTGGGTGAGCCTGACCGTCGGCGGCCTCTTCCTGGTAGCCCTACTGATCTTCGTAGTACAGAACACGACCAGCGTCCGCCTGGGCTTCCTCGGCTGGCACTTCATGCTGCCCGTCGGCGTGGCGATCCTGGTCGCCGCCGTAGCGGGCCTACTGGTGATGGCGATAGCGGGCAGCATCCGCATAATCCAACTCCGCCAAGCCTTCTCGAAATTGAACCGCAAGAACGCGGCTCGACCACCACGCCGGCCCGACGCCCAGTGATGAACGGGTGATCCCGCTCGGCGTCAACCGCGGATCACCCCGGCTCGCTGGTTGTGGCGGCGTTGTTGACCGGGCAGTCGCCCTCGCTCCGGCCGCAGGCGGCGAAGTCGCAGAGGCGGCACAGCCAGGGCTGGGGGCGGTTGTTGCCGGGAGCTGAGCGTTGCTCGGCTCTGGCCCGGGTCACCGTGGTCAGCATGGTGTCCAGTGCCGCCGCGAGATTGTCGATCTGATTCGGGGACAACGCGGACAGTGCGCTCGTCAGGGACTGCTCGCGTGTTCGGAGTATCTCGTCGGCCGTGTGCCTGCCCTGCTCGGTCAGGGCGATCGAGACGGCGCGTCCGTCCTGTGCCCCGCCGCGCTCGACCAGACCCTCGGCGGCAAGGCGGTCGACGAGGCGGACGGTGCCCGAGTGTGTCAGGCCGAGAACGGAACTCAGCTGCGTCACCGATCCGCCGTCGAGGAACTGATGCATCGCGGCCAGGGCGGCGGGGGCAGACGGGCCGAGCGCGGTGACCGCGTCGACTGCCGTGTTCATCCGGTCGGCGACCATGAGGCTCAGCGCGCCCAGGACGTTGGCCGCATGCTGAAGGCTTGACTGGGTTTGCGTCACGGTCCTAGGTTATATGCATGACTCACACATATTCCAAGGGCCCCGGCCCGGAGCCGACGGCGGCGCTGGCGATGCTCAATATCGACAGCGCCGATCCGGCCGGGCAGGCCCGCTTCTACGCGGCCGCGCTCGGCTGGGAAGTCACCT
This sequence comes from Nocardia acidivorans NBRC 108247, assembly GCF_001625085.1. GTDB lineage: Bacteria > Actinomycetota > Actinomycetes > Mycobacteriales > Mycobacteriaceae > Nocardia > Nocardia acidivorans. The sequence goes on from NZ_BDAW01000014.1 coordinate 1,736, forward strand.
ACAGCGACGACAACTACGGAATGGTCGAAGGCGGCGGGGTCAAGATCGGCTTCGGCAGGATCGAGGGCTTCCGTCCCGCGCAGTGGCCCGACGAGACCGGCGCTAAACGCTTCCATCTCGACCTACAGGTCGGCGACCTCGACAAGGCCGCCGAAAGCCTCTGTGCGCTCGGTGCCACCCAACCCGACTTCCAACCCGGCGCCGACCGCTGGCGCGTCCTACTCGACCCCGACGGCCAGCCGTTCTGCCTGAGCCCCCGCCCCACGTCGTAGCGTCGTGGGGGAACTCGCGGAACTGCTGGTCCAGGATGCCAAGGCATGGCGCGAGTGGTTGGACAGCCATCATGCCAACCACCCCGGCGTCTGGCTGGTATCGCATAAGAAGGGCGGTCGGAGGACGGCCCTGACCTACGCGCAAGCGCTCGACGAAGCGCTGTGCTTCGGCTGGATCGTCGGGCAGATCGCCCGACGTGACGACGACAGCTATCGCCAGCGCTTCACCCCGCGCCGCTCGAACAGCCCCTGGTCCGCGCGGAATATCGAGCACATCGCCCGCCTCATCCGCGCCGGACGAATGCGCCCGGCCGGCGCTGCCGCGACGCATATTTCGGCACCTTTCCTGGCGTGTGGCGCCACGGTGACTGGATCACCGTCACCGACCGTGGTTCGGTGATCATCCTTGGCCGGTCGGACGCGACCCTGAACCGCCACGGAGTTCGTATTGGCCGCGGCGATACCTGCGGACCTGTCGAGGAGCTCGACGAGATCGAGGAGGCCCTCGTAGTCGGCGTCGAACAGGCATGCGGCTCCCCGCTACCACCAAAGATTGCCTCTCACCGGTGCTTTCGGTGCGGGCACATGTCACCGATCAGCACGCGACCTCCGGCACGAAAATCATCGTTGCCACCAAACGCGAAGCCCGCTACCCCGACGAGGTCCGGACCAAAGCTCGATGTCCGGTAGGCCGACTGTGAGGAAAGCTGAACTCCCCGAGCGGGATTGCGCACTAAACATCCTTCTATGGTGCGAGGTGACATCATCACGGACCGAGGATGGAGGCGATCGCCTCGGTGGCCGCCGTGATCGCGGGTGTGCTGGCACCGGGGAGGCGGGCCACGAGAACGCGGCGGATTTCGGGTGCCGCTCCCTGGACTCGCAAACCGATCACAGCGGGTGGGAAGACCGGCGACATACTTTCCGGAACCGTGGTCACACCGAAACCACCGGCGACCAAGTGTAGTTTCGTCAGCCAGTCGCGGGCACTGTGGACGATGCGCGCTCGCCCCGGCAAACCCGGCCAGACACCGAGCAACGGCTCCTTGCTCGACGACGGAGTCGCGATCCAGGACGCGTTGACCAGTTCATCGACATGCACCGACGTGCGGCCGGCGAAAGGGCCTGTGGCCGAGGCCGCTACCAGAAGTTCGGTGTCCCGCACCGTGGTGACGTGCAGTCGTGGCGACTCGGCATCCGGTGGCCGGTGCGGTGGACGCGAGGACAATACGGCGAGATCGATCGAGCCGGTGCGCAACGCGCGAGCCAAGCTGGGGGTGGTTCCTTCACGGGTGGTGACCCTGACCTGTGGCGCTGCCGTGGCGAGCCGAGCAAGCGCGCCGGGCAGGAGCACCGGCCCGGCGCTCTGGAACAACCCCAGCCGCACCACCTCGGTACGGGGAACCTCGTCGTTCAGGTCACGTGCTGCCGCGTCGACCGACTCCAGAATCGTTCGGGCGTAGCGCAACAGCGTCAGCCCGGGCTGGGTGAGCTGCACTCCGTCGGGCCGCCGTTCGAACAGGGTGGCGCCCGCACTGCGTTCGAGGGCGACCGCCTGGCGGGAGACCGCCGACTGCGTGTAGCCCAGTCGTTCGGCGGCCGCGGTGAAGCTGCCCGATTCGGCGATCTGACAGAGCACCCGAAGATTCGCGCTCGACATGTCCATGCTGACTACGCATACCAGAGATGCCAGATCCTCGCTTCCCGCATGTCATTTTCCCGCCTTAGCTTGCTGGAAACGCAAGAGAAAGGCTTTCCCATGCGCGCAGCGACACTGACCGAATTCGGTTCACCACTCACGGTGCACGAGGTGCCCGACCCGGAAACCGGCAGCGGTGAGGTACTGGTCGAGGTTCTGGCGACCTGTGTGCCCCCGTATGCGGCCGAGGTGTTCAGCGGTGAACGGCGCTATCCGCTGGAACCACCTGTTGTGCCGGGGGTCGGCGGTATCTGCCGAGTAAGACACGTAGGACCGGACGCGACCAAGCTGAGGGCGGGTGACCTGGTGTGGTGCGATTCGACGGTACGGGCCCGCGACGACGCCCTGACACCGGATATCACGCTGCAGGGCTGGAGCTCGCGCGGCGAGGGCGGCGCACGACTGGCTCGATACCTGCACGACGGACCGTTCGCCGAACTCATGCGGGTTCCCACTGAGAACGTGTACCCCCTTCCCGCCGGGGCGGCAGCCGACCCCGCACGCTGGTCCGCGCTGGGTGTGCACACCATTCCCTACGGTGGGCTGCTGGCCGGCCAACTTGCTGCCGGAGAGACGCTGCTGATCAGTGGGGCGACCGGCAACCTCGGCAGCAGCGCGATAGCCGTCGCGCTCGCCATGGGTGCCGGTCACGTGGTAGCCCCGGGCCGCAACCGGGCCGTCCTCGATCTGCTCGCCGACCGGTTCGGCACCCGGGTGAGCCCGGTCGAACTCAGCGGAGACGAAGACACCGACCGAACAGTGATGGCCGCGGCGGCCGCCGGCCCGATCGACATCGTGCTCGACCTCCTACCGCCCCAGGCGCCCAGCTCAGCGGCGCGTGCAGCAGCTATGACCGTGCGCGAGTACGGGCGGGTCGTGCTGATGGGCGGCGTCGGCATGCTCGGCGGCGCGGATCTCGCCCTGCCCTACCCCTGGATCATGCGCAACTCGGTGACCGTACGTGGCCAATGGATGTACCCACGCGTGGCGAACGTGGGCATGATCCGCCTCATCGCTTCGGGCGCCCTCGACCTCAGTCGCGAACACCTCACCCAATTCGACCTCGACCAGGTCAACGACGCTGTCACGCACGCCGCAGCTCACGGCGGCCCCTTCGACCGCACCGTTCTCACACCAAATGCCTGAGGCCGAAGTACCGCGGCAAACGGCCTCAGCGGGTTCTCAGCAGTGCCTTGCCACAGTGGCGTGGCGATATTGAATCATCAACGTTAGGGACATCATCATGGATGCCAGCACACCAGGGACCGGCGTGTACGTCGGTGAACGGCAGGGCCGGGCGCGCGAGTACGCGGCGAGCAAGGTTCCCCAGATCACGGTTCTTTTCTGGGTGATCAAGATCTTGACCACCGGTATGGGGGAGGCGACCTCGGACTGGGCGCTGAACCAGGGCGCCGGTCTGCCTGGGCTCGGCCTCATCGGCACGATGGTTCTCGACATTGCCATCTTCGTGGGAGCCTTGGTTCTCCAGTTTCGGGTGCCCCGCTATCTCCCGGCTGTCTACTGGCTCGCGGTCACCGCGGTGGCGATATTCGGTACTGCCGCAGCGGATATCGTTATGTACGTCATCGGGTTGCCTATGTGGCTGACCTGTGCCATTTATGCGCTATTGGCGGCGGCGACTTTCACGTTCTGGTATCGCAGTGAGAAGACCCTCTCGATTCATAGCATCACCACGCGCCGGCGCGAGACCTTCTATTGGCTCACTGTCTTTTGGACCTTCGCACTTGGTACCGCGTTGGGTGATCTCACCGCGGCCGCGTGGGATTGGGGTTACCTGCTGTCCGGTGTTGCGTTCGCGGCCCTGATCGCTGTCCCTTGGCTCGCCCACAGGTTCGCGGGCATGAACGGGATTCTCGCGTTCTGGTTCGGTTATGTGGTGACCCGTCCGCTCGGTGCCTCGTTCGCGGACTGGTTCGCGCGGCCGGCGGACAGCGGTGGTCTCGATCTTGGTGCAGGCTGGGTCGCACTCATCGCGGCGGTGGCCATCGCTGGACTTGTCACGCAGCAGACTATCGCCGACGCGCGCGTCGGCTCCGAGGGTTCATCGAGAACTGACGATTAACCACGGCGGCCGCCAGGCTGGCTACGTTCGATATAGCCAGCACTGGACTGGGAGATGCTAGCTAACAGCACCTCCTATGATTCGAACCTCCGACACCCGACCTGGGGTTTCTCTGATCTGGAGGGTGGGGGATCAACATTAGGGAACAGGCCCGACCTGGGGAGATGATCGAGTCTCGTGGCGCCCTCGGCGGGGCACGACAAGAATGGGAACAGGACCGACCAGCACCTTCAGCCATCGAACGGGACCGTCTGGACGGCCTCCGCGCTCAGCTTCGAGAATGGCTGGCGGGGAGAGAGATTCCGGGGACACGCGCGTATACCTATGGCCCGCAACGAGACCGGCTCGTTACATCGTGTCACCCGAGCAAGCTCCGGACTCATCGGCGGTGCTAGAGCAGGGTTTCGGCGTAGCCCGCTGACGATCGCTGCGGCGCTGAATTTTTGGTGTTGTCTTGGAATTCGTCGGGTCCACCGAATGCAATGAAGAAACCCCCTGACCATGTTGCCTGGTCAGGGGGTTTCTGTTGTGCGCCATCAGGGACTTGAACCCCGAACCCGCTGATTAAGAGTCAGCTGCTCTGCCAATTGAGCTAATGGCGCATGCTTGGCTTCGTGGCCTCTGCCTGTCGGTGTTGGCCTCTCTGCGGTGCGGAAAGAACATTAACAGGCTCTGCGATGAAATGTGAAATCGTGGCCTTGAGCTGCGTTTTTGGTGACTTCGACGAACTCGCTCGGTGATGTTAACGAATCGGGAGCCGGTACGGATGAACCGGTCGAGCCCTGCGGGGGCGGATGGTATGGGCGTGTGGTGGGGCCATGCTTCCTGGCAGAATGGTCGAGGCGTGGTCTCGGCCGAACCCCGCGGGCGTGGTGGTCGGGCAGGCGTGGTCGGGGTCGAAGCCTTCGGGGCGACTACGCACTAGACATGGAGTGGGGTTGTTTATGAAGCAGTGGCGGGGATCCGTTGCCGTTCTTGCCGTGCTGGCGCTGGCGCTGGTGGGGTGCTCCTCGGGGAATTCGTCGAAGGATTCCTCTTCTGTCGCAATCGATTCCAACCCGGTGAGCGAATTGGTGAAGCCGAAGCTGGTGTCGCCGATCAAGGACGGTCAGAAGGGTGTCTCGCCCGGTGACCCGATGGTGCTGCAGGTGCAGGACGGCAAGCTCACCAAGGTGACGCTCACCAATCCGGAGGGCAAGCCGGTCGGCGGCGAGCTCGCCAAGGACGGTCTGTCCTGGAAGTTGACCGAGCAGTTGGGTTTTGCGCGCAGCTACAAGCTGTCGGTGGATGCCATCGGCCTCGGCGGCGCGAGCAACTCGACCATGACGTTCACCACAATCTCGCCGAACAATCGGACGCACCCGTATCTGCTGCCCGCCGAGAACGAGGTCGTCGGGATCGGCCAGCCGGTGGCGGTGCAGTTCGACGAGAACATTCCGGACCGCAAGGCCGCCCAGAATGCGATCAAGATCACCACGACCCCGGCGGTCGAGGGCGCCTTCTACTGGGTGAACAATCGCGAGGTGCGCTGGCGGCCCGAGCATTTCTGGGCTCCGGGCACCAAGGTCGATATCGCGGTGAACGTGTACGGCAAGGATTTGGGCAACGGCCTGGTCGGCGATACGGACATCACCTCCAGCTTCACCATCGGTGAGGCCACCGTCTTCACCGCCGACGACAACACCAAGATGGTGACCGTCGAGAAGAACGGTCAGGTGGTCAAGACCATGCCGACCTCGATGGGTAAGGATTCCAGCCCCACCAACAACGGCATCTATATCGTCGGCGACCGCTTCGAGAAGATCATCATGGATTCCTCGACCTACGGCGTGGCGGTGAACTCTCCCAACGGCTACAAGACGCCGGTGGACTGGGCGACGCGAATCTCCTACTCCGGCATCTTCTTCCACTCCGCGCCGTGGTCGGTCGGCCAGCAGGGCTACAGCAATACCAGTCACGGCTGCCTGAACCTGAGTCCGTCGGACGCGCGCTGGGTGTACGAGAACTCCAAGCGCGGTGACATCACGATCGTGAAGAACACGGTGGGCGACATCCTGCCCGGCACCGACGGTCTGGGTGACTGGAATATCCCGTGGGCGCAGTGGAAGGCCGGCAACGCCGACGACAACCGCTGACCCGTAGACATGCGGAAAGGGGCGCCGGCCGCGAAGCCGACGCCCCTTTCTCATGCTCGATCCATCCCCTGGAAGTGGGGCCTACAGCTTGGGCAAGCCCAGATCGCCCTTGCCGTTGAGACTGTCGCAGCCGAATCCGGCCTTGCCCAGCACGGTGGAGGCGCTCCCGGTAACCGCACACAGCGACTTGTAATCGCCGAGCAGCATTTTGTCCAGATTGGGCAGGCCGAAGGAGCCGGTGCCGGTGGAGCCGGTGGTCGCCAGCCCGCCCGAGCTGCCGGTCCGGGCTGATCCGGAGGCGGAGCCGGTGACCTCGGCGGTCATCGGATCGTCATTGGTCTTGGTGGAGGTGTCCGTGAGAGTGATCTCCGCGGAGGCGACTGCGGGCGCGGCACTCAGAATGGCCGCCGTGGCTAGCAGAGTTGTTACGGTACAACGCTTCACGTAAAGGTCTTCCTTGATCGAGCTCGGTTCGGGGCCCCGACTCCCCCCGGGTGGTGACCTGCAGTCTACGAAGATCAAGTGGCCCGCGCCACATAACCCGACACGGTGCTGTACTCGTCACAACCCGATGCGAGCGATGGCTCGCACGGGCGCTCCATCCGCCCCTGGCAGGTTCAAAGGGAGTAGGGAGGCCTCCACGCGCCGGCCCGACTGCTGTTCGGCTAGCACCTGGTCCAGCGCGGTGAGGTTTTCGGCGATCACGGCGTGCGCGCCGCACAGTATCCTATGCGACGGAATGTCTTGTGCTGGAGTCGGATCCACGCTGAGCGTATCGATCCCGACGGTCTTGATCCCGGCCTCGATCAGATAGGCCGCGGCCTCGGGATCCAGGTACGGATGCGCCAGGTATTCGGGCGTGCCCCAGTATCGCGACCAGCCGGTGGCGATCAGCACGATCTGCCCCGGCTGGACCTTCCCCTCGAAATACTCCCGCCCGATCGCCGTGCGCGGCCCGAGCCCGCTCGCGTCGATCACCACCGCGGGACCCACGAACCGCTCCAGCGGGAGGGCGTCGAGCGCGGGCAATGCGTCATCGATATGAAAAGGCGCGTCCACATGCGTCCCCGTCTGCGATCCCATATCCACGTGCAGCACATTCACCCCGTCGACGGCGACGGTCAGCGCCGGACGGATCTTCACTTCGGGATCGCCGGGATAGACGGGCATTGCGGTCCGCAACGGGACCGACAGGTCGATGATGCGCACGCGCCCAGCCTAGAGCCCGGGGCTCAGGCGGTCGCGCCGAACCAGGTGGTGAGGGCCTCGGCGAGGCCGTCGGCGCCGGGTTCGCCGGTGGCCCAGGCGACGTAGCCGTCCGGGCGGACCAGCACCGCGGCCGGGGTGGGGATCCTGCCCGCGCCGGGGATGGCCCAGGCGGTGGCCGGGGTGACGGCGCTGACGACATCGATGTGCTCGAAGCCGGTCGGCAGCACGGGTGCGGGGGTGCCGTCGAGCAGCAACAGGATCGGATGGGCGCGGCGGCACAGCTGGAAGAACCGGGTGACGCAGGTGGTGGTGATCAGCGCGGCGTCGGGCATGCGACGCCCCGCGAGCGGGTGATCGCATTTGGTGTCGTAGTCGATATCCAGGGCGGTGATCATCAGGCCGAGGCGGTGCCGGACCTCGGGGAGTTCGATGAGATCGCTCATGACATCGCGCAGGGCGTCGGCGTGCGTGCCCGGGCGCATGAGCGCGGTCTGCGCGCGGGTGTTCCGCAGCACCCGCGCGGCGATCGGATGGCGCTCGGATTCGTATGTGTCCAAAAGGGTTTCGGGCGCGGTGCGGTTGACGGCGGCGGCCAGCTTCCAGCCCAGGTTCACCGCGTCCTGGATGCCCAGGTTCTGGCCCTGGCCACCTGCGGGGAAGTGGATATGCGCGGCATCGCCCGCGAGGAAGACCCGTCCGGCGCGGTAATGCACGGCCTGGCGCGCGGCGTCGCCGTAGTGGGTGACCCAGCGCGGGCTGTGCATGCCGTAGTCGGTCCCCGCCAATTCGAGGAAATTGGCGCGGAAGTCCTCGAAGCTCAGTTCGGCGCCGCGCGGCAGCACCAGATCGTGGCGCTGCACCACCAGCCGATACCAGTCGGGCTCGAATCCGATGACGGAATAGTCGCCCGCCGCCCCGCGCCGCGCGAAGAACGGCTGCGCGGGCGGATCGGCGAGTTCGACATCGGCGATCATGCCGGTCGCGGTGGTATCGGTGCCGACGAAATCGATTCCGGCGAGCTTGCGCACCGCGCTGCGGCCGCCGTCGCAGCCGACCAGGTACGCGGCCCGGATGGTGCGCGGCCGCACGCCGCCGATCTCGACCTCGATACCCGCCTCGTCCTGGCGGAAGCCGGTGACGGGGGAGCTCCACTGGGTGTTGACGCCCAATTCGTCTGCGCGGCCTTCGAGTTCGCGCTCCATGATCGATTGCAGTACGGCCAGCAGGTACGGATGATCGGTGTCGAAGTCGGCGAAGTTGAGGGCGAGTCCGCCGAAGTGCCCCGCCTGCATCTGCCTGCCCTGCGGTAGCAATCGATTCAGGATGCCGCGCTGATCGAGGATCTCCATCGTGCGGGCGTGGATTCCGCCGGCGCGCGATTCGCCGGTGCGGGCGGGGAGCCCGTCGACCAGGGAGACCCGCACGCCGGCCAGCCGCAATTCGGCGGCGAGCATGAGCCCGGTGGGGCCGCTGCCTGCGATGACTACATCCGTGGTCGCCATGACCCTCTCCTTAACGGCGTTAAGTCTTTAACGCTGTTAAGGAAACCAGAACGCTGTTAAGGTGTCAACGGTGAGCGAGAAACCGGGCGTGAAGCTCGACGGCAAGGCCATTGCCGTGGCCGCCCTGGACCTGCTGGACGAGACCGGGCTGGACGGTCTGACCATGCGCAAGGTCGCCGCCGCCCTGAATGTGCAGGCGCCCGCGCTGTACTGGCATGTGAAGAACAAGCGCGAACTGCTCGACGCCATGGCGCAGCACATCTTCGTCACCGCCGTTGCCGGTCTGGAGGGGCCCCGCCGGGACGAGATCTGGCAGGACTGGCTGATTCAGCTCGCCGCGCGCCTGCGGCGATCCATGCTGCGCTATCGCGATGGCGCGCGGGTCGCGGCCGGGACCTTCATCAGTGATGAATCCATGTGGCGCACGGTGGAATTGACACTGCGCACGCTGGAGGACGCGGGCCTGGATCGGACCGCGGCCGAACGCGTCTTCCCGATCCTGCTGCACTACACCACCGGCTTCGTCATCGAGGAGCAGGCGCGCACCGGGGCGGAATACGGTGAAAATCCTTATACCGCCGATCATCTCGGCACGGCGGTGGACCCGGCCCGGTATCCGCGCACCGCGCGCATGGTCACCGGTTTCGCGGCCGCCGACAACGACCGGGAGTACGAGCACGGCCTGCGCGTCATCCTGGCCGGGATCACGGCGGCCGTCACACCCACCCTCGCCCCGGGGTCCGCTACCGGATGAACGACCGCGAGGGCGCGAATCATCCCCCTCATCAAGATGATTCGCGCCCTCCTCGGTGAGGTGGACAGCTAGCCGACGGGCGTCGCGTCGGGCTGCTGTGCCGCGGTCTGCTTGCGCAGGATCGAATGCTTGCGGCTGTAGGCGAAGTAGACGACCACGCCCACCGCCATCCAGATGACAAAGCGCAACCAGGTCTCGATCGAGAGATTGAGCATGAGCCACAGGCAGGACAGCGCGGCCAGGATCGGCACCAGCGGCACGAGCGGAACTCGGAAGCCGCGCTCGAGATCCGGGCGGGTGCGGCGCAGGATCGGCACGCCGATCGACACCAGCACGAAGGCGACCAGGGTACCGATATTGACCATCTCCTCGAGGGTGCCGAAGTCGACGAAACCGGCGAGCGCGGCGCAGACGATGCCGACGATGACGGTCAGGCGGACCGGGGTGCCGTGCTTGCCGGTATGCGCCAGACCTCGCGGCAGCAGACCGTCGCGGGCCATGGCGAACAGCACCCGGGTCTGCCCCAGGAACATGACCATGACCACGGTGGACAGGCCCGCCAGCGCGCCGACGGAGATGATGTTCTTCACCCACATATCGCCGTGGATGGCGAAAGCCGTTGCCAGGGTGGCATTTCCGCTGGACAGCGCGGTGTAGGGGACCATGCCGGTCAGGACCAGCGATACCGCCACGTACAGCACCGTGACGATGGCGAGCGAGCCGAAGATGCCGCGCGGCACATTGCGCTGCGGATCGCGCACCTCCTCGGCGGTGGTGGCCACCACATCGAAGCCGATGAAGGCGAAGAACACCAGGCTGGCCGCGGCCAGCAGGCCGTACCAGCCGAAACTGGTGCCGCCGGAACCGGTCAGGAAGCTGAACAGCGACTGGTGCACCCCGCCCGCCTTCTCCGAGGGCTGGGACGGCGGAATATACGGGCTCAGGTTGGAGGCCTTGAAGTAGGTGGCGCCGACCACCAGCACCAGTGCGATGACGGCCAGTTTGATGGCGACCGCGATGGCCGAGACGCGCGAGGAGAGCTTGGTTCCGGTGGCAAGCAATACCCCGACCACGGCGATGATAAGGACTGCGCCCCAATCGAAGTGGATCGAACCCAGCTCCAGGATGGGCGGCCGGGAGCCGAGCACCTCACCGAGGTACTGCGACCAACCCTTGGCCACCACCGAGACCGCGAGCGCGAATTCCAGAATCAGATCCCAGCCGATGATCCACGCGATGATCTCGCCGAAGGTCGCGTACGCGAAGGTGTACGCGCTGCCCGCCACCGGCACCGTCGAGGCGAATTCGGCGTAGCAGAGCGCGGTCAGCCCGCACGCGATCGCCGCGAAGACGAAGGCGAGCGAGACCGAGGGCCCCGCGACCGTACCCGCGGTGCGCGCGGTGAGGGTGAAGATGCCCGCGCCGATGACCACGGCCACACCGAAGACGGTGAGGTCCTTGGCCGTCAGATCCTTGCGTAGCTTGGCATCCGGGTCGTCGGTGTCCCGGATTGACTGTTCAACTGATTTGGTGCGGAATAATCCGCTGGTGATCGCCACTTTCGGTCTCCTCCTTGAAACTCCGGCGCCGCGGTCAGATCGACCGCGGGATGGCGTCGAGTCGCCGCTCGGCGAATCGATTCGCCGCCGCGCCCGTACCGATGCCGGAAGCCTTTGCCGCCGTGATGATGTCGCGGCAGCGGTCGTAGATGGCCGTCACATCGGCTTCGATGGCGGCGGGGTCGGCGGTGCGTAATTCGCCCGCCACCTGCATGAGGCCGCCCGCGTTGGCGACGAAATCGGGGACCCAGGTGATACCGCGCTCATTGAGGGCGTGCTCGATATCCGGGGTGGCGAGCTGGTTGTTGGCCGCGCCGCACACGAGTTTCGCCTCGATGGCCTCGGCGCTGGCGGCGGTGAGGGTGCCGCCGAGGGCGCAGGGGGCGTACACGTCGACGGGTGCGGCGGCTACTGTGCTGAGCAGTCGGACCGTCGGGTGCACCTGGGAAATGCGTTGCAGGGCGGCGTCGTTCACATCGGTGACGCAGACCTCCGCACCGTCGGCGAGCAGCATGCCGATGAGTTCGCTGCCGACCTTGCCCGCGCCCTCGACGCCCACCGTGCGGTTCGCGAGTGAGGCGGTGCCCCAGACGGATTCGGCGCCCGCGCGCATGGCGTGGAAGACGCCGAGCGCGGTCAGCCGGGCGCTGTCGCCGGAGCCGCCCGCGGCGATACTGCGACCGGTCACGAAGGGTGTGTGCTTGCCGATGACATCGAGATCGGCGGTGTTGGTGCCGACATCGCCCGCCGTGATGTACCGCCCGCCAAGGGTATTCACGAAACGCGCGTACGCCGCGAGCAATTCCTCGCTCTTGGCCACGGCCGGATCGCCGATGATGACGGCCTTGCCGCCGCCCAGATCGACCCCGGCGGCGGCGGCCTTGTAGGTCATACCCCAGGACAGCCGCAGCACATCCTGGAGCGCGGCGGACTCGTCCGCGTACGGGTAGAACCGGGTGCCACCGAGCGCGGGGCCCAGGGCCGTCGAATGAATCGCGATGATCGCCTTCAACCCGGTCCTGTCGTCCTCGCAGAACACGACCTGTTCGTGAGCGCGCGAGCTCACCTCGTGCGAGCGCCCGAAAACGCCTGTCTCGGTGTGCATTGCAGTCACAATCCATTCCTCTCTCGATGCCGTTCGTGGCGGCGCTTCACTGCGGAAACCAGCTTGGTCTGCCGGTGTGGATCCCGGCCAGGAGCGCGCCGGGATGACGGGGGTTGCCCGCCTGAATAGGGGTGGTGGATGGACTACACGCTCGCGGCCGTCATCCCGGCATGTTGCTGGCCGGGATCCACACCCCTCGGCGCGAACCTGCACTCCTCGGACATCAGTTGCGCTGGAAGCCCATATCGCGCACGGCGTTCCAATACAGCTCGACATTGGCCAGTTTGACGTCCTCGTAGCCGCGGACCAGGTCCGGGAGGGCTGCGGCGGCGACGGCGGTGTCGTAGGTGTCCGGGGTGAGGGCGTCGGCCAGCCGCCGGATCAGTCCGGTGTAGTGGGAGAGCAGTTCGCGCTCCACTTTTCGGACGTGAGCGTAGCCGAAGGGGTCCAGGCGGGTGCCGCGCAGAACCTTCCCCTTGGCGAGAAGTCGCAGGGCCACATGGGATTTGGGGGTGAGGCCGATTTTCTTTTTGCGGCCCAGGGCGCGCAGTACGGGCGGGTGGAGTTTGTAGGTGAGGTTCTCCCCGCCGGGGACCTGCTCGCGCACCTGCGCCAGGAAGGCCGGATCGACCAGGAGACGGGCCACCTCGTACTCGTCCTTGTACGCGGTGAACTTGTACAGTCCGCGCGCGGCCGCCTCGGTGAATTCGGTGCGGTCGGTGACCGAACGCTCTGCCGTCCACAGGGATTGGATGGTGTCGACGTAACGACCCGCGATCTTGGTGCTCTGGAATCGCACCAGTTCGGCGGCGCGGCGCTCGACCAGGCGGCGCACCTCACCGTCGAAGGTGGTGCCGTTCAGCAGTTCCACGGGCACGGCGGGCAGGGTGTGCTGCGGCGCGACGGATTCCACGGCCGCGTCGAAGGCCGCGGGATCGGCGATGGCGACCCGTCCCCAGCGGAAGGCGGCGATATTGGCCGCAACCGCGACACCGTTGATGCCGATGGCCTCCTCGATGGCGGCGGCGGGCAGGCGGAGCCCGCCCGTCTGGAAGGCCGCGCCGACCATCAGGAAGTTCGCCGCGGCGGTATTGCCGAACAGCTTCTCGGCGGCGGCCAACGCGTCGAAATGACTGATCGAATTCGACACCGCCGCAAGGCGATCCAGCAGCGGCTGGGTCTCGGGGTACGCGACCGACTTGTCGTAGACCATATCGCCGGTGGGTGTGCGGCTGGTGGAGGCGATGGCGATCGTTCCGGCCGGGCTCGCGTACTGGAGATTCTTGGGATCGGCGGCGGTCAGCAGATCAATGGCGATGATGCAGTCCGCGCTACCGGGAGTCAGCCGATTGGACGGTTCCAGCGCGGTGCTGGAGAACCGCAGATGCGAGACCACCGGACCGGCCTTCTGGCTCAGGCCGATCTGATCCAGGCTCTCCACTTCGTATCCGGCGCGCAGCGCGGCGGTGGCCAGCACCTGGTTGACCGTCACGATGCCGGTGCCGCCGATCCCCGCGAGCAGTACATTCTGCGTGCCCTGGGGCGCGGCCGACCCGGGATCCGCCACCGCAGGTGGCTCGGTCTGCTTGCGGGACTTCTTGCGCCCCTTGGTATCCGGCGTCACCTCGACCGTCACGAACGACGGGCAGTCACCGTCGAGGCAGCTGTAATCGGTATTACACGAGGTCTGATCGATCCGGGTCTTGCGCCCGAATTCGGTCTCGACCGGTTGCACCGACAGGCAATTCGACTTCACCCCGCAATCACCGCAGCCCTCGCACACCGCCTCGTTGATCACCACGCGGGTATTGCGGACCGGCAGGGTGCCGCGCTTGCGCTGCCGCCGCGCGTCGGCCGCGCAGTGCTGGTCGTAGATCAGCACCGTGACGCCCTTGATCTCGCGCAGGATTCGCTGCGCCTCGTCCAGCCGATCGCGATGCCACAGCAGCGTGCCCTTGGCCAGCGCCCGCCTATCGTGCCGCTTGGGCTCATCGGCGCAGATGATGATCTGCTTGACGCCCTCGGTGGTGAGTTTGTGCGTCAACTGCGCGACCGAGAGGATGCCGATGGCGTCCTGCGCGCCCGTCATGGCGACGACCTCGTTGTAGAGCAGCTTGTAGGTGATATTCACCCCGGCCGCCACACACGCCTGCACCGCCAGCTGTCCGGAGTGGAAGAACGTTCCGTCGCCGATGTTCTGGAACAGATGCGGCACATCGGTGAACGGCGCCTGGCCGATCCACTGACTGCCCTCACCGCCCATCTGGGTGAGCCCGGTGACCGCGCTGTCACTGCGGCCGGACAGCGTGACCAGGGTGTGGCAGCCGATGCCGCCGCCGCCGAGGGAACCCTCGGGCAGGGCGGTGGAGCGATTGTGCGGGCAGCCGCTGCAGAAGTACGGGGTCCGCTTGGCGGAGAGCACCTCCAGCGAAAGCGGCGGCGGCGCGGCCTTTTTCAGCTCGACATGATCGCGCAGCACCCGGCGCAGCGGGCCGAGTAGTCGCCCGGGGGTGAGCTCGCCGTCGGCGGGCATGAGCAACGCACCGCGTGCGTCCTTCTTGCCGACGATGCGTGGCGCATCCACGGTGCCGTACAGGATCTCCCGGATCTGCGTCTCGATGAAGGCGGTCTTGTCCTCCACCACGATGACCTGTTCGAGCCCGCGCGCGAATGCGGTGACCTGCTGCGCGCCAATGGGATACGGCATTCCGATGCGCAATAGTCGAATCCCGGCGCGATGCATGACGGCGTCGTCCACGCCGAGATCGAGCAGCGCCTGCCGGACCGCGTCGAAAGTGGTTCCGGTGGCGGCGATTCCGATCTTCGCATCGGCCGGATTCACCTCGATGACATCGAGATCGTTGAGTGCGCCGAATTCGCGCACCATGGCCCAGCGCGGTCCGTAAAGGTCGGCCTCGGCGAGCACGCTGTCCGTCGGCGCGGCCATCGGCCGCTGCCGGTAGACGAAAGGCTTTCCCTCCCAGAGCACTTCGGGAGTGACCAGCGGCAGATCGGCGACTGAGGCGTCCACCGTCCAGGCCCCGTCCGCCACATCGGCGACGATCTTCATGGCCACCACGCAGCCCGAGGCGCGCGAGAGCGCCACCCCGGCCATCCCCATGGTGATGATCTCCTCGGCATTGCGCGGGAACAGCACCGGTACGCCCATGGCGGCCAGCGAGCGTTCGCTCACCGCGGGCACGGTGGAGGATTTCGAGGCCGGATCATCGCCGACCAGCAGCAGGACGCCGCCCCGGGCATTGACCCCGTACATATTGGCGTGCCGAATGGCATCGGTGGCGCGGTCGACGCCCGGTCCCTTGCCGTACCAGACCCCGACCACCCCGTCATGGGTCGCGCGCCCGGCGGGCAGATCGGCCTGACTGCCCCAGACCGAGGTGGCGGCGAGTTCCTCATTGAGTCCGGGAACGAAGGTGATGTCGTGTTCGGTGAGCACATTCGGCATGCCGAGCAGCATTTTGTCGACCCCGCCCAGCGGGCTGCCCTGGTATCCGGAGACGAACGTCGCCACGCGGCGACCGGCGCGAATATCGCGCACATGCTGTTCCACCAGTAACCGGGCAATGGCCTGCACGCCGGTCAGGAGCACCGGTCCGGCGCCGGAGCGATACCGGTCGGCGAGGTCGTACGGGGCGGCCGGTTCGGCCTGCTGCGAGGACGGGCAGGCAACGCTGGTCATGAACAGTCACCACACTCTCCACAGCCCAGATCGTGAGCTGCAAACGAAAGGCACTAGCAATCGGTGCAGCGAAATCTGCCGTTAGGGGGTGATCTGTGTCAACAGATGGGTGAAAAGTTGATCAGTCTGCTCAAAAGTGATCTGTAGCACTCCGGGCGGTGCGGCATTCTGCTCGAGGAATACGAGACCCGGGTCACATCAGGCAGGGTCGGTCAGATGTTCGACCAGCGGGAGTGAGCGGTATTCGATCGGGGTGGCCAGGGCCAGCATGGTTTCGGTGTGCCGGACCCCGTGGATGGCGTGCACCCGCTGGATGATGCCGAGCAGATCCTGCTGGGACTGCGCCGCGATCCGCACCAGCAGATCCGAGCGCCCGGTGGTGGCGTGCACCTCGAGCACGTTCGGGAATTCGCGCAGCGCCTCGACAATCCCGTCGATCTTGTTCTGATCCAGTTCGACGCCCAGGAACGCGTGCACCGCGAACCCGATGGCCTGCAGATCCACCGCGGGCGGGTAGCCCCGCACCGCGCCCGAGGATTCCAGCCGTTTCATTCGCGCCTGCACGGTGTTCCGCGCGATCCGCAGGCGCTGCGCCAACTCCAGAATCGGGGCACGCGGATCGGCCGCCAATTCCTTCAGCAGCGCGGCGTCGAGCGCATCGATCTTGATGGTCATGCCGCATTTTCGCACAGCGTCCTGCCGACACCGACCCGAAAAACGGGGCCGCGCGGTGGGGTGGGCCGCGCGGCACCGATTCCGTTGCGGGCCGGGTGATTACGAGGCCGCGCCGATGAAACCTCCGATCGCAGCGCCGATGGCGCAGCCGACTATCGCGCCGACCAGGAAGAACCAGATGCCGATCACGATGCCGACCAGGCAACCGATCGCGGCGCCGGCGAGTATCGCGCCGCCGTCCCCGTCTACCTGATGGACGAAGGGCAGGTCCCCGCTGGTGGTCGCGGCGGCGGTGGGTCCGCCGACTGGGGTGAGGGTCAGTTCGGTGGCGCTGGCCAAAGTTGGGGTGACGGACAGGGATTGGCCCGTATCCACCCGCAGGGTTGTCGGAATGGATCCGACGACCATGCCGTCGTCCGCGACCACCTGAACCGCGTCCGGGGTCAGGACGAACCTGCCGGAGGCGAGGGTGACGAGGGCGTTGGAGTGATCGGCGGCGAGGGTTGTGGTGTAGCCGACCTGGCCGTCCACGCCGCTGACAGTGACATCGGCGAGACCGGCTTCCCCGTGTGCCGTCGCCATTGCGGTTACGGTGGCAGCGATCGAGAGAACCGCTGTAGCCACCATTTTCTTGATGAACATTGTTTTTCCATCCGTCCGGGTTTTCCTTTGCTGTTCCCCCGACGAACGGCACCGGATGTCTGTCGATTATGCGCTTGCGGAGGATTAACTGTCGATGGTTTTCCATACTTCGACCGCGTCAAGAATTGCGATCAGCTCGAGCCCGGGCGAAATACGATGCGCCCGGATGGAATTGAATGGTGGTGTGCAGATCACCAACGGGACATTCCTCGATGTCGATACCGCCGCGCATCCGCTCGACGACCCGGTACGGGCGTCACTGCGCGGGGTGCACGCCCGATTCGCCTCATGGGTGGGGCGAATCGGGCGCTATGACCCGGAGGTAGCCCGCTTCGTGGGACATCCGGCGGTGCTGGACGAGCAGGACTGGGCCGATCTGGCCACCACCCTCGGACCCGGCGGCGGTACCGCGCTGCGAGGTTTCGGCCATGAGCTGCCGCCCGGGTGGACCGAGCATCAGGTACTCGATTCGGTGCAGATGGACGGCTCCGGCCTGCGCGTGGAGCCCGATCCCGGACTCGAGGTGCTCACCCCGGCGGATGTACCCGAGATGCTGGCGCTCATCGCCCGCACCGAACCCGGGCCGTTCGCGCCCCGGACCATCGAAATGGGGACCTATCTGGGTCTGCGCGTGGACGGTCGCCTGGTGGCCATGGCGGGGGAGCGTATGCACCCGCCGGGCTGGACCGAGATCAGCGCCGTCTGCACCGATGCCGAATTCCGCGGGCGCGGCCTGGCTTCGCGCCTGGTGCGCGCGGTCGGCGCGGGTATCCGGGCGCGCGGTGAGATCCCGTTCCTGCACGCGGTCGCGCACAATACGACCGCCATCAGCCTCTACGAGACCTTGGGCTTCACACTTCGGCAGCGCGGCAGGCTGACCCTGGTGCAGGCACCGGGGTAGCTCCCCCGTCATCCGGCGCGTTTTCGGCCGGGACCCACCTAAGTCGTTGTAGCGCCGAATGTCTGGATCCCGAAAGCATGCCGGGATGACGGGTGTGCGCCCGGACATGAGATCCCGGACGTGAGATCCCGGTCATAAGGTCCCGGCTATAGGATGCGGCGGTCCAGTCCGGAGTGGGGGAGTTGCCGGTCGATGTGTTCGCCGAAAATCGTTCAGGTCGCTCATGAGTCGGCCGTAGCGTCGCCGGTGAGTCGGCGTGCTTGGCTGGGCGCGGCGGCGGGGGTGCTGGCCGCCGCGTCGGGAGCGATGGTGTCCGCCGGTTCGGGAATAGCTGTGGCGCAAGAGGTTCCGGGTGGGTCCGTGGTGGATCTCACACATACCTTGTCGGCGGGTTTGCCGGTGTGGCCGGGTAACCCGCCGTTTGCGATGGTGCCGGTGGCCTGGCATGACGCCGGCGGGTTCGGTCAGCACGCGCTGGCGTTCTGGGAGCATTCGGGGACCCATATCGACGCACCGCTGCATCGAGACCGCACGGGCGCATCCGTCGATCGGATTGCCGCGGCTGATCTGGTCGCACCCCTGGCGGTCATCGACATCTCTGCGCGCGCCGACGCCGATTCCGATGCGACGCTGACGGTTTCGGATATCGAGGGGTGGGAGGCCGCGCACGGGAGGATTCCGGCGCGCGCCTTCGTCGCCATGTATTCGGGCTGGGAACGGCGACTGGCCACGCCGGGCGCATTTCTGAACCTCGACGCCGAGGGGCGAACGCACGCACCGGGTTTCGCTCCGGCCGCCGCCGAATTCCTGGTGGCACAGCGCGATATCGTCGGCGCGGGCGTGGACACGCTCAGCCTGGATCGGTCCGCGAGCCGGGATTACGGTGCGCACACCGCGTTTCTCGGCGCGGGCCGCTACGGTGTCGAGATGCTGGCGAACCTGGACCGGCTGCCGCCGTCCGGCGCGCGCCTGATCGTCGGCGCACCCAAACACGCGGGCGGCACCGGCGGTCCCTGCCGGGTATTGGCGCTGACCTGAGTCAGCGTCCGATCGAAAGATCGTGCTGGAATACGGTGTTCGGATCCCACCGTGCCTTGATCGCGCACAGCCGGTCGTAGTTCGCCCCGTAGTAGAGCTCATGCCACGGCACGCCCGAGGTGTTCCACCGCGGATCGGCCGAATCCGGATCCGGATAGTTGATGTAGCTCCCGCCATTGGCGGCATCGGGCACCGGCACCCCGCCGGTCTCGGCGTACAGCTCGCGGAACCCCTCGCGCGCCCAGCCCACGAACCGTTCGTCATCGCCGGGCAGCCGCCAGGCGGCGTGAATCAGCATCTTCATGAACGAGTCCCGGGCGGGCACCGCCGTGGCATCCGCCGCGACCGCGTTCACCGCCCCGCCGAAAGGCAGGAATTCCAGCTGGGATTCGCCGAGGAAGCGGATATCGGCGAAGTAGCGGTAGAGGATTCGCAATTGCTCGGTCGAGTACGCCTTACGCAGGTAGGCGGACTTGGCTTTCACCCGGAAGCCGGGCATGCCCGCCGCGTAGTACGCGGTGGCGACGGTTTCGGCGTAACCGGCCCGCTGCAACGGCAATTGGAGTAGTGGCGCACCGACACCGGCGGTGATCGCCGCCACGAATTCGTCGAACAGCGCCTGCGCGTCCGGTCCGTCCGCATTGAGCAGTACCAGTATTTCGGAGTCCACAATGCCCGGTTTGACCATGAGCGGCGCGTACAGGGCGGTGAACGGATCGTCCGGTGCGCTGTGCTGTTCGAAGAAGGCGAGGTAGTTCCCGAGGAAGCGGACGAACGATTCCTCGTCCAGCAGCGGCAGGATGAGTCGCGTATTCAGCATGCTGCCCGGTGATTTCGGCAGCGCCCGTGCCGGATCGCCGCCGTCGGAGTCGGGCGAGCGCAGCAGATAGCGGCTCACCACACCGAAATTGCCGCCGCCACCGCCGGAATGCGCCCACAGCAGATCGGCATTCGGGCCGTCCTTGGTGGCGAGCACGGTCTCGGCCGCGCCGTCCTTGTCCACGGTGATGACCTCGACGCCGTACAGATGGTCGACCATCAACCCGAGTTGCCGTGAGAGCGGGCCGTATCCGCCGCCCACGATATGTCCGCCCGCGCCGACGCCCTTGCAGATTCCGGCCGGAACGGTGACGCCGAAGGCGCCGAGTCGCTCGTACAGCGTGCCCAGCGGAGTGCCGGCGTCGACGGAGAACGCGCGCCGGGTCTCATCCCAGTACACCGCGCTCATGCGATTCAGATCGATGATGGCCTGGGTGCGGTCGTTGTCGACGAAGTTCTCGAACCCGTGCCCGCCCGCCCGCACCGCGATGCGCAGGCCGTCGCGGACGGCGGCTTCGGCGGCGAGGCGAATTTCCTCGGTGCCGGTCGGCAGGTGGATCCGCTGCGGGCGCGCGGTGAAGCGGCGGTTGTAGCCGCGCTGGGTGAGCGTGGCGTAGGCGGGATCGGTGGCGGTCACGACCGTCGGCGCCTGGGCGCGTGCGGGCGCGATGCCCGGTGTGAACGGTATGGGCAGTGTGCTCGCGGCAGCCCCCGCCGCGGACGCGATCAGAAATCGGCGACGTGAAAACAGCACGATGAGTCCCCCGGGTCGTACGCAGATACAGGTCAGGCCCGAGGTAATGAAACCTCGGGCCTGACCTGCTGAGGGTGACCGACGGGACTCGAACCCGCGACAGCCAGGATCACAACCTGGTGCTCTACCAACTGAACTACGGTCACCATTGCCGGTGTGTTTCCGGCGCGGTAGATCGTATCGCGATCCGCCGCTGAGTACCTAATCGGCTGGTTACGCGGTATTTCCGGTCGGTTTTTCGCTCAGTTCGGCGGCGACGGCGGCAATCTCCGCGGTGGACGGGCCGGGCGGGGCGACGAAGGCGGTGCGCCGGTAGTACTGGAGTTCGCGGATGGACTCCTTGATATCGGCGAGCGCGCGATGGGCCAGACCCTTCTCCGGCTGGCCGAAGTAGATGCGCGGATACCAGCGCCGAGCCAGTTCCTTGATGGAGCTGACATCGATCATCCGGTAGTGCAGGTGCGCGTCCAGGGTGGGCATATCGCGGGCGATGAAACCGCGATCGGTGGCAATGGAGTTACCGGCCAGCGGCACCGTGCGCGGGGTCGGCACGTACTGCTTGATGTACTCCAGAATCTGCTGTTCGGCCTCGGCCATGGTGACGGTGGAGCGGCGCACCTCTTCGGTGAGCCCGGAGCGGGCGTGCATATCGGTGACCACCTTGGGCATGGCGGCCAACGCCTCGTCGTCGGCGTGAATGACGATATCCACACCGTCGCCGAGGATATTGAGATCACTGTCCGTCACGAGAGCGGCCACCTCGATCAGCTTGTCGCTGTCCAGGCGCAGGCCGGTCATCTCACAATCCATCCACACCACGTACTTATCGGTCACCGTGGTCAGAGTAGACGTTTGGTCGTTATCGGCTTTTACGCCCGGCCGCGTCGGGCCTGCTTTGCGTTTCGACCGGGCAGTATCGTGGCAACAGATCCGCATGCGTACAGAGCGGTCTTCTTGTTGGCAGCACATTTCCCGGAGCAGTCGGAGTTGGCAGAGCAGACGGAGGAAGCGCGATGACCACCCCGCAGGAGAAGGCAGCGGCGGCACGCAAGGCCGCGGAGGAGGCCGCGCGGATCGCGGCGGAGGCGGTAGCGGCGGCCGACGCCGCCGAGAAGGAAGCCGCGGAGCAGGAGGCGGCGGACAAGGCCACCGCGGATAAGGCCGCCGCGGCCAAGGTTGATGCGGCCGAGGCCGATGCGCCGTCTGCGGCGAAAACCGATGATGCCGCGAAACCCGCTGCGAGCGAAGCGGATTCGACCGGCAAGACCGGAGCCGCCGCCGATGAGGTAGCGGCGCAGCAGATCGCCGCCGGATACGCCTTCGAGGGACTGGCGCTGGAACTGGGCACCTGCATGGTCGACGGCATCGTGCATCCCGATGCGCGCGTGCGGATTCCGATGAAGACCATGAATCGGCACGGGCTCATCGCCGGCGCGACCGGTACCGGTAAGACCAAGACCGTGCAGGGCATCGCCGAGCAGCTGTCGGCGGCGGGTGTACCGGTCGTGGTGGCCGATATCAAGGGCGACCTCTCGGGTCTGGCGCAGCCCGGACAATCCAATGACAAATTGCTGGCGCGGGCGCGCGAGACCGGTTGCCCGGATTGGGAACCGCGCGGCTTCCCGGTCGAATTCGTCTCCCTCGGCACCGAGGGCATCGGGGTGCCGATTCGCGCCACCATCACCTTGTTCGGGCCGATTCTGCTGTCGAAGGTGCTGGGGCTCAACGAGACCCAGGAATCCACGCTCGGGCTGATCTTCCACTGGTCGGATCAGAACGGCTTCGCGCTGCTGGATCTGAAGGATTTGCGGGCGGTCATCCAATTCCTCACCAGCCCGGAGGGCAAGCAGGAGTTGAAGGGCATCGGCGGTGTCTCGGCGACAACCGCGGGCGTGATCCTGCGCGCGCTCATCAATCTCGAGGCCGAGGGCGGCGACACCTTCTTCGGTGAGCCGGAAATGGATCCGGCCGATCTCATGCGCACGGCCGGTGGCCTGGGTGTGATCACCCTGTTCGAGCTGGGCGCGCAGGCGTCGCGCCCGCAGATGTTCTCCACCTTCCTGATGTGGGTGCTGGCGGATCTGTTCCAGACGCTGCCCGAGATCGGCGATATGGACAAGCCCAAACTGGTCTTCATCTTCGATGAGGCGCATCTGCTCTTCACGGGAGCATCGAAGGCGTTCCTGCAACAGGTGGAGCAGACGGTGAAGCTCATCCGCTCCAAGGGCGTCGGCGTGTTCTTCTGCACCCAGCTGCCCACCGATATCCCCAATGCCGTGCTCTCGCAATTGGGTGCGCGAGTGCAGCATGCTTTGCGCGCGTTCACGCCGGAAGATCAAGCCGCGCTGACGAAGACCGTACGCACGTACCCCAAGACCACCACCTACGATCTCGAAAAGGCTTTGACCTCACTGGGTATCGGTGAGGCGGTGGTCACCGTGCTCTCGGAGAAGGGTGCGCCCACCCCGGTCGCCTGGGCGCGCATGCAGCCACCGCGCTCCCTCATGGACACCATCGGTGATGACGGAATCCGTTCGCGCGCACAGCAGTCCACGCTGTACAGCAAGTACGGCCAGACCATCGACCGCGAATCCGCCTATGAGATCCTGACCGAGAAGCTGGCCAAGGCGGCCGAGGAGGCTCCGGAACCTGCTCCGTCGCGCGGCGGCGCCAAGGCTCAGCCGGTGGACGAATCCATGGCCGAGAAGATCGTCAACAACACCGCGTTCAAGAGTTTCCTGCGCTCGGCCGCGACCGTGGCCGGTCGTGAGATCGGCCGCAGCATCTTCGGCACGCGCAAGCGCTAGCGGGTTCAGCGGCCGATATCGCGGCTCATCAGATCCTGAATCGTCTCGCGGCGCACCAGTTCCCGGGTGCCGCCCTCGCGCACGGCGATGATGGGCGGGCGGCCGACGCCGTTGTACGACGAGGACAGGCTGTGGTGGTAGGCCCCGGTACAGGGCACGGCGAGCACCTCGCCGGGGCGCAGGTCGGCGGGCAGGCGGACGTCGGTGGCGAGGATGTCACCGGCTTCGCAGTAGCGGCCCGCGATGGTGGCGGTCATATGTTCGCCGGTGGGGTGGCGATTGGCGACCACGACGTCGTAGCGGGCGCCGTAGAGGGTCACGCGCGGGTTGTCGCTCATTCCGCCGTCGACGGTCACGTAGGTGTGGCCGCCCTCGACATGTTTGATGGAGAGCACGCGGTAGAGGGTGATTCCGGCGCGCGCGACGACGGCCCGGCCCGGTTCGAGCGCGATCTCGGGGCGTGGGAAGGCATATCGCGCACACGCGGCGTCGAGTGCGTCCTCGATGATGTCGGCGAGTTCGGGCAGATTCATCTCCGCGTCGCCGGGCCGATAGGCGACCGCGTGCCCGCCGCCGAGGTCCAGAGTGGTCAGGGTGATGCCGTAACCGTCACGGATCCTTGCCATTTCGCCGATCATGCGGCGCACGGCCTCACCGTAGGGGAAGGTGTCGCAGATCTGCGAGCCGATATGGCAGTGCAGTCCGACGAATTCCAGATTGGGTTGGCGCACAATGCGTTCCACGGCCTCGTCGACCGCGTGACCGCCGATGGTGAACCCGAATTTCTGATCCGCGACCCCGGTGCGCACCGCCGGATGCCCGTGCACGTCCACATCGGGGCATACCCGCAGCAGCACCCGCTGCGGGGTGCTCGCCAGCGCGGACAGCAGGGTGATCTCGGTCAGCGAGTCGATGACCACCCGCCCGATACCGCAGTTGATCGCGGTCTCCAATTCGGCGAAGGGTTTTCCATTGCCGTGCAGCATTATTCGCCGCGGATCCACCCAGGAGGACAGGGCCACGGCGAGTTCCCCGGCCGAGCACACATCCAGGGACAGCCCCTCCTCGGTCACCCATTCGGCGACCGCGCGGGTGAGCAGTGCCTTGCTCGCGTAGAGCACCTCGGCGTCGGGGAAGTGACGCCGGTACTCCCGGCAGCGCGAGCGCACCTCACTCTCGTCCAGGACATAGGTGGGGGTGCCGTAGTGGTCGGCGATATCGGCCAGCGCGACTCCGCCGACGGTAATGCGACCGTCGGCGTCGTAGTGGGTTTCCCTGGGCCAGACCGAAGGGTCCAGGCGCGGGATCATGCCCCCGGACCGCAGCGACGGGAAGATGTCGAGCAGCGTCACGATGTCTCCGTTGTCCGTCCCCGCTATTCCGTATGCGGGGCCGAGTTCAGGACTACGCCGGATCGCGTAGCCGGGCCATCCCGGCTACGCGGCCTTTACGACCGGACGCTTGATCTTGACGGATTGCGGTCAGCTACCGAGCTTCTTGTACGCCGCACCCGCGACCAGCGAGGTGATCGAGCGCGGCCCGAACTGTCCGGCCAGGCTCATACCCTTGCTGATCAGGCCCGGAACCACGCGCATCTTATTGCGGGCCAGGGCGTCGATGGTGATCTTGGCGGTATGCGCGGCGGTGACCCAGATGAACTCCGGGATCTTGTTGCCGACCTCTTCCTGATCTGGATTGTCGGTGCGCACCGGACCGGGGGCCAGCAGCGTGACGTGTACGCCGTGCTCCTTCATCTCCCCGCGCAGCGATTCGGCCCAGGTGTTCGTGAACGCCTTGGAGGCGGCGTAGGTGGCATTGTTCGGGATCGGCATATTGCCCGCGGCGGAACCGGTCACCAGGATGCCGCCGCTGCCGCGCTTGATCATGTTCGGCAGCACCGCGAGGGTCAGATCGTGGACGGCGACGGCATTGAGCTCCATGATGTCCCGCTCATAGGCCAGGTCCAGCTTGGCCAGCGAGCCGAAGGTGGCGACACCGGCGTTATTGCACAGGATGGCGATATCGCGCCGGGCCAGCTCATCGGCCAGCGGTGCGCGCTGTTCGCGATTGGACAGATCGACCGCGCGCACCTCGGCGGTGACCCCGTATTTCTTGCTCAGCTTCTCCGCGAGTTCGCGCAGCAGGTCCTCCCGCCGCGCGACCAGGATCAGCGAGTATCCGCGAGAAGCAAGCTCCTCGGCGAGCGCGACCCCGATCCCCGACGAGGATCCGGTCACAACGGCACGATTATCAGCGGTAGGCGCAGGCAAGCTCACGAACGCAAACCCTACCCACTCCGCTGTCGGTGACGAGCATGTACTGACACCGGCGTCTTCTCGACGTTTACCCGTCCCAGTACATGCACCCTGACTTCAGGGGCGGGGTTTGGGTTCCATGAGGGCTATGCCCCAGTGGAGGTGGCCCTGCCGGACGGGGGCTATGCGGCCGCCTTGGACTGCGGGTCGGGGGTCGCCGATGGGGCCGCCCGCGGCGCGGACGGCGGCGACGGACGCGTCCAGGTCGGGGGTGAGGAAGGCTACGCCCGCCAGCGTCGGGGGCAGGCCCGAGCCGACCGCTTCGATGAACGCCTCGCCCACCCGGTAGAAGGCCATCTCCGGGCCCTCGGGACCGCGCGGGAAGAAGCGGCGACGCGGTGGAATGCCCAGTACCGCGGTCAGATTGGCCACGCCGTCATCCAGATTCGGCATCCAGTACACGACGTGATCGACAATCGTCACGCCGTTCGGATGTTCGACGCCCGCCGCCGAGCCCTCGGCGGCGTCCAGGTGCGGTACGCCGAGAATGGCCGGGGCGGCGTGGGTTTCGTCGAAGCCCCAGGCGGCCTCGCCGAGGGTGCAGGTGACCCGGCCGATCTGGATGGTGCCGTTGTCGACCGTGAAACCCAATGCCGCCCAGGCCTGCTCGTCTCCGGGTAGGCCCAGGCGGGTCAGCATCGGCATCAGAGGGCTGCCGCCAGGCGGGTGCCCTGGTTGATAGCACGCTTGGCATCGAGTTCGGCGGCCAGGTCGGCGCCACCGATGAGATGGGTCCGCACACCCGCGGACTTCAATGGCTCCTCCAAGTCGCGCACGGATTCCTGTCCGGCGCAGAGGATTACGTTATCGCATTCGATGACGGTGGGACGCTGACGCTTCTCGCCGAAGCTGATGTGCAGGCCCTTGTCGTCGATGCGTTCGTAGTTGACGCCGCCGATCTGTTCGACTCCCTTGGCCTTGACGGCGGCGCGGTGCACCCAGCCGGAGGTTTTGCCGAGGTCCTTGCCGAACGAAGAGGCCTTGCGCTGCAACAGGACCACCTCGCGGGCGGCGGGGGAGGGCTTGGGCGCGGTGAGGAAGCCGCGGGTGTTGGGATCGTCCGAGACGCCCCATTCTTCCTTCCACTCGTCGAGCTTGAGGCTGGGATGGCCTTCGACGGTGAGGAATTCGCTCACATCGAAGCCGATGCCGCCCGCGCCGATGACGGCGACCTTCTTGCCGACCGGCTTGCCCTCGCGGACGAGTTCGGCGTAGGTGAGCACCTTCGGGTGGTCGATTCCGGGGATATTCGGAATGCGCGGCTTCACACCGGTGGCGAGGATGACCTCGTCGTACCCGCCCGCGATCAGCTGGTCGGCCGCGGCGCGGGTATTGAGATGCACTCGGACGCCGGTGATTTCGAGCTGGCGGGTGAAATAGCGAACGGTCTCGCTGAACTCCTCCTTGCCGGGGATGCGGCGGGCGATGTCGAACTGCCCGCCGATCTTGTCGTCGGCTTCGAAGAGATCCACGTGGTGGCCACGCTGGGCCAGGCTCACCGCGGCGGAGAGTCCGGCGGGACCCGCGCCGACGACGGCGAACTTGCGGGTGCGCCGCGTGGGCAGCAGCTTCAGTTCGGTTTCGTGTCCGGCGCGCGGATTCAGCAGGCAGGACACGGTTTTCATCTGGAAGGCGTGATCCAGGCAGGCCTGATTGCAGGCGATGCAGGTATTGATCTCGTCGACCCGGGCCTCCTGCGCCTTGCGCGTCCACTCGGGATCGGCGAGCAGCGGTCGGGCCAGCGATACCAGGTGCGAATCGCCGCGGGTGAGAATCTCCTCGGCGGTCTCGGGCATATTGATGCGGTTCGACGCGCACACCGGAATGCTCACGATGTCCTTGACCTTGGCGGTCCACTCCACGAATGCCGCGCGCGGCACCGAGGTCACGATGGTGGGGACGCGGGCCTCGTGCCAGCCGATATCGGTATTGATGATGGTGGCCCCGGCGGCTTCCACATCCTGTGCGACGGCGGCGATCTCGTCCCAGGTCTGGCCGTTCTCCACGAAATCGGCCATGGACAAACGGAATACGATGATGAAGTCCGGACCCACCGCCTTGCGGACCCGGCGTACGATCTCACCGGCGATGCGGCGGCGGTTCTCCGAGGTGCCGCCCCACTTGTCCTTGCGCTTATTGGTGCGTGGCGCGAGGAACTGGTTGATGAAATACCCTTCACCACCCATGATTTCGACGCCATCGTATCCGGCGAACTTGGCCAGGGCGGCGCAGCGGGCGTAATCGTCGATGGTCTGCTCGACGCCCTTGCCCGAGAGCGCGCGCGGTCGCAGCGGATTGATCGGGGCCTTGATCGAGGAGGCCGAAACACTGCCGGGCATATAGGAATAGCGGCCCGCGTGCAGGATCTGCAGTGCGATCTTGCCGCCCTCGGCGTGCACCGCCTTGGTGATGACGCGGTGCCGGTACGCCTCGGTCTTATTGGTGAGCTTCGCGCCGAACGGCATCAGCCAGCCGGTGCGGTTGGGGGCGTAGCCGCCGGTGATGATAAGGCCCACACCGCCTTTGGCGCGCTCGGCGAAGTACGCCGCGAGCCGGTTGGTATGCCAGGCCCGATCCTCGAGACCGGTGTGCATGGAACCCATCACCACGCGATTGCGCAGGGTGGTGAATCCCAGGTCCAGGGGTTCGAACAGATGCGGATATGCGCTCATCGCCGAGTGCCTTTCGGGTCGGACGCCTGCGACCGGGCTGAGTCGGCAGGGCTGGCGGGCTGATCTTGATGCAGGGCGGCAAGTACTTCGTCGCACCAGTCGAGGAAGCCCTCCTCCACGCGGATGCCGCCGCGCAGCACGAGGTACTGGTGCAGGGTGCGGCCGGAGAGCTGGTCCGGCGCGGGGTAGTCCTTCTTCTCGAAGGCGCGGTACAGGTCCAGGCGGTGTGCGTGCTGATCGCGATGCCGCTGGAATTCGGCGGCCACGGCCGGGATGTCACCGAGCGAGGCGGCGCGCAGTTTCACGCCGAGTTCATTGCGCAGCGGACCCATATCGCCGGGTTCGGCGATCCATCGGGTGAGTTCCGCGCGGCCGGCATCGCTGACGGTGTAGACCTTCTTATCGGGGCGGCCCTCCTGCGCGACGGCCTCGGCGGTGACCCAGCCCTGTTCCTCCATGCGCTTGAGCACGCGGTAGATCTGCTGGTGGGTGGCATTCCAGAAGAATCCGATGGATTTGTCGAAGCGCCGCGCCAGGTCGTACCCCGAACTCGCGCGTTCGGTCAGCGATACCAGTAGCGCGTGTTCGAGGGCCATGCGGCCAGGGTAACTGAGACTCGACGTACTATGCAATTCAGTGCATAGGGGAGTCGTGAAGAGGGGCACCCGCGCGGGTACCCCTCTATGCACGTATCAGCCTGGTAATCCCTGTCGCCGAGCTCCCCGCGCGGCGGCCGGGCTCACCGCGCGGCGCGTGCCGCCAGGGCCGCGGCCCCCAGCACCGTCACCCCCTCCACTATCGCGGTGATGCCGACCGCGTGCGAGGCGGACAGGGTGCTGCTCCCGGCCAGGCTCAGGAAGACCGACCCGAAGCTGGCGATGCCGACCACGGTGCCCAACTGCACATTGGTGACCAGGATGCCGCTGGCGTCGGCGGCCAGCGCGACCGGGATCTTGCCGGTGGTGCGGGCCATGAGCGGGCTGAACGAGAGTCCGAAGCCGATGCCCATGATGCCGAATACGGTCAGCTCCAGCGGTCCGAAGTCCGCGCCGTCGCGCAGCAGCAGGCCCATGATCACCATGGTCACCGCGGCCAGCACCAGACCCGCGGGAATCATGATGGCGTGCAGGCGTTCCGGGACGCGCTGCCAGTTCAGGCTGGCCAGGGCGAAGGTGATGCCCATGGGCAGGAACAGTAGTCCGGCGTGCAGAGCGGTGTAGCCGAGCGTGCTCTGCAGATGGATGGCCATGACGAACAGCCAGCCGCCGAAGGTGGACATGACGGTGAAAAGCGTTGCGGCGGTGAGTAGCAGCCCGGGTGCCCGCAAGACCTGGTCGGCGAACAGTGGTGCCCCGCCCCGTCGATGCACCCAGCGCTCGACCCGCAGAAATCCCACGAATCCCACTGCGGCGGCGGTCAATGCGATCCACGTCCACACCGGCCAGTCCTGCTCGTGACCCAGGACCAGCGGCGCCACGAGCAGCAGTACCGCGGGGGTGAGCACCGCGAGCCCGGCCAGATCCAGCTTGCGTTCGGTGCGCACGGTGACCGGCAGGATCGACGGCGCGATGGCCAGCAGGGCCAATCCGATCGGCACATTCACCAGAAACACTCCACGCCAGGATGTTTCGGCCAGATCCGCGCTGACGATGAGTCCGCCGAGAATCTGCCCGACCACCATGCCGCCGGAGATGACGGCGGCGTAGGCCGAAAGTGCCCGCGCCCGTGTGGTTCCGGTGAAGGTACGCTGGATCAGTGTCATGACCTGCGGGATCATGGCCGCCGACCCGATGCCCTGCAGGAATCGGAAGATGATGAGCGTCGGGGTGTTCCACGCCAGCCCGCAGGCCAGTGAGGCGAGGGTGAACAGGGCGAGTCCGGTCAGGAACATGGTCCGCTGCCCGAACCGGTCGCCCAGGCGGGCGCCGGTCACCAGCAGTACGGCGTAGGAGATGACGTATCCGGAAACGATAAGCTGTAGCCCGGAACCCGTCGCGTGCAATGAGGTTCGCATGGCGGGAATGGCGACATTGACAATGGAAGCGTCGATGACGGCCATGAACTGCCCGAGCAGAATCACGGCGAGAATGGCGAAGGAACGGCGACCGGACCAGGCGACCGCCGGAGCCACCACCGTCGGTGGGGATTGGGTCAGGCTCTGTGTCATGGGATCGAGCCTGCGCCGCGGCCGAAATCTCTAACAGGAGTCTGCTTATACGGGTACTGCCACCACCTGGATACGGGTTCCGAATGCGGTCACTATGGAGGGGTGAACCCCGCAGCCAGGAATAACGCGACCACCACCGGTCATCCGGTGGGCGGTGATCCGGTCGAAGGGAGCGCGACCCCGCACGCGGATCCGTCGCACCGCGAGCCGCCCGGCTCGATCGCCTTCGGACCGGATGTCGGCGCGCGCTGGAGTGGGTTGTCCCGCCCCGCCGAATTGCTCTCCGGTGCATCGACTTCGGTCGCGCGTGCGGAGGGCGCGATCCCGGTGCGGCTGATGCGCGAGCCGTGCGCAAGACGCGGCGCGAGGAGTTGTCGGCGTTCCTGAAATCGCGACGCGCTCGGATCACGCCGCAGGAGGTGGGGCTGCCGGTGGGCGCGCGGCGGCGCACACCCGGGTTGCGGCGCGAGGAGGTCGCCCA
Source organism: Nocardia acidivorans NBRC 108247 (assembly GCF_001625085.1). Classification (GTDB taxonomy): domain Bacteria; phylum Actinomycetota; class Actinomycetes; order Mycobacteriales; family Mycobacteriaceae; genus Nocardia; species Nocardia acidivorans. The sequence continues at coordinate 33,025 of NZ_BDAW01000014.1, forward strand.
GCTGTCGGGGGTGGGCGTCACCTGGTACACGTGGCTGGAGCAGGGGCGCGATATCAAGGTGAGCGTGCAGGTGCTGGACGCGATTTCGCGCACGCTGGGCCTGGACGGGGTGGAGCGCGCGCACCTGTACGCGCTGGCCGATGTGCCCGCGATTCCCGCATTGCACGTGGCCGAGCCGGTGGTGGAGGAGATACAGGTGATTCTGGATCATCTGTATCCGCTGCCCGCGGTGCTCTGCTCCGCGCGCTATGACGTGCTCGCCCACAATGACGCCTATGCCGCGCTGTTTCCCGGCTTCCTCGTCGGGAACAAGAATATTCTGCGGAAGGTGTTCCTCACGCCCGCGTGCTGTAATCCGTATACCGCGAACAAGGAGTACCTTGGGCGGATGGTCGGCTATCTGCGCGCCGCGTACGTCAAGAACCTGCACGACCCGCTCTGGGTGGCGTTCATCGAGCAAATGTGTTCCGACAGTGCCTTGTTCGCGGAATTGTGGGCGCGCAACGATGTGGGCTTCCCGGTGGGGCGCACCAGGGCGATTCGCAATCTGGTGACCAAGGATGTGGACATGATCATGACCAGTATGTCGCTGCCCTCCATCGTGGGCGCGTGGGTGCAGATCATGACACCGGCCGACGAGGACGGCTGGACCGCGCTGCGCGCACTGCTGGCCATGAGTGTGGAGGAGCGCGAGCGGCCCTGGCTGGAGCATTTCGCCGAATCGCATTCCGGTCCTCCGGCCTGAACGCGCCTTCGGCCGGAATCCACCGGCGCACGGGTGTTCCGCCTAAGCTGCGCGCATGGCTGAGGTTTCCGGGCGGGAGACGGTCGGGTCGGCTGCCGGGCGCGGGCCGGTGGTGGCCTGGGGACTGTGGGATTGGGGCGGGGCCGCGTTCAACGCGGTGATTCTGACCTTCGTCTTCTCGGTGTATCTGACCGACAAGGTGGGCGAGGATTTGCCCGGGGGAGTGTCGGCGAGCGCCTGGCTGGGGTGGGCGCTGGGTCTGGCCGGATTGGTGGTGGCCTTGACGGCCCCGGTGAGCGGGCAGTTCTTCGATGCCACCGCCAGGCGCAAGCTGTCCCTGGGCGTGCTCACCTCGATCACCGTAATACTCATGGCCGCAATGTTTTTCGTGCACAGGGACTACCACTACCTGTGGCTGGGCCTGGCGCTGCTCGGTATCGGCTCGGCGACTTTCGAGCTGTCGCATGTGCCGTACAACTCGATGCTGCGTCAGGTCTCCACACCCGCCACGCTCGGCCGGATCTCCGGATTCGGCTGGGCCATGGGCTATTTCGGCGGCATCATACTGCTGCTCATCGTGTATTTCGGCTTCATCTCCGGTAAGGGCGACTATCGCGGCCTGCTCGGCGTCCCCACCGACGACGGCCTCAATATCCGCCTGGTTGCCCTGGTGGCGGCGGTCTGGTTCGCCGCCTTCGCCATCCCGCTGTTTCTGTTCGTTCCCGAATTACCGCGCACCGATGCCGATCCCGGCGCGACCGCCCGCAAACTCACCGACGCCTATCGCATCCTGTGGCGCGATGTCCGCGAACTCTGGCGCGATGACCGCCGTGCCGTCGGCTTCCTCTTCGCCAGCGCCCTCTTTCGCGACGGTCTGGCCGGCGTCTTCACCTTCGGCGCGGTTTTGGCGGTCCGGGTCTACGGCATAGCCGACTCCGACGTCCTGCTCTTCGGCATAGCCGCGAATGTGGTTGCCGCCCTTGGTGCAATCACCGCGGGCCGCTTCGACGACCGCATCGGCCCCAAGCCCGTCATCGTGGTGTCACTGGCCTCGATGATCGTCTGCGGCGTGGCCCTGCTGGTGGTTTCCGGCCCCGTCATGTTCTGGATATTCGGCCTGCTGCTCACCGTATTCGTGGGCCCCGCACAGTCTTCCGCCCGCACCTTCCTGGTGCGGCTCACGAAACCCGGCCGCGAAGGCCAGATGTTCGGCCTCTACGCCACCACGGGCCGGGCGGTATCCTTCCTGGCCCCAATGCTTTTCGGCTTCTTCGTCTGGGCGTTCGGCTCCGAGCGCGCGGGCATCATCGGGATCGTGCTGGTCTTGGCGCTGGGTCTGGCCGCGCTTGTTCCGGTACGAGCGGACGATCTCCGGGGCCGCTGAGCTACTGCGGTTTGACGGCGTCCGGATCCCAGGCGCCCATGCCGAGTGTGATGAGGCGTACGTGCAGGACGGTTCGGTCGACGATGCGCGGGCGTTCGCGGGGGAGGGCGACCACGTAGTCGGCGATTCGGTCGGCGACGGTGGCGACTATCAGGTCCGCGGCCAGTTCGAGGTCTTCGGGGGACCAGTGGTCCAGGGGGCGGACGCGGGACAGGTCCACCACCAGTTCGCGGACGATGAGTTGCATTTCCACGGCGATGGCGCCGCGCAGGGCTGCCGAGCCGCCGTGGCGTTCGCGGATCAGGAATCCCCACAGATCGGTTTTGCTGTCGACCTGTTCGAAGACGAAGCGGACGGTGTCGGCGAGGCGGGCGTCGGGGGTGCGGCGCATTTCGCGCAGGGCCAGCCGGAGCTGCCGGACGCCCGCCTCGACCAGGCTGGTGCCGAGTTCGTCGAGTGAGGTGAAATGCCGGTAGAAAGCGGTCGGGACGATCCCCGCCGAGCGGGCGATCTCACGCAGGCTCAGGGCTGCGAAGCCGCGATCGGCGGCCAGGGCGAGGGTGCCGTCCAATAGTGCGGCGCGGGTGCGTTCTTTGCGCTCGACTCTGGTTGCTGCCTGCTCGCTCACGTCGATGAGCATACATTCGTTCACATTCGTTCCATTCGCGAGATGTCGTGTGGGTCACACGAACTGCCGGTTGAACTCGATGGCCTCCACCCGGCACACTAGTTCAGTGTACAGATGTGCACCGAAATTGAGTGCCCATCATTGAAGCGAAGGGCGTCACCCCGGCCCGGGTGACGCGACAGGAGGCCCGCATGGTTGGACTCATCGACCTCGTGGAGAAGCTGACCACCCCGCATCCGCTGGATCGCTACCTGGAGCTGGTCCGGCCCACTTTCGCGCTGCGCCAGATGCGCGCGGAGATCACCCACGTGCGCCGCAGCGCGGTGGGGTCGGTGACGCTCACGCTGCGCCCGACTCGGCAGTGGCAGGGACATCTGGCGGGGCAGTACATCCAGATCGGCGTGGTCATCGACGGTGTGCGCCACACCCGTTGCTATTCACCGGTGAACAGTGACCGTCGCCGCGACAAGCACATCGAACTCACCATCAAGGCACATCCGCACGGCCTGGTCTCGAACTATCTGCACGAGAACGCGATTCCCGGCATGGTGGTCGATCTCGCGCCCGCCGCGGGCGTTTTCCACCTTCCGGAGCAGCGGCCGGACCGGATCGTGCTCATCACCGGCGGCAGCGGCATCACACCCGCGCTGTCCATGCTGCGTACCCTCGCCACCGAGGGGTACACGGGCAAGGTGTTGTTCCTGCATTACAACCGTTCACCGGAGTATGTGCCGCATCGCACCGAGCTCGAGGCGCTGGCATTGCAGCACAACAACTTCCGAGTGGAGCTGCGCTACCCCGAACTCGGGACCGACCCGAACTTCGGCTACGACGAACTCGAGCGCCTCGCGCCGTGGTTCGCCACCGCGCAGACCTACCTGTGCGGACCGCCCGGACTCATGAAGGCCGTGCGCACCGTCTACGAGGCCGAACAATTGGCCGACCGGCTGCACAGCGAGGAGTTCGTCCTCACCGTCGCACCCGGTGATCCGGCCACCGCCGAGGGCGAGATCACCTTCTCCGGCAGTGGGCGAACCATCGAGAACACCGGCGCGAGCCTGCTCGAGCAGGCCGAAACCGCCGGTCTCACCCCCGAATACGGCTGCCGCATGGGGATTTGCTTCACCTGCACGGCCGTCAAGCGCACCGGTTGCACGCGCAATCTGCGCACCGGCGAGGTCGACGCGGACCCCGACCAGCCCATCCAACTCTGTATCAACGCCCCCGTCGGGGACGTCGACATCGCTATCTGAGGGGAGCCACATCATGGCGATGCTTACCGAAACACCCGCAGGTCCCGTCGTACTGAGCCGCGAGCAGATCGAGGAGATCGGCGCGGCGCTGGACGAGATCCGCGCCCGCGTCACCGACGATCTGGGCGAGCGGGATCGCGAATACATCTACTCGATCATCAAGGCGCAGCGCGGTTTCGAGGTCGCCGGCCGCGGTCTGATGTACCTGGGCTTCCTGCCGCCGTTCTGGCTGGCGGGCGTGGCCGCGCTGTCGGTCTCGAAGATTCTCGACAATATGGAGATCGGCCACAATGTCATGCACGGTCAGTACGACTGGATGCGTGAACCCGGCCTGAATTCGCGGGTCTTCGAATGGGATACGGTCTGCCCGGCCGATCAGTGGCGGCACTCGCACAACTACATGCACCACACGTTCACCAATATCCACGGTATGGACCGCGATATCGGCTACGGCATCCTGCGCGTGGACGAGGCGCAGCCGTGGAATCCGCTGCGGCTGGGCAATCCGCTCTACGCCTTCTTCCTCATGCTCGCCTTCGAATGGGGCGTGATGGGGCATGACCTGGAGGTGGAGAACATCGTCCAGGGCAAGCGCAAGTGGCCGGATGTGAAGGCGCTGCTCAAGGGGCAGATCCGCAAGGCCGGCCGGCAGGTGCTCAAGGATTACGTGGTGTTCCCGGCACTGACCGGACCGCTGTTCCTGTCCACTCTGGCCGGCAACTTCACCGCCAATATCGTGCGCAATCTGTGGACGTTCTCGATCATCTTCTGCGGGCACTTCCCGTCGGGTGTACAGACGTTCTCCGAGCAGGAGTGCGCCGAGGAGACCCAGGGTGAGTGGTACGTGCGCCAGATGCTGGGCTCGGCCAATATCGACGGCAGCCGCCTGTTCCACATTATGAGCGGCAACCTCTCGCACCAGATCGAACACCACCTGTTCCCGGATCTGCCCGCGAATCGCTACCCGGAGATCGCGCCCGAGGTGAAGGCGCTGTGCGAGAAGCACGGCTTGCCGTACAACACCGGCAGCTTCAGCAAGCAGATCGGTTCGGTCTGGGCCAAGCTGTTCAAACTCGCCCTGCCTCCCGTGCTCGCAGGGAAGCCGCAACCTGCCGGTGTTATCGTGGTGCGCCGGGGGCAGGACAGCGAAGTGGGCGTGTAAATGATCTCCAAATTCGAGAGCAATAAGGATCTGATCCAGGAGTTGACGTCGTCCGGAGCACGGCACGTCGGCGCGATCGCCTCGATCATCACCGGGACCGTCGCGGAGGTGACCAAGGAGATCGGCGACTGGATCACCGACGCCATCGAAATGCGTGAGGCCGCCGCGGCGGCCGCGCAGGACGCACGGGCGAACCGGGCCGATTCCCCGGTCGACGACGATTTCGACGATGAGCCGGAATCCCCTGTCGCGCAGGCGGATACGGTCAAGCCGACCCCGTCGGCGGCCGGTGATCCGGTAATCGAGGCCGAGATCGTCGACCGCTACTGATCCTTATTCGACGCCCCCGGGACTCCGCCAGCGCCAGACCATCGCACAGCGCAGCGGGGACTCGGGGGTGACCGCCCGCGGCAGGGTATTGAGGCCGTCTGGCGGACCGGATTGCGGTTCGACACAGACGCTGTCGGCGGGCATGTCGTAGACGACGACCCACTCCAGCGGGCTGGTCACCGTCAGTTCGAGAGCTCCGGGCCAGGTCAGCGTGGCCTTTACGCCGTCGGGCATGCCGAAGCAATCGTCTCGGGGGCCGGGCAGCGGCGGAACGCGGGTGCCGTCCGGCAGGTAGTCCGGGCCGCGATGTTCCTGCCAGGCGGGCTCGAAATCCACTTCCAGGTCGCCACCGGTGTTCAACCGCCGGGCGAACCACGGATGCCAACCGGCCTGTGCCGGAAAGGGTTCCGACTCCGCCGTCACCGTCATACCGAAGGTCGCGGATTCCGGCGTGAGTTCGATCGACTGTGTCACCGCACCCGCGAACGGCCAGGGCGGTGCGAGTTGCTGGGTGAGCACGATGCTCGCGTCCGAGCGGCCGCGTATCTCCCACGGATGCTGACGCACCAGGCCGTGAATGGCGTGGGGTGGGTCATTGCGCGGGAAGTCGTAGGTGGCGCCCTGCCAGGTGAGCACCCCGTTCCGCATTCGCCCGCACCACGGGGCCATCGGGAATTCGCCGAAATGCGCACCGGGGGTGAGTACTTCGTGCTCGCCGATGCGGAAGGCGGTAAGCCGCCCGGACCCGGTGTCAACGCTCATGCGCGCGGTGCCCGCGGTCAGCTCGATAGTCGCGTCGCTCATCGACTCACTCCTGTTGTCTGCTGCGGCCGGTTGATCGGTGGCCGGTGTGGATCCCGGCCAAAAGCATGCCGGGATGACGGGGGATGGGCACGCCGGGGATGACGGGGGCTGGGCATGCCCGGGCATGACGGGGGATGGGGATGGCCGGGGATGGCGGGGAATGGGCACGCCCGGCATGACGGGGGACGGGGATGACGGGGGATGGGGATGACGGGGTGGCGGGGGATGGGGATACCTGGATTGCGGGAATGGCTCAGCCGATTCGTCGTGCGCCCGCCGACGCGATGGCGACGAAAGAGCGCGGTGGGGCGAAGTTTCGGGCACGGAAGCCGTCTCCGATGGTGGCCGCGATAGTGTCCACGGCTGCGGCGTCGACGAGGGCGATAATGCTGCCGCCGAAGCCGCCGCCGACCATGCGCGCTCCGTATGCGCCGGTAGCGCAGGCTATTTCGACGGCGGTGTCGAGTTCGTCGGTGGAGACCTCGAAGTCGTCGCGCAGTGAGGCGTGCGCGGCGGACAGGGCGGGGCCGATCAGCCGGGGATCATCGCCCGCCTCGAGCAGATCGACGACATCGAGCACCCGCGCGTTCTCGGTGACGACATGGCGGGCGCGCCTGCGCAATACCGGATCGCCCAATCGGTCGATGGCGGCCGGATCGGTGATCTCGCGCAGCAGTTCGACTCCGAGTTCGGCTGCGGCCCTTTCGCATTGGGCACGGCGTTCGGCGTACTCACCGCCCACCAGCTGATGCGGCGCATTGGTGTCGACCACCAGCAGGGCCAGTTCGGAGGCGGCCAGATCGAATGGAACCTGTTCGCGCGCACCGGTCTTCGCGTCGAGGAAAAGTGCGTGCCCGGCCGTGCAGTAGATGGCGGCGGACTGGTCCAGAATCCCGCTGGGCACCCCGACGTAGTCGTTCTCCGCGGCATGGGTGATATCGACCAGCTCCGCATCGCTGATCTCGGGTGCGAACATATCCCGAAGTGCTACCCCCACAGCACATTCCACCGCCGCGGACGAGGACAGCCCCGCCCCCGCGGGCACATTGCCGTCCAGCGTCAGATCCACTCCCGAGACGGGGTATCCCCGGCGCTGGAACTCGTGGACGACGCCCAGTGGATACCGTGCCCACCCGGTGATCGAGAGATCGTCCAGCCGTGCCAGCGGCGCGGAGACCGCACCGCTGCGCTGCTGTAGCGAGCACACCCGCACGGTGTCGTCCGCACGCCCGGTCGCGGTGCAGGATACGGTGTGCGGCAGCGCGATCGGCAGCATGTACCCGCCGTTGTAATCGGTGTGCTCGCCGATGATGTTCACCCGTCCCGGCGCGGCCCATACGCCGTCCCGTGTCATCCCAGCTCCCGTAGTTCGGCGGCGACGGTCTCGGGCAGGGTGTCACTGATGAATACCCCCATGCCCGACTCCGATCCGGCGAGGTATTTGAGTTTGTGCGCGGTGCGCCGGAAGGAGAAGAGTTGCAGGTGCAGCCACCAATCGTCGCGGGGGAGTTCGGCTCGGGGCGTGGGCGGTTGGTTCCAGGCCGCGATGTAGGGCATGGGTGTGTCGAAGCGCCGGGCGAAGCGGCCGAGGATGTCGAGGTACAGCTCGGCGAAGCCGTCGCGCTGCGCATCGTCGAGGTCGGGGATATCGGTCGTGCGGCGGCGCGGTTGCAGGGTGATCTCGTACGGCCAGCGGGCGAAAGGCGGTACGAAGGCGGTCCATTCGGTGTTCTCCGCGACCACGCGGATCCGGGCGGTGCGCTCGGTCTCGAGCAGATCACCGAACAGATTGCCGCCGTGCGCTTTCCGATACGCGGCCAGGCTCCGGGTGATGGCGCGCACGCGCGGCGCGACGAAGGGATAGGCGTAGATCTGACCGTGCGGGTGCGCCAGCGTCACCCCGATCTCCTCGCCGTGGTTCTCGAAGCAGTACACCTGCGCCACACCGTCTTTCGCGCCGAGTTCGGCGGTGCGGTCGGCCCATGCGTCCAGGACCAGTCGCGCTCGCGCGGGGTCCAGCCGGTCGAACGAGGAGTTGTGCTCACTGGTGAAGCACACCACCTCGCAATATCCGAAACCATTGCGCAGCAGGGTGATCGGTGATCCCTCCACGGTGTCCGGAAGTTCTGCGGGATGGCCGGAGAGCGAAGGGAATCGATTGTCGAAGACCGCGACCTGGTAATCGCGCTCCGGAATCTCGGTGGGCCGTTCCGGTGTGGAGGGGCACAGCGGGCACAGATCCGCGGGCGGCAGGAAGGTGCGGGTCTGCCGGTGCGAGGCCACCACCACCCACTCCCCGAGCAGTGGATCGAACCGGGTCTGGGAATGGGTGGTGGCGGGCGGCAGTTCCCGGGTGTCGACGGCGGTGCGCGCCACCGGACCGGCGTCGTAGTACAGGATCTGCCGACCGTCGGCGAGGGCGCGCCGGGTGCGATGGAACCGGCCGATACCGGCGGTCGAGCCGCTGACCGGGGCTTGCGCGCTCAAATCCGTACCTCCTCCATGCTGGAAGCCGAGACGGCCGTGCCGTAGTGGAGCCGGCCTTCAGCATAGGGAGGTTGACGGTGGGCGCCCTCTCACCACACCGGCAGACGTCTGCGGTGCTGGGCCACCTCGGTGATGAGGTCCTTGTATCCGTCGGCGAGTTCGGCCAGGCGGTACCACTGTAGGTGCGCCTCGCTGTCGGTGTGCCGGGGCGGCTCACCCAGGTGCGGACTGCTGCGCCGCCGCACGCGCCCCTCGGTGAGTTTGAGCCGGGGCGCTGTCTCCGGTGGCGGAAACCCCAAAGCCTGTTGTGCCGCAACCCATTTCGCCGCCATCCGGTCGATCACCGCACCGAGGGTCTCGGTGTGCAGTGAGGCGCCGGCGCGATGCGGGATATTGATCGCCACCCATTCGTCGATGCGGGCCACCAGGTCGGTGCGGCGCGCGTCGATCTGCTCGACCGTCCGGATGCAGTCGGCCACGCGTCGTGGCGTGGCGCCCGCGGCGTGCGCGGCCTCCTGCGTATGGTGCCGTCGCTCATGGCATTGCACCAGGTCGTGGGCCGCCTCCAGGACCTCGCGGGTGCGCGGGTCGGCGGCGGGATCGGACAGGAGCGCGGGGACGGGTTCCCGGAAGGCGCGCAGTAGCATTGTCGGCGATGGAAGCTCGGCTCCGTACCCCGTACCGGTGTATTCGGTTGCCATATTTCCCACCCTTAGCCAGTGCAGTTGTGGATGCGCCAGAGCCGAGGAGGTTTCGGGGAGGGGCTCCCCTCGGCTCCGGCGCAGGCCCGCAACTCGGGACGCACAGCCCACCACAAACGGCACGGTGAAGAAACCGGGAAATTCGCGACGGTGCGATGGGGAGACTGTCCGAAATACGGGACATATTCAGGAAAGCGCGATAGTCGGACGGGCGCAACCAATCGGCGCTGGATCGGCGAACCTGCCGGAGAATCGTTATACAGCATTACAACTCGGTCACGTGGGTGCTGCGAAAGGTGGCTGATCGACACCGCTTCACCTGCGGATCCCGTTACCCAGGCTTATGAATAGCTATCGGCGCGGCGTGCCGGGAGCGGTGTGCGGCCCACTCCGTTAGCCTGGGTATTCGTGCCAGCCTATGCGTCCTCACCGGAGCTGCGCTTCGGCTTCATGTTCGCGCTGGAAGACCCGGAGCGAATCGCCGAAGTCGTGCGCACCCTGATTGTTCGCCGACGAGTGTCGGTCTTCCGCCTCGCGCACCTCTCCAATGACGATGGGCCGCCCGAGCGCTATGTCGTGAACTGGGCTGCGGTACCGCAGATCTCGGTCACCACCGCGGCGCCGACGCCCGAGGAACTGCACTCCTCGGGAACGATGCTGGTCAACGCTTTTCTGGGGGAGGACGGGGAAGTGAGCCTGTACGCCGCGGACGGACACGCGCCTCGCTAGTGTGGCCGGGGACACACCGCAATTCAGCTATCTCTCAGCTACCGGCCAGGGTTGTGTAAGGGAGCCCCGCAATGGTGGGTCACGTCGCCGGATGGAAATCCCGAACGGCGGCGAGACCAACAGAGAGGTTGAAAAACTTATGATTCCCGTCATCATCGACACCGGTTCCGCTGCCCTCAACGGCCTTGTCAACACCGGTAGCGCTGCGTTCAGCGGTATCCTCAACACCCTCTTCACCGGCTCCTTCGGCGGCCGCTAAACCTCAATCCCGGAAGGGTTTTCGGGACACTGCCCCGCGTGCTCCGCACGCGGGGCAGATTTTCGTCAGCGGGCGAGGGCGGGGGCGCGGCGTGACTGGAGAATCTGCTCCAGCAGGGCGACCAAGACGGTCTTCACCGATTCCCGGTCGCGCGCATCGCATTCCAGCAGTTGAATGGCGGGATTGATATCGAGGGCTTCGCGGACCTCGTCGAGTTCGAAGGCCGGAGCGGCCTCGAATCGGTTGACCGCCACCACGAATGGGGTGCGGCGCTGTTCGAAGTAGTCCAGCACCGGATAGCAGTCTTCGACGCGATCGGTATCGACCAGGATCACGCCGCCGAGTGCCCCGTCCAACAGGTCGTCCCAGAGGAATTCGAAGCGCGACTGCCCCGGCGTGCCGAAGAGGTAAAGCACCAGCGACTTGTCCAGGGTGATGCGGCCGAAGTCCAGCGCCACCGTGGTGGTGGTCTTGCCGGTATCGCGGCCCGGGGTGTCGATGCCGACCGAGACCTCGGTCATGGCGGCCTCGGTGGCGAGCGGTTCGATTTCGGAGATGGTCCCGATGAGGGTGGTCTTACCGACCCCGAATCCGCCGCTGACCACGATCTTCACCGAGGAGGCGAGCGGGGCGGGGGAAGGGGTCTCAGAGTGCCCGAACAAGATCCCGGATCCTTTCGATCGCGGAGATGGACAATTCATTGCCTTGGCTCACCGTCACATGCCCGGCGGCGACCAGATCGCTGACCAGCACCCGCGCCACCCCGACCGGCACCCGCAGCGCGGCCCCGATCTCGGCGATGGAGTACGGGCGCTGGCACAATCGCACCACCCGCTCCAATTCGAAGCGCAGTGGGGCCGAGAGCGCGGCGGGGGTGGCCCGCACCAGGGTTTCGATGCGCAACCCGTCGACCAGGGGTGTGGTGCGCCCGGCGGTCATCATGAACGGCCGCACCACCTGCGCGTCGGCCTCGTCGGCCCCGGTCGAATCATTCATCGGCCCAGCGATTCCCGCAGCTCGGTGATGAGCGCGGGGGTGAGCAGCGCCCCGGCGCGTTCGGCCATAACGGCCATCTGATAGCCGACCAGACCCACATCGGCATTGTTGTCGGCGATGACGCCCACGCAGCTGCCATTGGTCATGGACGACACCAGCAGGAAGCCGCGGCCCATCTCGATCATGATGAGCCGTAGTCCGTCGAAATCGTAACTGCGCGAGGCGCTTCGGCCCAGGCTGGTGAGTCCGGAGACGATCGCCGAGAGCCGGTCCGCGCCAGCGCGATCCAGCCCGTCGGACATGGCCATGAGCAGTCCGTCGGAGGAGACGGCGACGGCATCGCGCACACCATCGGTGCCGCGCACGAAATCGGCGAGCAGCCAATTGAACGCGTGCGGGTCGGTCTCGGGGTGGTGGGTCGTCACCTGCGGTCCTCCTGGGTATTCGAGCCGGGCCGGGGCGGGATGCCCGTGTCGCCTTGCGGTACACCGCGTTCACCGTGCGGCACCCCGCGTTCCCCGCGCTGATGCCCGGCGCGGAAACCGGCCAGCATGCTGCGCACCTCATCGGGGGTGCGATCGGCGTGCGGGGCGATGGGCGGGGACGGCGGCGCGGGTTGGGCGCCACCCGGCGTGGCGCCCGAATTCTCACGAGTCTTCCTGCTGCGCTTGACGAGACCGTTTCGTGTGCGTTGCACCTGCGGGGCGGAACCCGTAACACCCGGAGCGTCATCGGGTGAGTTCGGCCCGGACGATACGGTCGGCACCCGAGCGGCGGCCGCTGGAATCGCTTGTGCTCCGCCGGCATCGGCCGTCTCGCCGAACGGTATGAGCTTCACCGCGCTGCCCGCGGCCGGCACCGTGCGCGCGCCATTGGCGTATCGGCCGCGTGGGTCGGCCGGTTCGATGACCGCGGCGGTGGTCAAAGTTCCGGTGGTGAAGGCGATCTCGGCATTGCGTTCGGTCTCGCTGCCGGTTCGCACCACCGATGCGTCGGGCATCGGCTCGGGTGCGGGCAGGGCGGGCCGATGGCGGCCGTGGCCGGGTTCGGCCATGGCGACCGGAAGCTCCGCCGTGGCAGCATGTTTGGCGTCCAGCACGCCGGATTCGGGCGACGCGGGCCGAGCTTGCTCGCCCAGAAGCGCCTCGGGCAGGAACAGCCGCGCCACCACACCGCTCACCGGTGAGACGGTCAGCTCCACCTCGATACCCAGCCGTTGCGCGAGCCGGCCGACGACGAAGTGGCCGAGGTAGCGGGTCGGCGCCACCAGGAAGTCGGCCTCACCGCGTAGGCGGGCATTGGCGACGGCGAGTTGATCCGGCGGCATGCCGACGCCGTGGTCGACGATGGCGATGAGGTACCGCCCACCCTGGCGACGCCCGTGCACCTCGACCTCGAGATCCGGTGGGCTGAAGGACAATCCGTTCTCGATGAGCTCGGCGAGCATATGCGCGAGCTCGCTCACCGCCGAACCGGCGATGGCGGCGTCATCCATTCGGCGCATGACCACGCGCCGGTAGTCGTCCACCTCGGACAGGCCCGCGCGGATCACATCGGCGAGCGGAATCGACTGCGACCAGCGGCGCGGACTGGACTCGCCGACCAGCACCAGCAGGCTCTCGGCATTGCGGCGCATACGCGTCGCCAGATGATCCAGTTCGAACAGATTGGACAGGGCCTTGGGATCGAGCTCCTCGCGTTCGAAATCGCTGATCAACCCGAGCTGGCGGCGTACCAGATTCTGATTGCGCCGGGCCAGATTCGACAGCGATTCGGTGGTGTTGCGCCGCAATCGCGCCTGGGCGGAGGCGAGTTCGAAGGCGGTGGCCTGCACGCGATCCAAAGCCTTTGCCACCGAGAGGATCTCGGCACCGGCCGCCGCATCGGCCCGGACCGGTTCGGGCAGCGCCGGGTCGGCGACCGAACTGTCCTGCCATTCGGCGATCAGCCGCGGCAGCCGCTGTTCGGCCACCGCGTCCGCCTCGGCGGCCAGATCGGCGAGCGGCCGGATGATGGCGCGCCCGGTGGTGACCACCACGGCCACCATGGCGCAGATGGCGGCCAGCGCGGCCAGCACGTACAGCGCCAGCACCAGCGCCGCGTGCCGCCGCAGTTCGGCCGCGCGGGCGTGGATCTCATCGCCGACGAAGCGCTGCACCCCGCGCTCGGAATCGATGACCGAGGTCATCTCGCGCCACCAGTCGGCCGGATTGACCGGCTCGATCAGCGGCCCGCGCATCGATCCGATGGCGACCGCCTCGGCCTCGGCGGCGCGCACCGATTCGTCGGTGCGCATGGCGGCGTAGAGCTGCGAGCGCTCCTCGGAGGTGGCATTGCGCTCGAATGCCGTGATGGCGGACTGTTTTCCGGCGCGGATATCCAGGAACTGGACGTATTCACCGGTGCCGAAACCGCCCGCGGCGAAGACGCCATTGAGGAAGCCGCGCTGCTGTGCGGTGTACTCCTTGACATCTCCCAGGGCGAACAGCGTCTGCATTCCGCGCCACAGCGTGCTGTCCTGTGCGGTCTCCAGCCCGGGCCGGGCCTGGTTCAAGGCCAGGATCGCACCGGTGTAGAAGGTGAACGAGGCCGATCGGTCGACGCGGCGCGCGTCCACATCGCCGCGTTTGGCGCTGATCCCGGAGAGCTGATCTAGCGCGGCGCGCACCTGATCGGCGCCGGGCGCGTTCGCACCGAGTTCGGAATTCAGTTGCCGCAGCGCGCTGTCCACCGCGAGGCGTTCGGCCGCCACCGCGGGCCGCGCCGACTCGTCACCGCCGAGCAGGCCATTGGTGAGCCCGCGCTCGCGCTGGAGCTCATGCACCAGATTCTGTACCGAGAGCGCGAGATCCACCGCGTGCGAGGCATTTCCGGTATCGCGATAACGCGCGATCTCACCATCGATGATGACGGCCAGCAGTGCCAGCACCAGGATCACCGCGACCAGGAGAATACGGCGCAGGCGCGCGCGAATGGTGGGTGGCCGCAGGAATTCCGCTGCGGGCGTGAGGATTACGTTACCGCGCGGCAACAGGCGTGCCGGACGCACTTTCACACTCACTCCTGAGAATCGGCCGCCGCGCCGGCTCGGATCGAGCGCACGGAGAATGATCAGCAACGTCGCACAGTCCGGCGAGTGCCGCAATTCGAGACCGCGGCGGTGTGGCGCGCGGAACTCCGCCCTGTGTGCGCTATTGCAAATCTGCTCACAATCGGTGAGAACCAGATGTGTTCGCCGCGTCCAGCGGAAGGCAACGGGGTGAACAACGGCAGCACATCGACGCGCTCAGGAGAGCGGGTGCGCCGCGGCCTCGTAGATGCGGCGCACCACATCCTCGATGTCGGGTTCCTCGATGGACAGGTCCCGCACCTCCGCCCGTGCCGAGACCGCCGCGAGCAGTTGTGCGGCCGTGGTGCTCTCGGTATCGAAGGCGAGCCGCTGGCGGATGCCGCCGCCCTCACTGTCGAGCAGTTTCGCGCCCGGCAGATCGGTGAGATCCGCGGTGGGCTCGGCCAGATCGACGGTGAGCACCCGGTGCGCGCCGACGGTGGCGGCCAGTCCGGTGAGGGATCCGTCGTAGACCAGTTTGCCCTGATCCACCACCAGCACCCGCTCGCAGAGTCGCTCGATATCGCCCATATCGTGCGTGGTGAGCAGCAGGGTGGTGCCCCGGCTGCTGCGCTCATGGCGCAGGAATTCGCGTAATCGCTGTTTGGACAGCACATCCAGGCCGATGGTCGGCTCATCCAGAATGACCAGCTCCGGTGAGTGCAGCAGCGCCGCCGCCACCTCCGCGCGCATGCGCTGTCCGAGCGAGAGCTGGCGCACCGGGGTGTCCAGGGTGCTGCCCATCTCCAACTGCTCCACCAGTTCGGTGGTGCGCCGCCGCGCCGCGCCGGGCTCCAGCCGGTGAATGGCCGACAGGATCGAGAACGATTCGCGCAGCGGCAGATCCCACCACAGCTGCGAGCGCTGCCCGAACACCACCCCGATGCGCCCGGCCAGTTCGCGGCGCCGGCGCACCGGGTCCAGGCCGCAGGTGCGCAGTCGCCCGGCGGAGGGCACCAGAATGCCGGTGATCATTTTGATGGTGGTGGATTTGCCCGCGCCGTTCGCGCCGATGTATCCCACGGCCGCGCCGGGTTCGACGGTGAAGCTCATATCGTCCACCGCGGTCAGCACCTCGCGCCGCCCGCGCCAGCGCCCGTCCCTGCGCCGTAGGACGAAAGTCCTTGTCAGCCCGGCGATATCGATAATGGGATCGGTCACCCGCCGCCTCCTTGATAGTGCCTGGTGCCGAGCCGCCAGGAATACAGAGCGAGTACCCAGACCCACAGCGCCGCCAGCGGGGACGCCCAGGCCAGCCAATTCGGCAGCAGGGCCGGGCCGGGCAGGTCCAGCAGTGCGATGGCGGGCAGATAGGAACTGAACGCGACCGGAATCAGGAAGCCGAAGACCAGTTTCATCGGGGTGGGGAAGACCGAGGCCGGTTGCATGGAGGCGTAGGAGCCGCCGTAGGTGAAGGCATTGGTCAGTTCGGAGCCGTCGATGAGGAAGAACTGCACCCCGGCGGCGGTGACGAAGAGTCCGGCGAAAATGGCCACACCCGAGCAGAGGGTGATCGCGAAGAGCGCGAGATGCGCCGCGCTCCAGTCGATGTCATTGCGGACCAGGCCGAAGCCGAGCACGGTGCCCGCGACCGCGATGCGCGCCACCCGGCGCAGTGCGATATCGCTGGTCATGAGTTGCAGCAGCAGTGGTTGCGGGCGCAGATAGAAGGCGTCGAGTCTGCCCATCCGGATATAGGTGGGCAGCGTATCGGCGTGCCCGACCAGCATGTCCGCCACCGCGAAGCTGGTATTGCTCATACCGAACAGCAGCAGCATGCCGTCGAGATCGAGTCCGCCCAGGCGCGGCACATTGTGGAAGATCACCCACATCTCGGCGAATTCGACGAGCCCGATCAGGAAGGCGCTGAACACATCCGTGGCGAACGACAGGGGATAGGAACGTTGTGCGCGCAGCCGGGAGGCCAGGACGGCGCGGTAGGGCGCGAAGGCCGAGGGGCGGGGTACCGGTCTCTCACCCACCCTGCACCTCCAGTTTGCGGCGGCCCGCGCGCAGTATCAGCTGTCCGAGCGCGACCAGCACGCCGAGCCAGAGGCATTGCGCCACGACGATTCCCACCGCCGCCATCCCGGTGGTGCGCCCGGAGATGACATCGATCGGCCACTGCAACATGGAAGGGAACGGGGTGGCATAGGCGATGGCGCGCAACCAGTCCGGGAACAGATGCAACGGTGCGAACAATCCGGCGAGGAAGGTTCCGCAGATCATGTGCAGCGCGCGCAGGCCGCGGGTGTCCACCATCCAGAATCCGGCCAGGCAGACCGCGAACATGGACAGGAACGACAGTGCGATGGCCGCCGCCAGGCTGATCACCCCGAGCACATAGGGCCCGGCGGTATCGGGCAGAGCCAGTCCGAAGGTGAGCGTGCCGACGAGCAGGCTGGGCAGTCCGCGCGGCAGTAGCGAGTAGGTGGCGCGCCCCAGATATTCGGCCAGGTGCGCGAATTGGATATCGATCGGCCGCAGGAAGTCGATGGCCACATCGCCGGTGCGAATTCGCTCCACGATATCGGGCAGCGTCCAGAACGCGATGGCCCCGAGCAGCCCCTGCGACAGCCAGATGTACGCGCCGATGGTGCCTGTGGTGTAGCCGCCGAACCCGTTGTCGGCGTGCACCGCCGCGGTCAGCACCGCCGCCCGCACGAACCCGAATACCAGATTGGTGATGAGTCCCGCGACCATGGCCAGACGATAGTGCGACTGCCTGCGAAATCCGGCTCGCACCAGTTGCCAGTAAACACCCACGTCGGCACGCACAAGAGTTTCACATTACCCGATGCCGCGAGACCGGCAATGTGCTTCGTCCACAGCGGTTTTCCAGCGACCCCGGTCATCCCGGCGCGACGGGGTGGTGGGTGTGCGGGTCGCCGGGGTGGTCTGTCGGGCGAGAGGGGTGCGCGCGGGTTCGGCGTGCGCGTTATGCTCGCGGGTATCCGGACGAGACGGCTGTCACTTCGTGGCCGTTTGCCCGGATTAACCGAAAACCCTCCGCCGCGGTATCGGTCAATGGTAGAAACATCCCTGTTTCACTTTGCTCCGACGCTAGGACGATCGATGACCGTGGCCGAGACGACTGTTTTCGAGACCCTCGAATCCAACGTGCGCGGTTACTGCCGATCCTGGCCCACGGTCTTCGAGACCGCGCGCGGCTCCTGGCTCACCGATGAGAACGGCAAGGAGTACCTGGACTTCTTCGCCGGGGCCGGATCGCTGAACTACGGGCATAACAATCCCGTGCTCAAGCGGGCGCTCATCGACTATCTGATGAACGACGGCATCACCCACGGCCTGGATATGTCGACCGTGGCCAAACGCCGCCTGCTGGAGACCATTCGGGACGTGCTGCTCGTCCCGCGCGGGCTGGAGTACAAGGTGCAGTTCCCGGGACCGACCGGCGCCAATGCCGTCGAGGCCGCGCTGAAGCTGGCGCGCAAGATCACCGGGCGCACCTCGATCCTGAACTTCACCAACGCTTTCCACGGTATGACGCTGGGCGCGCTGTCGGTCACCGGCAATGCCGCCAAGCGCGCCGGGGCGGGCGTCCCGCTGGTGCACGCCACCCCGATGCCCTACGACGGGTATCTCGACGGGCTGGACGAACTCGCCTGGATGCGCCGGGTACTCGATGACAGCTCCTCGGGCCTGGACAAGCCCGCCGCCGTCATCGTGGAGACCGTGCAGGGTGAGGGCGGGGTGAATGTCGCCCGCGCCGAATGGCTGCGCGCGCTCGCCGATTTGTGTTCCGCGCGCGGGATCCTGCTCATCGTCGATGATGTGCAGATGGGCTGCGGCCGCACCGGACCGTTCTTCTCCTTCGAGGTCGCGGGCATCAACCCGGATATCGTCACGCTATCGAAATCCATTGGCGGCTACGGACTTCCGATGGCCCTGGTGCTCATGAAGCCGGATCTGGACCAGTGGTCCCCGGGTGAGCACAATGGCACCTTCCGGGGCAATAACGCCGCCTTCATCACCGGTGAGGTCGCACTGACCCACTACTGGTCCGACAACCGCATGGAGCTGGACACCCTGGCCAAAGGGGAGCGGATCCGGCAGCACCTCACCACGCTGACCACCGATTTCCAGGGCATCTCCACCCGCGGTCGCGGCATGGTGCACGGGCTGGTGTTCGACGAGGCGTCCCAGGCCGCGAAAGTCTGCCGGATCGCCTTCGAACTCGGTCTGCTGGTGGAGACCTCGGGCTCCACGGACGAGGTCGTGAAACTGCTGCCCCCGCTCACCGCCACCGAGGACGAGATCGGCCACGGTCTCGGCATCCTCACCCGCGCGGTGGAGATCGTGCGCGACGCCCACTAGCGGCGCACCCCAAGAACGTCGTCACCGCCCACACCGGTGCCGACCCGATGCCGGGCTCCCAGCTGCGGAGGGAGCCCGGCATCACTTATCCCGGCGTGCTCAGCCGAGTTTGCGCAGGAACCACTCCAGCAGCTGCTGTTCGTCTTTCGGGCCCAGGTGCGGATCGTCCGGCGGCAGGGTGCAGAAGATGCCCGCGGTATGGAATTCGTCCGGTAGCGACAGAATGCACTGGCGGCCCGGTTCACTCGGGTCCGCGTAGCAGTAGAAGCGCCCGACCAGCGTGCCCTTCTGCCGCCACACGCTGTCCGGTTGATCGCCCCCGCCGCAGGCATGACCCTTCAACAGTGTCAGATCCTGTTGATACAGCAGCGTCGCCTTGGTCCGATCCGCGAAACCGATGAAGGCCGAGAGCGGATAGCCGTTCGCGTTCACGCACTCCACCGAGGCGTTCGCCGCCGAACCCGAGGGCAATTCGGCATGGCGGCAATTGCCCGCCTGCCATTCCTGGCCGACATTGGCGAAGATGGCGCGGTCGGCGGGGGAGAAGTCATCCGGATCGCGCGCATTGTCGGCGGCCCGGAACTGCCAATCCTCGCGCAGCGCTTCCCAATCGCGGATCGGCTGATCGGCCACATCGTCCCAGAGGTACATGGCCATGGCCGGAATCTCCTCATTGGTGACGATGAAGGCGGGTTTGGGCGCGGGACCGATCGTGGTATTGGTGTAGCAGGCCCGGCGGCCCACCTCCTTGCCATCGCGGGTGGAGGGCGCGTCCTGCCCCGGCGGATCGCCCGGGCAGGCGGTGAGCTGGGTGACATCCAGGACCGAGGTGTAGTACTCGTGTAATTTGTCGGCATCTCGAAAGCGCCACAGCCGGACTCCGGGATTGCCCGCGTCGTAATCGATTCCGCAGGACAGGATGGCGATGCTGTACTCGTCGGGATCCTCGTGCACGCAGTTCGCCCGATTGAAGGCGGGGCGCTGGGTGAAGGCCAGCAGATCGACATCGTCCTTGGTCAGCGCCGAAGCGTCGGGGATCGGATGGCCCGCGCGAAATGGTCGAGCGAGCGCCCATCCCATGAAACCGAGTGCCGCCACCAGGGCGATGACGGCGGCCAGGGCAGCGATCCGCCGGGGTCCGCCCCGATGCCGCGCCGCCTCGGACCCGGTCACGGCGTGCGGTTCGGGACCGCCCGGAGGTGTCGCGGGTCCGGTGTCGTCCGGCACATCGCTCACTGCGGTCGGCTCGTCCGTCGAATCCTGTACCGGCGAATCCTGTACCGGCGCAGCGGTTTGCGTCTGGTCATCGAGGGTGAGCTCGCCCGCTTCGGCGGGTGTGGTGAGCGCCGCCCGTGCGGCCGCCGCCAAAGCACCCGCGCTCGCGGTGCGTTTGGCCGGATTCTTGGCCATGCCCCGCGCGACCACGGTATCGAACGCGGCCGACACCGTGGGCCGGACCTGACTCGGGCGCGGTACCGGATCGAACAGGTGCGCGCGCATGATCTGGGGATCGGTATCGCCGATGAACGGCCTTGTCCCGGTGAGGCATTCGAACAGCACACAGGCCAACGCGTAGACATCCGCGGCGGGCGTCAGCTCCCGGGAGGCGAAGCGTTCGGGGGCCATGTACCCGTAGGAGCCCACCGCCGAACCATCCCCGGTGAGCGTGGAATCGGTGGCGGACTGGGCTATTCCGAAGTCCACCAGATAGGCGAAGCCCGCGTGGGTGATGAGGATGTTGTCCGGCTTGACATCCCGGTGCAGCAGCCCGTCGGCATGCGCGGCGTCCAATGCGGCGGCGACCTGGCCGACAATCTCCACCGTGCGCTCGGCGGTGAGGGAACCGCTGCGCCGCAACAACTCTCGCAGACTCTCACCGTCGACCAGGCGCATATCGATGAACAGATGCCCGTCGATCTCGCCGTAGTCGTGGATCGGAATGACATGCGCCTCGCGCAGCCGTGCCGCCGCATGCGACTCGCGTTGAAACCGCTGCCGATACACCGGGTCCTGCGCCAGGCGCGCGGGCAGCACCTTGATGGCGACGGTCCGGTCCTTGACGGTGTCGTAGCCCTGATACACCTCGCCCATCCCGCCGCGCCCGATCAACCTGTCCAGCCGGTACGGGCCGAACCGGGATCCGACGGTGAGCGGGTGATGCGGACTGGTCATTGCGCCCCTCGGCTCCTGCTCGCGAATCCATTGTGGCAGTCAGTGGATCCGGTGATCAAAGAATCACACGGATTCCAACCGGTGACGAGCCGTGCGCGGGGCGGCAGTCTCGAACGAGGCGATCGGAGGGCTCGGTCGCCCGGTCCCCGTCCCCCCAATGCCCGAGGTGCTTGTCGTGTCTTCAG
This sequence comes from Nocardia acidivorans NBRC 108247, assembly GCF_001625085.1. Classification (GTDB taxonomy): domain Bacteria; phylum Actinomycetota; class Actinomycetes; order Mycobacteriales; family Mycobacteriaceae; genus Nocardia; species Nocardia acidivorans. Next base: position 54,307 of record NZ_BDAW01000014.1, read on the forward strand.
TTGCCGTGCAGGCCAGGCCCTTTGCCGCCCGGCCACGCCTGGTACGCCTGCCGAGCGTGCCGATTTCCTGGGTCCGGTTGATCAGTCCGGTACTGCTGGTGGTGCTGTGGCAGCTCGCCTCGGCCACCGGTGTGCTGTCCGAACGACTGCTGGCCTCGCCGGTCACCGTGGTGAAAACGGCCGGTGACCTGATCGCCGACGGCACCCTCATCGATGCCCTGACCGTGTCGTTGCAACGCGCGGCGTTCGGCTTCGCCATCGGCGCGGTCGCCGGTATCGCGCTGGCGCTGGCTGCCGGATTGAGCCGGGTGGGCGAGAGCCTGCTCGACCCCATTCTGCAGATGCTGCGCACCCTGCCGTTCTACGGGCTGATCCCGCTGTTCATCCTGTGGTTCGGGATCGGTGAACTGCCCAAGATCGTGCTGGTGGCCTTCGGTGTGGCGATTCCGCTGTACCTCAATACCTTCGCCGGCATTCGCAGCGTGGACGGCAAACTCGCCGAGGTCGCGCAGGTGCAACAGCTCGGACGGGCCGCGCTCATCCGGCATATCGTGCTGCCGGGCGCGCTGCCGCAGGTGCTGGTCGGCCTGCGCCAATCGCTCGGTGTGGCCTGGCTGGCGCTGATCGTCGCCGAGCAGGTGAATGCCGATGCCGGGCTCGGCTATCTGATCAACAACGCGCGCGAATTCCTGCGCACCGACGTGATCGTGGTCGGCCTGCTCGTCTACAGCGTGCTCGGCCTGCTCACCGACGCGTTCGTCCGGCTCATCGAGAGGAGGGCCCTGGTATGGCGACGCGGCTTCCTGGCACGGTGACCCCGCCCGCGGCGACCGCGCCCGAAACGGCACTCCCCGCCGCGCGAGTACGCGGTCTGGTCAAGGACTTCGGCGAGCGGCGCGTGCTGCACGGCATCGATCTGGATATTCGGCGCGGTGAATTCGTGGCCCTGCTCGGCCGCAGCGGCTCCGGGAAATCGACGCTGCTGCGCGCACTGGCCGGACTCGACGGCGAGACGGCGGGCGAGCTCACCGTCCCCGGTGCGGTGGCCGTCGCCTTCCAGGAGCCGCGACTGGTGCCGTGGAAGCGGGTGCTGGCGAATCTGACCCTCGGGCTGCGACAGGCGAATCCGAAGGAGGCGGCCCGCGCCGCCCTGGCCGAGGTCGGGCTCAGCGACCGCGCCGATGCCTGGCCGCTCACCCTGTCCGGCGGTGAGGCCCAGCGCGCGTCGCTGGCCCGCGCCCTGGTCCGGGAACCGGATCTGCTGCTGCTCGACGAACCCTTCAGCGCCCTGGATGCCCTGACCCGCATCACCATTCACAATCTGGTGCTGGAGCTGTGGGCCAGACATCGGCCCGGCGTCCTGCTGGTCACCCACGATGTGGACGAGGCGCTGCTGCTCGCCGATCGCGCCCTGGTGCTGGCCGATGGCCGCATCGCGCGGGAACTGCGCATCGAGCTGCCGCGCCCTCGCCGCCGCGAACACCCCGAATTCCTCGCCCTGCGTGCGAGTCTGCTCGCCGAACTCGGCGTGACCCCGGAAGGAACCACATGATCACCCGACGCCTCTTCGCCGCCCTCGCGGTCACCGCAGCCCTGGCGACCGCGGCCTGCGGGAGCGGCGACGACAACACCAAGGGCGTGAACGCGGATGGCTCCGTGGATCTTTCGCAGGTGACCCTGCACATCGGCGATCAGAAGGGGCAGGCGCTACAGGCCCTGCTCGAGGTATCCGGTGAGGGTAAGAACCTGCCCTACAACCTGGAATGGTCCACCTTCACCGCCGGACCGCCGATTCTCGAGGCCATCAATGCCGGATCGGTGGATCTGGGTGGTGTCGGCAATGCCCCGCCGGTCTTCGCGGCGGCCGCCAAATCGCAGATCAAGATTGTCGCCAGCTACTCCAGCGGGCTCACCGGACAGGCGATCCTGGTGCCCAAGGATTCCACGCTGAAAGATCCGAAGGACTTGCGCGGCAAGAAGATCGCGGTCACCAAGGGCAGTTCGGCGCATCAGCATCTGCTGAGCGTGCTGGCCAAGAACGGCCTCACCTTCGCCGATATCGAACCGCAGTACCTACAGCCCGCCGATGCGCTGGCGGCGCTGTCCACCGGCCGGGTGGATGCCTGGGCGGTGTGGGACCCCTATGTGGCGCAGGCGGAAAAGGACGGCAATCGGCCGCTGGTGACCGGCGAGGGGTACATCCGCGGTGACGCCTTCTACGTGGCGGGCACCAAAACCCTTGCCAACAAGGCAAGTTCGGCGGCGCTGCGCGATCTGCTGACCCGCATCCAGCGCGCGCACGCCTGGATCAAGTCGAATCCGGAGACCTGGGCCAAGCAGTCGGCCGAGATCACCGGCGTGCCCTACGACGTCACCCTGGTCGCGGTGAAACGCGCTTCCTACCAGCATCATCCGCTCGACGACGCGACCATTGCCGAGGAGCAGTCCGTGGCCGATGCCTTCACCGCCGCGAATCTCATCCCCGGCAAGGTGAACATCACCGATTTCGTCGACACCCGTTTCAATGACCGCTTCAACTCCTGAGGACATCGAATGAGCCTGTCTTTCCATTGGTTCCTGCCCACCTCCGGGGATTCGCGCGGCCTGGTCGTCGGCGGGCACGGTACGCCCATGTCCGGTGACCGCCCGGCCTCGCTGCACTATCTGAATCAGATCGCGGCGGCCTCGGAGACGAACGGTTTCGAGGCGGTGCTCACGCCCACCGGCTCCTGGTGCGAGGACGCCTGGCTCACCACCGCCATGCTGGCGGGGACCACCGAATCGCTGAAATTCCTTGTCGCGCTGCGGCCCGGACTGATGAGCCCCACCCTGGCCGCGCAGATGGCGGGCACCTTCCAGCGGCATTCGCGGGGACGACTGCTCCTGAATGTGGTGACCGGCGGCGAACCGGCCGAACAGGCGGCCTTCGGCGACTTCGCGGACAAGGAGGCCCGGTACGCGCGCACCGGGGAATTCCTGCACGTGGTCAAATCGCTGTGGCAGTCACACGAACCGTTCTCCTTCGCGGGCGAACACCTCCGGGTCGAGAACGCACTGCTGTCCAATCATCCCGATCCGATTCCGCCGATCTTCTTCGGCGGCTCCTCCGCACCGGCCGGACCGGTCGCCGCGCAGTACGCCGACACCTATCTCACCTGGGGTGAGCCGGTGCTGGCGGTGAGCCGCAAACTGGAGTGGATTCGCGGGCTCGCGGTGGATTACGGCCGAAAGCTGGACTACGGCTTGCGGATTCATGTCATCACCCGCGATACCTCGGAGGAGGCGTGGGCGGTCGCGGACAAGCTGCTCGCCGGTATCGACCCCGCCGATATCGAACGCGTGCAGGCCGCGCTGGGACGCAGCGAATCCGAGGGCCAGCGCCGTATGTCGGAGTTGCACGGCGGCAGCGTAGATCGCCTCGAGATCGCCCCCAACCTGTGGGCGGGCGTCGGTCTGGTGCGCGGCGGCGCGGGCACGGCACTGGTCGGCTCGCACGAAGAGGTCGCCGAACGACTGCTCGAATACGCCAAGGTCGGCATCAAGCACTTCGTGCTCTCGGGCTACCCGCACCTGGAGGAGGCGTACTGGTTCGGTGAGGGCGTGCTGCCCATCCTGGAGCGAAAGGGCCTGTGGCAGCATCCCACTCGCCGTCCGTCCGCACCCGCCTCGATTCCGTTCGCGGGCGCGTCCAGCAGCTAACGCCGGAACTCCTGCACCGGCTCGAACTCCGCGTCCCGGTCGCCGACCTCATTGCGATACCAGCGCTCCCGGCGATGGCGTTGCACCCGGTCGGCGACCGTGTCCAGACCGGGGACGGTGCGGCGCAGGGTTTCCGCGCCGAAGACCAGGGGTGCCTGCGCGATCGGATGCAGCACCCAGGGGAATCTGCGCGGCATCCGGTGCCGGGCATAGGTCGCCGGTGGCAGCCAGAATCCGGTGTAGCCGATCTGGATCCGGTAGTTGAATTCGTCCCGAACACGTTTGGGCCACGGGGTATTCGGCTTCGGTGCGAAGGCGGGCAGATAGGACTCCACCAACTCCTCGCCATCCGCGCCCGCCGTGTGGGCGCGCTTGACGAAGGCTGCGAACATGAGCCGCACCGACTCCCGGAAATCGCGCGGATACCACGGCGGCTGCACACCCAGCAGGTGACCGACGTAGCGCCAGAAGTGCAGCGTCGCTTCGATTTCCCGGATCGTGGTCTGATGGCCCACGCTCCACAGCGCCAGTCCCGGCACCACACTGCCGCCCATCAGGGTGAGGGTGGCGTCGCCGACGCTGATCGGCACACCCCAGGCGGCGGTATCCCATTCGGGCCGCCGCATGAGTTTGCGGCGAATGAAGACGTGCATGATGCGCACCCGCATGGCGGTCTGCCTGCCGCGCGCGCCGGGTTCCAGACCGCCCGGATCCGATACGTCGATCCAGAAGCGCACGGTCTCCAACTGCCGTTTATGCGCCTTGTCCCCGGCGTAACCGCCGGCGTACGACAGCGGTTTGGCGATCGAGCTCTCCGAGTACATCTCCAGGGTGCTGGTGGTGGCGAAGCTGAAAACCGAAGTGCCCCAGCGGCGGAACACCCGGGCGCCGGTGGTGACCAGTTCCGGGTCCAGCCACGGCGGGGGCGTCTCGAACTCCTGGAACAGCCGGATCAGGGTGGGCGGTGCTTCCGGAACCGAGTCGATGCCGTGCGCCAGTGCCCGATCCAACATGGCCCGGCCCGCCTTCGGCCCGAGTGCGCCCAGGTACACCTCGTCGACGAAGGCTTCGGCGACGGGGTCGGCCTCGTAGTAGGCGGCGGCGAAGCGGCGCACCAGATCGTCGTCGGGTTGGGGATCGAAGCCGAACACGCCGCGCCAGATCCGCCGCAGGCGCTGTACCCGGGGATCGTCGCGGCGCTCCCAGTATCGGAATTCGGTCGGAATTCGGTCCGGCGCACCGGTTTCGATGGCCGCCGGAACCTTCTCGCGAGTCATGTCCCGAGCGTAAAGTGAGCTGGTGCTCGCTTACTACTCACTTCCGCGGTAGGGATCGACGATGCCTGAAACACGCGCTGCCCAGCGACATAAGCCGAGCCAGGCGCGGGCCAGGGAGACCCGGGAGCGGATTCTCGACTCCGCCGCTCAGCTTTTCAGTGCGCACGGCATGGCCGAGGTCTCCACGAATCGTATTGCCGCGCACGCGCATATGAGCATCGGAGCGCTCTACCGGTACTTCGACGACAAGGCCGCCATCGCCGAGGTCCTGCGTGCCCGCCTGCTCGCCGAACTCGAGGAGTGTTTCACCGCCGCGGTGATCGGCAGCCTCGGCCTACCGGTCCGCGAATCGGTAGCCACCAGCTTGCGGATCATTATGGGCGCACTGGTCGACCGCCGGCATCTGGTGCGCGCGCTGGCCGCCGACGCCACCGTCGAGGGAATCGGATTCGGCGGCCTGGAGCGCAGACTGCTGCTGTTGACCCGTGCCTATCTGCTGCAACAGCTGGGTCCGCTGCCCGATGACGAGCTCGATATCAAGGCGTTCGTCATGGTCAATGCCGGGTTGGCCGCCAGTCTGCGGATCGCGCTGCAACCACCGGCGGGCCTGGATGTCGACGGGGTGATCTCCGAGACCGCGACCATGCTGGGGGAGTGGCTCGGTGCCCGTTCGTAGCGGTGGATTAGCCGCAGGCATAGGGTGGGTCTATGCCACTGTCCCCCCGGGTGCCCGACCTCGCCGCGCTGGACCTGCTGCTGTCGGTGATCGAGTTGGGCAGTCTGGGCCGCGCGGCCAAGGCGCACGGGATCAGCCAGCCATCGGCCAGTTCGCGGATTCGATACCTGGAGCAGCTGGTCGGGGTGCCGGTACTGGAGCGGACCACCCTGGGATCCCGGGCCACGGCGGCGGGGGCATTGATCGCGGAGTGGGCGCGCGATGTGGTGGAGGCGGCCGCGCGCCTGGACGCGGGCATCGAGACCCTGCGCGAGCAGCGGGATTCGCGATTGCGGGTGGCCGCCAGCCAGACAGTCGCGGAGTATCTGTTCCCGAAATGGCTGATGGCGCTGCGAACCCGGATGCCGGAGATGGCCCTGGCCCTCGAGTCCGGGAATTCCGCGGAGGTGGCCCGGGCGGTGCTGGACGGGCGCGCGGGCATCGGATTCGTGGAGAGTCCGGTGGTGCCCGGGGAGTTGGAGACCCATATCGTGGCGCGGGACCGCCTGGTCGTGGTGGTGCCGCCGGGGCACCGCTGGGCACGCGGGCGGGCCATCACCGCCGAGGAGCTGGCGCGCACCCCGCTGATCTATCGCGAACCCGGCTCGGGCACCCGAATCTCCTTCGAACGGGCTATGACTCGCGTTGTGCCGGAGTGGCGGCCGAGCGTGGTGCTCGAGCTGTCCTCCACCACCGCCATCAAGACCGCGGTGGCCGAGGGCGTCGGACCGGCGGTGCTGAGTTCGCTCGCGGTGGCGGGTGAGCTCGCCGAGGGCACGCTGGTGTCCCCCGAAGTGACCGGTCTGGATCTCGAGCGGGATCTGCGCGCGGTCTGGCCCAAGGGGCAGCGCCTCACCGGACCGGCTCGAGACCTCTACAGCATCGCTGGTCGCCCCGCGTAACACCGGTTCTCCTACCGGGCGTTCCCCTCCGGCGTGCCGCGAAGGCTCAAGTGCGCCAACGCCTCACACGCCACGCGGGAACGGGTTATGGTCACGACATGGTGCGATCAGCCGTCGCCGCCGACCCGGATGAGCCAGATGATCCGGCGTCTGCTCAGCGTCCTCATCTCGAGGTGGTGCCCGGGGAGCCCGGGGCGGAGTCACCTCCCGCGGCGGACGCCGAGCCGCCGCAACCGCCGCTGGGTGAGAATCCCCTGAAAGCGGCCGATATCGCGCGACTACCGGCGGCGGCAAGGCATCGCATTGCCGCCTTCATTCACCTGCAGATCGCCGCGCTCGAGGAGATGCCGGAACCGCTGCCCGGCAGCGATCCGAATCCCTAACCGGCGCAGCGACGTTCGAACTAGGCGCAGAAGTAGCAGATCCCGTTCGCGGGCAACTGGATGAAACACTCCTGACACAGCGCCTCACGCACCGGTTCCGGCTTGGGCTCGGACTGCGGTGTGGCGATTGTCATTCGACGCTTGGCCGCCACCTTCGGAGTGAGCGGCGGCACACCGCCATCGGCCGGAATCGCGGCCCCGTAGAACTGGTAGCACTGCCAACGGGCATAGGCGGCGTGCAATTCCAGATCCTCCGGAATCGGCAGCCCCGCCAATTCGAGCACATATTTATAGGCATCGCCCACGGTGTGGTTCTGCCGCACGCACAGCGCCGACAGCGGCGGTTCGCCCGCGCCGTGACAGCGCCGCGCCACCTTGCGCAGAATGGCGTCCATCCAGGTGCGCGTCGGGGCCTTGGTGTGCACGCCGGACACTTCCTGCACGCGTTCGGCCAGCTCGTTCACGGTGACGAAATGTCCATACCCGGTTGCGGTTTCGGCCAACTCGGCATGCGCTGCCAGCGCCCACGCCACGGTTGCCTCCCGGAACGGCACCGCGGTGCCGTCACCCGCCCGCCATGCTCCTGCCATCGTGGTTACGGAATCCTTCATCACCTGTCCAAGTTATCGCGTCGACTGCCGAACAATCCAATGGCCTCCCGGGCCGCGGCCGGATCGGTCGTGGTGTATCGACCGCGATTCGGATGCGCGCGGCGGCGGTCTGCGATATCTCAGCGCATACCGACCGGTGTGGGGTGAGTTTGTTTGTGCGGCAACGAGTTTTACGTCGGCCCACATACTACCGCGATAGACTGGTTTCGGTTCGGTCCGACCCGACCCGTGGAATACCAACGGCTCCGGTGCCCGGACTGTACCGCTCCAGACCCCGGCGGTTCGACATGCTTGATCGAGCCTGCCCTGAGGGGGCGTGATGCACGGCACCGCGAATTCCGGTGATTCGAATTCCGAGAACGCCGGGGGAGACGATTTCCGGCAGTGGACCGTGGTGGCCGTCGTCCTCGATGCCGACCGCGTCGGTCTGCTGCCCATCGGCATGGTGATGGCCGCCGATCTGGACCTGGCCGCCGCGCAGGTCCGTGATCGGCTGCCCGCACCCGATGGCAGACCCGGCGCGCATTACCTGGTCGCGTCGCCGTGCACGCTGGAGGTGGATATGCGCGTCGGTCGGGTGATCACCGTGCCGCAGCTGACCTGGGTCAATCGCATGCACTGGGGCGAGGACGTCTGGAACGCCACCGAATGGGTGCCCGCCGAGGGCGGTCTGCGCCTGCTCGACCCGCAACGCTGGCACGCCACCCAGCGCCGTAGGGCGGGGCTCTGAGCGGCGTCCGCCCGAACGTCCCCGATGGTTCGCCGCGACTGACCTAAAGTGGCGCGAGTACACCACGGTTCAGCCGCTGTGATGCGGGAACGCGGACGGGAGCGGGCGATGGTAGACAGCGGGCGTGTCCCCGGTGAGTCCGCGTGAACCCGACGCACACCGCCGTCTCCCGATTCTTGGCCACCCTGCGCGAACTCGGCTCGGATGCCGATTCCGCGCCCGTGCACGGAGAGCGCCTGTGCGCCGCTGTCATTCGGGTACTGCCGGTCGACGAGGCAGCACTCACTCTCGCCATGCCGGACAACCGGTGGGAGGTGCTCGGTGCGGTGGGCGGCGCTGCCATCCGGCTCGCCGATGCCGAGGCCGTGGTGGGCGAGGGTCCCGGCCCGGAGGCGCATGGGGCGGGCAGTCCGGTGCGCGTACCGGACTTCGGGCGTGCCGTGGCCGGTGGTCGCTGGCCGCTGCTGGCACAGTGGGATCGGCTGCCCGAGTCACTCGGATCCATCTGCTCGGTTCCCCTGCGCCTGGGCGCGATCCGAGTCGGGTTCCTCGACCTGATCGATGCGGACGCCCTTCTCGACGATGTCCAGTCCTATACCGATGCCGTCCGCATCGCCGATGTGATCACCACCGTGCTGCTGGCCGCCCTGACCCCGTCCCCGCGCAATGGCATCCACGACCTCAATGGGCTCGCGCTGGGACCGTGGTGGGAGCAGTCCGTTTCCGCGCGCCAGATCCACCAGGCGACCGGAATGGTTGCCGTACAACTGGATTCGACCGCGGCCGTCGCCTATGCGAGGCTGGTCGGACATGCCTTCGCCACCGGAGCGACCCTCGCCGAGATCGCCGCCGCCGTTGTCGCGCGCCGATTGCGCTTTCCGTCCGAACACGACCCCGACCCGGAACCGGTGTCCTAGCGCCGACGCGTGCGGACGAATCGGCCCATAGGATCGAAGAGAGAAGAGGTGAGTGCAGGATGGCAGGTCGAGACCGAGCGCTGACCACCGCGCTGGTGCGGATGGTGGACACCCTGGTCGTGGACTACGACCCGGTCGAGCTGACCCAGGAGCTCGTCGACACCAGCGTCGATCTGCTGCCCGCCGATGCCGCCGGCCTGCTGCTGGCGGACGCGCACGGCGAACTCCAGGTCTTCGCCTCGACTTCCGAGGAGACCCGGCTGCTGGAGTTGCTCCAGGTGGAGTCCGCCGCCGGACCCTGTCTCGAGGCGTACCGGACCGGGGAGCAGGTGCTGGTCGCTGATCTCGAGCGCGGTACGCAGCGCTGGCCCGCATTCGCCGAGCGCGCTGCCCAGGAGGGTTTCCACGGTGTCTGCGCGCTGCCGCTGCGGCTGCGCAACGATCGCATCGGGGCCTTGAATCTGTTCACCACGCGCGCGGACGCGCTCGGTATGGACGATGTGCGCATCGGGCAGGCGCTGGCGGACTTCGCGACCATCGGCATCGTGCACGCCCGCATCCTGGCCGATTCGATGACCGTGAACGATCAGCTCAATGCCGCGCTGAACAGCCGCGTCGTCATCGAACAGGCGAAGGGCATGCTCGCCGAACGCGCCCGGCTCGATATGGATGCTGCGTTCGGGGCGATGCGCAAATACGCCCGCGATACCAATCAGCGGCTGGCCGATGTCTCGCGTGCGCTGGTGGACCGGGAGATCCAACTCGAGACCATCCTCGCGCACCGGGTCCGCAAGTGAGCTCCGGCTCGCGCCGAGGGTTCATTGTGGATGCCTCGCGGGAGCGCCGGGGGTAGAATGCGAACAGCACGTCGATACGCTCCGGACCCCGGTGGTCGATCTGCGCACGGCAGGAAATCCCCTGCTGTTGACGCGAAACTCGGAGCGGCGCAATGTACTTCCGAAATTGCAATCGTGCTTGCCTGTGTACGAACAGAACCCGGGGCGCGGCTTCGAGCGGTGCGTCAGTGCAGGCGTTTCCGCGATGCGGTGTGGCTGATCCGCAGTTCGGTCCCCACGAACCGGTCCCCGGCGATCGCGAGCATGACGCGGCTGGCGTCATGGATGAGCAGATCCAGCTCCACGATAGCCTCGGACACCGCGACTCCGGCGGCACGTACCTGAGCCGGACTCGATTCTCTGCGGTGGAAAACCGCCCGCAGCTCGCGCAACTCCACGCCGATGTCGAACAACTGGCGCACCAGTCGCTCGCTGGATTCGGCGAAAGTTGCCGTCCCCGTGGGGAAATTTGTCTTCGAATCGGTTCCGGTGGGCGGCGGCTCCGGCGCACCCGGGTGGGACACTCCAGGGTCGGACATTTCGATCTCCTGGGTTGATCGCGCGAAATCCCGAGCGACGCTAAGGAACTCGGCGCGAAAGTAATTCCGAGTCTACGCCTGCTCGAGCCTCGCGTTCGGAGTCGTACAGGCTTTCACTACTCCATTATCGAATGGGAGTTCACCCAATGGTGGGTATAGGGCTGGAGCAGGCCGTGATCGCGGCGACGGCGCGGTCGATGGCGCGGGATGTTTCCGTATCGCGAGCATCGAATACCGACCGGTGGGAAGTTGGCTGGAATTCCATGAGTTTACTTGTGCGGCAAAGAATTTTACATTGCACGACGTACTGTCGCTATAAGATCGGAGCTGCCCGGTTCGGTTCGGATCCGCCCAGGGGTCGTGATGAACAGTAGCGAAAACACCGGCGGCAGTACGAGATCGGATCGTCTGCTCATCGAGGACGACATCGGTGACCCCTACCGGCAGTGGACGGTGGTCGCGGTCGCCGTCGAGGCGGACCGCGTCGGACTGCTACCCATCGGCACGGTGGTGGCCGCGGACCTGGAACTCGCCGCGGGCCAACTCTGCGACCGGGTGCCCGAACCCGATTCGGTCACCGGCGCGCCCTATCTGGTCGCCTCGTCCAGCGTGCTGGAGATGGATCGGGATGCGGGCAGGGCGGTCCCGGTCCCGCAGGCCAGCTGGGTGAATCGCGTGCAGTGGGCCGGGAACGGCTGGTCGCCGGGGCGATGGGTGCCCGCCGCCGGCGGATTGGGCAGGCTCGAACCGCGGCGATGGCGCACCGCATAGCACGCGGAGTGCCCCATCCTCTATACAGGTGGAGGCCGCGCTCCGGCGGCATCGCAGAGGAAGGGGCACCGCGCGATGGCACGTGGCACCGGCGCGGGAAGTCCGGGCGTGCAGCCGACCGCCGCCCTTGACAAGTCCGGGCGGCGCGCGGCGATCTGCGGGGCGGCGCTGGATCTGGCGGCGGCGGGCGGTAATCGGGCCATTACCCATCACGCCATCGACGACCTGCTCGGCATCGCACGGGGATCGACCTCGTACTACTACCGGACTCGGCAGGAGCTGTTGCGGGCGGCGGTGATTCATCTCGCGGCCACCTCGCGGGCGGCCTTCCGGGTCGCGCTGGACTCGGGTGATCGGCGGGCTTGGGCCCCACCGTCGATCGATGCCGCGGCCGAGCTGATGGCCGGGCAGGTGGATCTGCTGCTGGGCGCGCGCCGGCGGGACGCGCTCGCGCGCTATGCCCTGGCCGCCGATACCGCCGGGGACCAGACGCTCCGGACCGAGCTCGCGGTCTGCCTCTTCTCGCTGCCCGCCGCGACCGCGCTGATGGCGGACCTCGGCGCCGCCGATCCCGGGCAGGCCGCACACGATGTGATCAGTCTGCTCGAGGGCCTGCTCTTCGATCGCCTGCACGGTCATCGCGCACTGCTCGGCCTCGAGGCCGGGACGCCCGCCAGTCTGGCGGATCTGCGTGGCCCGCTGCGTCTTTGGCTGGCGCGGGCGGTCCGCTAATCCGCCTTCAGATGATGGCGTAGCAGCACCGCGAGTTGAATGCGCGCGTCATCGAAGGGATGACCGGATTTGAGCGCGCGGCTCTGCACGATCGCGCCCTCGATCACCGACAGCAACAGTCCGGAGAGCGAAGACGCCGTGGCGCGTTCGATGCCCGCCGCGACGAGTCCGTCCGCGAGCCGGGCCGTCCATTCGGCGAAGGCCTGCCCGGCCGTGGACTGCACCGACGGATCGAGTTCGTCCAGCGCCGCGGCCATCATGAAGGATCCGGCGCGGTAATCGCTGGTCTCCAGTCCCACGCGCCAGAAGGCGAGCAGATCGTCCAGCCACCGTTCAGCCGAGGGTGCGCCGGGCAGGGCATCGGCCATCCGGCTGACGTGCTGGTACACCACCCGGGACACGATTTTCGCCGCCGTCTCCACCAGTTCGCCCTTGCCCGAGGGGAAGTGCTGATAGAGCGAATTGCGTGAGGCATTGCTGCGCTTGAGCAGTTCACTCAGTCCCGCCGCGTGCACGCCGTGTTCCTGCACCGTCGCGATGGTGCTCGCGATCAATCGAGCACGCGGTCCCGCCGTCATGGAACTCCTCCGACCCTTGCTTGAACCGATCGGTCCATGTTAAACCTATCCATGTGAACCGATCGGTTCATGTCGAGAGGAAGTCATGCCCGCGCAGATCGCCACCGCACCGCCGGTAACCCACGCCACCACCCTTGGCCTCGGCGTATACCGCCCCCGTCGGATCGTCCCCAATGCCGAGATCGTCGACCGCATCGACTCCTCGGACGAATGGATTCGCACCCGCTCCGGAATCGAGGCGCGCCGCTGGGCGCAGGACGACGAGACCATCGTCGCCATGAGCACCGCCGCGGCCCGCGAGGCGCTCACCGCCGCGAACATCCCGGCCGAGCAGATCGACGCCGTCATCCTGGCGACCTCGTCGCAGATGGTGCTCGGCCCGTCGGCGGGCGCGGTCGTCGCCACCGAACTGGGCATGCACGACACCGCGGCCTTCGACGTCTCCGCGGGCTGTGCGGGCTTCTGCTACGCGCTGGCCAATGCCGCGAATCTGGTGCGCGCCGGACAGGCGCGGCATGTGCTGGTCATCGGCGTGGAGCGGCTCTCGGATCTGCTCGATCCCACCGATCGCACCTGTGCGTTCATCTTCGCGGACGGTGCGGGCGCGGTGGTCGTGGGACCGTCCGAGGTCGAGGGCATCGGCCCGGTCGCCTGGGGTTCGGACGGCAGCCAGACCTCGGCCATCAAGCAGGACAAGGACTTCGCGCAGTACTTCGCCGAGGTCGCTGCGGCCGAGGCCAGCGGCGGCAGCACCGAGCGACCCTATATCCGGATGAACGGCACCGCCGTATTCCGCTGGGCCGTAACGTTTTTGGAGAAGGCGTGCCGCGATGCCCTGGACCGCTCCGGGGTGTCGGTCGACCAGCTGGACGCGTTCGTTCCGCATCAGGCCAACAGTCGCATCACCGACGCTCTCACCCGCGCGCTGCATATGCCCGATTCGGTCGCCATCGCCCGCGATATCGCCGAGAGCGGCAATACCAGTGCGGCCTCCATCCCCATGGCCATGGAGCAGCTGTTGCGCTCGGGCGCGGCCAAGCCGGGCGATACCGCCCTGCTGCTGGGCTTCGGCGCGGGTCTGGCCTACGCCGGTCAGGTGGTGACGCTCCCGGCCATCACCGCCGGTTAAGCTGCTCCCCACTATGGCCCTCAGCGCAACCATGCACACCTTCGCCATCCAGCTCGCCGATATCGATCGCGGGGTCTACCAGGATCTGGAATTGCGGGTGGCCCGGCATCCGTCGGAGTCGGCCGAATTCATGGTGACCCGGCTGCTGGCGTATCTGCTCGAATATGAGGAGGGCATCACCTTCAGCGAGGGCGGGGTCTCGGCCACCGATGAACCCGCGGTGCTGGTGCGCGATCTCACCGGGCGGATCACCGCCTGGATCGAGATCGGCGCACCCGATGCCGAGCGGGTGCATCGCGGCAGCAAGCTGGCCGGGCGCGCCGCCATCTACACGCACCGCGATCCGGTGAAGGTGCTGGCGCAGTTGGCGGGCAAGAAGATTCACCGGGCCGAGGCCATCCCGCTCTACAGCTTCGACCGGGAATTCATCGATTCGGTTGTGGCGGTGCTGGATCGGCGCAATACCGCCTCACTCTCGATCACCGAGCGGGTGCTGTACCTCGATATCAATGACGCCAGTCTGCGCGGATCGGTGGCGGAGCAGCCGATCGGATAGGCGATCCGGTCGGCGAGACCGCGGAAATGCCCAGATCGTAGGCGGATTCGGCATGTTCGGCCTCATCGATGCCGGTCACCTCGGCCTCATGGTCGACGCGGAATCCGATGGTCGTGTGGACGAGCCGCGCCGGGAGTGCCGGATTCGGTTGTCGGCGTGGAGTAGTCGAAGCGCAGTACGCCCACCCGGTTGTTCAGCGGAATGTCCGCGAGTGCCTTAGCGGTCGGAATAGTCGCCGGACCCAGCCTTTTCTCGCACAGGGCAATCCGGCCCGCCGCGGCCGGAGGGGGCGGCGGTGAGGTCTTGCTAACCCAGTGGTTACGTACTGTGATCGCGTGGAAATGGCTGGTCCATAGCGTATTCAGGCATGTCGACACCCTTGGGTACACGGTCGGACACCGGGGGCGGGCATTTGCGCGACACGGTGTACGGCATCCTGCGTGACGAGCTCATGAACGGGCAGATCAAGTTCGGGCAGCGGCTCACCGAGCCGAAAGTGTCCGGGCGGTTCGGGATTTCGCGGACCCCGGCGCGGGAGGCGCTGGCCATGCTGTGCTCGGACGGGCTGCTGCGGCGCGAGGACATCGGGTTCAGTCCGGTGCGGCCCAGCATTCCGATGATCCGCGATCTGTACGAGCTGCGAATCACCTTGGAGCTGGCCGGAATTCAGCGAGTGATGGACAATCCCGAGCTGCGGCATGATCACGAACTGCTGCGACTGGAGCGGGACCGGTGGCTCGCGCTGCGCGATGATCCACCCGCGCAGGAGCCCGGATTCGTGGTGGTGGACGAGGAGTTCCATATCGCGCTGCTGTCGGCCTCGGGCAATGGTGAGCTGGTGCGGACGCTGGCCTCGATCAATGCCCGGATCCGGCATGTGCGGATGTACGACTTCATGGTCAACAACCGGGTCGAGGTGACCATCGAGGAACACCTCGCGATTCTGGAAGCCGTGCTCGCCGAGGATCTGCCGCGCGCACTCGTACTGCTGCACCGGCATATCGGCGAATCCCTCGATGTCGTGCTCGATCGGGTCACCCGGGCGATTGTCGCCATGTCCATGGCAAGCGAACAGGAGTAGCCGGTGAGCTCGAACTTCGACACCGTGCTGATCGCCAATCGCGGTGAGATCGCCTGCCGGATCATGCGCAGTGCACAGGCCCTCGGCTTGAAAACCGTTGCGGTGTACTCCGATGCGGACCTGGGCGCGGCACATGTGCGCATGGCCGATGCCGCGATCCGCCTGGGTCCGGGACCGGCGGCGCAGTCCTATCTGCGCGCGGACCTGGTGATCCAGGCCGCCCTGGCCTCGGGTGCGGGCGCCATTCATCCCGGCTACGGATTCCTTTCCGAGAACGCCGATTTCGCGGAGTCGGTGGCGGCGGCCGGACTGGCATTCGTCGGCCCGCGCCCGGAGCAACTGCGGGTATTCGGTGACAAGCACACCGCGCGAGAGGCGGCCCGCGCCGTGGGCGTCCCACTGGTGCCGGGCAGCGGAATCCTGGAATCGGTCGACCACGCGATCGCCGAGGCCGAGCTGATCGGCTACCCGGTCATGGTGAAAGCCGTTGGCGGCGGCGGTGGTATCGGTATGCAGGGCGCATCGACATCACCCCCGGCGCCAGACTCACCGAGGGAGACCCCGTTGCCGTCCTGGAAGCCATGAAACTCGAACTGCCCGTGCCCAGTCCGGCCACCGGCACCGTCCTGAAGGTGCTCGCCGCACCCGGTGCCACCGTGGAACCCGGAACCCCTCTCGCCGTGATCGGAGTCGACTGAATGAATGCCCACCAGACCGATAGCGGTGCGAGCCCCTCACCCTCCGCGCGCGTCGCGGCCGCCTACGCGCGGATCGCCGAGACCGATCGGCCGGAAGTGTGGATCACCCTGCGGGATGAGGCCGAGGTGCTGGCCGAGGCCGCCGCACTCGAAGAACGCCTTGCCGGTGGAGCGGAGTTGCCGCTGGCCGGACTGCTGGTCGCGGTCAAGGACAATATCGATGTCGCCGGACTGCCCACGACGGCGGCGTGTCCCGAATTCGCTTACATGCCACAGGAAACCGCGTCCGCGATAGCGCGGCTGGTCGACGCCGGGGCCATTGTGCTCGGTAAGACCAATCTCGATCAGTTCGCCACCGGGCTGGTCGGCACCCGCAGCCCCTACGGCGCGGTCCGCAATGCGCTCCATCCCGAGCTCATCTCGGGTGGCTCCTCCTCCGGCTCGGCGGTCGCCGTCGCGCTGGGTATCGCTGATATCGGAATCGGCACGGACACAGCGGGTTCCGGGCGCGTACCCGCCGCCTTCAACGGGCTGGTCGGGATCAAGGCCACCCTGGGAATCATCCCCGCGCACGGCGTGGTGCCCGCCTGCGCCGACTATGACGCGGTGACCGTCTTCGGCGCGGATCTCGATCTCGCCACCCGGGCGGCCGCCATCATGGCCGGACCCGAACCGCGCGATCCACGCAGCCGCACCTGGCCCGCGACTGTGCGGTTCGCCGCCGCGCAGTCGCCGCGACTGGCGATTCCCGTGCCCGCCAACCTGACTCCGCTCAGCCCGGCCTATCGGGAGGCGTTCGACAAGACCGTCGCCGCGACGCTGGAGGCCGGATTCAAGATCGATAACGTGGATATCGCCCCGCTGCTCGACGCCGCGCTGCTGCTCTACGACGGTGCGATCGTCGCCGAGCGGTACGCGGCCGTCGGGGCGTTCCTGGACGGTCGGCCCGCCGGGGCCGATCCCACTGTGACAGCGATTATCTCGGCCGCCGAGCTGCCCAGCGGGCATGCCTTCGCCGCGGATCTCACCACGCTGGCGCGGGCTCGATCGGCCGCGCTGCGCCTGCTCGAATCCATCGACGCGCTGCTGCTGCCCACCACCACCGAGCACCCGACTCTCGCCGCGGTGCAAGCGGATCCGATCGGGATCAACCGGCGGCTGGGCACCTACACCAATTTCTGCAATCTGCTCGATCTCGCGGCCGTGGCGATTCCCGGTGCGACCACCGCCGGCGGCGCGCCCTTCGGCGTCATGCTCGTCGTGCCCGCCTTCGGCGACCAGGTGGCCATCGATCTCGCGGCGCGGCTCCAAAGTGACTCCGCCACACCGCTACTCGTCGAGTCCGGGGTCGAATTGGCGGTCTTCGGGGCGCACCTGCGTGACCAGCCGCTGCACTGGCAGCTGGAGGAGCTCGGGGCGCGCTTCGCGGGATCCATCCGCACCACCGACACCTACCGCCTGACCGCCATGGACACCACGCCGCCCAAGCCGGGCCTGGTGCGCACCGCGCCGGGGCAGGGTGCGCCGATCGTCGGCGAACTGTTCCGGCTCTCCGAAGCGGGGCTCGGCCGGTTCCTGGCCGCCCTGCCCGCGCCGATGGCATTGACCGCCGTCGAACTCGAGGACGGGCGCACGGTGGTCGGCTTCACCGCGACCCATGACGCGACCGCCGCCGCGGTGGACATCACCGAATACGGTGGCTGGAAGGCATATCTGAGCGCCCGTTGAGCCGGTGGAGAGAGCGGCGTCGGCTTGCTGCGGCGTCGCTATCCTTCCGATTGGTACGGTTCTGGGCATGACGACGAAGCTCTCGATGCGGCTGCTCTCCGCGTTCGGACTGGTTTGCTGCCTCGTCGCCGGTCTCACCGCCTGCGGCAAGTCCTCCTCCACGACCGAGGTGGGCGACGGTGGCGCCTCGGATCGGCCCGGGCGCACCGCCTATCCGTTCACGCTCGACAACTGCGGCGTCAAGGTCACCTTCGACAAAGCGCCCACCCGCGCGGTGTCGCTGTACCAGGCTTCCACCGAGATCCTGCTGTCGCTGGGTCTGGCCGATCGCATGGTGGGCACCTCGACCTGGTTCGATCCGGTGCTGCCGAACCTGGCGGCCGACAATGCCAAGGTGCCGCGGCTGGCCGACAATGATCCCTCGTTCGAGGCGGTGCTGGCCACCGAACCGGATCTCGTGAGCTCGGCCAGCGCGCACACCTTCACCTCCGCCGTCGTCGCGGAACGCTCGCGGTTCGCGCAGCTCGGCATCGCGACGTATCAGTCGCCGTCGGTCTGCACCGGGGCCACCGTCGAGGGCGAAACCGTCACTCGCACAGCGCCGCTGGCGGTCGACACGCTGTTTCAGGAGATCACCGAGCTGGCTCGGATCTTCGATGTGCAGGAGCGCGGTGCACAGGTGGTCGCCGATCTGAAGGGGCGTTTGGCGGCGGCGAAGAAGGATGCGCACCGCACACCCGAACCGACGGTCGCCTTCTGGTTCTCCGGTGTCAAGACGCCATACCTGGCCGGATGCTGTTCTGCACCGGGGATGTACGCGCGCGAGGCGGGGGCTCGCAATGTCTTCGCCGGACAGCGGGAGGACTGGCCCGAGATCAGCTGGGAGGCCGTCATCGCCGGTGATCCGGATGTGCTGGTGCTGGCCGACCTCAGCCGCCAGCGCATCGACGGGGATGCGCTCACCACGAAGATCCAGTTCCTGGAATCGAATCCGGCGACCAAGCAGATGCGCGCCGTGCAGGGGAAGCGCTATGTCGTCATGACCGGTTCGGAGTTGGATCCCGGTATTCGCGAGATCGACGCCATCGAGAAGCTGTCGGCCGGTCTCACCGCGGCGCGTTGACCGTCTCCCGGCGTGCGGTCCTGCCGATTTGCGTGGGCTGCGCTGTGCTGCTGGTCATTTCGATCGCGATCACGGTGTCCATCGGCCCCGCGAACATCTCCCTGCGCGATGTCTACGGCGTGATCGGCGGTCACCTCGGCCTGGGAACCGCCCCGGCCGGACGCCTGGCCGACGGCATCGTCTGGCAACTGCGGCTGCCGCGGGCGGTACTGGCCGCGATCTGCGGCGCGGGGCTCGCACTGTGCGGCGCGATTCTGCAATCGCTGCTTCGCAATCCGCTCGCCGACCCCTTCGTGCTGGGCGTCTCCTCCGGGGCCTCCGCCGGGGCGGTATCGGTCGCGGTGCTGGGCGTCGGAGCCGGAGCCGTGACCCTGTCCGGCGGCGCGTTCGCGGGCGCGGTCCTGTCCTTCGCCCTCACGCTCGCCCTCGCGTACGGCGCGGGCGGCACCCCCGACCGGGTAATCCTCGCGGGCGTGGCCTGCACCCAGTTGTTCTCCGCCGCAACCTCTTTGATTGTGCTGTGGTCCGCCAACGCCGAACAAACCCGCGGCGTTCTGTTCTGGCTGTTGGGCTCCCTGGCCGGTGCCACCTGGAGCGATGTCACCGCCTGCGGCCTGGTCTTCGCTCTCGGAGGCGTGATCTGCCTCTGGTACGCACCGACTCTCGACGCCTTCGCCTTCGGTCCCGACGCCGCCGCGGGGCTGGGCATGGCGGTCACCCGTACCCGCGTCATCCTCCTCCTGATCACCGCCCTGGTGACCGCGGCCCTTGTAAGCGCCGCCGGCGCAATCGGTTTCGTCGGCCTCGTGCTGCCCCACGCCGCCCGCTTCCTGGTCGGCCCCGCCCACGCCCGGCTCCTGCCCGTCACGGTCCTGATCGGCGCGGTCTTCATGGTCTGGGCGGATACCATTGCCCGCAGTGCGTTCGGAGCCAGAGAAGTCCCGGTCGGTGTCGTCACCGCTCTCCTGGGCGTCCCCGCCTTCGCCCTGCTGTTGGCCCGCCGCAGGCGGCTCGCATGACCCTGCGCGCCCTCGACATCTCCTGGACCCGCTCCGGCCGCCTGGTCCTGGACGGCGTAACCCTCACCCCCGCACCGGGATCCACGGTGGGTCTGCTGGGCCCCAACGGTTCCGGCAAGTCCTCCCTGCTCCGTCTCATGGCCGGTCTCGACCATCCCGACTCCGGCCGAATCCTGCTGGACGACACCAATATCCACGACATCCGCCGCAGGCGGGTGGCACGCCGCATAGCCCTGGTAGGCCAACACGCCGACACCGACCTGGACCTCACCGTCCACGACGTGGTCCACCTCGGCCGTATCCCGCACCGCACCCTCTTCGGCACCGACCCCACCGCCGACACCTCTGCCATCACTCAGGCCCTCACCGCAACCGGCCTCTCCCACAAGGCATCCGCCCCCTGGCACACCCTCTCCGGCGGCGAACGCCAGCGCACCCTCATAGCCGGCGCCCTGGCCCAACAACCCCGAGAACTCCTCCTGGACGAGCCGACCAATCACCTCGACATAGCCCACCAACTCGAAATCCTCACCCTCGTCCACTCCCTCCCGGTCACCGCGATCCTGGCCCTGCACGACCTGAACCTCGCCGCCATGTTCTGCGACACCCTCCTGGTCCTCCACGAAGGCCGAGTAGTGGCAACGGGCACCCCCGCCCAAGTCCTCACCGAATCCCTGATCTCCGAGGTCTACAAAGTCCGCAGCCAGGTAACCACCACCCCCGCGGGGCACCCCTCAGTCCTCTTTCTCCGCAACTGATTTCAGCTTCGGCTGTGGACTGCTTATCGGCCGAACGGCAGGCCGCCCACCCGGGTAAGAAGTGCCTCCGGGGTGGGCGGCCTCCTACTTCAGAGTCGCTGCCACAAGGCCGGAGTGAGCGGCGGAGTCCAGTTTGGTGCGCAGGCGGTGTGAGCCCGTCAGTGGTCGATGAACTTCTTGTGTCCGAACAGGCACGTGCCGGTAGTCGAAGCCGTAGTCGAAGACCGCGTTCAGGTTCCAGTGGGATCGGCAATAGGAGCGGTCACAGGTCGCGCGGTAATACGGAGCGTATTCCTTGTCGAGTGCGTAGAGCACCGATGCGACGCGGTACCCCGCGGCATGCACCAAGGCCACGACCGCTTCATATCGAGCGACATGGGTGGAGAAACCCGTGAAGGGGAGGAACCCGCTGAGTCCGAAGGTGCCATGCTCGGACATACCGGGGATATTCAGCTCGTGCCGGAGGTCCTTGTGCCCGTCGGCGTACGTCGCTCCCCGCGGATCAATTCGACGACCGCCGCGACGTCTCCGCACCCTTCGAATTCGCACGGAATCTCGGCCCGTGCCCGCGCCGGCCGCTCACCTGTCATCGGCCATCCCGGTGTTGGTCCCGCCCGGGTGTGGGTACCACTGAGCCTGGCGACTAAGTCGCAAGGGTCAGGGTGGAAGCGCCCCCGGCAGGAATCGAACCTGCGACCTAGGGATTAGAACAAGAGTCGGCTACTCGACGCTACGTTCTGCTGTCAATAGCATTCGAAATCGGTTGTCCGCCTGTCGATCTGCCGGTCTGATGACTACGCGGCGTGATCGAACACATTCGGAAAACGCTGACGGACAACGAATTTAGTGGGAGTTTGTTGGGTGTGACCCGCCCTGAACATCGCAGCATTGGCAGGCGCCAGCTCCAGATCTTGCGCCTGAGCGACAGCCAAGCAGTCCAATAGCATCGACCCGATGAGGAACGGACAAGCAACGAACCTTTTGAGTATGAAAACTCTTCTTTCAGTGGACAAATGCGCGCCGATAGTGTCCCGGATGGCGTCGTAGGTCCGGTGCGGCAGCGCGGTCCTCTTGCGATCGAGCACCGGAATGCCCTTCTTATGGAACGCGTTTCGCAACCGGCCACGCAAGGTCTATGGCGGCCTAGGGCCGGGGCACGTTCGCTGTCCTAAGCGGTGGTGAGTCGAATCTGATTCCACTACCAGGTGATTCACCTGCAGGCTCATTATACGCGCGCTGGTCGCCGTCTGGAGTCGACAGGTCAGTAGCGGTGGCGGTGTGCGGTTTTCGTTCAGGCGATCTGTCGTTGGTCCTCGCTCTCGTCGACCGGGTGGAGAGCGCCTGGACGCAGGCGACCGGTGAGCACGATCCATGTCGCCACGCCGCTCAGTGGTAGGGCGATGACGGCGATGAGCACCATGTCTCCGAGCTTGGTGGCAAGGAGTTGGCCCGCCAGGAGCGACAGCACCATGTTGTTCCCGGCGTGGGCCAGGCTCGCGGTCCAGATGCTGCGGCTGTGTATGTAGAGCCAGGCGAGGATGGTTTCCTGGCTTAGGAATGAAAAGGTCCAGATCGCCAGGCCCAGTGCGACATTGCTGAAGTTGATGTAGCCGAGGAACGCTAGCGGGTAGTGCCAGATCGCCCAGACGAGGCCTGTGACCAGAACCGAGTTCAGCGGACGATCCGGGTACACGCGGGGCCTCAGATAGCTGGTCCAGCCGAATTCCTCACCCCAGTAAAGCGGCGTGAGCACCACGACCACGACCAGCAGGATCGGAATTTCCGCTAGTAGGGACGGGCTCGAATCCGATCCGGGCGCAGCGGAACCCGGCCGCCACAGGCCGGTGACCACTGCCACCGCGACGGTGGCGGCGGCCAGCCCCAACGGCGCGAGCCACGCGACCAGATACCACCTCCAATTCCGCCGCACTCGCGGTCGCAGCCCGGCATCCCCGAAGCCCTCGCGAGTGATCCAGCGCCGCACGATCACCGCTGCCGCACCCGGTGCGAGAGCGAACGGTAGCTGCACCGCCGGATTGGTGGCCGAGTATCCGAGCATCACCACCGCCAGCAACAGCCACAGCCACGCGACTCCGAAAGATATCAGCACGAACGCCACCACCCCGCGCTTGTTCGCGACTACGGTCCGATCCAGCCTATTGTTCTTCTTCACGGCCCAATTGCACTGGAAGACAACAACTGTGGTCAGCAGTGACAGCACCCGAACCCATGGTGTTGCCACCTACACCGGGCTCGTTCCGAGGATCCCACCGGAGAAGTCGATCCCCATCACGTAACCGGTCACATACCTACCGGCTCCTGCTCCTCGACGGTGCTTCCAGACGCAACGGTCCTGCTCCCACTTGCCGTTGCACCCACCCCGGATCGCCTCGGCCGCGGGCTGTTCACCCGCTACCCGACCGCGTATAGCCTGGCGCACAGCTACTTTCGGACGCGAAAGCGCACGCATCGGCACCAAATGTCCTAGTGTTTTGTGCTGCGGGTAACAGATGTCCGGGTATTCGCCTAGCAGCGTCACGGTTGCATCTGGATGTCCGCTCATGGCTCCCATACCGCGCCTACTAAACCGGCCACGCCGCGGTAGTCGAAGATCAACGGGCCAGCCGATCCGAGGCGGGCGGAACGTCCGCTCCTGCCGAATCCAGGATGTTTGCGGCGGTCCGATATCCAAGGCGGCTCCGTTCGAAGGCAGGCTGAATCGCGATGGTCATCTCCGGTCTTGAAGGAACGGGGGGATGTCGGCGCGGGTCGGATAGTTCGGCAGGGGTGCGGGCGTGTCCTGCAGGAATGCGTCGACGGCGGCGTAGGCATGCTCGTCGTTGTCGTCGAGGCCGTTCCACATGTGGTGTCCGACGGCGGGCATGTACGGGGTGCGCTCAATGGCGGGATCGTCAGCCAGGATGGTGGTCGCCCACTGACGGATCTGCGAGGAACATTCGGCGATCATCAGCATCGCGGGTGTGTCGGAGCGTTGTAGTCGCGCGGCGATCGAGGGGGAGCCTGACCGTCTGCTGGATCTGCATGCTCGCAGCGGGGCTGAAGGAGAAGTTCTCCGCCGTGTCCTCGGCGGGGATGCGGTGGCCGTCTCGAGGGCGGTAGGCAGACGCGGTATCGCTGCCGAGGTCCGCGGCGGTGAAGGCGTTGTCGCCTTCGGCCTGCCCGATCAGCCCGCTGTCGGGTCGGAGGAGCCCGAATCGCATGAGGCCGAACGCGACTGCGTATCTGGGGATGCTCGTGGAACGCGGTCCGCGCGCGGCCGGAGCGCGGTCGCGCGCATTCGGCCGGCCCCGGTGTCCGGTGATCTGCGCGGTGGGGCCGTCCATCGGGCCGGGCTCGGCGATGATCGCTTTGTGTATCCGGGCTGCGACGTCCGGCTCGGCCAGGGACTGGGCGAGTACGGCTGCTCCTGCAGAGAACCCGATGATATCGACCCGGCCCTTGTCCAAATGGTCGATGAACGCGGCGAGCTCGCGCACCGACCTGGCGATCGAATCCGCACGGAATCTCGGCCCGCGCCCGCGCCGGCCGCTCACCTGTCATCGGCCATCCCGGTGTTGGTCCCGCCCGGGTGTGGGTACCACTGAGCCTGGCGACTAAGTCGCAAGGGTCAGGGTGGAAGCGCCCCCGGCGGGGCACTATATAGATGGGAACAGTACTGACCAGCATCTTCTCGCTGGCCGACTGGTCATCGAAGCCGAATTTGCCCTTGATCGCTGTAAGCGGTAGTTGATCCTGTGTCGGCCTGGTCCGAATATGGGGCACAGGCCGACTGCTCGTGGGTGAGTGGCCGGAGCCTTTGGCTGTCCGGGTACCGGAGGGTGGCCAGCCCGGACAGCCCCGCTCACGCTGCGTGTAGGTCGTCCGCGCCGACCGGTGCCAGCAATCGCATCGCAGCTGCCGTCCGCAGCAGCCGCCATACGTGACATCGCTGCCACATGTGGCCTCCAGCCGGGGTCGCTACCCCCTCGGAGTTGAGGACATCGCTGATCGTCGAATCTGATAACCCGCCACGGTGCAACGCCACCACTCGTACCAGGACCGGTGTTGGGCACAACATCGGTCGCCCCCTCACCGGTCGCCTCCTCGCCTCAGCGTGTTCAGCACCTGCCGCAACGCGCTCAGTAAGTCGCCCAGGATCAGCCTCGCCCATCTTGCGCGCTCGCGACCGGCGAACAGCGCCACTAGGGTGGCCAAACCCACCAATATTACAAGCCCCATGACCGGCGCTGCCAGCACGCCGAACACGGTGATACTCAGATTGGGGCCAACTACAGCCGACCCCGTCACATAACTAGACACGAACCCTCCTGCGCGGAAAGCGCGGGAATGTACGCGAGAAGTATTCAGCCGCGCACGAGTCCCGCAGTTCGACAATCGATCTGGGTCGAACTGCGGGCATCTGGGCCACGTGTAGGGCGACGGCGGGCAATGAACTGTCGGCTCGGTGGTGCGGTCACACTCGCATGCTGGTGAATCAGTAGCACTCGAACCTGTTCACGTGCATGGACATCGACATCGCGGCATCGGTAGTGATCAACTGGCAGATTCTCGACCAGCCCGTGCACGACCAGCGGCTAGAACCAGTCCACATAGTCTGGAAACCAACCACTCAGCACCATGCTGGGCCGCGCCGCCGCAAGCGCGGAATGCGCCGCAAGCACGGCAGCGTGAAACGCCTTCGAAGACCGTGACGAGACTCTACTTCCAGTGCCGAGCCCGTAGACCCCCTCTACTGCCTCCCGGATCGAGCGCAGCCGGAAGTTCTTGACAGCTTTCCCGATTGCTTCCTGTTGCCCGTATGGCTGTAGCAGATCCACCACTGGGGCATCGTGATCGGACTCGGTGTCTACCGCGGCCCACTCCCGCTGCCGGTTCAGCCGATCAACGTCGATCCACCGGGTTGGGGCCTCGATCCGAATCCAATCCCAGCTTCGCTGTTCGGCGGCCAGTGCTGCCGTCAACGCCTCGTCCAGCTCGAAACGGAATTCGACATAGTGCCAGACGACGGCATCGAGCTGGTACTCGGCGATGGTGGTACCCGCAGGAGGATCGCCCAATACCACCGCAGGCACCAGGCCCTCCGTCTCCATGAACCACACAGTAGGCCGAGCTGTGCAGCGTTCGTATATTCCATCCCCGATCCGGAACCGTACGAAATACCTTGAGCTGCCGCGACACCGAGCCTTCGAGAATGTAAACGTGGCTGGCGAGGCCAAGCATCCAGGTCCAACTCTTGGACGAGCCGAAGGTGTTTCGGTGCCACTGTTGGGCTGTTCGTTGATGCCGGCCGTCTCACCCCGAGATCGTGTAGCTGGTCGCGCCTGCACTCGAATCTCGATCATTCCCCGGGCCAGCGATTTCACCGCCTCGAGTACTACTTCGTGAACTACGACCGTGAGGTCGCTGTCGAGACGGTGACCGGTGGGCTGGTGTTGACTGCGCAAGCAGGACATCGCTGACTACGACCGGGTCGTCGACCTGCTCACCGCCCGCGCGGTCTCCGGCACCGCCGCCGCTGATCTGGTCACCCAAGCGATCACCTTTCTCGCCCCGCGAGAATGACCGGCGCTGCCCATCCTGCGATGGGCGACCGCGCCGAATGCCCGGCGTTCTCCGCGATCATGCCCGAATTCTCTGCGGTGCAAGGCCGCAGAAACATGCGGTCGTGGGATGTGAGCGTGCGTCGAGACCCTTGTCTTGCGACGATGAGCATGATTCAGGACGGCAGGGGAGGCCGTACGGATGGGCCCGGCCACTACCGCAAAAGTTGTCATACATGTCGATTTCGGTACACGGAGTCCGGCCATGGCTTACACCGCCGCTGCTGACGTGGTAGTGCGCTTCGCGGCCCTCCGAGGCGGGCGGGGTGTGCGGCAACCAGAATCGCGTCGGCGGAAGTTGTTGTTGGACCGGTTCGTGGTCTGACCGCCGAGCAGTAGAACGGCGTTTCCTAAGTCGGTTTCGCTCGAACGCATCGCGTCGGTGCCGCCGAACGTGTTCTCCGAGGCCGCCGCTCGCCGGGTCGCCGCCCTGACTGCGACGATGTCGTGTTGCCCGACATTGCCGACTGGTTTGTGGTCTCGACAGCGCAAGCCCAGATAGTCGGCTGGATCGGCGATGGGCTGGATTGCGGTGACGAAACCGAGCATTGATGCGGAAACGGCCTCAGGCAACGGTTTCTGCGGACCATGCTCCAGAGCCCCTGCCAACCGAACGAGTTCGCCGTCGCTGTGGAGTGTGCGGTCAAGGCGGTGGACCAGGTCCAATCTCGGGTGGCGTTGAGCCTTCTCAATTTTACCCAGCAGGTCGCCGCTGACGTGAACCAAGTGCCCCAGTGCCGTCAGCGAGAAACCTTGCGCTGTCCGGCGGTTGCGCAGCTCAACACCGAACCGCGCTGCGGGCGAGGCTCTCGGATCGAGCTCCTTCGGAAGCTGCGCCATCGGCTGATTATTTATCACCCGACAGCAACCGTGCCAACTGTTACCCCGCTGCCACCGTTGGCATTCCGACGCAACCAGCACCCAGGACCACAAGCCGCACTGAATGCGCCACTGGCACAGCGCATTCAGTGCAACGTTGGGTGGGTTAGCTATCCGTGCCGAAGCGGTCCCGCCACGCGGCGACGTCATCCTCTGAGATCTTGGCGAAAAGCACCGGCGGGAGGGTGAATTCGGTTCCGGCGCTCAACCAGTCCAAGGTCTGAACATCACGGTGCTCGGGCCACGTGATGTCGGTCAGGTCGCGTTGCGTTCCGGACCAGAGCCCCCGCAGCGTCTGTGCGGTTGCGGGGATCAACGGTTCGGAGATGATTCCGAACAGGAAGATCAGGTTCGCGGCGATCCGCAGTGTGAGTGCGGCGGCGTCGGGGTCGGTCTTGATCTGGGTCCAGGGGGCTTTCTCGTTGATGTATTCGTTTCCGACGCTCCACATCGCGCGCAGTGTGGCGGTCGCCTTGCGCAGCTCGATCCCGTCGAGGTGACGCTCGTAATCTTCGAGGAGCCCCGACAATTGGAGGCCAAGCTCATGTTCGGCCGGTCCCGACGCGGCACCTGCGGGCAGGTGATCGCCGAATCTCTTGGCACTGAAGGTCAGTACCCGGTGAACGAAGTTGCCGAGAACGTCGGCGAGGTCTTTGTTGGTTTGGGCGGCGAACAGCTCCCAGGTGAAACTGACGTCATCGGACTCGGGAGCGTTGGTGATCAAGAAGTAACGCCAGTAGTCGGCGGGCAGCAAGCTCAACGCGTCGTCGGTGAAAACCCCACGATGCTGCGAGGTGGAGAACTTGCCGCCGTAGTAGTTCAACCAGCTGAACGACTTGATGTAATCGACCATCTTCCACGGTTCGCGAACACCGAACTCGGTGGCAGGGAACATGACCGTGTGAAAGGGGACGTTGTCCTTGCCCATGAACTCGGTGTAGCGGACGTCGGTCGTGTCATACCACCACGTTTTCCAGTCGACGCGCTCCGGGTCGGCGTCCGACCATTCTTTGGTGGCCGCCAGGTATCCGAGTGGAGCGTCGAACCACACATAGAACACTTTGCCGTCCTCAGCCAGAGCCGGCCAGGTATCGGCCGGCACCGGGACACCCCAGTCGAGGTCACGGGTGATCGCCCGGTCGTGAAGTCCCTCGGCGAGCCATTTTCGGGCGATGGACGACGCCAGCTGCGGCCATGTGCCCGCGACTTCATCGATCCAGCCTTCGACTTCGCCTTGCAGTTTGGATTGCAGCAGGAACAGGTGACTGGTCTCGCGGACCTCGAGATCGGTCGACCCGCTGATGGCCGAGCGTGGCTCGATGAGGTCAGTGGGATCGAGCAGGCGGGTGCAGTTCTCGCATTGATCGCCGCGGGCGCGGTCGTAACCACAGTGTGGGCAGGTTCCCTCGACGTACCGGTCCGGGAGGAAACGCCCGTCGGTGGCGGAGTACACCTGCCGCACCGCCCGCTCCTCGATGAAACCGTTGTCGTTGAGTTTGCGGGCGAAGTGCTGTGTTATCTCGATGTTCTGCGGGGACGACGTGCGCCCGAAGTAATCGAACGACAGCCCGAATCCGTCATAGATTGACTTTTGGGTGGCGTGCGCTTGCGCGCAGAACTCCGCGACCGTCAATCCGGCTGCGGCTGCGGCCAATTCAGCAGGGGTGCCGTGCTCATCAGTCGCACAGATGAACAGCACCTCATGCCCACGAGCGCGCATATATCGTGCGTAAACGTCCGCCGGAAGCATCGACCCGACCAGGTTGCCCAAGTGTTTGATTCCGTTGATATAGGGCAGGGCGCTGGTGATGAGATGCCTCGGCATCGTGATGTTCCCCTCGGCTTGGTGGTTCGACGGCAGACCGCCACAAGTTGGCGGCTATCTGCGCAATCGTACTGACCCGGTGACGGCGGCTGTCCGGTGCGGCCAGGCTCACCATGCGGACAAACCGTTTGTCCGCATGCATCCACTATCAGTCGCCCTGCTGTGATGGCCTACTCGAAACATGACCGTCTCACATGAGCTAGAACCAAAACGAATGTCGTTGGGAGCCAATGCTTTCCTCGGCCCCGGCGGATTGGGGTACGACCACGCTCGGGAGCTGCTGGGACGGGTAGTCGACGTCGGGTTGAGCTTTAAGTACCGCAAACGGTTCATGGCACCCCGTGACGATCAGGCACTCGACACCATCGCCACTGAGCCTCTGCCGTTGACCGGCTGCGACCTCCCGGAACTGCTCTCCGACCTTGAGCACCACTATCTGCCGAACATGCCGAACTTTGCCTCGCCGATGTTCGCGGGGTTCCCCGACGCCGGAAACAACATCACCGCTGTCGCAGGGGCCGTTCTCGGCGAGCTGATCGACGTCAACCTCATCAACGCCGACTTCTGCTCGCGTGGCGCGACCGAAATGGAGATCGCGCTCATCCGCTGGCTACGCGCACTGGTCGGGTTCAATGTCGACCCCGCGCCACCCGACACGGCGCTCCAGGTTGGCGGTATCCCTACCACCGGCGGCACCGGCGCTAACTTCGCCGCCGTGCTAATGGCGCGCGAACGGGCCTTCCCCGGCAGCCGCGTTACCGGCATCCCGCAGGGATCGCGGCCCCTCATCCTCCTACCGGAAGGCATCGGTCACTACACCGTCGCAGCGGCAGCCGTGAATCCCCCCGGGTCCCTGCGCACCTGTTTATCTGTCACCGGCCGGTTGTCCGGCGCGGTGTGCATAGTAGTCGGCCTCGTACTCGACCGGTGGTTTGCGACCGAGCCGGTGCATCAGCCGGGAATTATTGAACCACCCGACCCAGTCCGCGGTGAGCAGCTCGACATCGGCCAGTCGGGTCAACGGGCCACGCCGAAACGGCGAATCGTCGCGGATCGCTTCGGTCTTGTAGAGCCCAATTGTGGTCTCGGCCAACGCATTATCGTATGCGTCGCCCACGGACCCGATCGAGGGAACCATCCCCGACAACAACAATGTCTCACCCAGGCGCACCGACGTGTATTGCGAACCGGCATCGGAATGATGAATCGTGCTACCTGCCAACGGATTTCCCTCACGCTCACGCACGGCGGCTGCTTGGCGGATCGCGGAGTTCACGAACGCGGTCGCCTTGCTCGTCGAGCATTCCCAGCCCAGGATCCGCCCTGCGAAGGCGTCGATCACGAACGCGGTATAGACGAACGATCCCGTCGCCGAACGGACATAGGTGAAGTCCGCGACCAACAGCAGATTCGGTGCCGGCACCCGGAACTGACGATCGACCAGATCCGGTGCCCGCGTGGCGGCGGGGTCGGGTTCGGTGGTGCGGATCTTCTTGCGCCGCACCACACCTCGCCACCCATTGACGCGCATCAACCGCTCGATCGTGCAGCGGGCCACCGGGATGCCTTGGCGTTGCAGATACGCCCAGGTCTTCTCGGCGCCATACAGCGATTCCGGTGCCCGTCGGCCCGTGTTGTCGGGTTCGTAGATCCCGGCCAGGATCTCAGTGACCGCGGTGTCCCACAGGGTTCGTTTCGACGGTGGCCGCGACAGCCACGCATAGAACGTTCTCGGGGCGATCTTGCATCCGTGCGCGGTCAGCGCACGGCAGATCGGAGCGACCCCGAACCGAGCCCGATGCTCGGCGATGAACGCACAGATCACCGCTGTCGCGGGTCGCTCTCCCGCGCGAAGAAACTCGTTGCGGCCTTGAGGATTTCGATCGTCTGTTCGAGCTCGGCGATCTTGCGTTTCTGCTCGCGGATCACCTTCGCCGACTCCGAGGTCACACCCTCGACCTCACCGGCGTCCACAGCGCCTTGGCGGATCCATTTGCGCAGGGTCTCCGCGGTCATGCCCAGCCGGGCCGAGACCGCCTTGATCGCGGCCCACTCGCTGTCGTAGTCGACACGGTGGTCGACGACCAGCCGGACAGCCTTGGCCTTGGTCGCTTCGTCGTACTTCGATGGCATGATCTGCCCATCCTTCCCAAAGAAGAAGGTGAGCACCAAACCCGGGGCGATTCAACAAGACCCACCACCGGGTGACTTACCGAATCACGCTAGTCGGCCACACCGCCGCTGCCGCATATCGGGCAGCCAGGCAGGCATTTGCGGCAACGCCACAGGGCATCGGCGCCACTGGTCGCAGTGGTGCCGGGCTATCGCTTGCAACAGAACGGGACCATGGTGGTCCCATCTGCGTGGCGCCCCCGGCAGGAATCGAACCTGCGACCTAGGGATTAGAAGGCCCTTGCTCTATCCAACTGAGCTACGGAGGCAGTGCGGGGCATCGTGGGCGATGCGGCCACCAAACACCTTGACCCATATTGATCTCGGTGTCCAGCGCGTTAAGTATAGCGAGCGTCCAGGAGGGGATTGGGTGCTCGCCTAGCAACCGTTCGGCGCGTCGGGCGCGGTGTGCGGACCGGAGGTCGGGAAACCCCCGGGAAGTTCGGACCGCTACACCGAACTACCCTGGGCGTATGTCGTCGCCGCAGGATTCGCCCACCGCTACAGCTGTTCAGGCGAATCGGTCGGGTTCGGGCGGGACGTTCACGGTGGTCGCGGCGATGAGCGGGGCCGTTGCCGCCATGGTGGCGGCGCTGGTGGTCGGGTTGTCGGCCTCGCAGGCGCTGAGTCTGCTGGGGATTCCGGATCCGGGGCCGCTGACCACCTACGGACTGCCCGCAATGCGGGCGATCGCCGATCTCGCCGCCGCTGTAACGGTCGGATCGCTGCTGTTCGCGGCGTTCCTCGCACCCCCGCAGGCGAACGGACTGCTCGATGTGGGTGGGTATCGGGCGCTGCGGCGCGCCGGGAACGCGGCGCTGGTGTGGGCGGCGGCCGCGGCGCTGCTGGTACCGCTGACCCTGTCGGACACCACCGGGCAACCCTTCATGGACTCGCTGCGCCCGGAGTCGGTGTGGCGCGCCGCCGACCAGGTCGATGTGGCCGGGTCCTGGCGATTCACCGTCTTCTTCGTGCTCGCCCTCGCGGTCGGCTGCCGACTCGCACTGCGCTGGGGCTGGACGCCGGTACTGCTGTTGCTCTCGGTGGTCTCCCTGCTGCCCGTCGCGCTGACCGGGCACTCCTCGGCGGGCGGCGCTCATGACATCGCCACCAATAGCCTGATCCTGCACCTGCTTTCGGCGTGTTTCTGGGTGGGCGGCCTGTTCGCGGTGCTCGCGTACGCGCTGCGCGACGGCAAATACACCGCGCTCGCCACCCGCAGGTTCTCCCTGATCGCGACCATCTCCTATGTGGTGATCGCGATCAGCGGCGTGATCAACGCGTGGATCCGGGTGCCGTGGGCCGATCTGTTCAGTACTACCTACGGTCGACTGATCCTGGCCAAGGCGACGGCGCTGATCGTGCTCGGAATCATCGGATACCTGCAAAGGCAGCGGGCCATCCCCGTGCTGGCGAAGGACCCCTCCGATCGCGGCGCGCTCATCCGATTCGCGAGCGTCGAAGCGCTGATCTTCGCCGCCACCGTCGGCCTCGCGGTGGGCCTGGGCCGCACCCCGCCGCCCGAACTGCGCAGCGTGCCCACCCCGGCCGAGGTCGAGATCGGGTACAACCTGGCCGGTCCGCCGAACCTCGCACGCCTGGCCTTCGACTGGCGCTTCGATCTGATCTTCGGCACCCTCGCCATCGTGCTGGCCGTGCTCTACCTGCGCGGTGTGGCGCGCCTGCGCAAGCGCGGCGATGCCTGGCCGCTCGGCCGCACCATCTCGTGGATCGCCGGGTGCGCGGTCCTGCTCATCGCGACCAGCTCCGGCGTCGGCCGCTACGCCCCGGCCATGTTCAGCGTGCATATGGCCCAGCACATGATGCTGTCCATGCTCGCGCCGATCCTGTTCGCCCTCGGCGGCCCGGTGCTGCTGGCCCTGCGCGCGCTGCCGCCCGCCGGTCGCGACGCCCCGCCCGGACCGCGCGAGTGGATTCTGGCCGCGGTGCACAATCCGGTGTCGCGCTTCATGACCCAGCCCGTGGTGGCGGCGGTCTTCTTCGTCTCCGGGTTCTACGCCCTCTATCTGGGCGGCATCTTCGACAAGGCGGTCGGTTCGCACGGCGCGCATCTGCTGATGAACGCGCACTTCCTGCTCAGCGGCTACCTCTTCTATTGGGTGGTCATCGGCATCGATCCCAAGCCCCGGCAGGTCGAGCCGATGACCAAGCTGGGCATGGTCTTCGGTTCACTCCCGTTCCACGCCTTCTTCGGCATCGCGCTGATGAGTATGAACACCGTGCTCGGCGGTTGGTTCTACCGCGGCCTGGGCCTGGGCTGGAACAACGATCTGCTCGACGATCAGCACACCGGAGGTAGCCTCGCCTGGGCCAGCGGTGAGATCCCGCTGGTGGTGGTGATGCTGGCCCTGCTCATCCAATGGTCGCGCAGCGACAAGAAACTGGCCACCAGGCTCGATCGCGCCGCCGACCGGGACGACGACGCGGAACTCGCCTCGTACAACGCCATGTACGCCGAGCTCGCTCGGCGTGATCGAGAGGTACGCAAGTGAGTGACGTCGCCCAGGCGACCCGGAACAACAAGCGGCTCTATCGATCCGATGTGCGGCGCGCGCGCCGCCTGCTGCACGGCCAGACCCGCAAGACGCCGGTTTTCCACACCGAGATCGTGGGTCCGCGCGGTCCGGTACCGGTCAGTTTGAAGCTCGAACATCTGCAGCACGGCGGCACCTTCAAGGTACGCGGCTGCCTGAACGCGCTGATCCAGGCGGACACCGGGGTCAAGCATGTGGTGATCGCCTCCGGTGGCAATGCGGGGATCGCCGCGGCGCTGGCCAGTGCGGTGCGCGGACTCCCCTGCACGGTGGTGGTGCCCGAATCCGCACCGCACACCAAGGTCGCGGCCATGTGGTCGCACGGGGCCGAAGTGCTGTGGCACGGAACGACTTACGCGGAGGCACAGCGCTACGCCGGTCAGCTCGCCCGCGAGCGCGGGGCGATGCAGCTGCACGCCTATGACCTGCCCGCCATCGTGGCCGGTGCGGGTGTGGTCGGACTGGAGATCGAGGAGCAGGTGCGCGGTCGCCCGCCGGTGCTGGGGGCGGTCGGCGGCGGTGGACTGGTTGCCGGCATCGCGGTGGCGCTGGGGCTGCGCGGCCGGGTGATCGGGGTGGAGCCGCACGGTGCGCCGACGCTGAATCGGGCGATCGCGGCGGGCCGCCC
This sequence comes from Nocardia acidivorans NBRC 108247, assembly GCF_001625085.1. Lineage (GTDB taxonomy): Bacteria > Actinomycetota > Actinomycetes > Mycobacteriales > Mycobacteriaceae > Nocardia > Nocardia acidivorans. The sequence continues at coordinate 88,769 of NZ_BDAW01000014.1, forward strand.
GGTGGATGTCGAGGTGTCGAGTGTGGCCTCGGATGCGCTGGGGGCCAATCGGATCGGTGATATCGCCATGGAGATCGCGCAGCGGTACGCGGTGCGATCACTGCTGGTCAGCGATGATGCGATCGTCATGGCGCGGGAGTATCTGTGGCGTGAGTTCCGGATCGTGGTGGAGCCCGCCGGTGCGACGGCGCTGGCCGCGATTCAGAGCGGGGTCTATGTTCCGGCGGCGGGGGAGCGGCCGGTCATCGTATTGTGCGGTGCGAACACCGATCTCGCGACGCTGTAACCGGTACGCCGAAGTTATCCACAGTGCCGAGTTATCCACAATCGCGCACCTGCCCCTGTCGCCGCGCCCCGCACCGGTTCAAGCTGGAATCACCACAGCTCAGCACACGAATCGGTAAGGGGGACAGCGATGTACGAGGCGAATACCGCGGTGATCGGCAGGGTGGTCACCCATCCCAGTCGCCGGGCACTGCCCAACGGGGAACAGGTGCTCAGCTTCCGGCTGGCCAGCACCACCCGCCGATACGATGCCGCTAGCGGGGAGTGGGTCGATGGTGGCACGCTGTATTTGACGGTAACCTGCTGGCGCAAGCTCGTGGAGGGTGTCGAGGCGTCCCTGCAGCGCGGTGATCCGATCATCGCCTACGGTCAACTCCGCTCCAACGAGTACACCACCCGAGACGGTATGGAGCGCAACGATCTCGAGATGCGCGCCACAGCCCTCGGCCCCGACCTGGGCCGTTGCACCGCCCCGGTGCTGCGTAAACACTTCGGCCACAACGACCGCCCCGAGGCGTCGCCACAGCCGCCCACCGATGCCGACCGCGCCGGAGAACCGGCAACTCAACACAGTTAGGCTTGCCCATATGGCTGAGTTCATTTACCAGATGATTAAGGTTCGAAAGGCGCATGGCGACAAGGTCGTGCTCGATAATGTGACCTTGAACTTCCTTCCGGGCGCGAAGATCGGCGTGGTCGGCCCGAACGGTGCCGGTAAGTCGAGCGTTCTGAAGATCATGGCGGGACTGGACCAGCCGAACAACGGTGAGGCCTGGCTCGCGCCGGGGGCCACCGTGGGCATCCTCATGCAGGAGCCCGAGCTCAATGAGGCCAAGACCGTGCGCGGCAATGTCGAGGAGGGCCTCGGCGAGGTCAAGGTCAAGCTCGACCGCTACAACGAGGTCGCCGAACTCATGGGCGTCGAGTACACCGACGAGCTCATGGAGGAGATGGGCCAGCTGCAGGAGTACCTGGACCACGCCGATGCCTGGGATGTGGATTCCCAGCTCGAGCAGGCCATGGACGCGCTGCGCTGCCCGCCGCCGGACGAGCCGGTCACCAACCTCTCCGGTGGTGAGCGCCGTCGTGTCGCACTCTGCAAGCTGCTGCTGAGCAAGCCCGACCTGCTGCTGCTGGACGAGCCCACCAACCACCTCGACGCCGAATCGGTGCTGTGGCTGGAGCAGTTCCTGGCCAACTACCCGGGTGCAGTCCTGGCCGTCACCCACGACCGGTACTTCCTCGATAATGTCGCGGAGTGGATCCTCGAGCTCGACCGTGGCCGCACCTTCCCCTACGAGGGCAACTACTCCACCTACCTGGAGAAGAAGGCCGAGCGCCTCGAGGTGCAGGGCAAGAAGGATCAGAAGCTGCAGAAGCGCCTCAAGGACGAGCTGGCCTGGGTCCGCTCCGGCGCCAAGGCACGGCAGGCCAAGAACAAGGCGCGTCTGGGCCGCTACGAGGAAATGGCCGCCGAGGCCGATAAGCACCGCAAGTTGGACTTCGAGGAGATTCAGATCCCCGCGGGTCCGCGCCTGGGCAGCATCGTGGTCGAGGTCTCCAACCTGGACAAGGGCTTCGGCGATCGTCAGCTCATCAAGGATCTCTCGTTCACCCTGCCGCGCAACGGCATTGTCGGCGTCATCGGCCCCAACGGTGTCGGTAAATCGACGCTCTTCAAGACCATTGTGGGACTGGAGAATCCGGACAGCGGCACCGTGCGCGTCGGTGAGACGGTCAAGCTGAGCTACGTCGACCAGAACCGCGCGGGCATCGACCCGAACAAGAACGTCTGGCAGGTGGTCTCCGAGGGTCTGGACTTCATCCAGGTCGGCAATCAGGAGATGCCCTCCCGCGCATACGTTTCCGCATTCGGCTTCAAGGGCCCGGACCAGCAGAAGCCCGCGGGCGTGCTCTCCGGTGGTGAGCGCAACCGGCTGAACCTCGCGCTCACCCTCAAGCAGGGCGGCAACCTGATCCTGCTCGACGAGCCCACCAACGACCTCGATGTCGAGACCCTGGGCTCGCTGGAGAACGCGCTGGAGAACTTCCCGGGCTGCGCCGTGGTCATCTCCCACGATCGCTGGTTCCTGGACCGCACCTGCACGCACATCCTGGCCTGGGAAGGCAATGACGACAACGAGGCCGCGTGGTTCTGGTTCGAGGGCAACTTCGAAGCCTACGAGGCCAACAAGATCGAGCGCATGGGTCCGGAGGCGGCACGTCCGCACCGTGTCACCCACCGCAAGCTGACTCGCGACTGAGTCGGCTCACACGGCGCACGCGCGGGTGATTTCCATCGCCCGCGCGTCAGCCGCCGGCTGTTAACCAACGGCTCGCTGTTCACTCGGATGAGCACCGATATTGCTCTCGATGAACGGCTATCGAAGAGCGAACTCGACACTTTCGCGTACGCCTGATTGCGTGAAATGTCTTTTGGTGCAAGGTTTGTCGCGCACGACCTGGTGATTCCGGTCTGCTATGGCCAGTGCCGTACTGCCCGGTTTGCCTGAACCGTGCGACGCGGTGTGACATCGAGACGAATTCAGCCCGGCGCTACTCGCGTCCAGCTACTCTCGGACCGGCGTCACTTGGTTACGGAAACGAATCCCAGGAGTTGGCGAAATGACGGTCTCGTCCGAATTGTCCAGCGCGGCTTGGGCTGCGAGTTTGCCCGCGTCGTTGCGAGGCAACCTCGTATCCCTCGAGGAGGCGTATTTCCGTCACGTCGACGCGGGTGACGCGGACTGTGCGATCCCCGTGACCTCGACCCAGATCTTCCGCTGCCAGATCGATCTGGCCATGCAGCGCACCGTCGGCTCCGCCAGCCTGCGGGTCTACCATCCCGAGGACGATGCCGACTTGGGCGCGGCCGTGCAGATGGTCACCGACGATATGCCGCTGCTGGTCGAATCGGTCACCTCCTACCTGAGCCGGATGGGCGTCAGCGTCAGCGAGGTCGTGCACCCCATCTTCGAGGTCACCCGGGACGCCGCCGGCAACCTGAAAACCGCAGTGCCGCATGAGGTCGACGGCAATGGCGCGACCGATCTGCGCGAATCTTGGATGCATGTACAGCTGCACCCCTCTACCAGTCGCGAACAGCTCGAACAGGTGGCGCAGGGTCTGCCCGACGTACTCACCGATGTGCGCCAGGTGATCGGCGATACCGAGGCCATGCGCGAGGTGCAGAGCCGGGTCGCCGATGAGCTCGACGCGGCCGCCAAGGCGGGCACCTCTCATTTCGTGGCCACCGATCTCACCGACTGCGCCAATCTGCTGCGCTGGCTCGCGGACGGTCACTTCACCCCGCTCGGCTATGCCCGCTATGAGCGCAGCACCGTTGACGGACAGGCGAAGTCGGTCATGGCCTCGGGAACGGGCCTGGGCGTGCTGGGCTCACTGGACGGCACCGATTTCCGCGTGCCGGACAACAGCGGTGACCAGCCGCTGCTCATGCTCACCCAGGGCCTGGTCCCGGCCACCGTGCACCGCGCGGTCTACCCGTACTTCGTCGGCGTCGCCGAGATAGACGAATCCGGCAGTGTCACAGGCGAACACCTGTTCATCGGCGTCTTCACCGTCACCGCCCTGCACGAGAACGTGCTGGACATTCCCGTGATCGAACGCCGGGTGCGCTCGATCATCGAGGCCAGCGGTTTCGACCTGGACTCCTTCTCCGGGCAGCAGATGCTCGAGGTCATCCAGTCCTTCCCGCGCACCGAACTCTTCTCCTCGGACGGCGCCACCCTGCGCCGCACCGCCAGCGCCGTACTGAATGTCGGTATGCGCCGCCAGGTTCGGCTGTTCCTGCGCATGGACGGCTACGGCCGCTTCGTGGCCTGCATGGTCTACCTGCCGCGGGATCGCTACACCACCAGAGTGCGCCTGGAGATGCAGGACATCCTGGTCCGCGAACTCGGCGGCCAATCCATCGACTATTCGGCGCGCGTCTCCGAAAGCGACCTCGCCAGTGTGTATTTCACGGTGCGGCTGCCCGATGAGGGCGCGATCGCCGACACCTCCGAATCCAATCGGCTGCGCATCCAGCATCTGCTCGCCGAGGCCACCCGCACCTGGGAAGACCACCTGCGCGATGAGGTGGCCAACTCCACCGTGCTGGATCCGGCCGTGGTGCAGCGCTATGTCGACGCCCTCCCGGAGAGCTACAAGGAGGATTTCCACGCCGACCGCGCGGTCGCCGATATCCTTCGGCTGCAACGACTCTCCGAGGGCGGTATCGCCCAGTACCTGTACCGCAATGCCGATTCCGATCCGGGCTGCTGGCGATTCGCGCTGTACATCGGCGGCAGCGGCATCTCGCTGAGCCAGGTGCTGCCGGTGCTGCAGAGCCTCGGTGTCGAGGTGATCGACGAGCGCCCGCATCAGCTCGAATTCGACTCCGGTCCCGAGCAGTGGGTCTACGACTTCGGCCTGCTGGCCCGGCCCGAGCTCTTGCGCGCGGCGCTGGACCGCAATATGGACGCCGAACTGGTGGAATCCTCCGCCCGCCTCACCGCCTTGGACGATCAGGTGCGCGGTCTGCGCGAGCGTTTCACCACCGCGTTCGAAGCGCTCTGGTACGGCCGCGCCGAGGCGGACGGCCTCAATGAGCTGGTCTTGCGCGCCGAACTCGATTGGCGCACGGTCTCGATTCTGCGCGCTTACGCGAAATACCTGCAGCAGGCCGGATTCCCGTACAGCCAGGCCAATATCACCCGCGTTCTGCTGGCCTATCCGGATGCCTCGCGCATGTTCGTCGACCTGTTCGCCGCGCTCTTCGACCCCGACTCCGCGGACGAGAGCCATGCCCGCGATCTGGAAGGCGCGGTGCGGCACCGCATCGACGAGGTGGTGAGCCTGGACGCCGACCGCATCCTGCGCGCCATCCTCGGCCTGATCAAGGCCACCCTGCGCACCAACTACTACGTCACCGATGCCGAGGGCAACCCGCGGGAGTACCTGTCCTTCAAGGTGGAGCCGCGTGAGATCGCCGAATTGCCCAAGCCGCGACCTCAATTCGAGATCTTCGTGTACTCGCCCCGGGTCGAGGGCGTGCACCTGCGTTTCGGTCCGGTGGCGCGCGGCGGACTGCGCTGGTCCGACCGCCTGGAGGATTTCCGCACCGAGATCCTGGGCCTGGTCAAGGCGCAGGCGGTGAAGAACGCGGTCATCGTGCCCGTCGGCGCGAAGGGCGGCTTCGTGGTGAAGCAGCCACCGGCGGCCACCAACGATCCGGTCACCGATCGCCAGGCGCTGCAGACCGAGGGCATCGCCTGCTACCGCACCTTCATCTCCGGTCTGCTCGACGTCACCGACAATGTGGATCGGGCCACCGGACAGGTGATTCCGGCCGCGCGGGTGTTGCGCCGCGATGAGGATGACACCTATCTGGTGGTCGCCGCGGACAAGGGCACCGCCACCTTCTCCGATATCGCCAATGATGTCGCGCAGCAGTACGGTTTCTGGCTCGGTGACGCCTTCGCCTCCGGTGGTTCGGTGGGCTACGACCACAAAGCCATGGGCATTACCGCGCGCGGCGCCTGGGAGTCGGTGAAGCGGCATTTCGCCGAAATGGATATCGATACCCAGACAACGGATTTCACCGTCGTCGGCGTCGGCGATATGAGCGGTGACGTCTTCGGCAACGGCATGCTGCTGTCGAGGCATATCCGCCTGGTCGCCGCCTTCGACCATCGGCATATCTTCCTGGATCCGAATCCGGATGCGGAGAGGTCGTTCGTCGAGCGTGAGCGCCTGTTCGCGCTGCCGCGTTCGTCCTGGGCCGATTACGACCGCTCGCTCATCAGCGAGGGCGGTGGCGTCTACGACCGCACGGTGAAATCCATTCCGGTCAGCGAACAGGTGCGCGAGGTGCTCGGACTGGCCGCCGACATCAGCGCGCTGTCCCCGCCGGAATTGATTCGCGCCATTCTGAAATCGCCGGTCGGCCTGCTCTGGAACGGCGGTATCGGCACCTATATCAAGGCCAGTACCGAGACCAATGCCGAGGTGGGCGACAAGTCCAATGACGCGGTCCGGGTCAGCGCGAATGAATTGCGCGTCAAGGTGATCGGCGAGGGCGGCAATCTCGGCGCCACCGCCCTGGGCCGGATCGAATTCTGCCGGCTCGGCGGCAAGATGAACACCGACGCCCTGGACAACTCCGCGGGCGTGGACTGCTCGGACCACGAGGTCAATATCAAGGTCCTGCTCGACGGTGTGGTCTCGGGCGGTCAACTGCCCGCGGCCGAACGCAATCCACTGCTGGCCTCCATGACCGATGAGGTCGCGGCTCTGGTACTGCAGGACAACGTCTCGCAGAACTATCTGATGGGCATGTCCCGCGCCGAGGCGCCGCGCATGCTCAATGTGCACCATCGCGTCATCGCCGATCTGGAGGAGCGCCGCGGCCTGGATCGCGAGCTCGAGGCGCTGCCCAGCGATGCGGAGATGAAGATCCGCCAGGAGCACGGCGCGGGCCTCACCTCGCCCGAACTCTCGAATCTCATGGCGCACGTGAAGCTTTCGCTCAAGACCGACCTGCTCGCCGGGGATCTGCCGGACAGCGCCTACTTCTCGGCGCGCCTGCCGCACTACTTCCCGACCCCGCTGCGCACCCGTTTCGGCACGGCGATCAAGAAGCACCGGCTGCGCCGCGAAATCCTCACCACCATGCTGGTGAACGAGGTGGTGGATCTGGGCGGCATCACCTACGCGCACCGCCTCAACGAGGAGACCGGGGCCACCGCATCGGATGCGGTGCGGGCCTTCACCGCCGCCACCCAGATCTTCGATCTGCATTCGGTCTGGGATCGCATTCGCGCCGCCGAGATCTCCACGAGCATGAAGGACGCGCTCGAACTCGAGACCAAGCGCACCCTGGATCGCGCCTCGCGCTGGCTGCTCAACAATCGGCCGCAGCCCATCGCGGTCGGTGCGGAGATCCATCGGTACGCTCGCGAGGTGGGTCAGCTCGCGCCCAAGGTGCCGGGCTGGTTGCGCGGACACCATATCGACACGCTCAATGAGCAGTCGCAGGCCATTGTCGACCGGGGCGCGCCCTCGGACCTGGCGACCGAGGTGTTCGGGCTGCTGAATCTCTTCCCGCTGCTCGATGTGATCGATATCGCCGATATCACCGATCGCGGGGGTGAGGAGGTAGGCGCGCTGTACTACGCGCTCAATGATCACCTCAAGATCGATTGGTTGTTGCAGGCGGTCAGCCACCTGGAACGCGGTGATCGCTGGCATGCCCTCGCCCGGCTCGCCCTGCGCGACGATATGTACGGCTCACTGCGCTCGCTGACCCTGGATGTGCTCTCCGCGGGTGACCCGGAAGAGACGGCCGAGGAGAAAATTGCATACTGGGAGTCGAAAAATCAGTCTCGACTGGGTCGCGCCCGCGCCGCCCTCTCGGAGCTGTTCGAGTCCGGAACCCACGACCTGGCCACGCTGTCGGTTGCGGCGCGGCAGGTGCGCAGCATGGTGAGCGGGGTGGGTGCGCAATCGGAGGTACCGCGTTGACGAGTGTCGATTCACTGAATGGCAAGACGGAGGTGCGTTTTCACACCAAAGTCGAGGTGCGCTGGTCCGATATGGACGCCTTCCAGCACATCAACCATGCCCGCATGGTGACGCTGCTGGAGGAGGCGCGCATTCCGTGGCTCTTCACCGATGACCGCCCCACCGTGCGACTGCGCTCCGGCTGCGTGCTGGCGGATCTGCGGGTGCAGTACAAGGGTCAGCTGCGGCATGAGGATTCCCCGCTGGATGTCTCCATGTGGATCGACCGGCTGCGCGCCGTCGACTTCACCGTCGGCTACGAGGTGCGCGCCGGCGGCGCGGATCCCGACTCCCCACCCGCGGTGATCGCCTCCACCCAGCTCGCCGCCTTCGATATCGACACCCAGCGACTACGCCGCCTGGACGCCGCGGAGCGGGACTACCTGTCGCTGTGGCTGGCCGACTGAGCCGTCGACCACAGTGACGTTCGGCGAACTCACCCTGCACATTCCCGACCCCGCGGAGCGCGAGAACCTCTCGGCCTTCATCACCCATGCGGTGCGGTTGGATCCGGGCGCGGTCATCCGGCTGCGCCGCCGCGGGGATCGTTACGTATCCGCCTGGGCCGGAACCGGTTTCGAGGCGCTCGCGGTGCGCACCGTGGTGGCGGCGCTTGGCACCGACGATGTGACCGTCAGCGGGGATACGGTGCTCGCCGGGCTGCACGGCCCGGACAGCGCCGAACCCTTCCCGCTCGGCTACGCCATGGATTCGGCCTGGCGCTCCGCGCTGCCGCCGGAGTCGGGCTTCGTGCACATCGACGATGTGCCCGCCCGCATGCTCGTCGAATTGGCCGAGCGCGGAGCCGAATTGGCGCAGGAGCACGGCTCGAGTCACGGCCCGCCCGCCTCGCTCCTGGATCAGACGGTGCTGACCGTATCCGGGCCGGGTGAACAGGTCGAAGTGCCCATGCGCGTCGTCTTCGCCCTGGCCGCAATGGATTTCATCCCGCACGGTGGGGAGAAGACCGATTCCCGGCGCATCCCGGCCGATGAGATCGTCCGGGTGCGCGCCGCCCGTACCTGGCTGCGGCTGGATGCCCGCTACGGTTCGGTCGCCCGGCGGCGCGGACCCGCGATTCCACTGCTCTCGCACTGATATCCCGCCCCGCCATCGAATCGCCGATGGCAGGAATCATCGGTCCGATTGGTGGAGCCCGGACGCCCTGGCTACCTTGAGCTCATGAGCGAGAGGGCCATCGTGACCGAGTGGATCGATGTCGAGGTCGGCGGCGCGGTAATGAGCACGTACCTGGCGCGACCGGAGGCTCCCGGCGCGTATCCGGGAGTCATTGTCGGCCATGAGATCTACGGTCAGCATGAATCGGCGCTCGCCGCGGCCGAGCGGCTGGCGGCCTTGGGCGTCACGGTGCTGGTCCCGGACCTGTTCCACCGCACCGAATCCCGCGCCCGCCTCGACTGGACCGCCGAGGGCCGCGAACGCGGACTCGAACTGCTGCGCACCCTGGGTCGAGCCGATGTCGTCGCAGATATCTCGGCGTGCATCGAGGAACTGAACCGCCGCAATGCCACCGCGGTGGGCATGGTCGGCTTCAGCGCGGGCGGCCACGTCGCCTACTACGCCGCCACCCAACTCCCGCTGAACGTGGTGGCCGCCTTCTACCCCGGCTGGCTCACCAATACCGAAATCCCGCTCTCCACACCGGAACCCACCATAGAATTCACCTCCGGGATCACCGGACGGGTCCTGCTCTTCTTCGGCGGCCTGGATCCCCTCATCGATGCGCAGGCCCGCGCCGAACTCGGAAAGGCCTTCTCGGACAACGGTATCGACCACGAACTCGTCGTTTACGAGGACGCCCCACACGGTTTCGTCTACCCCGGCCGCGACTGGTACCGCCCGGAGGATGCCGAAGACGCCTGGGCGCGCCTGGTGAACCTACTGCGCGGCTGAATTCTCACCCCTGTCCACGCCGACCCCGCACAAGCGCGGGTGCGCGGATGGCGTCAGCGCACGCCGATCGCGCGCAGGCCCCCGGTGAGCACGGCTGCGGTCAGGATCACGACCAGTAGCGGTGCTCGTCGCCACGCCAGTACGGCGGCGACGAGCACCCCGGCGGGCAGCGCGAGCCCGAATTCGCCACTGCGCGAGGGTATGAGCGTGGTGACCGCCAGCGCCGCCAGCAGTACGACCGACGCGATCTCCAGCAGCTTGACCGTGCGCGGGGAGATCTTCACCCGACTGCGCAGCGCGGGCCCCGCGAAACGGAATGCGAAGGTGCCCACCGCAAGTGCGCAGACTCCGGCGATCAGTGTGCTCGTCATGGCGGCACCTCCTTCAGGGTTGGAATGCGGCGGCCGCTCGGGCCGCGGTGGCTGGGCTGGGATTCGTGTTGTGGGGCCGAAAGTTACGCGGCCGCGGCGGCCTTCGCGGTAGCGGTCGCCGCGACAGATTCGACGCTGGCCGTAGGAGTCCGCCGGTTGTCCACGAGCAGTTCCTGGCTGTCTACGAGAGGCTCCCCGCTGTCCGCGAGAGGCTTCCGGTTGCCCGAGAGAGGCTCCCCGCTGTCCGAGAGAGGCTCCCCGCTGCCCGGGAGAGGCTTCCGGTTGTCTACGAGCAACTCCCGACTGCCCGCGAGAGGCTTACCGATGTCCGCGAGAGGCTTGCCCGTGTCCGCGGGCGAAGTCCCCGCGCCCGTATCGGTTGTGGCGCTGCCCGCGCGGCGGACGACCAGCAGCACCGCGGTCAGGGCGAGCAGCACCGGCAGGCCCGCGCCCAGGAAAGGCGTGGAGATCGCCGCGACCACCGCACCAGCCAGCGCGGCGGTGCGAGTGAGCGGGTCGCGCAGCGCCGGGAGCACCAGGCTGATCAGAACGGCCGGGAATACGGTGTCCAAGCCGAAGGCGTTCGGATCGGGGACCACCGAGCCCAGTACCGCGCCGACGGCCGCGCCCAGTGGCCAGGCGGCCAGTACCGCCAATCCGCAGAGCCAGTAGGCCGCGCGGCGGCGGGGCCGGTCGGGCTGGGACAGGGCCATGGCGACCGATTCATCGTTCATGACATGCGTGCCGAGCAGTCGCCGCCAGCCGGTGCCCACCACATCCGGTACGGACAGCCCGTACGGCAGATGCCTGGCATTGACCAGCAAACCCGCCAGCACGGCGGCGACGAGGCTGCCGCCCGCGGTGAGAATGCCCAGGAAGACGAATTCTGATCCGCCCGCGACCACGGCCACGCTCATCAGCATGGGCAGCCAGGCGGGGAATCCGGCGGTGACGGCGGTGGCGCCGTAGGAGACGCCGATCATGGCGACTGCCAGGCAGATCGCCGCGATCCCCGTGAGTACACCCCGATCGAGTGTTCGCCATATCGAACGCATGCCGTCTATATTGAACGAAGTTCGTTCGATAAGTCAAAGACTTTCACAGGCCGCCGAGCGGCCATTTCGGCATGCCCGAATCAGCGTCCAGGATAGTTCCGGTAACTCCGCGGCTACTCCGCTCGGGCGCGCACTCGTGGTGTACGGCGCGGGGCCGGGTACTGTGTGAAGCCGATATGACCCAGTCCGACAGCCCCGCGTCCGCGTCTCCGCAGGAGGCGATCGCCGCTGCGCTGCGCCGGGAGCGAGCCCGGGCGGGGCTTTCGCTCACCGAGGTCGCGCGCAAGGCGGGAATCGCGAAATCCACTCTCTCGCAACTGGAGTCAGGTTCGGGCAATCCGAGTATCGAGACGCTGTGGGCGCTGTGTGTCGCCCTGGATATCCCGTTCTCGCGACTGCTGGATCCGCCACGGCCGATGGTTCAGGTGATTCGTCTGGGTGAGGGCGCCATGCTCGCCTCGTCCCAGTCGGAATATCGAACGACTCTGCTCGCGGCCTCACCGCCCACCGCGCGCCGCGATATCTACCGCATTACCGCCGAACCCGGACATTCTCGCGATTCGGATCCGCACAGCCACGGTGTGGTCGAACACATTGTGCTGGGCGGTGGCCGGGCCAAGGTCGGTCCCGCGGAGGCCCCGGTGGAACTGGGTCCGGGTGATTACATCTGCTATCCCGGTGACTCGCCACACGTCTTCGAGGCGCTCGAACCGGGCACCTGGGCACTACTGGTCAGCGAATACAGCTGATCGGAGGATGGGCTGGGCGGTCTGGGTCAGGCCGCGCCTTCGCCGAGGTACTGCAACCAGGCCGGGTCCAATTCGGAGCTGGCGGTGAGCAGTCGCCAGTGCGGGCCCTTGGGCGCCACCATCTGATGGTGCAGGGTCCAACCCAATTCGCTGAGCAGTTTGTCGGCCTTGCGGTGATTGCAGGGGGCGCAGGAGGCAACGCAGTTCTCCCACGAGTGCGCACCACCGCGGCTGCGGGGGACCACATGGTCGATGGTTTCGGCCTTACCGCCGCAGTAGGCGCAGCGATAGCGGTCGCGGTGCATGAGCGCGGCGCGCGTCATGGGCACGCGGGCGCGATAGGGGACATGCACGTAGGTGCGTAGTCGGATGACCGAGGGGAGCGCCACCGAGGTGCCGGCGGAGTGCACGACCGGACCTTCGGGATTGTCGTGAACGGTATGCGCCTTATCGCAGATGAGCAGTACGACGGCGCGGCGCGCGGAGAGCGCGGTGAGCGGCTCGTAGGTGGCGTTCAGGAGCAGAACGCGACTCTTACTCCAGCTCAGGCCGGGAGTGACATCGGCCGGGCGATGCGCGGAATGGTCATGATGCGCATCCGGATAGGAATGTTCGGACAAGATGTGCAGCGGAGTAGCCCCCGAGCCACGATTGTGGACGTCGGCGGGCTGGAGTTGTCGGTGCGTGCGCGCCTCATGCCGGGCGCCGTGCCGCTGCTTCATGGTGCAATACCCCGAATCCGTATTCGTCCGATGGTGTGGTATTCGGCAGACTGCCACCCAGTTGACCATGGAACGCCGCACATTGCACGGTGATTTCGCACATTGTCGGGCACAAACGGATGAACGACTTATGACGGTGCCGTCTCGCCCCTCCGCTGCGCTCCGGGGCGGAGTTCGCGGCCCCGAAGTCCCGGTTCTTCCCTCCCGCCGCTCCCTCCCGCCGCTCCCTCCCGCCGCTCCCTCCCGCCGCTCGGTCCAGAACCGGGACGGCCGCGAACTTGGGTGGGTTCGTACCCGGGACATGTGTTTCGGATCCGGCGGGCACAATGGTTGGCGTGACTTCGGGCGAGCAGACAGCGACCTCCTTCTACGAAGCCGTGGGCGGGGCGGAGACCTTCGAGCGGATCGTCGCCGCCTTCTATCGGGAGGTGGCGGGCGATGAGGTGTTGCGCCCGCTGTACCCGGAGGAGGATCTCGGTCCCGCCGAACGCCGGTTGCGGATGTTCCTGGAGCAGTACTGGGGCGGGCCGCGCACCTACGGTGACGAGCGCGGACATCCGCGCCTGCGGATGCGGCACCACCCCTTCAAGATCGGCCCGATCGAGCGGGACGCCTGGTTGCGGGCCATGCACATCGCCGTGGCCGAGATCGAGCCCGCACTGCTCGACGACGCTCATCGCAAGCAGCTGCTGGACTACTTCGAGATGGCCGCCAATTCGCTCATGAACTCGCCCATCTGAACTCGTACCGCAGAAGGTGAAGGCCCCCAGAGCGTTTCCGGTGCGGGATCTCGTCCGCTGATCATTTGCTGAATCTGGACAAGTGTCGCCGTCGTGCCCTCGAGTGTCGGCGGGCTTTGGCACCATTACGGCTGTGACCGAGAACTCCGCCGCCGCCGTGCCCTCCGCCGCACCGGGTTTCGTGCCCGCGTCGGCACCCTGGTGGCGGTCCGCCGTCTTCTATCAGGTGTACCCCCGCTCGTTCGCGGACTCCGATGGTGACGGCGTCGGTGACCTGCGCGGATTACGGGACAAGCTGGGCTATTTGGAGCTGCTCGGGGTGGATGCGCTGTGGATCTGCCCGGTCATGCGCTCACCCATGGCGGACGGCGGCTACGACGTGGCCGACCCGCGCGATATCGATCCGCTCTTCGGTGGGCTGCGCGCGCTCGACGAGTTGATCGACGAGGCGCATCACCGGCAGATGCGGGTCACCATGGACCTGGTGCCCAATCACACCAGCGATCAGCATCCCTGGTTCGCCGCCGCGCTGGCCGCCGCTCCGGGGAGTGCGGAGCGTGCCCGCTATTGGTTCCGCGACGGTCGCGGCCCGGATGGCAGTGTGCCGCCGAACAATTGGCCGAGCATCTTCGGCGGCCCGGCCTGGACCCGGGTCACCGAGGCCGACGGCAGTCCGGGGCAGTGGTATCTGCATATCTTCGCTCCCGAACAGCCGGACCTGAATTGGGAGAATCCGGAGGTGGCGGCGGATTTCGAACAGACAATGCGGTTCTGGTTGCTGCGCGGGGTCGACGGATTCCGTATCGATGTCGCGCACGGAATGGCCAAACCCGCTGGTCTACCGGATATGGAGCTGCCGCAACGGACTCCGGACGACACCCATTTGGTGGTGCACGACGATAATGATCCGCGCTTCAACAATCCGGCCGTGCATGACATCCATCGCCGGTTGCGAAAGGTCATGGACGAGTTCCCGGACGCGGTTTCCATCGGCGAAGTCTGGGTGGACGACAACACTCGATTCGGTGATTATGTGCGCCCGGACGAGCTACACCTGGCATTCAACTTCCGATTAGCCGAGACGCCGTTCCATCCCGACAGAATCCGTGACGCCGTGGACAATTCGCTGCACGCGGTCGCGGCGGTCGGCGCCAGTCCCACCTGGACGCTGTCCAATCACGATGTGGAGCGCGAGGTCAGCCGCTATGGCGGCGGCGCGATCGGGCAGGCGCGGGCGCGGGCCATGATCATGCTGGAATTGGCGCTGCCGGGCAGCGTATTCATCTACAACGGTGCGGAATTGGGGTTGCCCAATATCGACGATCTGCCCGCGGACGCGCTGCGGGATCCGACCTGGGAGCGCTCGGGTCACACCCGCCGCGGCCGGGACGGCTGCCGGGTGCCGCTGCCGTGGGAGGGCGAGCAGCCGCCCTTCGGGTTCACCACCGGGACGCCGTGGCTGCCCATGCCGCCGCAGTGGTCAGGAGTGACGGTGGAGAAACAGTTGGAGCGTTTGGACTCCATGCTGTCGTTGTATCGGATGGCCATCGAATTGCGCGGCGTGCGACCGGAATTCGCCGGGCCCGGACTGGAGTGGTACGGAAGTCCGCCCGGCTGCCTGGCATTTCGCCGTGATGGCGGGTTGCTATGTGTGCTCAATGCCACCGATGCGCCGATAACGCTGCCGGCCGGAGATGTGCTGCTGTCGAGTGCTCCGATTAGCGTCAGAAAACTTCCGGCAAACTCTACGGCCTGGTTAATTTGAGCAAGATCACGACGACACGTAAGCGTGTGTACTCACCGGTCGGTGGCGCGGATCCGGGCATCCATTACCGTTGAGCGGTGAGCATTCTCCAGACTGTGCTGATCTACGTCGGCATCCCGCTTGCGATCTATTTGGTGATCGCCGGATTGTCGTTCCTCGGTAAGCCGCTGCCCGGCAAGAAGCCGGACCACTTCGAGCTCGGCGCGGAGTGGACCCAGCCCCCGGTGCTGTGGAGCGCGACGGACGAGGTGACCGGTTTCGGTCATCACGACAATGCTGAGTCATCGCATGGCAACCATGCTGCTATCGAATCCGCCGCGGCGGACCTGATCGGAGGCCGGGCAAGTGGCAAGTTCTAATTGGCCCGCGGTGAACGAGGCCGAGCTACCGCACGGCTACGCGGTCACCGTGAGCGGACGCGTCTCCGGTGTGCACGAGGCGGGTGACGTCTTCAGCGAGGTGCCGTTCACCGATCATGAGCGCCTGCTCATGGACAACGCCCTCACCGATGCCACCCGCGCCACCAAGGTGCGGTTCAACATCTTCATCGGTGATCTCGGCGCGGATTCCGCCGCCGGCGCGGACGCGGTCTTCCCCGGTACCCCCGAGGCGCGCCGTTCGGTGCTCATCGCGGTCGATCCCAATGCCAAGGCGGTCGAGGTGCGCTCGGGCATCGAGGTCGCCAAGCGCGCCAACGACAATGTCTGCCAGCTGGGCGCCACCGCCGCCCTGAGCTCCTTCCGCAAGGGTGAGCTGATCGACGGCCTGGTCTCCGCGGTGCGCGTCATGGCCGCCTCCATCGGCCGGGTCTGAGTCCCGCACCGGCGTCGCGAATCCGCGCGGCGCCGGGACACTTTCGCACCCCTTCCATCTCCGCGCCCCCGCTTCTCGACCGGGTACGCGCAGAGGGAAGGGGTGCGCTGTTTTCCTGTGCCCGGTATCGGCCCCCGGCCGCATCCACCGCCGCGATCCCTTCTGCTCAGAGCAGAACGGCGCGCACCGGCCGGTCGCGCCGACTTACGCTCGGACCATGTCCGAGCAGCCGCGTCTCCACTCCATCCCCGGCGGACTCGCCGAGCGGGCCGAAAGCCCGAACCCGCAGCCGGTGCCCGTGCTGCCGGGCGATGGCCCCGCCCGGAGCGTTGTGCTCCCGGAATCCCGTACCGATCGCCCCCGCGCGTTGCGCCCGGTGCGCGAGCCGCTGTGGCGCGAAGTCCTCGGTGCGCAACTGCGTGCACTGCGCCAGGAGCAGGGCGAGAAGCTCGTGGAAACCGCCGGGCGCGCCGGGATTTCCCCGCAGTACCTCTCCGAGGTCGAACGCGGGCGCAAGGAACCCTCCAGCGAGATGATCGCGGCCCTCGCGGGCGCACTGGGCACCGACCTCATCGGCCTCACCCAACTGGTCGCCACCGAACTCCGCCGCCAGCGCATGTCCGCCATCACCCGCCCCACCGCACAGGTGTTCAACGGCCCGGTCATGCTGGCTGCCTGATCCCCGGGGTGAATCAGTCTCGGGGGCCGAGGATTTGGTCCACGAGGCCGTAGTCGCGGGCGGCTTCGGCGGTGAGGACGCGGTCGCGGTCGGTGTCGCGGCGCAGTGCTTCGAGGGGTTGGCCGGTGTGTTCGGAGAGGATGGCCTCGACCTCGGCGCGCAGGCGGACCACCTCGTCGGCCTGGATGATCAGGTCGGGGATGGTGCCGCGGCCGCTGATGGCGGGCTGGTGCAGCACCACCCGGGCGTGCGGGAGCATGGTGCGGCGGCCCTTCGCGCCGCCCGCGAGCAGGACCGCGCCGACCGCGATGGCCTGGCCCACACAGGTGGTCGCCACCGGGGACGAGATGTGCTGCATGGTGTCGTAGACCGCGAGCATGGCGGACAGATCGCCGCCCTCGCAGTTGATATAGAGGTTGATCTCCTGCCCCGGACTGTCGGCGTCCAGGTGCAGGAGTTGGGCGATGAGCGCATTGGCGACACCGGAATCGATTGGTGTGCCCAGATATACGATCCGCTCGGCCAGCAGATGCGAGTACACGTCCATGATGCGCTCACCGCGCGGATGCTGGGCGATCACATTGGGAATGGTGTAGCTGGTCATGCCGAGATCCCCATCTTCGGTCGTTGCGGGATGATCTGCCAGAAGGATTCGACGATCCCGTCGATGAATCCGTAGTCCTTCGCCTGCGCCGCGGTGAACCAGCGATCGTGCAGGGAATCGTCGTAGACCTGGTCGAAGGGCTGCCCGGTGTCCTGTGCGATCAACCCGAGCACGGTCTGCACGGTGTACCGCAGATCATCGGCTTGGACCTCCACCTCGACCGCACTACCCCCGATTCCGGCCGACCCCTGATGCATGAGAATCCGGGCGTGCGGCAGCGCGAACCGCTTGCCCGGAGTCCCGGACGACAGCAGGAATTGCCCAGCGCTGCAAGCCAATCCGAGTGCCAGCGTGGAAACGTCACACGGCACCAACCGCATCACATCCCGAATGGCGAGCATGGCGGGCACCGACCCACCCGGCGAGTGAATCCACAGCGATATCCCCGCCTCGGAGTCCTCGGTCGCCAACTGCAGCATCTGCGTCATCAGCAGCGCCCCATTGTCATCGTCGAGCGCACCGTCCAACACCAGAATCCGCTTACCGAACAGCTGTTCCCGTGTGCGCCAATTGAACATCGGCGCCTTCTCATCCTGTGCCATGAACCCACCGTGCCGCACCCCCGGCCGAAATAGCCGCCCCCGCTGCCCACAGCAGATCCGCCCAGGGCAGCGCCATTCGGGAGTCTTGGCGCCGGAAGACGCGGGAGTCGGAAATGCCGCAGCCCCTCTCGCCTCGGGAGGCGAAAGGGGCTGCGGGGGTGGGGGTTAGGTGCGGTCGAAGGCTCGGGCTCGGAGGGAGCGTTCGATGCCTGCCTTGCCTTCTACGACCAGGCGGCGCAGGGCCGGGGGATGGTCGTTGGAGAGGAATTTGTCGGCTATCGCTACCGCCTCGTCGCTGATGGCCCAGTGGGGGTACAGGCCGACCACCACGGTTTGGGCTACTTCGCTGGAGCGGCGGTCCCAGACCGCGGGGATTTCGGCGAAGTAGCGTTCGACGTACGGGGTGAGCAGGTGGGCTTGGCCGACCGGGGCGAAGCCGGTGACAATGGCGCGGGCGGTGATGTTGGGGACCGAATCGTCTTCCATGACCGTGGCCCACGCCTTGGCCTTGACCGGGATCTGCGGGCGGGCCGTGGCCGCCGCGGCGGCTTGACGGCGACCGGCGGCGGTGTCGTCGCGCGCCAATTCGGCGTCGATGACGGGGGTTTCGATGCCATCGTTGTCGATATCACCGGCGGCGGCGAGCGCCTGGATGAGCCGCCAGCGCAGGTCGGTGTCGACCACGAGGCCGGGCAGGGCTGCCGCTGGATCGCCCTCGAGGACCTGGCGCAGCGCCTCGATATGGCGGACCGACAGGTGCGCTCCGGTGAGCGCATTGACGAAGGCCAGCTGGTGGTCCGAGCCGGGTTCGGCGGCGCGCGCCAGCGCGAGCAGGCGGTCCGCGAATTCGCCCCAGCCGGTGTCGGCGGCCCAGTTCGGGTCCGCGTAGGAGGAGATGGCGGTGTGCGCCTGCATCAGAAGGCGTTGCACCACACCAATTTCGGTCTCCGCGCCGACACCGCGCTGTACCAGGGCGACGAAATCGCGGGCCCGCATCTCGGCCTGCCGGGTCATCTCCCAGGCGGCCGACCAGGCCAGCGTGCGGGGCAGCGGTTCGGCGATATCGGCAATGCGATCCACCACGGTCTCGAGCGAATCGGCGTCCAGCCGCACCGAGCAGTAGGTCAGGTCGTCGTCATTGACCAGCACCAGTTTCCCGCGCGCGACACCGATCAGCTCCGGCACCTCGGTGCGCTCGGCCGGATCGATATCGAGCTCGATGCGCTTGGTGCGCACCAGCTTTCCATCCTGATCGTCATAGATGCCGATGGCAAGGCGATGCGTGCGCCGCTCACCCGCACCGGGTTCCGCGCCGTCCTGGATCACGGTGAACGAGCTGTACTTGCCCTCGGCGTCGACGGTGAACTCCGGGCGCAGGATGTTGAGCCCGGTGGTCTTGAGCCACTGCGCGCCCCAGTCGGACAGGTCGCGCCCGGACGCCTTCTCCAGCGCGCCCACCAGATCATCGAAAGTGGCGTTGCCGTAGGCGTGTTCGGTGAAGTAGTCGCGCAGCCCCGCCAGGAACGGCTCCTGCCCGACGTACGCCACCAGCTGCTTCAGCACGGAAGCGCCCTTGGCGTAGGTGATTCCGTCGAAGTTCACCTCGACCGCGTGCAGATCCGGGATGTCCGCGGCAATGGGGTGGGTGGAGGGCAGCTGATCCTGCCGGTACGCCCAGGACTTCTCCACATTGGCGAAAGTGGTCCAGGCATTGGTGTATTCGGTCGCGCCGACCTGGCACAGCACCGACGCGAAGGTGGCGAAGGATTCGTTCAACCACAGGTCGTCCCACCACTTCATGGTGACCAGATCGCCGAACCACATGTGCGCCATCTCGTGCAGCACGGTCTCGCAGCGGCGCTCATAGGAGGCGCGAGTCACCTTGGAGCGGAACACATAATCTTCCAGGAAGGTGACCGCGCCCGCGTTCTCCATTGCGCCCGCGTTGAATTCGGGGACGAACAGCTGGTCGTACTTGCCGAAGGCGTAGGGCACACCGAAATTGGTGTGGTAGAAGCCGAAGCCCTGTTTGGTTTCGGTGAAAAGCCTTTCGGCGTCCATGTATTCGGCGAGCGAGGCACGGCAGTAGATGCCGAGCGGGATCTCCCCGTGCGCATCGGAGTAGCTGTCGGTCCATTTGGCGTACGGACCGGCGATCAGCGCCACCAGATAGGTGCTCATGCGCGGGGTGGTCGCGAAGGTGTGCTCGACGACGGTGCCGATGGTGCGGCTCGACACCACCGCCCCGTTGGAGATGACCTCCCAGTCCTGCGGCGCGGTCACGATCATGTCGTAGGTGGCCTTGAGGTCCGGCTGGTCGAAGCAGGCGAACATGCGCTTGGCGTCGGCGGTCTCGAACTGCGAGTACAGGTACACCTTGTCATCGGTGGGGTCGACGAACCGGTGCAGGCCCTCACCGGTGTGCGAATACTCGGCATCGGCCTCGATGACCAGCTCATTGCGGGCGGCCAGATCGGTGAGGGTCAGCCCCTGTGATTCGTCATAACCGCTGACATCGATCGCGACACCGTTCAGGACGGCCGAGCGCAGCCCCGCGCCGACGAAGTCGATGAAGGTCCGCGCGCCCGGTGTCGCCGTGAATGTCACCGTGGAGCGCGAGAAGAAGAGGTCGCTGGTCGCCGCTTCGGCGCTGGTGGGCTGCCCGGTCAGGTCCAATTCGACGCGGTAGTTCTCCACCTGGACCGTCGCGGCGCGTTCGATCGCCTGCTCGCGGGTGAGATTCGGTGCGGACAAGGGTGCTCCTTCGCTCTCGGAACTCTGTGCCGTGTGGGGACGCGACTGTGCCAACAATGCCACGTCCGCCGGGTCCCGCGCTGCGGGTTATGGCGGGGTGCCGGACCGAATCGGCACGTCGGTAGGGTGTGCGGTGGCAGCGATCCCAGTCCGAGGAGGAGAAGTTGAAGCACATTCACGCCGGTAAGGTGCGCGACCTGTACGAGGACGGCGATTCGCTGATCCTGGTCGCATCCGACCGGGTGTCGGTGTTCGACGTGGTGCTGCCCACCCCGATTCCGGAGAAGGGGGCCATGCTCACCCAGTTGTCGAACTGGTGGTTCGGCTTCTTCGACGGGATTCCCAATCACATTCTCTCCACCACCGATGTCCCCGCGGAGTTCGGCGGACGCGGGGTGCGGGTCAAGCCGCTGAAGATGCTGAAGGTGGAGTGCGTTGCGCGCGGCTATCTCACCGGCGGTGGCCTGGCCGAGTACAAGCGCAGCGGCACCGTCTCGGGTATCGCGCTGCCGCCCGGCCTGCGCGACGGCGACAAGCTGCCCGAACCCCTCTTCACCCCGAGCACCAAGGCCGATGAGGGCCATGACGAGCCCATCTCGTTCGCCGAGGTGATCAACCAGGAGGGTGCGGAGGTCGCGAACAAGCTCCGCGATCTGACCCTGGAGATCTATTCGCGCGGCGCGGAGCACGCCGCCTCCCGCGGTGTGATCATCGCCGATACCAAGGTCGAATTCGGTTGGGACGGTGACGTTCTCACCCTCGGCGATGAGGTCCTCACCTCCGACTCCTCGCGTTTCTGGCCCGCCGACGACTATGCGCCCGGCCGCCCGCAGGCCTCGTTCGACAAGCAGTACGTGCGCGACTGGTCCGTGGGCACCGGCTGGAACAAGGAGTACCCCGGCCCGGAGCTCCCGGCCGAGGTCATCGACATCACCCGCCAGAAGTACATGCAGGCTTATGAACTCATCACCGGGACACCCTGGACCGGGAGCTCGATCTAGTCGCTCACCGTCGCGGGCGGATCGCCGACGCGCAGATCCGTGACCAGCCCCCGCGCGTTTGCATCCCGCGGGTGCAGCCGAACCGGTTCGCGCCCGCCGATTTTCGTGGAGTGGCTGTGCGCGCCGACATCGAGCTGACTGTGTAGTGTCGAGCGCGGCTGATCGGCCGCCAATTGCAGCGGAAATCGATCGGCGCTGCTCAGGCGGGGATGCCGACGGGGGTCAGGAAATCGGTGACATGCTGGGCCGCCGTGCGCTCGAAGGCGGCGAAATGCGCGTCGCGGGCCGCGCCGGTGACGGCCGCGCCGATCTCCAGATTGCCTACGGCATCGAGGCGTTGGGGGCGTTCCTCGGCGTCCGGCAGGACCACGGTGCGGGAATCGGAGAGGCCGCAGTAGTAGGCGATGGAGGCGCTGAGCTGGGTGTCGAGCATGGTCTTGATGGCGGGGATGATGCCGTCGTCGGCGGTCGCACCGGCCAGGCCGAGCCACAGCATGCGCTTGCCCGCGAGGCGGGGTTTGCTGCGGCCGTAGGCGAATCCGTAGTTCCAGACCCGGTCGATCCAGCCCTTGAGCAGGGCGGGGACATATGCCCAGTAGATGGGGAAGACGGCGATGATGACCTCGGCGGCCAGGACCCGGCGCATATGGTCCTCGACCTCGGGGGAGAAGACCTTGTCGCGGTCGTTCCAATCGGGTTGGTCCGCGGTGTTCATCCGCGGGTCGAAGCCCTCGCCATGCAGGTCGAGCAGGTCCACGGTGTAACCGGCGTCCTCGAGCTGGGTGACGGTGCGGCGCGCGATATGCGCGGTGAGCGAATCGGACCGATGATGCGAAAGCACCACCAGGGCGGTGCGGGTATCGTTGTGCGACAAGGGATTTCCTCCTGATCAAAGGGAGCGCGGCTGCGATATCCCCAGTCAACCCGGGATCGTGTGGACGATCCATGGGTGAAACGCTCCGGCGGATAGGAATTCGTCTACAGTCGAGGTGTGGATCCTCTGAGTCAGCTGCTGGGCGGTATACGGGCCGAAGGCTCGGTCGTCACGCACGCGGTATTGGCCGCGCCGTGGGCCATTCGCTTCGCGGACTGCGCGCCCATGACCATGGTCACCGTGCTGCGCGGCGGCGGCACCCTGGTGCTCGCGGACGGCACCCGAACGCCGCTGGTCACCAATGACACCGCGATCATTCGCGGCCCGGAACCCTTCCACTTCGCCGATCAGCCCGAGTCGGTGGGGGTGCCGCACACCGAGTACGAGATCGCCTGCTTCACCGAACCCGATTGCGCTGCAGCGGATTTGAGTGGAATCGCCTGGAACTCGGAATCGGATCAGGCGACCGCGCTGGTGGTCGGCGCATACCAGACCTCCGCGCGCCGCCATGAGCGTCTGGTGCGCGCGCTGCCGCCGGTGCTGGTCGTGCACGACGACACCGATATGTGCCCGTGGATGGAGGCGGCCGCCGCCGAAGCCGCCGGCCAGAGCGCGGGTTCGCAGGCCATGATGGACCGCCTGCTCGACTGGGGGCTGGTCTGCACCCTGCGCGGCTGGTTCGAGCGGGCCGGAACCGATGCGCCCGGCTGGTATCGCGGTGTCAACGATCCCCTGGTGGCGCCCGCACTACAGGCCATTCACACCCGCCCGGGCGTGCCGTGGACGGTGGCCTCGCTCGCCGCTGAGGCGGGGGTGTCCCGGGCGCTGTTCGCCAAGCGTTTCACCGGGGTGATGGGCACCCCGCCGCTGGCCTACCTCACCGAATTCCGCATGGAGGAGGCCGAAGAGCTTTTGGCCACAACGGATCTCACCGTCGCGCAGATCGCGAAGTCGCTCGGGTACGCCGATGCGTTCGGATTCAGCGCGGCCTTCAAACGGCACCGGGGTATGAGCCCCACCGGTTTTCGCGCGGCGGCTTAGGTCAGGAGTTGCGGAGCAGGGCCGCGCGGAGCATCAGGTAATCGCGTTCGGGCGTGCTGGTGGTGCGCCGGGCGGCGGCCGAATACGAGGTGACGGCCGCGGGGAAATCACCTGCCATTTCATAGAAGTGGCCGCGCACGGCCTCCAATCGATGGGATTCGCGCAACGCGTCCTCGACGGTGGCGGCCAACGCCAACCCGGCTTGCGGACCCTCCACCATCGCCAGGGCCACCGCACGATTGAGCGTCACCATCGGATTGGGCGCCAGCCGTTCGAGCCTGTTGTACAGCAATAGGATTCGATCCCATTCGGTGTCCTCGGCCCGCAGCGCCTGGGCGTGCAGCGCGGCAATGGCGGCCTGAATCTGATACGGCCCGGTGAGCCCGCCGGACAGCGTGCCGGTGACCAGTCGAACCCCCTCGGTAATGGTGCCGCGCTGCCACTTCCCGCGATCCTGTTCGGCCAGCGGGATGAGTTCACCGTGTGATCCGGTCCGCGCCGCGCGCCGAGAATCGGTGAGCAGCAACAGCGCCAGCAATCCGGTGACCTCGGAATCGTCCGGCAGTAGTCCGTGCAGCGCCCGGGCCAGCCGAATCGCCTCCGCGGACAGGTCATTGCGCCGCAACCGCGATCCGCTCGAGGTGTGCCCCTCGGTGAAGATCAGGTACAGCACCTGCAACACGGTGCCCACCCGCTCCCGCCACGCACCCGGATAGCCGGACTCGGCCACCGTGGCCTCGTCCGAGGCGAAGGGCCGGTCCACCGCCGCCAGCCGCTTCTTCGCGCGTGAAATACGCTGCGCCATGGTCGATTCCGGTAGCAGGAAGGCGCGGGCGATCTCCTCGGTGGAGAGCCCGCCCACCGCGCGCAGCGTCAAGGCGATGGCGCTCGCCGGTGACAGCACCGGATGGCAGCACAGGAAGAACAGCGTGAGCGTGTCGTCCCGCTCGTCCACCGCATCGGACAGTTCCGCCGCCGCGGGCACCTCGCGCAGCATGGTCGCGGTCTCGCGATTGCGCCGCGCCACCTCGGCGCGCACGGCGTCGACCAGTCGCCGCGCCGCGACCTGAATCAGCCAGCCGCGCGGATTATCCGGAATCCCCTCGGCGGGCCATCGGGTCGCCGCCGCGAGCATGGCTTCCTGGAGGGCGTCCTCGGCGGTGGCGAAATCCCCGTACCGCCGCACCAGCACCCCGAGTACCTGCGGCGCGAGTTCGCGCAGCAGGTCCGTTATCTCATAGGTGGTCGCTCCGCGTTCCATTCAAGGGTTCACAGATCGCTCGTGGGTGCGCCCATGACCGCACGCACCTCGATGTATTCGCCGATCGGCTTACCGCCCGGTCCCGGTCCGGCCGATGCCCGCGCCGCGATCTCCAGCGCCCGCTCCGGCGATTCGACATCGACCAGCCAGTACCCGGCCAAGAACTCCTTGGTCTCCGGGAACGGCCCGTCGGTGATCACGGCCGCGGATCGTCCGTCCGAGCAGACCAGCCGCGCCTCGTCCGGGAACGCCAACCCCTGGGCGTCGATCAGTTCACCGGATTTGGCGAGCTCCTCGCCGAGCGCGCGCTGAAAGTCGATATGCGCCTGGATCTCCTCGGGGGCCCACTCATTGATCGGGGTATCGCAGTAGGCGGCGGGGCTGTAGGTCTTGAGCGGCATGTACTTCACGAGGGGCTCCCATCTTCGACGCGCCCGTGCGGCGCTTTCACGGACAGGTCGGAGCCCGACCCGCGATTTCGACACAGTTTCGGCAATGCTCAGGTGACGGTGGTCACAGCGGTGCGGAGGTATCGGCCAGGCGTTCCGGATCGACCGGTTCGCCGCCCAGGATCAACTCCTTGATCCGATCGCCCGCATCCCACACATTCACATTCATTCCGGCCAGCACCCGGTTCCCGGAGTCCAGCCAGAACGCCACGAATTCGCGCTTGCCGAGATCACCGCGGACCACCACGCGCGCGGCCTGCTTGGGCGCGACATAGCCGGTGTACTCCATGCCGAGGTCGTACTGATCGGTGAAGAAGTACGGCAGCCGGTCGTACACGGCGGGTTTGTCGAGCATGGTCGCGGCGGCCACGGCGGGCTGATTGAGCGCGTTCGCCCAGTGCTCCACCCGAATTCGCCGTTCCAGGATCGGATGCTGTTGATCGGCGATATCGCCGATGGCGACGATATCGGGATCGCTGGTGGCCAGGCTCTCATCCACCAGCACGCCCTCGCCGGTCGCCAATCCGGCATCGACGGCGAGTTCGATATTGGGTCGCGCGCCCACCGCCACCAGCACCGCGTCGGCGGCGATCAGGGTGTCGTCGGAGAGCCGCACCCCGGTGGCGCGTCCCTCGGCGGTGGTGATCTCGGCGACCTTGGTCTCGCAGCGCAGATCCACGCCGTGTTCGCGGTGCAGATCGGCGAAGACCGCGCCCATCTCCGGACCGAGCGCGGTCTGCAACGGCACCGGCAGCGTCTCCAGCACGGTCACCTCTAGACCGGCATTGCGGGCGGCGGCGGTCACCTCCAGGCCGATCCATCCGGCCCCGATCACCACGAGTCGTGTTGCGGTGCGGAACATTTCGATGAGCGCGAGGGAGTCCTCGGCATCGCGCAGCGTGTACACTCCGGCGGCGTCGGAACCCGGAATCGGCAGCCGGCGCGGCCGAGATCCGGTGGCCAGCGCCAATTTGTCATAGGTGAGGGTCGTACCATCGGGCAGCGCAATGGTTTTGGTGGCGCGATCCACCCCGGTCACGGTGGTGCCGAGCAGCACCTCGATATGGTGATCGCGATACCACTGCGCGGGCTCCACGATCGCGTCCTCGGGTGACTTCTTGCCCAGCAGACACTCCTTGGACAGCGGTGGGCGCTCGTACGGTAGTCGCTCCTCCGCGCAGACGAGCGTCACCGTCCCGTCGAAATCATTGGCGCGCAAGGCCTGCGCGAGCTTGGCCGCTGCCAGCCCACCCCCCGCTATGACGAACCTGGATGCCGTGGTCATGTGTGACCTCCCTGCGCCGCCCATCCGCGGCTGCCGCCGACGAGGCTGATGATCCGACCCTAGCTCGCATCCCGGGTGCCTTGGCGGAAATATCCGCAAGAAGGTGCATTGTTGTGCTGTGGGGCGGCCATGCCCGGCCGACGATTGCGAAAGGGACTACTCGTGAGTGACACCAAGAAGGACCGGGTCGATTTCTGGTTCGACCCGCTGTGCCCGTGGTGCTGGATCACCTCCCGCTGGATCCTCGAGGTCGAGCAGGTCCGCGATATCGATGTGAACTTCCATGTGATGAGCCTGTCCGTGCTCAATGAGGGCCGCGAGGGGCTGTCCGAGCAGTATCAGGAGCTGTTGCGGTCCGGCTGGGGTCCGGTGCGCGTGGCCATCGCCGCCGCCCAGAAGAACGGTGACGAGGTGCTGCCCGCGCTGTACACCGCCATGGGCACCCGGCTGCACAATCGGCGCGCCGAGTACGAGACCGACGGTCCGCGCACCGATATGCTGACCACCGTCATCGCCGAATCGCTGGCCGAGGTGGGGTTGCCCGCCGAACTGGCCGAGGCCGCCACCAGCACCGAATACGACGAGGCGCTGCGGGTTTCGCATCACGCCGGAATGGACAAGGTCGGGCCGGATGTCGGCACCCCGACCATTCACATCAACGGCGTCGCGTTCTTCGGACCGGTGCTGTCGCGCATTCCGCGCGGTGAGGTCGCGGGCAAGGTGTGGGACGGCGCGGTCGCGCTGGCATCCTACCCGCACTTCTTCGAGATCAAGCGCACGCGGAACGAGGAACCCGAGTTCGACTGAGTTCGCACGGCTGGGCAGCTGACCGGGCCCGCCGACCGCGGCGGGCCCGGTTGTCCGTTATTGCGGGAAATAGGTTGTGGTGGTGCTGTATCCGACCGGCGGCGTCTGCGGATAGCCGGTGTACGGGGCCGGGGGCGGCGGAGTCGGGCGCAGGAACAATCGCCCGTGCCTACTGCGATCGCGCAGCGCCCACATGCGCCAGGTCAGCACCGGATGGCTGGAGAGCGCGTTCACGATCCATACGAAGAAGCCCTTCTCCTGCGGTGCGCGATCGGCCATCTCGTCGAATCCGACAATCGTATTGAGGTATTTGCCGCCGGCCAGGGTCTGCATGGCGGTGGGCGCGCCCAGATGGCGATTGCAATAACCGTGATTGTCGGCGGTGTACTCCTGGGCGCGAATCAGCGAATTGCCGATAATGGGCAGGAACGGTCCCAGGAACATGCCCAGCTGCCGCCAATACGAGACGTGGCCCGCCGCGATATGGCCCACCTCGTGTCCGATGATGAATGCCAGGGCCTCGGGTTGCCGTGCGGCGCCGCCGATTTCGAACAGATCGCTGTAGACGACCACGAAACGCCGGAATCCGTGACCGGAGGCGAAGGCATTGATCTGACCATTGCCGAGCACCACGTACGCGTCCGGAACCGTCTGCATTCCGAAGCGCGCGGCCGCCTCCTGCACCATGCGATAACCCTCGGGGAATTGGGTCGGCGACATTTTCACGCCGTTCACCCGCTGGGTCGCGTAGGTCATGCCGCGGCCGAACCACAGCAGCATCGGCGCGAAGACGAACAGCAGCACATATTGATCGAGGCTGCCGGTCAACAGCAGCAACAGCGCGAACAGGTACGCCAGCACGGTCAGCACCACCACGACCACCAGCAGCGGAATCTCCCAGCTGTGCCGGGCGGGCATGCCGAACGGGGAGAGCCCGCGGGTCTGCTGATGCGGTGGGATCCGCGGCGGCGAATAACCGGGCTGCGCAACCCATCCCGGCGGGCCCACCTGCGGATTCCAGCCGGACATCCCCGTGACCGGATTCCATCCCGGATGGCTGCCTGTGGCTGGAATCCCCTGCGGTGCGTTCGGCGGCTGCGACTGATCGTCGGACGTCATGAGCAAACTCTATGTGGCCGGGGGAGCGGGCCGCAGAAACAGCTTGCCGTGGCGGCTGCGATCACGCAGCGCCCACATGCGCCAGGTATTGACCGGATGGCTCGCCTGGAGATTGGTGAGCCAGACGAAGAAGCCGGTTTCGGTGATGGCGCGATCGGCCATTTCATCGAATCCGACCAGGACGCCGAGGTATTTGCCCGCGGACAGGGTGGTCATGGCGCCGGAAGCGCCGGTGAAACAGTAGCTGTAGCCGTGATTATCGGCGGTGTACTCCTGTGCGCGACTCAACGCCGGACCGAGCACGGGTATGAATTGCATGAGTATCGTGCCGAATTGCCGCCAATACGAGGTGTGCCCGGCGGCGATATGCCCCACCTCGTGTCCGATGACGAAGGCCATTGCCTCGGGTTGCCTTGCGGCGCCGCCGATTTCGAACAGATCGCTGTTGACGACCACGAAGCGGCGGAAGCCGTGGCCCGCCGCGAAGGCGTTGAGCTGACCGTTGCCCAGCACCACATACGCGTCCGGTGCGTGTTTCATGCCGAATCTGGTGGCGGCCTCCTGCACCATGCGGTACGCGTCCGGGAATTGCGTCGGCGATATCTTCACCCCCTGTACCCGCGCCATACCCCATTGCGAACCGCGCAGGAACCACACCAGAATCGGCGCGAACGCCAGAATCGACAGGTACAGATTGTCGGTGCCGCGCACCACGGCGTACACCGCGTAGGGGTAGGCGAATACGGTCAGCACCACCACGATCACCAGCAGCGGAATCTCCCAGCTGTGCCGCGCGGGCAATCCGAACGGCGACAGCCCGCGCACGCCGGGATCCATCGGCATCCGCGGCGGCAATTGCTGCGGCCGCGTCTCATCCGGGACCACCGGACCCCAGCCGGGCGGCCCGGTCGCCGGATCCCAGCCGGTAATGCCCGACACGGGATTCCAGGCGGGCCCGTTGACCGCGTTGCGGCCGGTCAAAGCGGGCATTCGGTTTACGCGGTCATCGGACGGCATGGCGCACCCTTGCATCGGAGGCCGGAAATCTGGACATACGCCCGTGTCTCGCGTCCGCGACGATCCCACCGCCGCACACGATCCGAGCAACGCGCGCACCTGTTATTCGCGCAGCCGCTCACCCGCCGTTAATGGCCGAGCGACTCGACTTCGCGCGGTTGCGGGTTCGGGGGCGGAGCCCCTGAGAGGTGCGAGAGTCGCCCCTGAGAGAATCGCTGCCATGCGCGTATACCTGGGTGCCGACCACGCCGGCTTCGAACTGAAGAACAACGTCAAGTCCCACCTGGAGTCCCAGGGCCACGAGGTCGTCGACTGCGGCGCCCTCGAGTACGACGCCCTCGACGACTACCCGGCCTTCTGCATCGAGGCCGCCCGCCGCACGGTCGCCGACCCCGGCAGCCTCGGCCTGGTCTTCGGCGGCTCCGGCAATGGCGAGCAGATCGCCGCCAACAAGGTCCCCGGTGCCCGCTGCGCCCTGGCCTGGAGCGTGGAGACCGCCCAACTGGCGCGCCAGCACAACAACGCCCAGCTGATCGGCGTCGGCGGCCGCATGCACAGCACCGAGGAGGCGCTCGCCATCGTCGATGCCTTCCTGGCCGCCGAATGGTCCGATGAGGCCCGCCACCAGCGCCGCATCGACATCCTCGCCGACTACGAGAAGACCGGTGTGGCCCCCGAGGTCCCCGCGTACTGAGTTCCGCCCCGGAATACGTTGCGCCGCCGCGAACTTCGGTTCGCGGCGGCTCGCCGCCCCACGAAAGCTGGTGATCCGTGCCCGAAGGCCATACGCTGCACCGCCTCGCCGGACTGCACCAGCGTCGCCTGGCCGGCGGCAAGGTCCGCGTGTCCAGCCCGCAGGGCCGCTTCGCCGCCGAGGCCGCGCGCCTGGACGGCCACATCCTCTCCAGCGCCGAAGCCTGGGGCAAACACCTACTGCACCACTATGATTCGGGCCTGGTCGTGCACATCCACCTGGGCCTCTACGGCAAATTCTACGAATCCCCCGTCCCCATGCCCGCCCCCGTGGGCGAAGTCCGCATGCGCCTGATCGGCGCGGGCAGCACCGGCGACCCCTACGGCGTGGACCTGCGCGGCCCCAACACCTGCGAAATCCTCCTCGGCCCCGAAGTGGACGCTCTCACCGCCCGTCTGGGCCCCGACCCCCTGCGCCCCGACGCCGACCCGGACCGCGCCTGGCACCGCATCAGCCGCTCCCAGCGCCCGATCGGCTCCCTCCTCATGGACCAGAAGGTTATAGCCGGGGTCGGGAATGTCTACCGCGCGGAAGTCCTCTTCCGCCATGGCATCTCACCGCACCGTCCCGGCAGACAGGTGAGTCACCAAGAGTGGCAGGCCATTTGGGATGACCTGGTCATGCTGATGAAGGTGGGCGTCCGTGAAGGTGTCATGGTCGTCGTGCGCCCCGAACATGATCGCGGTGCACCCTCCTACGCCGCCGACCGCCCTCGCACCTACGTCTATCGCCGTGCGTGTGACCCCTGCCGTCTCTGCGGCAGCACAGTCCTGCATTCGGTCTTGGAGGGGCGAAACCTGTTCTGGTGCCCGGGGTGTCAACCGAGCTGAGGCACCGGGCCCGGCATCAGTTTTTGTAGCGCTGGCCCTCGGCGAGTTGCCTGGCGATCTGCTCGGCACCGAGTCCACGCTGGATCGCGGCGGTCAGGGTGGGTGTCAGGCCGCCCAGCATCCCGATCAGGCGCAGACTCAACGGGGCCACATCGGTCGATCGAGGTGACCTCGGTTTGTAATTCCTTCGCGCGTTCAACCCCTGCACCGCACTCCTGCACTCGGTCCTGGAGGGAGCGAAACCTGTTCTGGTGCAACAGTTGTCAACCTCGTCGCATCCGGACGCGTTCGGCAACTGCGGCTATCGAGGTTCGTGTCCCAGCTCCACGGCACGCGCACGCCAGGGCGCGGCCTCATCGTCTCGCCCCTGTTGGCCGAGTAGCGTCGCGAGGTTGCAGATGGCGAAGTCGTTTCCCGCTTCGGCGCCTTTGCGCCACCAAGTCTCCGCTTCGGCGGGATCGGCATGGTCGAGGCGAAGTTTGCCGTATTCGTACATCGACCCGGCGTGCCCCGCTTCCGCCGCTCGACGGTGCCATTGCTCGGCTTCGGCGCAATCGCCTCGACTGACCAACAGCTCCGCCAGACCATTCATGGCGTTCAGGTGGCCGTCCTCCGCGGCACGTCGATACCACTGCTCGGCCGCCTCGGTGTCACCCTGATTTCTGAGCATGCCGGCCAAATTGCTCATCCCCGCCGGGCTGCCCGCCGCGGCCGCCGCCCGGTAGAGCGATTCGGCTTCTACCTTGTCGCCGCGCCTCTCACAGCGTGCGCCGAGGTTGTTCATCGCGGCGGCATGACCGGCTTCGGCTGCCTTGCGATACCACGATTCGGCCTCTTCCTCGGGTGCGGCCAAAGCCAGACTGAACATCGCCGGCCCGCTGCCCGCTTCCGCCGCGCGCAGCCACCACTCGCGGGCCGATTCGCGCTCTCCCCGCTGATCGAGCAGGATTCCGAGATTGGCGGCCGCCGAGATATCGCCCTGTTCCGCCGCGCGGCGAAACCATTTCTCGGCTTCCTCGGTGTCGCCTCTCTCGTCGCACAGGACTGCCAAGTTGCTCATGCCATGTGCATTGCCCGCCTCCGCCGCCGCCCGATAGAGCGATTCGGCTTCTACCTTGTCGCCGTGCCTCTCACAGCGTGCGCCGAGGTTGTTCATCGCGTCGGCGTCCCCGCCCTCAATTGCCTTGCGGTACCACGATTCGGCCTCGTCGTCCGGCGCGATCGTGGCCAGGTTGAACATCGCGGTGACATTGCCTGATTCGGCAGCGCGCAGCCACCATTCGCGGGCCGCGTCGTCCTCACCCCGCTGCCCGTGCAGTAACCCCACCTGGAGCGCCGCCCCGGGATGACCTCGTTCGGCGGCCTTGCGATACCACTGCTCGGCCTCGCCATCGGCTCCCCGCTCATCGAGCAGTACGGCCAGGTTGAAGGCCGATCCGGCATGGTCGGCCGCACCCGCATCCGCCGCCATCCGATACCACTGCTCGGCCTTACCCATGTCGCCCCGTCGGAAGTAATAGCCGCCTATCGTGGACAGCGCTTCCGGCTCGTCCCTAGCGGCCGCCCAGATGAAATCGATGGATCGTCTACCGGAGTCCAACCACGCCTTGATTCCCACCACGTCTCCATCCCGACCTGCGAGAATTCGACGCTACCGGCCTGCCGAATACCCTTCAAGACCCCAGCATTCGGTGCATGGCCCAGCAGTATTGCCGCGCTAGGGGATCAGCGTCGGCGCGATCATGCCGCTCATGGGACCCTCAGCTGCCGAGGTTTCGCACGTACACCGTGTCCACGCCCAATGCACCCACACCGGTTGTGCCGCTGGGACTTCCGGGTGGGGCCGGTTGTCCCGGCAGTAACTCTTCGAAGAAGCGGGCATTCCTCGATGCAGGTCCCCACTGACCCGAAAGTTCCGGGCCATCTGGCATCGCCAAACCCCATCCGTCGGCCCCGCCGCCGACCTCCTCGAACTCGCGACCCGCATCGAATCCAGCCGCGCCCGCAAACGTTAGCCGCCTGCTCGCGAGGAATCAGCGTGCTGTGACCGCGCGCGTTCGCACCAGTTGGGCCACCGCGACGGCGATGAGAATCGTGGTGGCGATGATGTAGGCATCGCCCGGGATGTGTTGCCACCAGGACCAATTGAGTTCCCGGTGTCTGCCGTTGGGGACGATTCCGGGGCCGATCAGGAAGACGGCGGCGAAGACGGCGATGGTGATGAACGGGGTGCGGCTGGATTTGGTGGTCGCCCACGCCAGGGCCGCCACCAGGGCGGGACCCGCCCAGACCCAGTGGTGCGTCCAGGACACCGGTGAGATCAGCAGCAGGACCGCGGCATTCACGAAGAGCGCGGTGACGGACAGGACGGTGATCGAGGGCGCGTCCGGAGTATCCGGGCGTCTCGCCTGTTCGGCGGTGAACAGGCGGTGCATCAGCGCCGCCCCCGCGCAGACCACGACCATGCCGACGCCGAGCCAAACCACCACGGCGGACGAGTGCGTCAGCCCGAGCCGGAAGACCATCCCCTTGATCGATTGATTGCCCACGTAATCCGGGGACCCGATGCGATTGGTATCGCTGACCGCGTGCAGCCAGTAGTCCTTGGACTCCTGGGGGAACAGCAGGAACAGACCCAGGACGACCGTCAGGGATGTCGCCGCCGTGGTCGCCGCGGCCTTCCAGTCCTTGCGGATCAGGAAATACAGGATGAAAGCCGCGGGAGTCAGTTTGGTGACCGCGGCAATGCCGACCAGCATGCCGCGCGGCCAGCGAGGCTTCTCGGTGAGGCAGTCCAGCGCCACCGCCGCCATCAGAACGAGGTTGATCTGCCCGAACCACAGGGTGGTTCGAACGGGTTCGATGGCGAGCAGGATCACGACCGCGCTCGTCGTCACCGTGGCCTTGGTACGCGGGCCGAGCTCGGGCCGAACCCGGGTCAGCACCAGCCAGAGCGTCACGCCCAGGCAGGCCAGCGAGCTCGCCGTCACCAGCACTTCCGCCAACCACATCGGCGCCACCGCCAGCGGGATCATGAAGATCGCCGCGGACGGGGGATAGGTGAACGGCAGATCGGTATGGCCCGCCACCGGCAGCGTCGGACCGTACAGCGCCGAACCGTGATGCAGCCAGGATCGGGTGACCACCCGATACACCTGAAGATCCAGGAATCCGTGCAGCCTGGAGAAGATCAGCGCGATGGCGACCGACACCAGGACGCCGACCACGATCGGAACACGGGGTACATATCTTCGGTTGTCTGAATTCGGTTTACGCAGCAAGCCGCGCTGCCCCGCCCGCGTCGTGATCATCAAGCAGACACTAACCTTTCGGCTTTCGCGCGAGTTGTCCGGATTGCCTTGTGGGAGTGGCTGTTCGATGGCCGAACCAGGTGTCGTAGAACACGAATGTAACCGCCGCCAGCGCGCCCAGCACCAGGAATCCCGCGGGCAACGGGTACTCCGCCATGGTCGTCGCCAGGAAACGGTAGGACAGCAACAATCCGGCTAGCGTCGCCGCGCCGAGCGACACGAGGAACACCCGACCGCGGTCCCAGCCGCGCTCCGGATCGCGCAGCGCCGACTCCACCGTCATGCACAGCACCGCGCCCGCGACAAGATCGCAGCCGTAGTGATAGCCGAACCCCAGCGTCGCCAGCAGCGTGCACACCAGCCAGGTCGCCCCGGCCCAGCGCAGCCAGCGCGGTGCGTCACGGGTGTGGATGAACAGCGCCGTCGCCCACGCGGTGTGCATGGACGGCATGCAATTGCGGGCGGTGACGGCATCGAACGGCATCGGCTTCGGCGTGAAATCCCAGGCGGGCAACGTATGCGGCCAATCCGCGAGTTGCAGCCCATGGCCGAGCGGACCGTAGGCGAAGACCGGCCCGACCACCGGGAACAGCACATACCCCAGCGGCCCGATCACGCCCAGCGCCAGGAAGGTGCGCAGCAGACTGTGCCGCGGCCACGGTTCGATGGTCACCTTGCGCAACTGCCACACCGCGACGGCCATGGCGGCGACCGGCAGCTGGATGTACACCACGTGCAGCACATTCGACGGAATCGGCCCCAGCCCGTCGAGCGCGCGCCCCACCAGCCACGCCGGTTCACCGAGCGCGCGATCGGCGAGTTGGACGTACTGATCCAGCACCCGCGGACCATTCGCGATGCTGACCATCAACCAGGTGTCGGCAACTTTCGAGGCCATGATCAACAGGACTCCGAATGCGATGGCGTGCAAGGCCGTTCGCCGCGGCTGACCCCGCCAGCGGCACACCGTCGCCACCAGCGCCGTCAGCGCCAGGGTGGGTCCGGTGCCGATCGACACATGCCAGCCGCACAGCGCCTGCACGCTCAGCACGAGTAGATCCAGCACCGCGGCCGCGCTCAGGGTGGTGATCCGCAGACGGGTGGGAACACCCACGCAGGCCAGCCCCAATCCGGCCCAGGACACGAAAGCCGACTGCGGATTCAACAGATAATCGGCCAGCAGACTACGCAGCGGACCCATGGTCTCGTGCGTGGACGCCCACACCTGGGTGACGATCAACAGCGCCAGCGCCGCGACCAATCCGGTCGCGGGTATGACCCGGGAACCGACCCCGCCGCGAACCGACGAGCCGGGATCATTCACCTCGTGGTCGACCAGCACTGATAATCGATAACACAGTGCAAACGGAGGCACAACTTCCGGTTACCGAAAAGCCGGTCAGGCAAACTGATAGAGAACAATCCCCGCATTCGATGCGAGTTATGTCCGATTCCTGCGAAGTCGATGTAATGGCGCAGGTAAACGTCGAGTAGCGGCCCGCGTGACTACATGCACATCGAAATCGAATCGCGAGCTAGAAGCCGCCGCCGTCGAAACTGTCGAAGCCGCCGAAATCGCCGTAGTCGCCGAAATCACTGCCGCCCAAATCGGAGCGCGGGTCCGCGAAGCCCGCATCCGCGATGCCCGGGTCGCCGGAGAGGTAGCCCTGGTCGCCGGAGTCGTAGCCCGGGTCGCCGGAGCCCGGATCTCCAGCCCCGTAGTTCTGGTCGCCGGAGTTGCCGTCTCCGGCATCCAGCCCGGCCTGGTAGCCGTCCCCGTATCCGCTTTCGAAGGCGGAGGCGTCGTACCCGACCCCGGACATCCCGGTGAACAGCGCATCGAACAGCAGCACCGACCCCACACCCCACGCGCCCGCGACCAACGCTGTGCGCCACCATGGTTCGGAGTACCAACCGGCCGGAACGGGACGCCCCGCCACTCGCCCGCCCGGGTAGTAGTTCGGTGTCCGTGACGAGGGGTCGGGCGAGGCTTCGATGCGCCGGCCGTCGAAGTCGACAACGCGATCCTCGGTCACCGCGCCGGCGCTGCGCTGTCCGTCGAGTTCGGGGACGGCCGGTCCGAGGTCCATGCCCATGGCCGAACGCGCGGCTCGCACGTAATAGAGCCCCTCGAGGGCGGTCTCCTTGGCCAGTCGCGCCTGCGCGGGCGTCGTCGCCTGGTCGATCTGCGATCCGGCCGCGGTGAACCGCTCACCGGCATCGACGAGCGCCTGCCGGGAGGGTTCGTCACTCCCGGAGAGGTTGTACACCTGGCCGCCGAGACGTTCGATGACTCGCCTGGCATCGGCTTTGGCATCCGCGAGCTGGGTATTCGCGCGGGCCCGCCGACCGCGGCCGACCATCAATACCGCCAGCAGCACGACCACCAGGAGAACGAGTAGTACGACAACCGTAGCCACACCCCCACCCTACGCGGCAGCAATTGCCAATTGAGTGCTGTGTATTGGTGTCATCGCTACAACCGGCGTCGCCCCCAGGTCGCTCAGCCTGCCACTGCCGCGAATCGGGCGGTTGCGGGACCTGAGTCGACCTCCTCTGGGTCGAGTTCCGATACGGCGAACTGTCGCTTACCCGCGGTCTTGGCCGAGTACATCGCACGGTCCGCGCTGCGCAGCAGATCGGCGAAATCGCAATCGCGCCCGGGCGGGCAGAAGGCGGTACCGACACTGGCCGAGGCCGGGACGGGCCCCGCCGCGGTCTGTACGGGTTCGCACAGCGCGGCCAATACCCGCATGGCCAGTTCGCCCAGGCAATTGCGGCGCGCGGGCAGTGCGACCACGAACTCGTCCCCGCCGTAGCGGGCGATCACCGTCTCGGCCGGGCACGCCGACCGCAGCCGCTGGGCAATGGTGACCAGCACCTCATCGCCGACCGAATGCCCGTAACCGTCATTGATCTGCTTGAAATCGTCGAGATCGATGAGCAGCAGTCCGACGCCGCGCGCCGGATCGGTGGCCATCATCCGCACCCGCTCCTTGAGCAGTGAGCGGTTGGCCAGATCGGTCAGCGCGTCATGGGTGGCCTCGTGCCGCAGCCTGGTCTGCAATGCCGCGATCTCCTGCACGCGCACCGAAACCGCCTCGGAGAGACTGCGTTCCTGCTGCGCCAGCGCCCGCTGTTGCAGCGCCTCGGCATAACTGTCGATGGCCTGGCTGGCGATGAACGGCCAGCGGGTGGCGATCAGCGATCCCGATTCGCCCGGGGCGAGCCCGAGCAGTGCGCGACTGGCGGGTGCGAGCATGCGGGTGCGCTCGAACGGCGCTTCGGCGAGCTGACGCCCGATGGCACGGGCCGCGGGCACCGGAAACGGTTCGGATCCAGCCAGTTCCAGCAGTTCACCGATGATGCGGCCGAAGATGCGTTCCATATCCTCGGGTTCGAGTGCGGGCACGATGGAACCGGTTCCGCTGGGATGCACAGCTCGCGCCCATTCCCGGATGGTGGCCGTCACGACGGCGCTGGTGCGGGTGTCGATTCGGATGGGCATATGCGCTCACCCTGCGAACGTGGTGTTCGGCCCGGCGTCGCCGGTGCCTTCGGTACCGGCAGCGGTGCAGCTCACGCCGGTATTGCCCTTCGGATCGAACTCACTGACTCGCGGTTGGCATGTGTGGTGCACGCTCACCGCCCCCTTTCCAGATACCCCCGTCCGGACAAAAAGGATCCTAGCAAGCCACCCGGCATCGAAAGTCCCTGTTTCAGAACGGGTTCCCGACACCTCGCGAATGGCGATCGGATGTGTGATCGCTGCCGAGACCCCGGCGTTACACCCAATTTCCGCGAGTCCCCCGCGACGCGCCGCAGGCGGTGTCTACCGGGGCGATCCACCCCGTATCCAGCCCGATTGGCATTGGATGAGTGAGATTAGGTACAGTGCTCAACGCATGCATTCGGGTACTCCGGAAGCGGCATGCGGGTGTAGTTCAATGGTAGAACTTCAGCCTTCCAAGCTGATAGCGCGGGTTCGATTCCCGTCACCCGCTCCAACCCCGTTGGGGGTCGATTCGGGGTGTAGCGCAGCTTGGTAGCGTACCCGCTTTGGGAGCGGGCGGTCGCAGGTTCAAATCCTGTCACCCCGACCAATTCCCTTCTCCACCAGCAACTTCAGCCTTCGGGCTCAAGTTGTTTTGTGCGTCGTCATCCGGTGCATCCTCCGCTTTCTGCCC
Source organism: Nocardia acidivorans NBRC 108247 (assembly GCF_001625085.1). Lineage (GTDB taxonomy): Bacteria > Actinomycetota > Actinomycetes > Mycobacteriales > Mycobacteriaceae > Nocardia > Nocardia acidivorans. Next base: position 127,324 of record NZ_BDAW01000014.1, read on the forward strand.
TCCAGGAATCTTGCAGCAAGCAAGACATGAGAGAGCTCTCACACCCCGATCCGCCAAGCCGAGGGTGAGGGTGCAGGTGAGGGTTGACCCAACTCCGAAATCGGAGGTGAGGGAACGCCTTCCGTGCCCCACCTAAACGTACCGACTGGCACGCAGAGGTGGGGCGAGAGGCGTGGAGGGCTAGAGGTCGAGGTCCCCGGCCGCCTCCTCGAACGGCACGGTGTCGCCGTCCCGGTCGACGATCGACAGGCGATCTTCCAGATCCTCGATCCGGTCCAGGAGTGCCTCGTAGCGCTCGAATGACATCAGTACCCCTTCAGGTTTGGAGTTGGTGAGGATGATCACGTCTTGCCCGGACTGCGTCAGCGCGAGCTGAGTGGAAAGCCCCTTGCGCGCCTCGCTGACCGAAACCATGTGCGCCTTCACTCGCGCACGGATGGCCGATCCGGGGCGACGGGGTACGGCGGCCGAGGCGGTCTCGTTCTTCTTTGTGGTCACTGCGGTTCCCTTCCCCCCGTCACTCGCGCGGCGGGGGCTCTGTGGCGGACTGGGCCGCTACTTCTTGTAGACACTGCCTCGGGTGCCGACCTTGGTCACCGTCACGACGCGAATGCCGTCGTCGATCAGGTAGACCACTCGGTAGCTGCCGATGCGGATACGGAATCCGGGGGTGTCGCTCAGCTTGGTGCAGCCGCTCGGCCGGGGGTCGAGTCCTAGCGCCATGATGGCCGCGACGATCGCGCCGCGCTGAGTTCGCGGCTCGATTGCTGCCAGCTCCTTGAGCGCTTTGCGCTCGATGGTGACGTCGTACTCGTCCGGCTGCGCGGGCTGGGTCATGGATGGTTCCTTTCGATTCCGGGGTGGCGGCCCCGTGTGGTGCGTACTCCCATGAACGTACCCTCTGGAGTGCTTAATTCGGTACCAAATTTTGTACGCAATACTGTGACGACGGACTCACTCAAATATTGTCTCCCCTGCTTGCGCCATACATACCCGGTATGTAATCATGGTGTTGTCGCCGAAACGGGGACATTCACACCGGGGCCGCCACCCCGGAACCAACCACCCAGGAGGGCCACATGGCCGATCGTTTCACCATCACCCGCACCGTCAACGGTGTCGCCGACATCCGCCACACCGTCGCCGGATACAACACGGCCGCCGCCATGGTGGCCGGATTGCGCGGCGTGGACATGGCGGCATTCCACCGCCGCCCCGACCACATCGGGTACGCCATTCGCCCCGCGAACTAACCCACAACCCCCGGTTGTGTCGTACATACCCCATATGTATCACGCAACCGGGGGCCGCCACCCCCACCAAACCCGAAGGGAACCAACAATGTTCAGCCCCGAGCACACCTACGTCGTCACCCAATTCATCGACGGCCAGCGCACCCCCGGCCCGGGTATCCCCACCGTCACCTACCACCATGCCCGCCGCCTGGTCGGCCACATGCGCGCCCATGACATCGAGCACTACGGCACGGTGCCCGCGCACATCGAATACCGAATCGACCCAATCGGCTGACCCGCCACCCCCGGCCCAACCCGCCGGGGGTACCCGAACAACCCCCGAGGAGCCCCGCAGTGACCATCGACAGCATCGACCCGAACCTCCGCGTATGGACCGCATACGCCGCCGACAGCGGCGAAATCCAGCTCGGCGTAGCCGCCGACTACACAATCGAGGCAGTGCCCTTCAGCGAACTGCGCGTCGGCGACAGCGTCGCGGTGATGTGGGGCGAGCTAGGGGTGTACATCGCCCTGGTGACGTCCCATCACGGCGACTACGCCATCGCCGAAGACTGCAATGCGGACGACCTGGACCTGATGTCCTCCATGGACGACAGCCCCGAATGGCGCTTCATCCGCCGGTGATGCATGTCACGGACGTTTAGGCAAGCCCCTGGTTGCGTCGTACATACCTCGTATGTAGGATTTATTTGTACGACCAACCGGGGGCCGCCACCCCCGACCCGAAAGGAACCAGAGTGAGCATCGAACTCCACCCCCGCACCGAAATTCGCGCAGGCAACGTCTACATGGACGACGGATTTCGCGCAAACATCTTGTGGCAGCAGCGGTTCGACCGACTGAACCTCCGATTCGTCCAGAAGTAACCACACCTCCGGCGGGCCGCCACTCGCCGAACACACCACGCAGCGCGCCCGCCGCCACGGGCGCGCCCCGCGAAAGGAACCAGTAATGACCCAGGCGCATGGCACCAAGCAAGACACAATGCTCGACAAGGTCCGCAAGCTGTTCGCGAAGGCCGAGAGCGTCGCAGGCACGCCGGAGGCAGATGTCTTCAACGCCAAGGCATTCCAGCTTCTCGCCAAATACGGTCTCGACGAAGCCCAAGCCCGCCAGCGCTCCGGCGAAGGCCCCGCCCCGATCGAGATCGGCCGATTCAACATCCGAGGCCAGTACCAGCGTGAACAGTCCTTCCTTCTGCACCTGATGGCCCGCGAATTACATTGCGAGCCACTGGTTATGAACGGATACGGCAATCATGTCGTCTACGGCACAGCGGGCCATGTCGAGCGGTTGCGGTTCCTGTTCGCGACCCTGATGCCACAGATGCTCGCCGGAGCCGCTCGCCAGCAGCCAAGCCCGCGATCCAAGGTGGGCACCAAAGCATTCCGAATGTCCTGGATGCGTGGCTTTTACAACGAGGTCGCCGCCCGCCTTCGAGAGGCCGAGGGCAACGCAGCGTCGGAAGCCGAGCCAGGTATGGCGCTGGTGTTGATGGACGACGCCAAGCGCGCGGAGGCCGCATTCAAGGCCGACCACGGCGCAAACGCCAACTACATCAAGACCCGCTCCCGCCATGACTCCAACGCAGCCGCGGCGGGAGCTGCCGCAGGACAGCGCGTGAACCTCGGACAGACCGGCGTCGGAGGACACCGAGCCCTATCCAGCTAGCCCACCCAGCACCACCCAGGCCGGGCCTGTCGATCAGGCCCGGCCATCCACCACGGGGCCGCCACCCCGCCCGAAAGGAACCAGATCATGAGCGCGTTCGCGCCGACTGCCGAGCAGTTGCACATCCACGAATTGTTCAAGACCCGCCAGCCGATCCGAGTCCGGGCCGGGGCAGGCACAGGCAAGACCACCACCCTGATCCAGCTCGCCGAGATCGTTCAGGCGCAGCAGCGCGCCGGCCTGTATGTCGCGTTCAACAAGTCGATCGCGGAGGAGGCGAAATCCAAGTTTCCCGAGTGCATCTCGGCGTCGACCGCGCACTCCCTGGCGTACCGGAATCTCGCGAACACCCGGCACGCTCCGCTGTTGGACCGGATGCGCCGGGGCGCACGGATTCCGATCGGCGAGACGGGCAAGCGTCTGAAGGTCGACCGGTTCCTCTCTTACGTGGGCGGGGAGACCGTCACTCTGACCGCGTACGAGGTCACTCGGCACGCGCTCGCGGCTGTCGACCGATTCTGCCGCAGCGCCGATGAGCAGCTGACCAAGCAGCACGTCGGGCGCATTCCCGGCCTGGACGACCGGGACTCACACGCCCAGATGGTCGACTTTGTTTTCCCTGTGGCGCAATCCATCTGGGTGGACCTCCAGAACCCCCTGGGGCAAGCCGTCGCGTTCGGTCACTCCCATTACCTGAAGCTGTTCGCGTTGGAGCGGCCGAAGGTTGGCCCGGATGGCGGTGTGATCTTCCTGGACGAGGCGCAGGATACGAGCCCGGTTCTCGCGGGCATCATCAGCGATCAGACCCACCTGCAGTTGGTCGCGGTCGGCGACCAGGCCCAGAGCATCTATGGATTCACCGGCGCGACTGACTACATGGTTCAGGTCAGCGATGCCGCCGAAGGCCGCCTGACCCAGTCGTGGCGCTTCGGCCAGGCGGTCGCGGATGCAGCCAACAGCCTGCTCGCTCGCCTCGGCGACGATCTCCGCCTGACCGGCAACCCGCGCCGCGCCAGCATCGTCGACCACACCGCGACGGGCCTGCACGTCACCCTGGCACGCACAAATGCCACCGCCATCGAGCACGTTATGGCCGCGCAGGCCGCCGGGCAGCGCGTGCACCTGATGAGCGAGAACCGCTACGCAGTTCAGTTCTGCGAGGACGCCGACCTCCTCATCGATGAGCGCCGCCCAGCATGGAAGAAGCCACGCCTTGCTGACCTCGCAGCCTTCCGCTGCTGGGAACAGGTCGTCGCTCACGCCAACGACTCCGCGGACTCGGCGGACTGGAAAGTGCTGGTGGCTCTTATCGAAAAGCACGGCACGGCAAAGGTTCAGACTGCCCTCGGCGGTGTAGTGCCCGAAGCGCAGGCCGACCTGATCGTCTCGACCGCGCACAAGTCCAAGGGTCGCGAGTGGCCCAGCGTGCACCTGGCCGACGACATCGCCAGCGGCGTGGACCAGGCGGCCGAATCGGTGCGCCAGTCTGAGGGGTGGATTGCCGACAACGGTCGGCTTCGGTTCGACCCCGAGGGCAACGAGGTCGCGAAGCACGTCCACGAGTGGCGGGTACGCCGCGCGAACGACGGCCAGACTCCGCAGGAAGCGTTGCGCCGCAGCCAGAAGCGCCTCAAAGACGAATTGATGCTGGCGTACGTCGCCGCCACCCGTGCCCAAAACCTCTTGAACCCCGGCGGCCTGATTGCCGCCACCAGCACGATGAACGGAGCCGCGGCATGATCACCTACAGTCCGAGTCGGCCGCGTACATTCGCGGTATGCACCGACGAGAGGGCTCTCCGGATGAGCGCAACTGACCCCGATACCTGGTGGACAGCGCAGCAGTGCGCCGACTACATCGACGTGAAACTGCGTACCTGGCACGCGTACGTCAACCGGCCCACCGCCACGAACCCAGCGCCCAAGCCGATCAAGAAGATCGGCTCTACCCCGGTCTGGGACAGCGACGAGGTCATCGCCTGGAATGGCCTCCGCACCGGAGGACCCATCAACTAGCTGGCCGCCACCAGCACCCGAAAGGAACCATCCCCGATGCTCACCCCTGCCCGGACAGCGGTCACAGGAACGGTCGTCATCATCGCCCTGTCGTCCGTGCTGTCCTTCGCGTCGCAAAGTGATGTAGCCCGGCGCTCCGAGGTCTCGATCCCCGTCCTCTGGCCGCTCATCGTCGACGGCCTCATCATCGTCGCCACCTTCGCCGTGCTCGCCGTCCGTGGCTCTGTGTACGCCTGGACGATGCTCGGCTCCTCCGCGTCGATCTCCATTGCCGCCAACATCCTCGACGCAGCCATGCCGCACGGACCGATGCCCGCATACATCGCCGCTGGCGTCGCAGCAGTGCCGCCCGTTGCATTGGTCGCGGTGACGCACCTGAGCGTTCACCTCGCGCGCCACACGTCAGCGACGAATCATGCCGCGTCACTGTCAGATCGGGCTGCGTCACCGGAGCCTGTCGAACCGCTGGCGCCGCTGGAACACGAGCCCGCGGAACCGTGGCCGGCTGGGGAAATCAGCGCACCCAGCGTCGCGCCCCGGCGCTGGGATGACGTATTGCCTGGAGTGCCGACCGATCAGCCCGCGTCCAGCGTCGCGGAACACTACGAGGAGCCGGACACGGACGAGCTGCCGGTAGTCGAGGACGTCACTCGCGAGCCGCGCGATATCGCCGAGGACCTGATGCGCGAGACGAACCTGTCCAACTACGCGATTGCCGAGCAGGTCGGCGTCTCGGAGGCGACCGTGCGACGCTGGAGAAAGGCGCTGCTCATCGCTGGTGTCGCGTCACGTCCGTAGGTGACGCACCGCCGAAACGACAAAAACACCCCGCCCGGAATCGGGCGGGGTGTCCGCTTTGCGCCTAGGCGGCTTTGAGGATCATCGGTGCGGTCGAGGTGCCGTCGGCCGCGATGTCGTATGCCTCGATCCAGTCGATCGCTGGGGACCGGAACTCCTGCTGGAACAACGGGTAATTGCCTTCCACGATCAGGCCGAACCTGCGGTTGGCCGGAGTGGCAGGGACGAGATTGCCGGAGTCGGTCCAGGAGAGCCCGAAGGTCGCGCCGTTGCGGTAGGCCGTGAAGGTGTTGCCGACCCGCCGGAGCTCGATCAGGTCTGTCGCCGCAATGTTCGTCGACACGGTCTTCTGCTGGGTTTGGCCTACTGCGCCGACACCGAGACCTGTGCTGGGCGGCACTCCCGCTGATGTGACGATCGCGCAGCCGGTCCCTGTCGTGACGACCAGCGAACAGCACACGGAGCCGGAGCTGAATGTGTCAGGCACCCCGAGGACGATCGCGGTCACATTGTCGGCAGCCGAGCCGCCGACGGGCGGAATCAGCTGGGCCTTGACGGCGTAGTTGTCCGTGGACAGGCGACCGCTGTTGCTCCCGCCCTGATAGCTCATCCATGAGCCAGCGCGCCCGCTGTTAGCGCCCATGGCCTTGAACATGGCGCGGTTTGACGCGACCCGTGCAGAGCCGTTCGCGTCGATGCGCCAGTCGCCGCCAAGCACCTGACTGTCAGCGCGGTTGAAGTCGTCTCGGTAGGAGACGCCGGTAGGCCATAGCAGAGCGTCGCCGCAGTAGACCTTCGAAGCCGCCGCGTCACCTGCGTAATACCTGGTGGGTGACGCGTCACCCATTCGCACAGGCATCGTTCACCCCACAATCACGTAGATGGTGCTGGAGGGTCGTCCGGTTCCGAGCGCGTCGAAAGCCGCCTGCGTCATCTTCAGGACCGTGAGCACCGAGCCGTCGCTACCCACCTTCGCGTCGACATCCTGTTTGCGTGCCGCGTGTCCGGCCGCAGTCGGTGCAGGCACAACCACGGCAGCGGAGAAGGTCTTCGCACCGCTGATCGTCTCCGCACCGGCCAGGTGGACCACGGTCGAGTCAGCGGCCTTGGTCGCCAATGCCGCTGTGTTCGCGGCCTGCGCGCGAGCGTCGGTGAAGTAGCGGTTCGTGGTCCCTTCCGGGACCGCATCAGTGGATCCGGGCGAGGGGCTGATTTCGGTGTACGACGAGCCGCCCCACCGGTACACCTTGTTCGAGTCGACAGCGATGTAGATCTTGCCCACCTCGCCTGTGGTGGGAAAGGCTGCTGTGCTGGCGCTTTCGATCACGTCGTCGACGTACGACGGCAGCTGCGTCGCAGGTACCTTGCCCGACGCGTCAAGGGCTGCATAGCCGTTCGCAGCGCCCCTGCGAGAAATTAGTTCGCGAGCGTTCAGGGCGTCGGTGATGATTCCCGAGGCAGCGAGCTTGGCTTGAGAGAGTGCGCCGTCGGCGATATGCGAGTTGGTGACACCGTTCGCGGCGAGGGACAGCGCCCGGTCAGCGCTCAGGTCGCCGCCACCGGTCAGTCCGCCGCCTGTGGCCACTGTTCGCGTGGTGGGTACTCCGCCAGCGTTGGCAGCGTCCTGCGCGGACTTGGCTGCGTCGGCCGCCGACTTGGTTGCGTCAGTTGCTTTCGCGGTCGCAGTGTCGCGTGCGGCGACGGATACGTCACGCGCGGCGACCGCATCGTTCTTGGCGGTTTCCGCGGCTGCCCGATCGGCAGCGGCGCCAGCGGCATTCGTTGCCGCTGCGCCTGCCTTCTGGCTGGCGGTGTCGCGTGACGCGTCAGCCGCGACGCGGGCTGCGACAGCTTCGCCCCGCGCGGTGACGGCTACGTCACGGGCTGCGATTGTTGTCGCCTTGTCGGCAGCGACTTGGGCTGCGTCCTTGGAAATATCGCGGACGCCGTCAGCCGCCAGTACCGCTTCGTCCCGGGCCGCGCGAGCCTGGTTCGCAGCAAGCCACGCTTCCGAGACGACGGCGGGCGGCTGCGGCTCGTATTGACCGAACAGCGGGGTGAGCCGGACCGGAGTTGCAGAGGCCGGGATGACACAGTTGCGCGGCGCGCTCCATTCGCCCAGGCGCAGCATCACTTTGGCTGGGCCAGGGTCGAGATCCGGCGTACGGAGTTCTCCGGCGATGATTGGGACTACGACGCGGTTGGGTGTCGTGACACCCTCTCCGTCCACGTCCGGGCTCAGTGTCGGCCGCCAGATTTCACAGACGCCGTTGACCGGCACATCCTCCAAGTCGTTGAAGTGATCGAAAAGGACGGTCACCGGTGACTCCTTCTAGCTGAGTGATGAAGCGCGAAACGCATTGAGGGGCTAGGGCGTCCAGGCCGGGTCGTCGGCCTGCACCGCTTTGATGAGGTCCGCGAGGAAGCAGCTGGTGCCGTCGAAATTCGAGCCGAAGATCATCGCCTGATCGGCGGTCGGGCCGCCGCTGTTGTGAAAGAGATGCGCGAGCATCAGGCGTGTCTTGACGAGCCCCGAGACGTGGGCTTTAGCGCTGGCGTCGGTCAGTGCTTCCGACGGTGCTCCTCCGGGGTTGTAGTTCGGGTCATCGGCTCTGATTGCTGTGTACAGCGCTCCGACTGCCTCGGAAAGGGCATTCGCTCCGCTGGTGCTATACGCGTCCCAGATCGCCTTGGCCGTACCGATGTCGTTGGCGCGGAGGAGGAATGCCTTCGTCTTGGCCAGTTTGTCTGCCATCGTTTCTCCTGCTGTGTGGGCGAGCGGCTCTACCCGAGGACTAGCCAGGGGATCCACTCGCCGGTCTTGATGCTCGACGCGGTAATGAGGTCGGGAATGGAGTCGCAGTCCTTGACGAAGCCGTAGATATTGCGTGGGAACACGCCTGGCGGCTGGTCGGGGCGGCTCTGCCGTAGGCAGGCGAGCGGGCGGTTGGATGTGCCGAACGAGGGACTGATCTGCAGGATTCCCACGGCGAAGATGTCACCCTGCTTCGCGGTGAATCGTGGTACCGGCAAACGGAACTGAGTGCCCGCAGCGGCGATCTGGTTCTTGACGTCGCCGCTGTCCCAGAATTTCGACAGGTTGCCCGAAGCGGGGTCCATCTTGAACACGGCGACGGCGAAGGCTTGCGGGTCATAGCCCCACCCGCCCCGGCCGGTGATCATGCCGACGGTGCCGTATGTGCGGTCGCGGGTCGCGCGGATGAAACCGAGTTCGAGCACGCGCGTCGCGGGCACGTAGTCGGGGGATTTGCCCTCGTCGCTGTTGGCGGGTGCATTGGACCCGCCGCTGACCGATGTCCAATTCACCAACTGCGAGAGCGGGAAGGTTGGGTCGTCGGCGGGGTTGATGTTCTGCCAGAGAGGGATATTCGTGGGGATGTCGGAGAAGTTCGGCTTGCCGTTCGCGGTCGTCTGCGCGTACGTCGCGACGCTCTGTGCCGATCGGGCGGTCTCCTGTGCGACAACCGCCGACGCTTGCGCCTCGTTGGCGGTCTTCGCGGTCTCGGCGAGGTTGCTGATTCCGGAGCGAGCTGTGAAAGCCGCCAGGCCCCAAGACCAGTTGGGGATGATCCCCTGGAATCGGGTTTCCTGCGAGAAGCCGACGCTGCGGTGCTGGGCGTCGACGGGATAGCCTGTGGAGTCGGTGTATTCGAGCGCTGTAGTGCGGTTGACCATCACTCGGTAGCTGGTTCCGGTGGCGATGACTTCGACGGTGTCGGACTCATTGACTCCGCGTTGCGCCTCTTCCCATTTGGTGAAGGTCCAGCTGTTGCCGTTGCGGGTTCCGCGCCCGAGTTGAATCCTGCGCTTCCAGACGTGCGCCACAACGAATTCCGTCATGTCAGCGTTTGCGCGCACGAACAGCGATGTCGGGCAGCCGTCCATGACGCCCTTGGGGTTGACGATCACTGCGACGGAGTGATCGTCATCGCTCATGGTCTGGGGGCAAATCGCATACCGGACACCGGTATTCGTGCCGCCGCGCAGGCGGGCGGCGTAGTCGATGATCCCGAGTTCCTGGCCCGCGCCTCCCTGAACCCAGCCGTTGCCAAGGACATTCGCGTCAGCTCGGTTGAAGTTGTCATGGAAGGTCGCGCCCATCGCGAGCCGGTTTTCCAGGTTGGAGATTGCAGTGCCGTGCGCGGAGGTGATGCCGAAGATCCGCTTCAGGAACTCGTCGACGAAGCTGCCGAAGATGGGCATAGGTTCAGGCGGAGGGATGAGTCGCTTCACTGGCTACACCTCGTCAGCGATGAGTTGCGGTGGGGTGGGTGCCGATTCGGCCTCGGGCTGGCGGCGCGCCCAGGCGAGAAGCTCGCGGACATAGTCGAGGGCGAGGCGGTACCGAGCGCGGAGAGCGTCGATCACGCTGTGTAGCTCGCGGACCTCGCGGCGCAGGCTGTCGACGTCGTCTCGGAGCGGCTGGACGATGGATTCGAAGTCGGCGCGTTGGGCGTCGAGCAGGATCTTCAGGCGCTCGTCGTCGACCCGCTGGCGTTCGATCTCGTCGTCAGCTGTCGCGTTGCGGGCGTCGACTTGGATGCGGGCGCGGGCGGCGTGCCAGACGCCGAATGCGCCTGCCAGAACGCCTACCAGCGTGAGAATGTCGTTGGCATATGGGGTGATGGACACCCTGCCTCCCAAAGGTTGGCAGGAACGACGGAGGCCGCCTCCCGAAAAATCAGGGGGCGGCCTCCGCGGCTGCGTTCGGTGAAAGGTCAGGCCGGGGGCTCTGCGAGCAGCCACGGCGCGAAGCGGGCCAGCAGCTCATTCACCGCAGGCAGCGCCATCACGCGGGTGATGCCCGCGCACGCGGCCAGAATGACCGCTACAGCACCTCCGGCGGGGATGCCGCCGGTGATAACGACGATGGGGATCAGCGTGGCCAGGGCGAGTACGACCTGGAGCACGGTGCGAGCGGTCGCTCGCCAGGGGTAGGCGGTCTGCGAGGACGGCACGGAATAGTCAGCCATGGGTGGCCTCCTTGAGCGGTGGGTTGATCAGGCTGCGAGCTTGGCGAGAATGGCGTCGAGCTTGGCGTCCAGCGCCTTGTCCCGGTCATCCTTCGCGCGCCGCCAGCGGTCGAAAGCCTCTACCTTGCGATCGGTTTCGAGAACGAAGCCGACGAGCGAATCGCGATAGTCGGACTGGCGGCCAAGCTCGTCCTTGTAGCGGGATTGGAACCTGTAGCCCAGTTCCTTGGTGACGAGGTTGTACAGCTCGTTCTGCTTCTCCTCGGACAAAGCCATCAGGAAGCCTCCATTTCGATGTTCGATTTGCGCTTGGACGTCCGCACGAAAGCGGTCCATGTCCATCAAGCCGGGGTCGGGTTTGCCCTGCTTGTTGATGCCGAGCGGGTTATCTGCTCCGGCCCATTCCTTGTGCGCGATAACGCGATCCGCGCCGTAGCCGAGCTTGCGGCAGATCGCGGCGCACACCTTCACGTACGCCCAATACTGGGCCGGTCCCCACCCCTCGCTGCCGCTGTTGGCGGCCTCGATGCCCACGGTGTACCAATTCGCGTTGTCTTCGGGCAGGCCGGGATACACGCCGAATCCGGCGTGCCAGGCGACACCGACGGCACACACGGTGACCGTGCCGTCCTGTGAGAGGTGGATCTGCGACAGCGGACCTTCGAGAGACGCTGTGCCGTACATGATTTCCGTTGCCGGGGTTCGAGAGCCGCCGGTGTGATGGCACACCACGCCCCAGATGTCGCGGAAGTCCCCATGCCCCCGCGTGCGCCAACCAGGCGCTTCAACAACATTCAGACCCTCGTCTCGCAAAACGTCTGCGAGCCAGACAGGGTCGCCCTTCCAGCCCATAGCGGGCCTCCCTTGGTTGGTGATCGGAATTAGCCAGTGCCGTTGGCGATGGCTCGCGAGAGACCGGCGAAGCCCTTCATGCGGTCGATGAGCCGTTCCCAGGCGTCCTTGACCTCGCCGTCGTCGCCGATGGTGATGAACTCGGTGCACTTCTCGTCGCGGGAGTCCTCGACCTCAACCGCAGAGATGTAGTCCTCGATGACCGTGCCCCGGTCGTAGAAGGTCATGATGTCGCCGACCTTGAACCGACGGCCGGAACCGTCGTCCTCGCCGAAAGAGAATCCGCGCCCGTCGATTCCGCCGGCCTGCACCTCGAGCTTCAGCGACTCGCCGCCACCGGCAGCCTTGAGCCCTGCCAGGCCCACGGCGAACGCATCGAGTGAATACGCGGTGGTGTTGTCGACGAAGATCTCACCGAATGCGTGCGGGCCGAGGTCTGCCTTGAGCTGGTGATCGTCGAACTTCTGGTAGGCGAAGAAGATATCGTCGAACAGATCGCCTACGAGGATGTCGCCGAGGGAAGCGCCGGGCAGCAGCCAGTTCAGCAGCGCCTTGATTGCCGCGTTCGCTGCCCACTCGACGACCTGGTTGACGAACTCCGGTGCCTTGCCGCCCACGATGGCCGAGTGCGCCTTGGGATGGCTTACACCGCGCGTGTAGTTGGTGATGTGGCCGGAGTCGGTGCGCCACTGCATCCAGCGTCGGTCGCGCTTGCGCTGGGTGTCGAAGATGTACCCGGCCTTCTGTGCCTTGCCCCACTGGTCCGGGTCCGCCAGGCCGAGGATGTTGCCCGGGTTCATGAACCAGAAGAAGTTGTCGCCAGACAGATCCAGGACGTTCTGCAGCCGGGCGAGTGAGTCCGTGTTGAAGATCCACGGCGACGGGCCATCTTTCGGCGTCCACAGATTGCAAGACAGACCGATGTCCGCGGCCTCGACGGTCGTTTTGTACAGCTCGTCGAGCTGGGTGAACCGGGCCGACACGATGCACAGCTCGGAGGTCAGATCGTCGATGGCCGCGAGGATGTCATCGAGGCTGTTGAGGTCCTTCAGCTGCGGCAATTCCGGAATCTCGTACCGGATCGGCAACTTCATGTAGACCGGCTTCTGCAACCGGATGACATTCTTCGCGAGAAAGTACTTGAACACGAAGTCTGCCGGGCCGAACATGATGTCCTGCTTGCCGGTCAGGCCGACCTGCACCTCCGGAGGGAAGAGCGGGTTTACCCAGGCCAGGATCGTGAGCAGCCAGTACAGGTTGGAAACGCAAGTGGCGGTGACGATCTCTTCGCCAGGCTTGCCCTCCATGGTCGCGGACATGACGCGCCCGTCCCATGGAATGCCGTTGTAGTAGGTCCTGATCGGGACGACATCGCGCTTGCACTGCATGAGTCGGGCTGCGAGCGGATGGTCCGCGCGAACCTGAATCGTGCCGGTGCCGGGCACATTCCAGAACCAACCGAATCTGGCCTTGACGTACGGGCCGAGCGGACGCGACTGGGTGCAATCCTGATTGAAGACGGTGATGTTGAATGCGGGCGGGGTCTTGGTGTTCGGTCGCCAATGCGGATTGGGTGGAGCGTAAGCGGTCGTCATGCGGCGGCTCGCTGATACTTCTGCGGTAGCCACACCTCGACGCGGCTCGCCGCGCTTGTGCTGACCGACTCAATGTTCAGTGGCACAGTCGTTTTCGAGGGGACGGGCTTGTACCAGGCCACGTTTCCAGCCTTGCTCCACACGTCTTTTCCGGTCGCATCCTTGATGTGCGGGAACTCCGGGTTCGTTTCAACCGTCCAGACTTCTCCTGCCTGAAGCTTGGGCAGGAGCACCTTCTCGGTATCGACGCCGATCGAGTACACGCCAGGGCCGGTGAGCTTCCAGAACGGCCACGCCTCGACGTCGCCTTCGTTGCGAAGGGTCTGACCGGCGAACTGATCGGGCGTGAACGCACGCGGATTGACCGCGGCTGCGTTCCACCAGGATTCGTCGGAGACGAGTACGGCCTCCTCTGTGCACCACCCCACGGTGTCGAGCAGTTCGAACGGCGGATCAGGCATTGATGTCTCCAGCCGAACGTATTGCCAGCGGTGTCCACCGCCGGGTGAGACGACGTGCCATTCGGCGAGATTCGTTCCATCGCCGAGGCTTTCGCGCCAGGTGCTCCACAGGTCGTATGCGTCTTCACCCGGAGCGACGGGGCCGACTCGAACGGTGATGCTGATCGTGTTGATGTCTCGGTTTGTGCCTCGGTAGGTGGCACCGGCTTGGCGGGCGTTGGCTTGCCGGACGTGAGCCATCGGCGCTCCGCCTACGCCCAGAGGAGCCTGGGCGAGGCGGAGCGGGCATTCGGGATTGCCGAAGCGCCAGATGGTTCGGGGCTGTCCGGGATACTCGACGCCGCGCAGCTCGTAGCGAACTGCCATTGCAGCTTCCCGTCTAACGAAAAAGCTGGAGCCCTAGAGCCCCAGCTGAGTGATGTTGATGTTCGCTTGGCGTGCCGCCGTGTCGATGTCGACCGATACCTCAACAGGATTGGGTTTCTGTGCGGCAGCTACGATTTCGTCGAGCTTCTCGCCGAGCGTCTCCAGCTGACCGTCCAGGCCGGGAATCGCCGTGTTGCCGGTGTCGAAGCCGACGAACTTGCCGGTGTCGTCCCAGCCGGAGCGGAGCGCGAGCGCGCTGCCCGCGAGGAAGCTAGCTGCCCGGTACGCATCGGAGAGCACTCCGTTGAGTCCCGCCGACTTGCCCGGCGTCGACAGCGGGATATCCCCTTGGTCGCCCTGTGTGAGAACGGCCCAAGAGCCGGTGTGCACTCCTCCGTCCCCGGAGCTGCCCACGCCACCGAAACCGCCATTCGCGAACGGGCTCAAGGAGAACCCGAACCGGTCAGCGACTTTGCGGAGGATGTCGGTGGAGCGCGCTCTTTTCGCTGCGGACAACGGGATGTACGCCTCGCCGCCGGTCTCCGGCTCCGCCCAGACGCGCATATCGCCGCCCTTGGCGATTTGGGCGACGTGGTTCTCCGATCCATCCGCGAAGAACCTCGCCTGGAAACTCGCTAGCGGAGTCCGCTCTACAGGCTTGCCTCCCAATGAATCTGGCCAGTTCGTTACGAACACACGAGACCCGTCAGTCGCGCCAGAGTCGACTGGAGTAGTCGAAGAGGGCGAGCCGCTGCCGTCCTTGCCGTCGAGCTTGCTCGGTGAACCAGCCGCACCGCCGAGATCACCACCCAGCGGAAAGAACGCGTGATCGGTGAACATCGGATCGTCCGCACCGGTCTTGCCGCCGATCACTACACCGTCGGACCCGTTCGACTCGAAATTCGTTCCGTCGGGAAAGGTTCCGGCGGTGTGCCCGCCTGCCGCGCCGTTCGTGGTCCAGCCGACTCGCAGCGTTCCCGCCGCGCCCTTGCCCAGCTGCGCACCGAGGCCAGTCAGCCATGAGCCCTCGGACGCGGTGGACATGCGCGAGTCGTAGGCGTTGAGACCCATCGCTTCGTTGATAACCGCCGAAACGAAGCCGGAGCAGTCCATCTTGTCGGGCGCGAAGCCGCCCAGCTCGTACCGAACTCCAGCCATACGCCTGGCGTATTCGGTCGCCTCAGCGAGATCGGACTGTTGGACAGTGGCAGGGGTGATTCCGCCTTCGGCGAAGCGGAGCAGGTCGTAACCGAACCGCTTCGCGACATCAGCGAGGATCGCAGTCGAGCGGGACCGTTTCGAGGCCGCCAGCGGGATGAACGCCTCGCCGCCCGTCTCTGGCTCCGCCCATTGCACCAATTGGCCTGTAGCTGGCTTGATTTCAGCGGCACCAGGGAGGTTGCCGTCCGCGTATCGAGCGAGGTCCACGCCGCCATCAGCCCTGGCTGTGCCGTCGGGCATGATGTACGGCCCCGGAACCACGCCCTTCGACGGGTCCAGGCCGGCGTTCTTCGTCGCCTGGATGGCAACGTCGCGGATCTCGTTCGTGGTGTACGTGGTGATCTTCTTGCCGTTGTTCTGGGCGATAAAGGCGTCCAGGATGCGCTGTGCGTCAGCGGTATTCGCGGTGACCTTCGTCGTCCCGTCTGGCAGGTTCTCGACCTTGTACCCGAACGCCTCCAGCTTGGCCTTGGCCTCCTCGGTCAAGGCTTTGACGATCAGATCCTTTTCGTCTGGGATCGCATCGACCGCGCCACCGAACAAGCGGGTCAATTCAGCAGAGTCCGCGGCTTGCTGTCCAGCGTTGCGGACAGATTCACGGATGCCGTCGATCTTGGGCTTCGCACTGTCGAGCGTGTCAGCCAGCGCGCGAGCCTTGTCGGCCGCGCCGTCGACCATGTCGCCGTACAGCTTTGTCGCGGAGCCAGCGCCCTCGATCGCCTTGCCCGCATCCTCCATGCCGGGGATGTGCTTGATGATGCCGCCCAGTTTCTCGCCGAAGCCTCCGAGCCCCTTCAGGACGACACCGAGCGCGTTGCCGATTCCCTCTTGCATGGACGCGAACGCGCGCAGGGCTCCGGAGGTGAAGGTGATCAGCCCATCCAGGCACGCCAGGCCCGCATCTGCCAGTCCGGTGAAAAACGAGATGATCTCGGGCTTGTGGGTCGAGACCCAGTCGGCGACCTTCGCGAGCGTCGGCCCAAAGGCTTCCCCGAGCGCAAGTTTGACGTCATCCATCGACATCGTGATCGAGTTCTGCGCCGCCTGGAGGTGGGAGGCGGCGTTGTCACCCATGGTGACCATCGCCTTCTCAGCGGCGCCAGCGACATCGCCGAGACCGGCGACCGCGCGGGAGGGGTCCCACTGGCCGAAAGTGTCGATAAAGTCTCCGGCGGTGTCGCCCAAGAGCGCCATGGTGACCTGGTTGCGCTCCAGCGGGTCCTTGATATCCCGGATGGCATCGAAGATCTTGTCGAATGCCGCCTCGCCTGTCGCGCCGCCTTCCTTGAGCTGGTCGAACAGCTCGTCAGCGGGCAGTGAGAGACCGGTGATCGCCTCTTTGATCTTGTCGGGCTCTTCGGTCATGCGACGGCCGAATTCTCGGATGGCGTCGCCTGCACGGTCGGCAACGTCGACGCCGTTCTCCAGGGCTTGCGTGATGAGGCCCATTGCGAACTTGCCGGTGAAGCCGGTGTTCTTCCAGCCGTTGGAGTATTCGCCGATAACGTCGAGCATGTCGCCGCCCGCGTCCGCGCCGCGCTGGTAGCTCTTGACGATCAGGTCGAAAGCTTCGCTCGTATCAGCGGCCAAGCCGTTGCGGATCAGGGCGCGGGTGGCCTTGATCGTGGCTTCCATGTCGCCGCCGATGAGATCGTTTACGGCGGTGATCTTTTCGACGAGAGGCTGCAACTCGGCCGAGGATTCCTCGCCGTTGAACAGGCCGCCCTTGATGCCATCCTGGATGGTCTCCATGTTGGCGTTGACCGACTCGCCCCACCCGTTCGAGAACGCATTGCCTGCGGCAGTGCCGATGATGCGCATGGTCTCATCGCTGACGCCGAGGCGGGCTTGGATGAAGTCCCGGTCCTTCTCCATCTGCATTCCGTCGCTGATCGCGTCAGCAAGCACCGCACCGGCCGCTAGGCCAACGCTGGCCACCCCGACCAGCGCCATGGCGATAGGGCCGCCTTTGCCTCCGAGGCCCTGGAGTTTGCCTGCGAAGCCGCCCACGAACGAGTCGCCCATGGATGAGCCCGTGGACGCCATGCCGGACGCTCGCTGGCCGAGGTTGCCCAGCGCGTCCGCTGCACGGGATGCCGCCTGCGACAGGCCAGCAGGCAGGTCAATGCGCCGCGTCGCCGAGGCGGCCTGTCCTGCTGACCGTTCGATTCGGTCTACGTCGCGAGCAGCGTCCCTCGCGGAGTCGCCTACCCGGTCGATGTCTCGCGCGGCGTTGCGCGCGCCGAGGCCGCCCCGTTCGATATTGGAGCCGGTGTTGCTGAAACTGCGGTCGATCTGACCTGCGGCCCGCTCGGCAGCGCCGCGCAGGCCGGTGAAGCCGCGCTCCGCGCTGTCGAGACTGCGTTGGAACCGCGTGTCGTCGAGGGTGAGTTCGGCATAGATTTCGCCGACCCTGGTTGCCATAGCGGCTCCGATCAAAGTTATTCGGCGCGAGCGTCTTTCGCCTCGTCGTCTGCCGTGGAGGAGTCGAGAACCGCTTGGATGTCGACGAAGTCGGCGAGCTGGGCGAATTGCCAGTTGGCGCGACCGAGACTCGGGCTCGCACCGAAGTGCAGCAGTGCCGTACGGCCTGCGTGCATGGCCATGGTGTCCGGGATTCCGTTGCGGGCCATCTCTTCACGCGCGGGACCGAGAATCTTGACAATCTCGTCGTATTCCTTTGCAGCGGACAGGGTGTCGTCGAGCACGAGCAGCCGCAGGCGGTCAGCTTCAGTCACGCCAGGGCTCTTGACCTTGTAGATGACGCCGCCAATGGGCAGCGAGAGGTCCGGGTCGTAAAACTCGGCGAGGTCGCGGAGCGCGGCCATAGAAGTAGTCCTCACACGGTAGGGGGAAGGATTGCGCGATACAGCCGTGTCGTAGGCGAACTGGCGAGGTCGCGGATGCGCGCCTCCAACCAGCGCCACGGACGTTCGTGCAACACACCGGAATTGACGTCCACTCCGAACACGGAGTGCATGTCGAGTTCGATATCGCGCCAGCACGCCAGCACTTCTCGCCACGAGAGGGTGGGGGCAAGGGCGTTGACCGGTGCCATCTCCGGTGGGTTGAACCAGGCGCGAAGGCCGCTCGCTGGGTCGATGGGGCCGCCGCCGGGATCGTCCGGTCCGAGATATCCGGGCGACGAATCATCAACGGAGACACCGGGTTCTCCATCGGCGTCGAGATCTATCTCGCCGTTCCAAAACGCTGCCGCCGCATCCGGGCTCTTGCCGAAGTGCAGCAGGGCCGCGCGTCCGGCCAATCCGATGATGGTCGAGTCTGCGCCTAGTCGGTCCAGCTCATCCCACGCTGCGCCGAGTAGTCGCCGCACCTCGACACGCTCTACCTCGGGGGTGAGCGCGTCGAGGTCAGCGAGAAGCCTGCGCAGTCGCAGCCCATCCCATGCGGAAGGGGAGACGACGCGCACGAGCTGGCCGCGCACCGGCAGGTACAGGTCCGGGTCTAGGAACTCGTCGAATTCCTGCACGATGCGTGCCTTTCCGGGATCAGGCGACGGTGATTGCGCCCGGCGGGGTCAGGCTCGAGCCGGAGGCCGTCACGGTCGTGACGGTGCCGGGCAGGCTGACCGTGTACGGGCCGCCCGCGCTGCCAGTGACTTCCGCCTTGCCCGCGCCCACAGTCGTCAGAAGCTCCAGCGCGGTCTTAACCGCGTCCTTGGTCGCGTTGTAGGCGATACCGGCCGTGGTCTGACCGTCCACGGTGACGGTGAAGGTGCCGCCAGTCGCGGTCGGGAGGGTGATGGCCTTTGCGGTAACGGTAGTCGGCTTGGCGATCTTCTTGTGCTGGCCCTTGCCGGTCAGGGTGACGGTGAAGCCGTACAGACCCTCCTTGTCGTCGGCAGCCGAAACCCAGGAGACGGCGAAGTAACCTTCCTTGGCTTCGTCGATGCCGTCGGTACGCCAGTAGCGGACGTGCGCCGTGTTCGCGGAACCGATGTCCTCGCCATGTCCGCGCAGCTTCTCCTGACCGGGGTCTGCGACGAAGCCCGGCGCAATGTTGCCCTTACGCAGGCCGCCGAGTTCCAGGTTCTCGCCGATCGCAGTCGCGATCTGGCTCTTGCGGCCATTGGAGTGGATGTCGCCGTCGTCCTGGAGTGTGATGTCGTTGGACGGCGAGACCTTGTTCAGGCCCATCACGAACACCCATTCAGGGGTAGCTGCCTGGGCGGTGCCGTAGTTGATGTCGACCTGGACGGCGTAGTCACGGGCGAGTGCGGTAGCCATGCCCGCGGAGTTGGGGGCCTGGAGAGTGGTCACGATGTCGTGCCTCCTGGATTGAGGGTGAAAACGTATGAGTCGGCGCGCTCGAACCGGCCGTTGGAATCTGGGGTGGTGAGGCCGCGAACCTTTCTGCGGCACAGCAGCACTCGGACGCCGCCTGGGAAGGTTAGGTGGGTCTTGTCGTGCAGGATTGCGTTCGCGTCGTCGGCGATCCGGTCGACGCTGCGCGGGTCTCGTCCGGGGAGACGCCAGCGCAGCTGCACGTATACGTCCGGATTGTGGTCGTCGCGGTCGAACAACTCGTCGTAGACCGTGATAGCCAGCGCTGCCTCGGGTTTCGCGGGAAGCAGGTTGAAGAACGTCGCCGGGATATCGCCCTCCGCGTACGCGCCGACAAGCTGGTATCGGACAAGTCCAGCACTGTCGAGGTAGCGGGCGAGGGCGTCGACGAACGTCGCGGTATCGGTGGTCATGACCCGATCCACCGCGTAACAGCGGCGGCCACGATGGCTTCGAGTTCCGGACCGAACTGGTTGAGCGGCTTCTCCAGGTACTTCGCGCTGCGGCCGTTGGGGTGACGGTAAGTCAGATCCTCGTGCTGGCGGAGCGCATACGGGGTGTTGAAACCTACACGCCCTTTGCCGTCGCGAACCTCAGCTACGCCCGAGTTCTGGAGATGCCCCTCCTCGATCGGAACGAGCGAATTCGCCTGCGCTAGTAGCACTTCAGCTGCCTGGAACAGGCCCTCATTCAGGCCAGTGCTGGCGGATGCTGCGATTTGGCGGCCGTCCCATCGCATCGAAAATGCCATCGTGCGGCCTCCTTCTATTCGAGGTAGACGACTTGGGTATCGGGGAAGGGCGGACCGGCATTGGATGCGGTCACAGACACAACATCCGCAGTGCCCCCGCCGAATTCAGCCGGTAGGGCCACCTCGGAGCCGGGCGGGATGGAAGCCACCGATGGAGGGAAGACGATCGTGGTCGACGAGGTGATCTCGTCGCCGCTGCCATCGCGCACCACTTGCCGCTTGACCGCAACGTTGCCGCGTTCGGCTGTCGGGGCCGCGTATTCCGGCCCCGCCGCGCCGGTGCCGACATATCGACGCACCAAAACCATGTGATGCCAGAACATTCCGAGCGGGTCACTCATCGGCGCGCCACGCTCAGGGAGCCGAGCCCAACGTTGCGCAGTTCGGCCCATGCGGCGTCGGCCAGCTCGGTGAGCAGCTGGGCGCGAGCGGTGGCCTGGTCGCCGGTGTAGCTGACCGAAGACCCGTTCGTCGAGGCGGCGGCAACGGTCGGGGCGATCCCTGCCGCGCCCGCGAGTGGGTTGATATCGTTGCGGATCCACTCACGAACCTGGACGCAGGTCGCTACTGCCAGCGCGTCAGTCAGCACGGGGTCGGTTGGCGTGCCAGCTGGAGTCGCGTCGTACAGGTCGTTCTTCGTCGCTGTCCGCACAAGTCGTGTGGCCTCGCGGATATATCTGGCGGCGTCGCCCTCGGCGAGCTTGTCGAGCTGGGCCGCCGTCACATGCTCGGCAAGCTGGTCGACGGTGGCGTACGTGAGCACGAAACCTCTTCGGGGATAGGCTGATCAGCGCATCCTCGACGCCGGTGATGGGGCGTTGAGGATGCGCTCACTCAGGGAAGGATCAGGCCGGCGGGGCGAGCAGCACCGAAGCGGAGGCCAGGCCCTCGGGCCGGAAAACCTTGCCGCCGTAGATGTTCACACCACGCACGATGTTCGCGAAGCGCTTCGGGTCGCGGATGGTCTCGACGTTGGACAGCTGGTTGGCGAACGACAGAGCCTCGGAGATGCCCGCGACGATCACGTAGTCGTCCTTGTTCGCGCCAGCACCGCCGACCTTGTTGATGTTGTTCGACTCCAGAATGTCGAAACCGGCCATGCGGCCGACGGTGCCGTTCAGCAGCGGGCCGACACTGCCCAGCTTTTCCGCATTGATGAAACGCGCGTCCAGCAGCAGCGGCGAGAGCAGCTCGGGCGGGATGGCCAGGTAGCGGCCGGTCTTGGGGACCGAGGCGCGATCCAGCTTCTCGCGCAGCTTGACCGCGACGCGGTACATGCTCAGCTGACCGGCGGTCGCCTTCTCGGGCTCGGCTTCGGTCACGGTGATGCGGCCGAGGTTGTTACCTGCCAGCACACCAGCCTTGAGCTGGTTGTACAGGAACAGGTCGACCTGGTTCTGAAGCTTGTAGCCAGCGCGAGCAGTGGCCGGGTCCTCGAAGTTCTGTGCGGCCTGGAGCTTCTCGATGTCGTTGACGCGGAAGCCGAAGTAGTCGCCCTGGTCGATGACCATGGCGGTCTCGCCGTCGGTCAGATCCTCGACTTCGAGGTCGGTGGTCTTGTCGTACTTCTTGACCGTCGGATCACCGATGGACGAGACGTGGACGGTATCGCCCTTCTCTCGGATGGTGCCCTCATACTTGCGGTTCGCCACCTTGGGCTGGCCGAACACCAGATCGGCTTCGAACGGCAGTAGGACCTGATCGGACCAGAATTCGGGAATGAAGTTGATAGCCATGCGGCCACTCCTTGAGAGGGGGTGTGGGGGTTACTTGCGGCCGAGGATTTGGTTCGCTCGGCCTTCCTTGACCGCCTTCACGCGCTCCGTCGGCGAAAGTGCCTGGTACTGCGCGTAAGTGAGCTGGCCGGAGTTCTCGCCCTTGCCAGAGCCGGTGTCAGCGCCGGAGCGCTTCGGGGGCTTGGGCGGCTCAGCCGCCGGGGCGAGGCGGAACTTGGGGCTCTTCTCGACGGCCTTGGCGATTTCCGCTGCCACCTGGGCGGCGAAGTCGTCGGCGCTGGCGTCGAGCTTGGAAACGGTCGCGGCGAAGGTCCGGGAGTCGAGCAGAGCATCTGCGTCGATCTCCTTGCCTGCGGCGCGGAAGACGGCCAGTTCGATGCGGGCCTCGTGAGCCTCGTCCACGGCCGACTTGAGCTGTGCAGTCAGCTTCTTCGGATCACTGGCGTCCTCGTCGGAGACGAAGCCGAACAGCTTGCCAACCTGGTTCTTGAACTCAGTCAGGTCGGTTTCGGCCTTCTTGGCGCGGGTGCGGTAGCTGGCGGCATCGTTCCGCGCGGTCCGCAGCCGCGGATCGTCGGCCTTGCTGCCCTGCGGAGCACCGGCGGTACCTTCGCCGCCTTCGGGGGCATCGACACTGCCGGACTCCTGTTCCCCGCCCTGCGGGGCATCTGGAGTATCGGACGTGGTGTCGGGGTCGACGGCGTCGGCCTCGGGGGTCGACGGTGCGTCGGTGACGGTCGGGGCAGTGGACATGACGAACCCTCCTGGGGTGCTGTGTGATTGGTGCGTCCGCGCCCGGCGGGCACACGAAGGACGCCCGCTTGCTAGGGCGAGGCGTGGGTTTCGGAGATCAGATTCGCGAAAGTGTCACAGATAGGCTGATTGCCGAGTTCTGCTGTGCCATAATGTCGTTCGCTTTCATGATCAAAGGGGAGACATGTTCAATCGAGGCCGTGCGGCTGTCGTGATCGTCGTCTGCGGACTTGCGCTTGCGGGGTGCGGCGGAGACAAATCCGATGCCAAACAGACGAACGAGCCAGCCTGCAAGACCTTTCAGACCCAGATGAACAAGTACCTCGCGCTCATGGCTGCAGGGAAGGGGACGATGACACTTCCGCAGTACAACCAGACACTGAAAGACGGCGTTGCGGACCTGGACAAGATTTCGTTGACCGCCGCAGGCGACGTGAAGGATCGCATCTCGGCTGTAGTCGGGCAGCTGCCTCCTGACGAGCCGCGATCGGTCACATATTCGGGCGCGACAGGAAGAGCATTCAACAACGGCCTGCAGCGCGTTGAAACTGCTTGCGAGGCAGACGGGTTCAAGATCGCTGTGGACAGGTTGAAGTACAACCCCATCGGATAATCGCAAGCGCCGTCACTTGGTGTCATCGTCAAGTGCGTATTTCAGGCGACCGCGCAGCCACATGCGGGCTAGCAGTGCTCGGGCGCTCCCCTCCGGCGCAGGCGCGTACGGATTGACGGCGTCAACCTGACTAGCAGCGGCAAGGCCCTCGTGATAGGAGTGGTAGAGATCGCTTCCGCTCATCGCAGGAAATCCTTTCTCGCGCTTCGTATTCGGTCTGCCTCCTGTGGATCGAGCAGGTCCGCCCTGAACTCATCGAGCGTCGGGCGTCCGTGCTGGTCCCAGAATGCGCGCAGTTCTTCGGATGCGTACTTCTCGGCTGCCTTGGCGTTACCGAACCACAGGGAGCGCGGATCTATCCCGGCCGCCTGCCCTGCCTTACTGAGCATGTAGCCGTTCGTGGCCTCTTCAGCTCGTAGCCACTGCCCGTAGGCGTGATCCTTGTACGCGTGCCGCGACAGGTCTTTGAACGACTTGCCCTCGTACCCCTGCCCGCGCAGCATTGAGATCGCCGCTTGCGAGCGTTGGGTTTTCACCGAAATGCCATACGCCTTCTCGACCGCAGATTCGTGGTCCCAGCCTTCGGCTATGAGCTCGTCGTACTCGCGCTCATAGCCTGCCCACCGCTCGGCCCGCTTGGCAGCGAGCTTGCGGCGATGCTGATCCTCGACCTCGATACGGTCGAGCAGATCCATATCGAGACCGTTGACTGCCTTCTCAGCGAGATCAGCGAGTTGTGTGTCGTCCAAGTGCTCCAGCTCGCGCCTGCGCCGCGGCAACTTGGATTCCACCATCTCCGTTTTGGCCGGTAGCTCTGGCGGATTCGGATTGCGAGTGAGCGTGTTCAGGCTGTGGGCGTTGCCAGCGTTGCCGTCGCGCAGCTGCTCGCGATGGTTGCGACGTGGAACGCCTGTCCGGCCGACGTGATCGCGGATCGCGGCCTGGCGGGCGCGAACCTTCGTGGTAGCGGACTCCTTGGCTTCCGGCGTGATCGCGGCCGCCTGCTGCCGTTTCGCCTCGCGCACAGCCCGTTCCAGGCGGCGGAGCTTCTGCTCATCTGCGTAGCCCTGTTCGTCGTACGGTTCGACCTTCGGGCGAGGGGCGCCAGGAACCCACAACGTGTGGGTGTGCTTGCAGTTCGGGTGGTGGAGCCCGCTGGCCTGGGCCTCACGCATGGATGCGACGACCGTTTCAGTGACGGGTGCGCCGGTCAGCGGTGACGTCGCTTCGACCTTGCCGTTCGGGGTGTCGCCGGTCAGGGAGACGATGCGGCCCTCGAACTTCCGGCATTGGGGCGCGGGTCGCGGATGGCTGGAGATGACGACCAGGTCGTAGCCTCGCTGCAACAGCCGGTCGGTGTGGCCCTGTTTCAGCGCGCGTAGAGCGGCTGTGCGGACGGCCATTTCGGCGTACGTGTCGATACGCCAGTTGCGTCCGGCCTTGTCTCGGAAGCTGGTGATTCCGCGTGCGGCGAAGTGATCCAGGGCGGCCTGAGTTGCGTCGCGGCGGGTGGCGACGCCTGTTACGACGCGGCCGGATACGTCCGCGACAACCTGCCGGTAGGCGTCCACGGTCGATCGCAGGATCTGCGAATGCGTCGATACGACAGCCGCGGTCGCTTCCGCTGCGAGAGCCGAAACAGCCTCCTGGGAAACGATTGGTGCAGGCGTACTCGATGGCGGTCCTGGAACGTCGGAGTCGGCGGCAGCGACGCCAGTCGCGTGCGCGGCCAGTAGCGCGGCCTCGATCTGTTGGGCGACGAGTGGATCCAGTGACAGCAGGAACCCCCGGGCCTCCGTCGACAGGCGTGCAATTTCGGCGAGCTGCACGCTTACCCACTGCGGGGAGTCGATGCCCTTCTCAATCGCCTTGGCGACGCGGGCGAGTAGCTGTACCTCGGCGTCCGCGTAGATCTGGGCGACACCGTCTTGCAGACCAGCAACGTCGGCGGGCTCGAATGCCATGCGCGAGCCCGCCTTCCGTTATGCAGCGAACGACAGCTCGTCGCCGTCGTCCTCCTTGTCGTCCAATTCGGGGTCCGCCTCGTCGGCGTCCTCGTCTTCGGCGGGGTCTTCCTCGACCGGATCGGTTTCAGGGAAGGGCTGATCCGCGCCGAGTGCCAGCGGGTCGGCGACCGTGCCTTCATCGAGAATCCGTGCAACCTCATCGGCGACCTGTTGGTCGTCGTAGTCCGGATTCAGATAGCGGACCTTCCATTCGGTCGACGCCGCCTTCGCGGATTCGATCGCTTGGAGGGTCTGGCCCATCGACAGCAGCGACTGCCGGGCGGCGGGAGGCCAGCGCACCTCAAGTTCCTGGCCGAGCATCGCGCCCGTGTCGAACACGGCGGCATCCACTTCGATCAGCGTCCGGGCAGCTTGTGCGAGTACGGCTTTCCAGATGCCGGAGCGGGTCTTGAACGTCGCGGTGCTGGCGTCCTTCTTGGCATCGACTTCCGTTGCCGTCATGGCCGCGCCTGAGTCATCCGCGAGTCCGAACGTGTACGGGGAGAACCCGACTCGTCGCAGGATCGCGCGCAGGAATCCTTCGCCGGTACGGAGATGGTCGTCGACTCGGATCGCAAACTGGTGCGCCTCGATGACCGGGTTGCCGTTAGGGACGCCGCCGACCCGCTCGTACACCTCTTGCTCGACGTTGAACGTCGTGCCCTTGCCCGGCCCCTTCACCTCTAGCAGGTGCTCGGAGACCATCAGTCGGGCCTTGGCCAGGCGCACGTCGCGCGCCAGCGACGAATATGTCTCGTCAATCTGGTCCATCAGGCCGATCACAGCGGGGTCGCCGATATCCGAGCGGCCGAAGTGCTGGAGTGTGCCCTTGCCGCGAAAGACGGGGTTGGGCAGTGCGTTCGGGAAGTAGAAGGCGGTCAGGCCGGCAGATCCGGTGTCGACGTAGCCCTCTTCGTTGACCGGGATTCCCTTGGTCTCAGGGTGGGCCGACAGGTCGATTTCGCGACCGAGGGTGATCGCGGTGCCCTCATACAGACCGTGATAGATGCGGCCGTAGACCTGCGTTTCGGTGCCGTCCGAGTGGTATTCGACGTAGCCGGGTTCGTGGCGTTCCAGGTGCCGGAGGACGCGGTCCTCGGATTCGTTCTGGTCCACTACTTCCCAGATGGTCGCGGCGGACAGCTCGCCGTAAATGAATTCGGGCACTACTTGGTCGGCGTCCACGAAGTCCAGCCACGCGTGGTCCTTGACGGTCGAATTCCAGACGATCCGCGCGTACACGCCGCCGAGCGCCGAACCTGACTCCGCGCCGCGCAGCATCGCCGAATGCATTTGCGGCGAGTTCAGGATCTTGTCGATCCGCTCTCGTGCCTCGTCGTTGGCGTCTTCGTCATCCTTGGCAGCGCGGAAGGTGACCGGGTCCGGAAGCAGGAGCGATGCTGCGGTCTGCACGAGGTCGGCAGCGATCGGGATGTGGATCTGCCGGATCTGGTTCGACACATCGGGTTTGGTGCCCCAGAACAGGCGTTTGATTCGATCTCGCAGCGTGCCGCCGAGCCCGGACCGAGCCGGTTCCCCGTGGCTGGCGGACAGCTTTTCGGCGTCGCCTTCCCACCACACCTGACAGGTGGCGAACATCTGGAACGCGGGGGCGAGGTGGCGGGGCGGCCACGGCTGGTTGGCATTAGGCAACGGCATGTCTACGCTGCCTCCTTGGCTGCGGGAATCGGGGTGGCCAGGTGGGAGAACCAGGCGAATTGCGACGATGCGACCGCGTAGCGCAGGGCATCGCAGAAGTGGTCGTCGAGCTTGACCGGCTTGTCGAGGCCCTTGTCTGATTGCTTGGAATCCCAGACGTAGCCGTGGATTTCGGTCAGCAGTCGTTCGCAGCGGTCGGAGATGAACAGCTGGCCGGTGGAGAACAAGGCGGAGACGGTGCGGATGCCGTCCAATACCTCGTTGGTGGCGTCTGCGACGCGGGCGGTGTCGTCGCGGTAGAGCTGGAGTTTGAAGCTCGCCGCGGCTGGGTCGACGAACACCCACTCCGGTTCGTGCTTGGTGTCTCGCAGCCATTCCGCGAGCGCCGCAGACAGTTCGGCGTCGGTGCCGCGAGGCGGGGCCCATTCGTCGATGGCGTACAGCAGGCCGTCCACGCCGATCCCCATCAGGATTCCGGCGGTCGGGTTAGTCGTGCCGTAGTCGATCCCCAGCGCCAGAACGCGCGCCATCGTCGGCAGTTCCTTGTAGGGCAGCTTGTGCTTTGCCTCGTCGAACTTGTCATAGACCGCGCCGTCGGCGACGACCCACTTGCCCAGGACAAAGCGCAGATACCAGACGCCGCTGTAGCTGGACTTCAGCGCCGCAACGAAGTCCGGGTCGAGATTCGGGTTGTCATCCAGGATGAATGTGAACCGGTGGAGATCCAGCGGCCGGTCCGGGTCGCCGGGCTGGAGCCTGGCGTAGTCGTCGCGGCGGTCGAGAATGGTGCCGTCGTCCTGAATCCAGAGCTTTGCGCGGTCAAGCCACTGTGTCTTGAACCAGTGGCGTGGTGACTCCGGGTTGCCGGTCGCGAACATCTGCGCACCGGGCACCGAGAGCCGGGAGAACAGCATGTTCCAGTACGACTCGGGCAGCGTCGGTGCCTCGTCGACGTAGGCTCCCGCCAGGGTGAGGCCCTGGATTTTCGTCCTGGCCGCTTCATTGTTCGCTCCGACGAGAATGACTGTGCGACCGCAGATATTGACGGTGCCGTTGCCTCGGTTGATCGAAACGCGACCCGGCCCGAGCATGTCCTGAATCGGGAGAACGAGGTTGTTGATGATCGTGCGCTCGGTCCGCCCGGTCATGAGCAGCGCGCCGGGTGGCCCCTGGCGGCAATAGCGGATCCAGTCGATCAGCGAGCAGATCGTTTTGGACGAACGGACACTTCCCTCGTAGATGTTCTGGCGCGCGGTCGAGTTCTGGACTGCGAGCAGCTGCTTGCCGACGAGCGGCCGGATTGTGGTCACGCCGCCTGCCCAAGTTCGTCGATGTCGCTGGCGCCGCTGGAAAGCATCGCGTCCAGCCAGGCGTCCACGGCGGGTAGGTCTTTGCCGTCTTGGGCCATCTTCAGCGCAGCCAGCTGGTCGAGGCCGGTGTACTTCGTGCGCCGCTCCATGATCTTCAGGGCGCGGTCAATGGACTGGAGGTCACCGCGTGATGCTTTCTTCCAGATGCCGAGCAGCATCGCGTCCAGCCGGGACAGCTCCAGAGCGAGAAGGGACTCCGCGGGCTCTCGCGTGAGTTCCTTCATCGCTTCATCGACGTAGGCGTGCGCAGTCGAGGTCGAGATGTCGAGCGCTTGGGCGATCTGCCGGTAGTTCGCGCCGGTCTCCCGGAGCTGGAGGGCTTGCGCCATGCGTTTGCGTTTGTCGATGGATACGGGGCTGGTTCGATCTCTGGGCACCTGAGTGCCTCCTCGCGGTGCGCCGGGCGCACCTGGCGGCCGGGGAGGGCGGCCGGGCCGTCTGGGCTGACCGTCCTCGCCCCTCCTCGGAGGCCGGACCTCATCCGCCAATGTGCGCTGTGGTGTGCGCGGGGGCGGCCTTGCCGGGGAGGGGCGAGGAAAGCGAGACGCCCCCGCTACGACCAGCACGCGGCTGGGAGTGGGGGCGTCTGCTGAGGATGCGCGGCACAAGATCGCCGAACGTTCACCCTCGGGATTTCGGAGGCGGTGCAGGGAGTTTTGCACGCGACGCCGACGGCTGGAGCCTACCGGCGGTGATGCGACACTGCGGATTTGGAGTCAGGCACGAAGCGCGTTCCGGGGCGCTTACTGGGCGGTGTTCCACCCGATCGCGGCGAACCGCTCACCTCGCCGAGCAAGGTCGATGCCGACGCGTGTGCTTGTCATCGTGGCGGACGGCAGTTCGTCGACCGGAAACCATTGCAATTCCGAACATACGTGGGGCTCTTTGTTGCTGGGTTCGCCGTCCCAGGCGTGTGCTTGGAAGGTGAACACGATACGAGAGACGCCGTACTGCCACGCGTTCATGTGCAGTACGGCGGCCATCTCGACCTCGGAGGAGCGCAACTGAATGCCGATCTCCTCCCTGGTTTCTCGGAGGGCGGCAGTGACGGCGTCCTCGCCGTGTTCGAGGGAACCTCCTGGTGCGCACCATTGCCTTTCGGCAGCACTGTTCTGGCGCTTAGCGAGTAACACGTGGTCGTCGCGGAGAAACAGAACTTGCACGCACACCGGGAAGTCCGCCATCTATTGCCTTCCAGTCCTGGGTTGTTTGATTCGGTTGTCGATGAAGGTCAGAGCGTTGTAGAACGCATGGTCTCGGGTCTCGCTCGTGACCAGTGTGTGCTCAACGTTGAGCCGCCCAAGCACCTTTTCGATATGAGCGTCGGCCAGCGCGCGAAACGTCAGATCCTTGTCGCGGGGTTTGTTATCTCCCAACGGAAGTTGCGGATTCAGCACTGTCCGCAGCATGAGATCGTAGTGGCAACTGTGCGCGGAGACGAGCTGTTCCAGGGGTGCGATCTTGTCCGGATCAGGCAGGACACCACGGTATTCCAGCGCGGCTTCGTAGTAGCCGAGCGCGTCGGGTACGCCCCGGTCGATGAGTACGACGTCGGCATTCGACCACGCCTCGATCTCGTTGCTGATCCCGCGTGTGATGATCCACAGGGTCGATGCCCAGGTGTGGCGGGACAGGATCGGCAACCCGATCCGCATCGCCTCTTCGCCGAGATCGGCGACGGTCGCTACCTGGATTCGCCTGCGCCGCAACTCAGCTGCCAGCTTCCCGAGGAATGTGGATTTGCCCGAGGAATGGGTGCCCATGACCGCGACCGTGATCGGCCGGTTGACCTCAGTTACGTCGCTCACCACAGGCCGCCTTCGGAGTCAGGCGGTCTCACGAACTCGGGCAGGCCGCCGGCCTGAACGACTCCGTCCCAGTCGAGTTCGCTGTCCCGCACGAGGCGGCACAGCAGCTGCCATGCCGCCCAGGCGTCGTATCCGGCGCGGTGGTGCCCCTGATCGGCCAGGGCGGATGTGTCCAGCTCTGCGTGCTCTATGAGCTTCTCCAGCCCGTAGCCCTTGAGGCCGGGCCACAGGGCTTTGGAAAGACGCAGGGTGTCGAGCACCATGAGCGGCTTCCAATCGGGCAATTGTCGTGACAGCACCTTCTGTTCGACATTCGCGTTGTGCGCCACCAGGACTCGGCCGAACATCAGGCGGCTGATCTTCGGGGCTACGTCCTCCCATTCCGGGCAGTCGGCGACGTCCCGATTGCTGATCCCGTGCACCTTGCGAGTGACGATCGGTGTAATCGGGTTCTTCGGCCGGACGAGCCATGTCCGGATGTCGTCGGGAGAGACGGCGGTACCGGCGACCGGAATGACAGCGATCTCGATGATCTCCGGCGGTACCTGGCCGTTGCCTTCGACGTCGACGACAGCGATATCGTGACCGCGCAGCGCGGCGGGGATCTCTGTGTATGGGGAAGTCACAGTGTCTCCTCGGTTGCGGGCCAGCCGATGTCGGCGCGGCCATGATGATTCAGCTGGTGGGGCCTGGCGACGTCGTGCACCTGATATCCCAGATTGTGTTGCATGAGGTACCGCGGCTGTTCGGGCAAGCCCTCGACCACTATTGCGCGCTCGTTGATCTCGATGAGCGCGCCACCGAGCTGCTGGGCGAAGGCGTCGACCTCGGATTCTGCTGGCCGCTTCCACGCATCGGCGCAACGACCGATCTGCGCAACCGGGCAAATGTCGCACAGTTCGCGGATGCCGTAGTGACCGTTGTAGTCGGCGACTCCGTGAGCGTAGGCCACCCCGCAGGAGGTCTTCCGGAAAAGGGGTGATCCGCCCTCGAATCCCGCCGCAGCGTCGAGAATCCGCTGTTCGAGCGCTTCGGGCATGATCTTTCTTCGAGGGCCTTCGTCGTACGGTTCCGGCAGGCCCTGCGCTTGGAAATACTGCTTGATCTGGTCCTTGTAGAACAGGCCAGTGAAGACGGTGGCGTGCGCGAACCGGCTGAGTTCCAGGCCCCGCCGCAGGTGATTGTCACTGTCATTGAGCCCCGGCACGATCGGCCGCCAGTACAGGATCACCCGATACCGACGTGCGTTCTCGTAGGCGACCCGCAGCGAGGTTGCGGCGATGTTCGAGTCCACTGGCTCGATGCGATCGTCGGAGATGCCCGAGTGCGTAACCAGGATGGTCAGGCGAATATTCTTGAACGAGTTGAGGATTGCGCAATCCTCCGGGTCGATGCGCCACCGGGTGATGACCAGAACGTGATTGGTCAGGCCCTTCAGGTCGAGTAGCCGAAGCATCGCGAAAGTGTGCGGTTTGACGCGGGGCAACATTGGATCAGTCGCTCGGTTGAGCAACTGAATCGGCGTGATGTGCGGCCGGAAGTACTTGTGGGTGACCAGCATTTCTGCTGCCTGGTCCTCCGGCATGAGTGCGCGCGGCACCTTCATGTCGTAGTTGTCGAAGAAGTGCCGCACGCAGTACCCGCAGTCGAGCGGGCAGCCGACTATCCAGTTCAGGCTGAGGCCCGACTTGCGATATTCGACGACATCCCGAAGCGAGGGTTGGAGCGCGGCAATGGTCGCCGGGGCGAGGATCGGCAGCGGTCGCCCGATGACAAGTCCTTCAATCGGAGAGGTCATCTCTGCACCCCGTTCAACTCGGGCAGCTGGCCGGTAGATGTTCTCGCGTAGGTGCTTTCGGGTTCTACGGTGATCACGTCGACGACCTGCACAAGCTCCGGAGGGATCTCGCGACCGTCGAAATGGTGCGCTCCTGGCACGATGACCGCCTCAATGCCCAGTTGCCGCGCCACGTTGATGAGTCGTTGAATCGGTTGGTGGGTGTGCTCACTGAAAGCCACCGTCTTCAGCAGTTGGTATCCCAATCTGCCTGCAACACTTCGCATTCGGGTCTCGTCCCACTCCTGCTGGACTCCGCAGATGTCTTTCCGGAGATAGCCGAGCGCTTTTGGTTTTGCCCTCATGGTCGCCCCTATTCATCGAATCGACCCAGAGGCGCACTTGGCGGATAGGTGCTGTCGATGGCTACCCCTCCGGGTAGGAATCAACTCTTCTACCCACCTGGCTGACGAACGAGTGACCCAACGTGTACTGGACGAGTACTCTCAGGTCACCATGGGGCACAGGGGTAGCCGATGAGCACATGCACACGGTGGTCTGGGGTTGAATGCAAGGCGTTCCGCGATGCAATACGGATGACGCAGGAGGCATTCGCACACCATGTTGGGGTCACAGTCGACGCCGTCAAGAAATGGGAACGTCGTGCCGCGACGATTCAACTCAGTGCCCGGTACGCACAACGGATGGACGAGAAGCTCGACGCGGCAGGACCTGTCGTCCTGCAACGCTTCTGGGAACTTCTTCACAATCCGGCCAACGTTCCCGCTGATTTCATCCCGATGGAATCACTCGTGGGAGGGGTTGCCGACGACTACATCGTTGTCTCGGCACGCACCCTCACCGGGGAAGTAGTCCTCGTGGCAGTTCCTCGGCGGCAGTTCCTTGCCGGAATTGGGGTGGGCGCGCTCGCGGCGACAACGGGGCCAGCTGGCGCTATCGGCAGCTCAGCCGCCAACGTGAACTATCGGGCGATGGCCAGCATGTTTGCAAATTCCTCGGTCGACCACAGAGCACACTTCGAAAAGCGCCGGATCTCGTTGATCGACTCCGACAATCTGTACGGGTCGGCGCAGACGCTGCCTCACCTCCTCGACGATCTCAACCTGCTGCAACAGCTGAATGCGGCGGGAGTGGGCAAGAAGCAGGAGATCCTGCGGATGATGGCGATGTACGCGGAGACAGCAGCCTGGGAGTTTCAAGATCAGCGTGATTTCGAGAATGCCCAGTACTGGTCAGATCGAGCCCTGCGCTGGTCGCACCAACTTGCCGATGACTACTACATCGGTCTCTCGTTGGCCCGCATGAGCCAGCTTGCGGGCGATCAAGGAGACGGAGGCGGCTCCATCGAGCTGGCCGACGCAGCGAAACGCAGTGCGCCGCAGGGCACCCTGTACATGGCGGCCATATTGACATTTCAGGCGCATGGGTTCGCGCTTGCTGGCGATCATCGGCGAAGTGACCGCGCGTACGACGAGGCTCGGGCGATGGCGACACAGGCGAACTCCGACCAGACGTGGGGAATGTTCGTCGACATCCCCTACGTTGATGCATTTCAGGCGTATAGCCATGCCGAGACCGGCCGATATGTCAGCGCCACAGACCAATTCGAGAGCGTGATGAGGCACATCCAACCTGGCTACCCGCGCGACAAGGGCGTCTGCATGGCCAGGGCAGCCGTCGCGTATATGGCGGCTGGCGCGATCGAGCCCGCCGCCGAACTCGGGCGCGCGGCGCTGGGGATCGGTCTCGGCACGGGGTCAGCGCGCATCCTGCATAAGGTCGAGCGCTTGTCCGGCATGATCGACCGTGCCAGTACTCAACCCGGCGTCGAAGAGTTCTTTGTCGAATATTCAACCTGGAAGGCCGAGAGTTGCCCAGACCGTACGTAGTGCTCTCCGTTGCAAGCAGTCTCGACGGATACATCGACGACATGACCCCCGACCGTCTCCTCCTGTCCAATGACGCGGACTTCGACCGTGTCGACAGGGTCCGCGCGGAGTCCGACGCCATCCTCATCGGAGCAGAGACCGTCCGCCGGGACAACCCTCGCTTGATGCTGCGCAGCGAAGAGCGACAGAAAGCCCGTGCAGCACAGGGAAAACCGACCAATCTGCTCAAGGTGACTGTGACCCGGTCCGGCAATATCGACCCTGCCGCCCGCATGTTTCATCACCACGTGGAAGCCGGACGTCCACTCGTCTACACGACAGTCGACGGCGGGAAGAAGATCGGCGACGATCTCCGCGAAGTCGCCGAGATCGTCGAGCTCGCCGACGACGAGCTCTTCTGGGAATCCCTTCTCGACGATCTGGGCAACCGGGGTGTTGGCCAGCTGATGATCGAGGGAGGCACACACATCCATACCGCGATCCTCGCAGCCGATCTCGCCGACGAGCTGCACTACGTGGTAGCCCCGCTGCTCGTCGGTCAGGCCGGCGCTCCTCGCTTCGTGAATCCGGCGTCCTTCCCTGGTGGTTCGCGCCGAAGGCTGGGATTCATCGACGCGATCACCCTCGGTGATGTCGTGGTCCTGCGCTATCGGCCCAAGAGCGTCAGCTCGGAGGGTACCGACCAATAGTGCGGGTCAGCGTGGCAGACGCATAGAGGCGATGGTCTGCGCTTCGTCGAAATAGGTTCGGGCTTCGGCGATGAGGGATTCCGCGGCCGCGTAGTCGCCGTAGTTCGCGAGCTGCTGCGCGGCGTCGAGGGTGTTGTCTGCGACCTCCAGTGCGGCGGTGTGCCGTTCGTCGAGCCGCTTGTGCCACTCGGCGATGCTGGTGGGTCGGGGGATGATCGGATTCGGCAGGCTGGGCAGGTGGGGGTTCAGAGAGGGCATCTGGGTTTCCTTCGTGGCGAGGGAGTTTGGCTGCGGGTGGTCGGGCTGAGCTCGGCCGGGCTTCATCGGCGAGGCTCGTAGAGGCGGTCGATGCAGTCGTCGCAGCGGATGTTCGTCTTCGACATGCGGTAGTCGCCGCGCAGGAACGCCTGACCGCTGGCCCAGTCCAGAGGGACGTAGTTGGTGGGGCTGTCGCAGTCGACGCAGATGGATCGGGCGATGGTGTTGTGGGTGCGGTCGATGACGATCATTTGGGTTCCCTTCGGGTTGCGGGGTGGCGGCCCCGGTGATGCACAACAGTGTTGCATACGTCGTATGTACGCCACAAGCAGGCGCTATGTCGTGAGGCAACGGTCACATCGGCCCTTTTGGCTTGATTCGTACATACCTCGTATGTAAGTATCTAGCCATCGAACCACCCGGGGCCGCCACCCCAAATCGAAAGGGACCAAACATGATTCACAACAGCACCGCCACCGTCATCGAGATGGTTGCCACCCCCGAGCACAAGGCATACGGAAACCCCGGCCACATGCACGAGAGTGTCGTAGAGCTGCGCGGCAACTTCCGCCACCAGGGCCGCAACAGCCGATACCTCGTCATATACCTCGACGACGAAGCCGTCACCCGCCGCGAACACGGCGGCCCCATGGTCAAGGGCGAATACGCGTACATGTTGGCGCTGCCCACCGTGATCTCGAACCGGCCCGCGCCCGTCGTCCGCGTCATCGACGTGAAGGACGGCGACGAGATCAGCATCCTCGGCCGCGTGTTCCGCATCCAGGATGACCGGCGCGGGTACGACCCCCGCCTGATCCGCGTCGAGAACTAAGACCCGCCAGGGGGTGCCCAGCGCCCCCAACCGGCCGCCGGGGCAGCCGCCAAGGCCCCGGCGCTCCGACCGAAAGGAACCAGCCTCCAATGAAATTCACTCCCGAGCTCAAGGCCGCGGTCGTCGACATCGTTGATGTGTTCGACAACGGAGAGATGGCCCACGATCTCGGAAAGACGTTCTCCTGCTGGGAAATCGAATGCATCGCACAGCTCCTGCGGGCGGCCTACCACGACGAGGTAGCCGACTACTGGGTTCACCGCCACGCCCTCGACGACGATTGCGGCGACAGCCATTGCTTGTGTGGTGAGTGCCCCGAGGACGAAGAAGTGATCGAGGTGAAGCCGCCTACGCCCTCGATTGCCAGTACCTGGCGACGGTGGATCGCAGCGATGCGCCGCAGGTAGCCCGAAAAGACGCCCCGGACCGATTGGTCCGGGGCGTTCTGCTGCCTACGCGGCGAGCCGTGCCCGCTTCGGTCGCGCCGGGGCGCGGTGCAGCGCTAGGACATCGCCGAGGCGGAACGTGGTGCCACGTTCCTCCACGCAGCCGATCACCCTGCCTCGTTCGTGCCACTTCCGGATGGTCGCTGCCTTCACCGGCTCACCGCCGAAGTGCGGGAGCATCCGCGCGAGCTCGGCGGCCGTGCCCGACACCTGCTGGGCTTCCTGCCACATCCAGGCGCGATGCTCGGCCGCCTGATGCTCGCCCCCGCACGCCCGGCATTCGATCGCGCGCAGGTGCCCAGGCGCGGACACAGGCTTGCCGCAATCGAAGCAGTAGCCCGAGAACGCCAGGCCGGCGGGAGCGTCCACCACGCCCCAGGCTTTCGTAATCTCGCGCAGTACCGAGCGGATCCAGAATTCTGCGCCGCGCCCGCGGCTGGTGTGCGGCAGCTGGTCGAAGATGGCGAGTGCAGCGGCGCCAGGACTGAGCGCGCGAGGGGCGTACGGCACCGGCGCTGCGGCGTAGCGCAGTGTGCGCAGCAGAGCGCGGCGCTGATCACTCGCTCGGTCGTTGAGGATTAGCGGCCGGTCATGCCCGCTGCCTGGCGAACCCTCCTCGCGCGGGCGGGTGACATCGGTCTTCGTGATCGTCACGTCCAGCTGTGCGAACAGCTCGGGAATGCGCCGCAGATCGCGCACGAAGGTGGTGAGGAGGGCGTCGGGTACGGCAGACAGCGGGATCACCTCTCAGAACAGCTGGTCGACTGGGGAATTCGGGTGCGCGAAGCGGATCGGGGCAAGGGCGTCGAGGTAGGTCGCGCGCCGTTCGGGATTGGCTTTGCGGCCGGGCCAGCGGTCGGAATGGCCGACCAGGTAGCCCTTCTTGATGGCGTAGAAGCCGCCGCGCTGGGTCTGGGGGTCGGGTCGGTGCCCGGCGCGAATCCAGGCGGTGTACTGCTCCCACAGGTCTGGCTGTCGAAACCGCATGTGCAAGATCAGATGGCAGGTAATGCACAGCGGCACATAGGTTTCAGGCCGCGAGTAGTCCTCCAAATGGCCGTGGATAGCGCCGTCGGCCTGCGCACACACCACGCACTCCGACGGCGGTTCCCACAGGCCGGATGCCCACATGGCATTCAGTTCGTCCTGCACGCGTTGGCGGTATGCGCCGTCGAACCCGTTGTAGGTGGACATCCCCATGGTGACTACTCCTTCAGCGTCAGATACACGCGATGCTTTCCATCGAAAGTGGTTGGCTTCCAATACTTTTGAAGCCCCGCAACTTCATCGCTAACTGAGCGTAGCCTGTGTTTCGCATCCTGCCGAGGGGCACGGCCCTCCAGGAACAGATGTCGCACACCGGCATTGGCCAGCGTCTCCCCGAGCAGTTCCGGGGACACCCCGGCGTCGTCCAGCTCTGGCAGCACGCGCCGCGCCGCAACGATCGTGATCCCCGCACCGGCGAGGAACTCGCCGAACTCCGGCATTTGTCCGGGCGTGAGCATCCAATGCCGTACCGGCACACCAGGGCCGTAGGTTCCCGCGCCACGCCCGACCACGATCGAGTTCGCGTCGGCCTCGACCGCGTGCACCACGAACCGTGCGTGCTTCAGCCGTCGCGCCAGCAGACCCGTGGACGAACCGAGATCCAGGGCAGCGCCATCGCCCGGCGACACCTCCGAACGGATCAGGTTGTAGATATCGTCGTGGATCTTCGGGAACCTGCCCGTGCGCTGCCAGTCGTACAAGTGCTCGGCGGAGTCGAATCGGCTCATGCCGCAGCGTCCTTCGGGTACCAGGCCGGAGAGTAGCCCCACTCGGCGATCTTCCGGGCGGAGAACACGCCATCCTGGGCGAGCAGGTCGACTTCCGCGCGAGTGCCGCCGATCTCGGCCGCGATATGGTCCGGGTCCATGTGGTGTGCGTCCAGCAACTCGCGCACGATGGCCGACATCTCGACCGCCGCGTGAGAGCCCTTGGCCCGGTTGATGCGGATCGTCATCAGCATTGCCGTCGGCTTGTCGACATCCAGGACTGCGACCGGCACGCGGCCCTTCCAGCGTTGGCGTACAGCCTTGGAGTCCTGGGACAGCCGCCAGCGGTGGAACCCGTCGATGATGATGCGGTCAGGATTCACCATGAGCGGCTGAAGCCAGCCGGTCGACAGTAGCGACCGCTCCAACAGGCGCAGCTCGGGCTTGTGAACCCTGTTCGGGTTCCACACATTCGGGTCCAACGTGTCGGCGGGCACCCACTGGATATGGTCGATCGGGTTCGCGCCGCCCGGCGTCGGGGCCAGGCGCGGCAGTCCTTCGGTGTTGCTCACTTGGCGGCTCGCTTCTTCTGATCGGCCTGGGTCATCGGGGTGATGGTCCGCTTGTAGGCCCCGGCCATGAATTGCTTGAGGACGTGATCGGGCGGGTAAGCGGCCGGGTTCCGGGCGGCCGTTCCTCGGATCCGCTTGAGCACCGACAGCGCCTTTTTCTGCTGGGCCTCGTCGGTGATCGTCTCCTCGACGTACGCCTGGACGCCGTCGAGCGATTGCCCGTACCGAGTCATGAGCGCACCTCGGTCCAGCTCGGCGTAATAGCGTTCCTGCACTGCCATTTCCGGCACGAGCGAGATCACCTGCTCGTAGAAGGTCGGCGCATACGCGCGCAGGCGGCCGAACGTCTTCGCGGACTCGGCGTGCAGCGGTGTCGAAACGCGAAGGGGCGTACCGGAAAGCACCTGCGAGTCGTAGATGGGGCAGTACAGGATGCCCTGCTCGTAGAAGTACCGGAAGATATCGTTCTCTTGCCAGTCGAACAACGGCTTCACGGTCATCACGCGCGGATCTTTGCTCGCGTTGATGTAGTTGTCGTGCAGCTTCGCCTTGAGCGCGTTGAACCGCATGATGGACTCCGCGGCTCGCACCCCGGTCACGATGGCGACCTTGCCCTTTTCACCGCGCGAGACAACGGTGTCGGCGGTGTACTGATCCAGCACCAGATCGGCAGGCAGGCCCAGCTTCTCGGGGGTGAGCGCCCACTCCGGCACCGGCCGCATATGCTCACGTGCCGGGTCCCACTGCACGTACCGGGTGGACTGGCCGAGGATGTACTTCGTCGATTCCAGCGGGACGCAGTACCAACGCAGGTCGATCCAATCAAGCTGCCGGTACTTGTCGACGAAATCGACGACCTGATCGGGAATCAGTTCCTCGTCACGGAACACGACCTTGATCGGCCGGGTATCGCCGCGCTCGACGGCGACTTCGCGCACCAGGTGCAGGGCGGCGAGGGAGTCCTTGCCGCCGGAGAACGCGACCATGACCGTGTCGAAGAGGTCGTAGACGCGGTGCATCCGCTTCTTGGCCTCCTCGTACACGTTGGCGTCGATGAAGCCCTTGACGCGCGCCATCAGGCCGCCCGCTCGCCCGCTGTGGCTTCCAGGTACTCAGTCAGCCGCTCGGCGACCGTGTCCTTGTCCGAGTAGGTGCGCTTGAGCCACTTCGTGAACTCGAACCACACGTCCTGCTGCTGTTCGTCGTCGAAGATCAGGTTGTAGGAGATGACCGGATCGCCGAGGCCGGGCTTGTCGTCGGGCAGCTCGACATCGTCAGGCTGGATCTGGTCCATCAGCGCAGTGAGTTCGTCGTCGGAGTAGCCCGTGCCCTCCAGGTCCGTCACCTCCTGCAGAAGGTCGGCCAGGGCGACGAGGTCGTAGTGGCCCTTGTCCGCGAGCCGGTTGTCCGCCAGCACGATTCGCTTCGCGCGGTCGTCGTCCACATCGACCCAGTGCACGTCGATCTTGTCCCAGCCCAACGAGATTGCAGCTTGCATGGTGTGGTTGCCTGCAAGCACGTAACCGGTGGCCTTCTGCACGACGATCGGCCGGAACTGGCCGTTCGCCTTCAGGCTCTCGGCGATGGCCGGGACGTCGCCTCGGCGCGGGTTCCCTGGGAACGGGGTCAGCTTGGAGATGGTTACCTGGGTCATTCGGAGATCCGTTCGGCCAGAGCGGCGTAACCGCAGATGTCGGTGTAGTCGTCCCGGTGGTAGGCGCGCTTGGAACGCGAAACCTTCAGCAGGACCATGAGATTGGCGACGTCGCGGGCGTAGATGACGTGGCCCAGGTACGCGGACCACAGGCCGGCGATTCGCTCGAACGATTCGGCGGGGTCGCCGTAGTTATCCATGCGGTCACCGTCGATGATGGCGGCGGCCTCGTGCAGGATCGTCGGCGCAGGAGGGGCCGGTTCCGGTGCGGGGGTAGAGAATTTCGCGCGGGCGGCCCAGTCGGAGGCGAACTCGTCGAACTCCGCTTCGTCCTCGGGTTCGGCAGCGGTGCCAGGAATCGGGGCTGCGTCGGGCGGCGGCTGCTGGTTGGCGGTGGCGAACCGCTCGGCCTCGGTGGGCAGGAGCGGATTCGAGCCAGCGGCAACTGCCTCGGTGTCGATTGGGAGCGCTTCGCCGTCAGGGAAGCGGCCGAGCGCTTCCTCCAGCTTGGCGCGCAGCATCTCCTTGGTCACTCCGACCATCTGCGGGGGCACAGTGAATCTCCTTCGGGTGCAGGGTTACGAGCATTCGCAGTCGTCGTCGTGGACGGCTTCGTCTTCGTCGTCGTAGGGCGGTTCGCGCCAGGCCTGTGTCCACGCGGCGGCGGCGATATCGGCGGGGTCGAATCCGCGGTGAAGTTCGATGCGCAGTTCGATGCCGAACGGCAGGTGCAGGGCGAGGCGGATCACGAGACGCCCGCCAGCTCGGCCGGGTAACGCCAGGACAGTTCGAGCCACATCGAGCCCGGCTCGCCTTTGACTGCGGGGTGAATGATGGGTTCAGGCTTGGCCATCCAGCGGGGTGCGTCGTCCGCGACCATGCCATAGCCGATCTGCGCGGGTATAGGGCGTTTCGTGCGCGGCGAGATGCGGGCGGCCTTGCCGACGGTGAGGGCGTCGCAGATCGGTTTGAGCGTCGCCCAGAGGTTGTCGGTGTCGCGCACCCGGTTGTCTCTTGGCTGGTAGTGGAGTTGGACCGTGACGTGCTCAACTCCCTTGGGGAGCCACGCGAGCGTGGCCAGGTGGCATACGTCTTCGCGGATCTGTTTGCGTGCACTGGCTTTCGCGAATGCGGCACCACGGGACGCGCCGGAGTCGTTCATCGACAGTGGCGGTTTGGTGTAGGGCAGCGGAAGGATGGCGGTGTTGTTCATCGGTTGGTTCCTCACAGGTGTCGATGGCGGTCGACGGGTGGTTCAGAGTTCGACGGTGACTTCGGTGTCCGGAGGCAGAGTGAGGGGGCGCTCTCCGGAGAATCCGGTGGTCACGTAGGCGACGACGTGGCTCGGCTTGCGTTCGAGGCCAGTGATTTTGACGCGGTGGGCGCGGCCTCTGTCGCGATAAATGAGGGCTTTGCCGACATCGTGTCTGTTGAGCGATCCGAATTGTCTTGTCATGCAGCCTTCCTGGCTCGGCGGTACTTGGTCTGGCAGCCGAGGCAGCGGCCGTCGGAGTGGTAGCGGGCGTGCCCGTCCGGGACCGGCTCGGTTCGGCCCACGAGCGGGCGGGCGCAGTCGGCGCAGTGGGAGGGGCGCAGTTGGTAGACCTTGGCGAGTTGGCCGCTACGACCGGTCGCGGAGTAGCACCCCTTACACAGTCCGCGAGCGGCAAGCCGGGCTTCGTTGATACCCAAAGGTTCTCCGCCGTAGACCAGGCGACGTTCGCATCCGGCGCATACGGGGATGCGGTCTTCGGGGCGACCGTAGCGGTTGATCACTTCGCGCAGTGCGAGGGCGGTGTCGTTGTCGCCTCGGCAGATGATTCCGGCGGCGATGACACCGTCAGCGGGGAGCGTGATATCTGGCTCGGTGGCGAGTTGTCCGGCTCCGAGCGCAGTGCGGGCGCAGCTGACAAACCTGCTGATGGGACAGGATGTTTCGCAGAGAGCAACGGCATCAATGGTCTCGGCGTAGAGGTGCCAGTCAGAGGCGTCGCCGGGCTGGAGGAACCGGGGGTCGAGTTGGCATGGTGCGTGCTCGTCCCTCGCGCCGTTCATGCCCCGATCCTCGACCACTGCGCATCTACTACGCAACAGCACTGCGCACCCGGAGCGTGTTGCGCACCTCGCCGCGAGCGACGTTTTGGCCGCTCAGTCCCCGAATCGAGGACCTGTGCGCAACACGCTGGTAAACCAGACTCCCGACTCAGAGACGGACGTTCGCCTCAATCAGCGAGGCCAACACCTCACAGCCAGTGCCTGAGCCGGGAGACAGGTACGCCTCGACCCCGTAGGAAGTGTGTTCACCACCGGCATCGTTCAGGACCGGCACCTGCGGCAGGTAGGCGAACGCTTCAGCCAGAGCGGTGTCCACGCGCCGCCTTGCACGCCAGACATCGACCAGATTCAGCGGATTCTTTGCGCCCCAACTGTTTTGCCAACTGCTTCGGAGCAAACGGTCAATTACCGCCCGTGCCCAGCCGATCGAATCGGTTGCCGTCATGAACTCGGTCAGATCGGCGATATCGCGCAGCAGCGAGTCCGGGGAGGCATTCGGGATCGGGTCACGATCGTTGGCGATCCACCAAGCCGGTACGGGTACGTCGCCGCCCTTGCCTGCGATGCCCCACCCGGACTGCTGCGGCTTGCCGTAGGCCGCGCCCGGCGGCATCTGCGGGTCCGCAACAAATCCCGCCGCGACGATGCCCAGGCTTTCGGCCGCGCCTGGGGTGGAAAGGAATTCGCGCACCACCGTGCAGCCTTGCGAGTAGCCGAGCAGCACTATAGGGCCGATCGTTCCGGCGGCGGCCTGTGCGAGGTTGCGAACTCCCGCGCGCACCGAGTCATGGAACGAGGTGCCGCCCGCCCCGTTGCCTACGGGGCCATATTCGGCGGGGTAGCCGACCCAGCGGGATGTGAAGCGGCGGGACAGGTGGCCGGTGACTCCGGCGAGCATCCCGGATACGTCGGTGCGGGTGTCGCCGGGGTAGGACTCTCCGGTGCCGCCGACGACGAGCACGGTGAACTCAGACAATCGAATCTCCAAGGGGTGCAGAATGAGGCAAGGAGGCCTCGATGAGCGAAGTGGTGGATTGTCGTCACTGCGGCGGAACCGGCATATGCGGCAGAGCGCAGCAGCAGCTCGATGACTGGCGCGTCGGCGAGTACGGCAAGCGGTACCGCTACCGATGCGATGTGTGCGGAACGGGCCTGGAAGGGAACACCAGTGGTCGCGACGCAACGGTTCCGACATGTTCCGTGTGTCGTGGCGTGGGATCGGTCCGGCTCTGAGAACCGCAGGTCTACACCAGAGAGAGTTCCGAGACGTCGCCCGCATGAGTGAGGTATACGAGCGCGCCACGTCGCGCTTCCGCTCCGTGCATCTCGCGGTAGTAGTTCGAGCCGCCGTCCAGCGTTGAGGACTGGATGCGCGCCCGCTTGTCGGTCGTCTCCAGTTCCCACGTGTGATAGTGGCCGTGCACCAGGACGTCAGCGGCGCCAGGATTCTGGCCGTGGAACGTCTGGGCGGCCCACCAATCCATGGCCTTACCCCGCCGCCACTGGTGCCCGTGCGCGATCGTGAAGACGGTGTCACCGGCTGCGACGGTCATGTACCCGCGCTCGGGGTCGGGGGTACGGATCTCGACGTGCGCGAACGCATCCGGGTTCCGGGCCAGGCCCTTGCTCACACTGTTCGCGGCATGGGTGGCCCACCCGTCGCCGGGGCGCGTCGTCTGGAAGCGTTGCGCCTCATCATGGTTGCCGTTCACCACATCCACGAGCACCTGTTCGGTGTCGTCGGAGAATGCCTCGATCGTGGTGTACAGCAGTTGCTCGAACACGGCGATCTGATCGGTGAGCGTGAGATCGGTGCGCCACCAGTTGCGGCCGTTCTGGGACTGGTTTCCCTCGACGCAGTCACCGGGGAACATCAGGTGCACGGGGCCAACGGAATTGAGGCGACGCAGCTGCCGGTACTTCTCGACCGCATGGTCCAGCGAGCCGAGGTATCGGGTGACGATGCCGTCGGTTCCGCCGTTGTCCGACTTGCCGATCTGGAGATCCGATGCCTGGAAGTTGAATACGGCCGGGCCACCACCGACGGCAGGGCGGCGGGTTCCAGGGTGGTCGACGATCTGTGCAATCAGCCGATCCGCGGTGACTCCGCCCGGCCGCTCGGCCACAACGTAGAAGCGATCAGCCTGGAGCCATTCGCCCGCGAAGTTCTGCCAGCGCGAGATCCGCACGGGACGATCAGGATCGAGGCGCACACCTTGACAGGACAGGCCGTGCTTCTCCAGCAGCTCGTCAAAGGCGACTGTCTCAGCGGCGGGGTGCGGGTCGGAGTCGATGAAGCCGGTTCGGCCGTCGAACTCGATGCGCGGCTTGTACTGCTGCTCTTTGGCGGCCGGTTGGGCGGCGAGTTCGGCGGCGATTCCCATCCGGCTCAATCCTTTCGGGGGCAAATGCAGTTGCCGACGGTGTGGGCGTAGAACATGGAGGAGCTGGCGGTGTAGCCGTGGTTCCGGGCAACACGCAGCAGCGCGGACTTGGCGCGGCCGTCGGCGAGCCACGCGAGGGCGTCGGCGCGGTCGGCGTCCGGGAGCGAGTCGAACCAGCGGCCGGAGACGCATGGACCCTTGGGTTCGGCGTCGGCGGCCAGCTCGGACAGGAGGCCCATGTCCGGCCTACTTGGGTTCGGAGAGAACGG
Source organism: Nocardia acidivorans NBRC 108247 (assembly GCF_001625085.1). GTDB lineage: Bacteria > Actinomycetota > Actinomycetes > Mycobacteriales > Mycobacteriaceae > Nocardia > Nocardia acidivorans. Next base: position 172,153 of record NZ_BDAW01000014.1, read on the forward strand.
CGAACGGACCCTGTGCGGCCAGGTCCAGGCTGTCTAGCGCGACCTCGCTGCCGGTGGTCCACCACCAGCCATCCACCTTGTGCCAGACCGTCTCGAATGGGATGGACCGGAGAACGATGTCGTTGCGGCGGCCGTCGAGCCATGCGGCGGAGAATGCGGGGTGCGCGGCGAACACTGCCGGGCCCTCTGGGATGGGCGCGGGTTCGGGTTCGTCGACGAGTTCGAATGTCGCGGCGAAGTTGGTCAGTGCGTCGAGCGCTCGGGACAGAGCGAGTAGCCGCCCTTGACCGTGGACGGTGGGGTCGACGACAGCGTCGGCGATCCCTTCCAAGACGGATTCGATTGCATCGACAGCGAAGTCGGACACAGGCAGGTGTCTCCTCATCAGGTGGTGTTGGTTCTTTCGGGTGCGGTTGGCGGACCGCAGTTAGTCGGCGATGACGTCGTACGTGGCGGCGACGGCGTCTGCCGAGACGGGACCAAATTCTCCCGATGTTCCTTGGAGCACCCAATCCCCCGATTTGAGCGGAAGCCATTGCGCGAGAGTTGAATTCCACACTTCGGCGATGACGGTCGGGTCCTGATAGATGGCGGGGTACGCCTGGTCTCCGGGGTAGGCGCGTGTGCAGGCAGTGTTGCCGTATGCCTTGCGGCCCAACAGTTCTGCGTTGATCTCGTGCAGGTTGTCCCCGGTGAATTGGATTGCCTTGACGCGGACCGGCTTGGTTTGGAGGGCGACGGCGGGCATCAGGCGGTTACCTCGATCAGTCGGGCGTCGGCGGGGGCGTCCACGGTGATCGTGGCGGAAAGCTCGCCGTTCGCTGCGCCGAGCGTGATCGGCCATGCCGGTACGGGGTTGGCTCCGCTGACGGGGCCTAGTGCGATGTTCCAGCAGCCGGTGTCGTCGTCGTCTCCGAGGCAGACGCGGAGCTGTCCGGCTGTCGAGACGATGTGGAACTGTGCGCCGTTGTAGGCGTCGTACGTCTCGGTGAGGCTGGCGAATTCGTCGTTGGTTTCGACGAATGCGACATCGTCGTCTTGTCCGTAGAACGTGTAGCGGGGCACGGCATAGACGTTATGGGGCGGTTGGGTGGGTTGCAGAGTTGGAGTCGCAGCCGCAATCGCCCGGTGCATCTTCGGTTGGTTGCGTCGTTGTTGCTGCGGTTCATGCCCGCAGCATACAACGAATTCGAACACGTGTGCGAATGGCTTTGCGGTGTGTTCGACCCTACGGGCAGTGCGCCCCCGGCACGACGCCGTCCCATTTGCTGAAGCCTCCGAGCTGCTGTGCGAGAGCCTGGCCGACTGGAATCCGGCCGTTGGCCAGGCGTCGAACGCTCGCCTCACTCAGGCCGCACTCAACCTGCACGACGTAGAGCCCGTCCTTGCTCAGGGTCGGACTAACTGTGCGCACCACCTTGAAGAAGGTGTTCTCCAGATCCTTCGGATCGGCGCTGTTGGTGAGAACCTGAATCTTGTTGCCCGTCACCTCGAATGTGTACGGAGGCGGCTCCGGAAACCCGGTCGTAGTCGCGCTTCCCTTCGCAGTGCCCGTCGCTTGGGTCGTAGGCGCGGCTGTGTCGCCCTTGTCGGACGAACACCCGGCGAGGGCGACAGCGGCGACAGTGGCCGAGCAGGCGACGAATACGGTAATTCGGGCACGATGCTTCATGCCCCGCATCCTGCCAGTCACCTCCGGCAGCGACAGAACCCCGCCACCGAGGCGGGGCTCAATCGCGCTGGCTACTGCTCCCAGCCGACCTCTCTGCGGAACGCGTCTCGCCGCTGATCCTGCAAATCCTGGAGCTTCAGCAAACCCTGCCGGTGCTCCTCCAGGTTCCTCGTGCCGCCCATCGAAAGCTGGTCCGTGAGAACGCGTATCTGCTGATCGAGCGACACCCGCAGGTCGTGCGCTGACTGGTCAGCAATCCGCGGCTGATCAATCGGGCTGGTCACTTCTGGACTCCTCGGGTTGCAGTGACGAGAGCCCTTTGCAGACTCTTCGCGAGGTGACCTAGCGAACGGTGCCGGTTGTTCAAGTCGCCGTACCGTCGATGCACGGCCGCGATGTGATTGAGCAGATCGGCCACCTCGCCCGTGGTCAGGGTGAGGGTCGGATGCTTTTCGCCGGTGAGGATCGCCTCTCCAGCGACCTCGGCGGCGCGGGCGTGCAAGACGTCCAGGATGTCGGGCATCAGATCACTTCCCAGGTGGCGCTGGAGCGCACGCCGGACTTCTTCGCGGGCTCCGCCATTCGGATGCGACCGACTCGGCGGGCAGCCTGGAGCACGATGGACAACGTGCTGGTGAGGGACTCGGGCAGGTCGACGTCACTGGTGGTGAATCGGAAGCCGGGGCCGTTCGCGATCAGGGCATCGACTCGACCCTCCACGGCAACTCGTTCCGGGGTCCGGTAATTGAATCCTGCACGGCGGAGCGCGTGCTCCAGGCTGCCGGGGGTGTGGCCGAGGCGTTTGGCGATGGCATCGAACGGGAGACCGTAATCGGCCAGCCAGCAGAAGTCTCCGACGAGGTTCGTGTTGGAGACATCGGCCGCGATGTCGTCCTTGCGGCGGCGGACGGTGATCTCGCGGTGGGACAGGTCTTCTTCCACCTCGAACATAGTGGCAGTCATGGTTTTCGGTCCTTTCTGCGCGTTGGCGGACGCGTGGATGGGAGGATCAGAGCACTGGACGGGACGACAACCCCTTGGCCGTCCCGCCCAGCACAATTCTTCGGATCAGTACGGCGGTTCGTCGTTGCGCGAGCTGCCCCACGGATCGCCGCCGCCGGAGCGCTGGCTACCACTCCCGCCGTTGCCCCCGCCGCCGCGCGTGGTCTTGTTGACCTTCGCCGTCGCGTACTTCAGGCTCGGGCCGACCTCGTCAACCTCCAGCTCGATGACGCTGCGCTTCTCGCCCTCTTTGGTCTCGTACGATCGCTGCTTGAGCTTGCCGCTCACCAGGATTCGCGACCCCCTGGTCAGGGATTCAGCGACATTCTCAGCGGCTTCTCGCCAGATGTTGCATCGGAGGAAAAGCGCCTCGCCGTCTTCCCACTCCTGGCTAGTCTTGTTGAATACGCGAGGGGTGGAGGCAACGGTGAAGTTTGCGACGGCCGCTCCTGCGGGCGTGAATCTCAGCTCGGGGTCGGCGGTCAGATTTCCGATCACGGTAATCACGGTGTCGTTTGACATGGGTGGTTCCTTTCGGGTTGGGAGAGAAGGGATTACAGGCTCAGGTGCCCAGCGGAGGACATAAAGGTCTCGACTACTTCGAGCAGGTTCGGGGTCGTCACAGCTGGTTCCTTTCGCGATGGTTGGCGTGGTCGTCGGCCTGGGCGAGTCGGCACGAGAAGCACCGGCATCCCCAGTTCTGGTAGGTCGATGGCGTGCCGTGCTGGAGCGCCTTGCCGGTCTGGTCGGCGGTGGCGAATGGTCGGCCGTTGACGGTGGCCCGGGCCGCGCGGCGGCGGGCGCGGAGGTCGGCGGTGTAGAGCCGCAACGCTTCTCGGCATTCGGTGCAGCGGCATCCGCTCGTATAGGTGGACACCTTGCCGTGAGCGAGGTCGCGGCTCGTGTCTAGCGCTGCGGTCACTGGTCGCCTCCGATGGTGAACAGGTAGGCCGCCTCGTCGCCCGGCGCGGGCTGCCCGTCGAGTCCCTTTCCGGCTGGCTTGAATTCGAAGGTGCCGAACCGCTCGGCAACCATGTCGGTGGCGCGCATCGGCGTAGTGACCGCGCCGTTGTACTCCTGCCTGATCACGGTGCAGAAGGCGCGGACCACCCCGTAGTCCTCAACCTGGAGACGGTCAATGCGCAGGGTGCGGACGTTGGACTTGCGGTCGTCGCAGAACTCGTCGCCGACGCGGACCACCAGGCCCCTGCGGGTGCGGTACTCGTTCACAACAGGTCCCATTCGTAGTCGCGATCCATGTCGGTGAAGTGGTCGCTGGCGTCGACGCCATACGCGTCTTCGACTGCGGCGATCCACTCGGCGGACGGTTCGGCATCGCAGCATTCGGAGCATTCGCAAGCCGCGGGCTCGTTATCCGGGTTGGTGCACCATGAGCAGTCGCACACCGGGCCGGTGAGCTGGTCGGGGTGGCAGGTGGGGCAGTCGCCGGTGTCGTCGCAGAAGTGGTGGGCGTCGATATCGGTTGCGGGATCGGCGAATTCGACTCGCATCGTGGTTCCTTTCGGTCGCCGGGGCGGGCTGGCGGACCCAGCCCCGGCGCTGTGATGGTTAGGCCGGGTTGTCGAGGTGGAACGAGAGGCGGCGCGCTGCGGCGTCGATCAGCTGGTCGTTCTCGGCGAGGTACTTGGCGCGAGCGTCCTGGAGTTCGACGATCTGGTCTTGGGCGCGCTGAACCTTCGCTGCCCACAACCCATGTGTGGTGATGAACTCGGAGTACACCTCGGCGATGAGGGCTTCGAGGCGGTCGCGGGCGGCCGGGGTGGCGAAGTCGTCCCACCTGCCGCCCATGCGCCTGACGTGCCATGACACCTCGCGGCCGGGCTCTTTGTCGCAGCCCTTCGCTGGCTCGATCATGACGTGGACGTGGACCTGGTAGGCGACGCGGTTGACCTCGAGGCCCACGTCGTCGGTGGTGTTGATGGCGAGCACCCATCCGCGCGCGTCGTTCGGGTTAGCTCCCTGGCGCCACTCGTATCCGGCGGAGAATCGTCCGGAGACGGGTCCGACTGCGCGGTGTATGTGATGGCCGTCGGCGGCGGTTTCGCCTGTGTCGGCGAAGTTCTGGCTGGTCATGACGTGGTTCCTTTCGCCCGGTGGCGGCCGGGCTGGTGGGTGTTGACCGTGGCGGCGTTCAGGCTGCTTCGTCGGCCAGGTCGAGCAAATCGTGCTCGTACTCGTGGCCTTCGTCGTCGATGTTGAACAGGAGTCCGAGGGGCTGCTGTGGGCCGCTTGTGCGGAGCGCCGCGCGGTTGCGGCGGCGCTGCCGTTCTTCGAGGGTCACAGGCGGGCGGATTCCCATTCCTTCGCGTCGTAGAGGGCGTTCAGATCCCACGCCCAGTCTTCGTCCAGGTATTCGATGAATGTGGCGCGGACCTGGCGTGCTTTGTTGCGCAGCTGGGTGGCTTCGGAGTGGTCGTTGACCGCTACGAAGTCGATGGTGTGGAACTCGCCTCGGTGTTCCGTGGCGGCGACCGGCCATGCACCGAGCAGCCATCCGGCGATGGTTTCGGATGGGACGAACAGGAGGTCACCGTCTTTGATGTCCTCGCGCCATTGGCTGTGGTCGTATGCCTCGCCGCTGGAACTGAATACGTGAATGCGCACGGTGTTGCTCCTGGTTGGTTGCCCTCCCCGGTCGATGGCGGTCGACCGGGGAGGTGGTTGGTTCCCTTTCGGGTTTCCCGGTGGCGGCCGGGATCTGTTGCGCCGCTTGACCTTTCAAACTTCCGGGCCGTTCGGTGCAACGGGGATGACATTAACCTGCGCTTTGCTCGGGTGTCAATTCCACTTCGCGTCACTGCGCACTACCTGCGACGATCCGCCCAAAAGAACCATGTAAAGAGCATGACGTGCGAAAACTTTGACACAAAAACCAGATGAAGAGAACGCGCCAAAGACTTGCCCCGTCAACACTGCGCATCTCCTACGCACCAAGGCGGGGAGCGCGGGCCGCCACCAGAAGGGGGCGCACGACCACACCATCCCCACCTACTCGCCCGAACTCAGCCGGGGCCGCCGCAGAACGCTGCCCAGATCGCCCGAGAACGCCCGAACAGGGTCCGGACCGGCCTCCGCCCCGTCCGACTCATCCACGGACCGCCTGCGACGCGTCAGCGGCTTCCGAGGCTCTTGCGTTCGGGCCGACGAGGCGAACAGCGCCCGCGCAGCTGCTCGCCCCTCCTCGGACGCTGGGGGTGACGCTGGGAGTTCCGGCCGCCATTCCGGCGCATATCCCGGAGCCTTTGCCGCTGAACGGATTCGAGCGGTGATGTGTCCGGGCATGATGCGGTCGGTCTTCTCCGCGTAGTGGTCGCGGATCGCCTCGGCCGCTGCGTCGGGGGTCCAGCGTGACCGTCTGGCGGCGTCGAGCCACGAATCGACCATGAGGGCGTCGATGTTGCGGGAGTCGTACGACTGCGCCAGCTGGAGCAGGGCCACGACGGTGTCTCTCGGATCGCTGGCCATGGTGAACCTCCTAGGCGGTGATCGCGCGGGACGAGCCGAACAGCTGCGCCTGCGGAGCGGACGGCGGAACCGGCAGGCCTGCTGCACGCAGGATCTCCGGATTCGGGTTGGACTTCAACGCCTCGGCGTGCGCGAACTTCATCTCCGCCGGGGTGAGCTGGCGGCCGTTGGGCATGACGGGGCGTTCCGCGGCTGCCGGGCGGCGAGTTTCGGAGGCACGTCGAATCCAGTTGCGCCAGGTGGCCGTCCAGTCGACGCGGCGCTCTCCCTTGCTGAGCCAGTAGTCGGCGAACTTGCGGTGCTCGGCTTCCAGATCCACGGCGGGGCACTCGGTACGCATGGCCTCGATCACGGCTTGGTCCGGCATCCAGCCGTCTGGGAGGGTGGCCGCGCGCTTCTTGCGCGGCTCTCTCACTACTTCGTTAGAAGTAGTGGACGGGTCGGGACGGGACGGGTGTTCAACGGGCGATGCTTCGTTTGTGCTTGGCACGATGCTTAGTTTCGGCGAAGCATCATGCTTCGCGTTCGGTTCGCTGTTCGATTCGTCCAATTCGCCCCTCCTGGACTGCCCGGAACGCTTCCCACCTGCTCGTCCTGCGTCCCGGAGCCGTTCGCGTCGGGCTTCGACCTGGACCTTGGATGGGTTGTATTTCGACCAGTTCTTGAACAAAAAGCTGCCGTTTTCGTGATCGAGCCACAGCCCGATTTCGACCAACTCGCGCGCGATTTTCGGTCGGATTCCGAGCATTTTCTGAGCGTTTTTCGACACGATTCCGTCGGTGAGCTGATCCGCGCAGTAGCTCCCGGCGGTCACCCATGCACCGAGAGCGGCATAGCTTGCGGCGAGTCTTTCCGGGCTGGACCAGAACTTGTCGTCGACCTTGAACCAGGTCATGCCGCGTACTCGCTTTCGGTTGGTTGGTTCGGGCGCAGACCGATCGAGTCGCGGATACGCGCGGCGGTGAACAAGGTCCACTGCGTGCAGGCCGCTATCTCCCAATCGGTCAATCCGTCGGCGACCAGCTGGCGGACCAGTACGCGACGGTCGTGCGGGGTGAGGACTTCGGCGGGCAGATCGCCGGCCTGGACCTTGGCGAAGGTGAATTGCTGCTCTGCCTTGTAGCGGGCTGGCATGGACATGTGTGTGCCTGAATCGCTTTCGGCGCTCTGCGGCGCGTGGGACGGGCCGTTCGCCGCCCCGGCTATTGGTCCGGGACGGCGAACGGGGGTTATGCCGCTTGGGCGTAGTGGTCGTGGCGGGTGACAGCACCGGCCAGGACTGCACGGGCCAGATGCCCGGTGTGGAACATGCCTTCGACCCGTTCGCACGGGTACGCATTCATGCGCGGGCCTGGGACCTGCCGGATCACTTGGCGTGCGGCCTTACGGCTGGGGTAGCCGCGCTTCTGGCAGGTCGGGCACCAGGTCCAGGCGCGCCAATCGTTGTTGGCGCTCACGCCGCGTGCAGCTCGGCGATGCGGCGGTCGTACTGCTGGACCAGCCTGTCGATGGCGGCACGGCCCAGTACGGCCTCGACCTCGACCTGACGATCGGGCGTGGTGTCGAGATACATGGCGGTGAACAGGTACGCATCGACCACGACTGCCTTGCCGCGACCGTGGAGCTGAGGCCGTGCCCGTCGCCGCTTGCGCGCTGACGCGTTATGCGCCTCGCGGCACCACTCGCAGGGCCGCTCGTCCCGGCGGTAGTGCCGGTGGTAACCGGCGTCCGAGCCGCAGTTCATGTGGATGGTCGGCGCTTTCATGCTGCATCGGCTCCGAGCGATTTGCTGCGCTCCGTGGCCTGGGCACGGATCTCACTGCACAGGGTCGGGGGAAGGTCGGCGGAGTCCTTCCACACCGTCTGCAGGTCTTCGCGGCTCACGTCCTCGCGTTCGATGGTGGCCCGCAGTGCGGCGGCGCGCTGCTCGTCCTCCTCGGTGACCGGGCGGGCGGTTTTGCGGCCGACGATGACTCGGGCGCGGTCGGCCACCGAGGGGGCATCAGCCGCGGGCTGCTCGGGTGCGGTTTCCTGCTGCGGTTCGGGCTTGGGATCGTTGGCGACCAGCTGCATGTACTCGCGGGGTTTGGCGGTGGCGGGGTCGCATTTCAACACTTCGAAGATCAGCCATTCAAGAGTGAACGACGGTGCAGGGATGGGTTTGTCGACGCCGGGGCGTATACCGGCGTGGACGGACCGGACTCCTATCACGCGGGGCGCGGTGTCGCGGGACAGCCGTACCCAGGCCGACGCGTCGAATGCCAGGTTCTTGTGGCCTTCGACCTTGTACTCCTTGGTGTTCGGGATGGGCTTTCCCTGGTTGTCCAGGGCCGCAACCTCTTTGCCGCGTGCGGTCGCGACGACGATGCCGGGGAATGTCATCAGCAGCCGCATCAGGCGGCCGTGCCGCTCGGCGGCGTCGTTCCACAGGTTCATGGCCGGTTTGATCTCGGCGTCCGGGTCGTCGCGCAGCAGCTTCTGTGCGTATTTCGACCGGCGGGCGCGGTCGGAAACCATGTCCTTGAGCAATTCCCACTCGGCGGTCATGGAGTCGATCAGCAGGGCTACGGGCGCTTCGCCTGCCTCTGCCGCCTTGGTAGCGATGGCGTGCACTTCGGTGAGCTGGTCGTAGATGTCGCGGAAGGTGCCGTTGTGCTCGATGACCTCGTAGTCAGCTCCGGGGATCGCGGCGTATTCGTCGGCCGCGCCCTCGGCGAGGTCGAGCCAGAACGCTCGGCCGACGCGGTCACTCGCGGTCAGCTCGGCCATGGCCCAGGACTTTCCGGTCTTCTCGCCGCCCTCGATGAGAATGAACGGCCAAGGAGTTTTGCCAGTGGGCTTGCGGGTGCGGAGAGCCATTAGTTGGTTCCTTTCGGGGTGGTGGCAGTGGCGGCTGCCCAGTCGATTGGTTTGCGGAATTTATAAAGGGCCACACCGTTTTTGGTGGGTTGTCGGGTGGCGACGGTCTGGGCGTTCTTGCCCTGTCCGACGACCGCGCGGCGGGCGTTGCCCATGACGCGCAGCAGCTTGGATCGGGCCAGGTTGAGCGCTTCGTCTGCGGCTTCGAGTCCCAGGACGGCGGACTCGAACTCGCGGGCGATTTCGACCGACACCTCCCAGTCCGTTTGGCGCTCGATTTCTCGGTGCGCGCGGCGGATGGCGTTGTAGGTTTCGCCGTGCCCGTCGACCTCGGGCGGCTGGCCGTTCGGGTCCATGGCGCTGAGATACAGCTCATGGCAGTGGGCCTCGATGGCGGCTGCCAGCTCCGGGTCGTAGTGGATGACGTACTCGGATTCGTCGTAGAACGGCCCCAAGCACACCACGTACGTCTTGCGGAGCCCTGACATGTGCATTTGCCACTGGACTTGCAGGAAGTATCCGAGGGGGATCTCAGCGGAGCCGGGCGGTCCCCATTGGTAGTCGCCGCGTCCATCTGTCTTGGCCTCGACGCCATACGCTTCACCGGTCTGGTCGTTGACGGCGATATCGTCCGGGTTCGCGGCGGCCCACTCTTCCAGCCCTGGGCGGCTGAAGGTCTTTGTGCCGCACTGGCGTAGCTCGGGATGGCGACGGAAGAACCGGCGGAGAATGACCTCCTCGAAGTCGTTTCCGCGCTCGGTGGCGTCGTTGCCGGGGTCGGGTTCGATTTCGCCTCGTAGGAGATGAAACTCCTTGGTAGGGGAGCTGAACTTGGAGGCATTGAAGATTCCGGGGATCTTGGATGCGGTGATCTTGCGCGTCCATCGAGCGCTTCCGGGCTCTAGGGCCGCGACCTCGACGCCGATCATCCGAGCAGCCCGACTCGGGCCAACCACATCAGGCCGAGGCACGTCACGGCGAGCACGGTGATCAGGGCGGCGATGACCAGATGGAAGATGCTGGCGGGCAATGGGTCTCGGCCCCGGTCGCTCATGCTGCTACCGCTTTCGCAGCAAGCTGGGCATTGAGGATGTCGAGTTCGGCGAGCGCTTTCTTGATGGCGTCGACCGGCTCGGGGCCGTCGAAGATCATCCAGGAGACATCGTTGGCGGTGGAGACACCGCCTAGTTCGGCGTACTCAGCGGGCAGGTGCAGACTGATCTCGAATCCGAACGATCGGTTGGTCAGGGTCCACAGTGGCGCGCCGTTGACGATGTGCGGTGCACGGTCGTTGAGCTGGGCGATAGCCTCATTGAGAGTGATATGGTTGTTGTGCATCTGGGTGGTTGGTTCCTTTCGGGTGCACCAGGCCGACGCAAACTCTCTGGCGGGAGAGCGTCGGCCGCTCCCGTTTCCGGGGGTGGTTTGACTGGTGAGAGACTCAGGCGCTCAGGGGTTCCCAGCGATTTGACTGGAGCCACTCATCGACATCTGCGGGGCGGATTCGCTTGGAACGGCCGTCGCCGCCCGGCGCGCAGGCGACGAGGTTGCCTGCGGAGATCTGCCGGTCGATGAACGGGTAACTGAACCCGGTGATGTCGGCGACTTCCTGAACGGTCAGGGCTAGGCGCTGATTCAGCGGGATAGAGGCGCGCTCGGCCTTCTTGGACATCGGTGGTTCCCTTCGGGCGTGCGTGGCGGCGCACGATGTGGCGTAAACGTCATCCGGTTTGTTGCGGCGACATGAAGATCATATGCGCAGTGACTGCGTAGTGCAAGCCCGTAAAATCAGGGATGACGTAAACAGGGCTGGTCAGATTGCTGATTTGATCCAGACCTGCGTACTATTACGTGCGCAGTGGCCTAATTGATCGTTAGTTTTGCCCTTACTTCGCACTATTCGTCTTTACTTCGCACTACTACGCAAGCCAGACTGTAGGGACTATGAAGCAATGGGAGTTCGGCCGACTGTTGCAGACGGCGCGTGAAACCGCCGGCCTGTCCAAACGCGAAGCGGCCAAACGGGCGGGGATCAGCGAAAGCAGGTGGCGACAGCTCGAAGCCGGATACGAGCTGATCCGCAAGCAGACCTTTCCGGTCAAGACGACGCCGGAGACGGTCGCTCAGGTCGCGGCGAGCGTCGGTGCCTCCAGAGATGAGCTGCTGGAAGCGGCCGGATTCGACCCTGCAATGGTCGATATCCCGGATGCCGTGATCGTCAAGCCGGTCGATGTCGCAGGACTGACCACGGACAACGTGGAGAAGGTTCGCGCCTTCGTCGCCTTCCTCAAGTCTCAGCAGGAAGGCGACGCGAGCGAATAGCCGCGGAGGCCCCGACGCCCCGAGCGCCGGGCTCCCCGCGTCACGCAGCTACCGCACCGCCCTGGTCGACGGCGGGGAGCAGGGTGTAGATCATCCAGTCGCGACGGCCTGGATACGAGTGCTGTCCGACCTGGATCGAATAGGCGAGGATGTCCGCGCCAGGGAACGGCCGGACCCGCACCTGCGTGATCGGCTTGCGGGGCTCGGAGATGCCGGTCGCCCACATCTTGTCGAAGTGGGGATTGGCGGCCGAGCACTTCGCGCGGATCTGCTCAATTCGGGCTGCTGGCATCGCACTCGGCCCGAGCCAGTGCAGGGCGAACGCAAACGCGTGCGCGATCGGCTCCCAATCCACCAGGACCCGTTGCGCCACCGGGTTGATGAACAGCCACTCGATGAGGTTCGTATTGCTGTGCGCGCCGGGAAGAATGCGTGACCAGTGCGCCGTGGTTCCGACGATATCCCCCGACGGAAAGTACAGATACGCGGCCGGGGTGTTGATGACCTCCAGATACGCGTGATCCTGTGGGGTGAGGGGGCGCTTCGACGGCCCGTATAGCCGACCGAGGAGGCCGGGATACAGCCCGTTGATCAGCAGTTCCCGGTAGCTGTGTGCGACTCCGAGGGCGTCGAGCAGTTCGGTCAGGTAGTCGAGTGCCGGGGCGCGCGTTCCGTTCTCGACCTTCTCCAGCGCCGATAGAGACTTGGTTGTGCGTTCCACTAGTTGCGGCCGACTCAGGCCCCGGTTCTCCCTGGCGCTCTTGATGTACTGGCCAAGTCGGGCTGCGCTGTTCTCGGCAGGTTTCATGACTAGCCTTCCGGGGTACTCATAATCCCGCACTTTTGGTGCGGACTCCATTGACGAATGCCCTGGCCTGCCGGAACCTATGACATACGGTCACCGTGCACCAGCTATCACAGAGCGAAACGCACTGTCACCGCCGATCATGAGAACGCGGTAGACCTCGTCGGGGAAGTCCACCAGGGCGCGACACGTGCTCGCGGCTCGCATGATCGAACCTGTCCCATTCGGATCGACGCCGCAGCGCTGGTCGCCTGACCAATTTTGCAGCACTGGAGGATTACCCCGTGCATGTGGGGGCTCTATTCGCGGAATACCATCATCTCGTACGCCTGCATCTACCTGGATTAATAGCTGGAAGGCATGATCTTCCGGTGGGGCGCTCCTGGTATATCAAGGAAGACCATACGATCCTCATAGACTCCAAGCTGCCCCCCGAACAACAGCAGTTCCAAGCCATCCACATGCTTGCGCACGTCCACCTGGGCCATGGCCCGGACACACCCGATCTCGCACAGCAAGAGCACGACGCCACCGGGTTGGCGACCGAGTGGTTTCTGCCGCCCGCGAAGCTCGCCCGGCTCCTGGGTACCGTTTCTACCAATGCGGCGCAAATCGCAAGCTACCTTGGTTTGAGTGTCTGGTTACTGGCCGCCGCCTTGTCCGCTGTCCCGCGCGAATACTGGCAGCAGGTGCGGGCTCTCACGGGCCTTCGTCTCAATTGGCCGGACATCACGCCACAGGCGATTCCGCAGTGCGTCCTGCTCGACGCCTTACCGGCGGGGATAGGCGCGCCGCCGGATCCACTGGCTCATCCACGGGGCTTCACTCCGCCGAGGATGGGCCAGCCCGCGAGCGGCCCACCCTCGCTGGAGATCAGGCGGACTGGAACACGGCGAACCTCCAGTCGCCCGGAACAGGGGCCTGCTGCACCGGCTGTGGCTTGATGTGTACCTCGTATTTGCCCTGGTCGGCGTGGTCGTCGTCGAGATCGCCATCTTCGAACTCGGCGTCGACTACGTCGGCCGGTGCCGCTTCCAGGGCGGGGCGTTCGCCCTCCCAGACGTCGATCACCTCGGCGTCGATCAGGTCGTCCAGCCTCGACAGACCGGCGCGCTTCATGCCGATGTCGGCGTGGGCGTACCCGCGCTGCACAGCTGCGGAACTGTGGCCCATGATCGCCATGCGCACATCCTCCGGCACGCCCGCCTCCAGCAGCAGTGTGGCCGTGGTGTGCCGGGCCGAGTGCAGCACGACGTCCGGCGCGCCAGCACGGTGCAGCGCCTCCGCCCATAGCTTCTCGTCGAGATTCGGGCGCATGGGCGTGCCGGGCTTCACGAGCTTCTGCCCTGGAGGGGCGACGAACAGGAGTCCCCAGGGGTTCGGTGCCATCGCCTTGACGTGGGCGCGGAGGAGGAGCAGCAGTGGTTCCGGGATCGGCGTCATCCGTCGAGACTTGCTCGTTTTCGGCCTCACCAGGCACATCGCCTTGTAGAGGGGACGGATCTCGAATCCTGCCGGAATGTCGTATGCCTCCAGCGGGTACACGTCGCCAGTCCAGCGTTTCCCGTCCGGCCTGCGGTTGAGCGGGACGCCTTGCAGTGCCCAGGAGAGGTCGAACTTGCCTTCTTCGAGATCGAGTGCGTCCAGAGTCAGGCCGAGGCATTCGCCCTGCCGGACGCCGGTCAGCAGCGCCATGGCCCAGCGCACTGCGAGCGGGTCGCGGGCTTCGACGGACGTGCGGATCACTGCGCGCGCAGTGTCGGATAGTAGAGCCTTGCGTGGTTTCTGCTGGCGACCGTGGCCGGTGGGGAGCGCCTTCTGTGCGCCGGTGTCCTGACTGTCGGACTTCGGCTTCGGCTTGGTGACGAGGGTGAGCACATTCTTCGTGAGGCCGAACTTCTGTTCCTTGATCGCGTCCTTGATGGCCTTGTTGAGGTTGTTGTAGGCGATCTCGGCTGTCCGCAGCGATCGGCCGGACTTCAGGATCTCCTTGATCATGAAGCGGATGTGCTGGGGTTCCAGGTCATGCAGCTTGTGCCGTCCGACGTGCGGAGTGATGTTGCAGCTGATCGACGATCGCAGATTGCGCCAGACGAGCGGGCGCAGCAGGGGCTTCTGGATCTCGTCCAGCCAGTACTGCAACCACTCTTCGACGGTCGTCGAGTCCTTCCGCAGGACTTCGCCCTGCTCCAGCTTGAGCAGAGTCTGACGGCGGAGCTTGACGACCTCGGCCTTGGACTTGCGCCGGATGACGATCCGGTCGGGCGAGCCGTCGGGCTTGACGCCGATTTCCATGTACCAGGCGTAGACCGTGCTGACTTTGCCGTTGCGGCTCGTTCGGGTCTCAGTACGGATCTTTCCTTCGCCGCGCGTCGACATTCGTTGGTTCCTTTCGGCTCCCAGCCGATGAGGTGGCGGCCTCAAAGAGTGGGGTGTGGGGGTGAGGGTGTGGGTGATGCACGCGGAATAATCCCGGATAACGAGGTATGACGTGAAACCGTTCTACCTGGGTTTTTGCGGCAAACTCACAGGTAGAAATGTACACACCGTCAGACTTCCAAGCTGATAGCGCGGGTTCGATTCCCGTCACCCGCTCCAACCCCGTTGGGGGTCGATTCGGGGTGTAGCGCAGCTTGGTAGCGTACCCGCTTTGGGAGCGGGCGGTCGCAGGTTCAAATCCTGTCACCCCGACGTGTTGGTTGAGACACAGATATGCCCCTGACCTGTTCTTATGGTCAGGGGCATATCGTTTGATGGGACTGGCATCAACCCATCCAGATTCGTGCCGGACGCCATATGCGCAGCGATCGTTTTCGCCCTTCCGGCTGTGTCTGTTCTCACTGCCATCCAGGCGGACGAACCATCCGGTCTATCCAGGCGCGTGCGCGGTCCCAGGGCAGTCCAGCACCCGCCGTCGCGGGGAGTCCGGATCGTTGAACGCGTTTTCGATGATCACGTTGTGCCTCTACAGGTTTCGATGATGAAACCCCCGGCGCGCGGTTGCGTTCGGGGGCCGAGGGTTTCTGCGGAAGTGCAGAAGGTGCCATTCACCTTCGTTCGGTGTCGTGCGGCGTCTAGGCATCACCTCCTACGGCTGTCCCGAGCATCGAAAGTGGCTTTAGTCGTCGTACAGGTGGTCATCCGCGTGGATGAATCCCCGAACGTCGGCAACGAGTTCGGTGGAGTGAAGTTGAAGATGAAGCGGGCGATCGCAAGCACGCTCACCGCGATGGCGGCGAAGCTGGATATCAAGCTGATGAGCGTTACCGCTAGCCAACGCATACGGACGGATCCCCTCGCCGGTATTGCTCGAACTGGCGCTTGATCGACTTCGTCAGCGGGGTGCACCAACGAAACACCTGCGCCGGTTCGATCGTGGCTAGCTCCGCGATCTCGGTCGCCGGATCTTCCGATCCGCCTACGTGTTCGAGCGTCGGCGTGATCAACAACGGGGCATCTTGCGAGTGCAGTACGCCGTAGAGGATGGCCGTTTGGCTGATGGTGGTCCAGACGCCTTTGACGGTCCGCACCACCCGCGCATCGAGTTCTGTAGCTCGTTGGCAGGCTTGACGCTCGGCGCGGTCGAGCGCGACCGGATCGGCCAGCAGCGAAGTGTCCAGCCACACAACCGCTCTCACCTCGCGCCTCATCGCATCAACCTCGGTTCGGTCGCCCCCTGCCGTTCGAGGTACTCGGAAGCGGTGATCTTGCGTGGACACGGCGGATCGCACTGTTCGTGAATCGCAACGATTCCGTTGGCGCGCTTCACGTCTAGAGGATGTATCCAGCTCTTCCCGCAATCGTCGTGAACCCATGTGGCCTTACCGCCCTTCGGCATGTCCGCCCCTCTCGATGCTGATAGGCGGTCCGAGGCCGGGCCTCTCGCAACCGGCCCCGAACGCCATGAGTCGACGCTAGGGACGAGAGCTGTTGCAAGAACAGGAAATTGCTTGAGATTGCTTCAAGATTCGGCGATCATGCGGAGTATTTCTCGCCATACTGAGGGTCTGGAACTCTCCTACGGAGGCAAGCCATGTTGTTGCAATTCCTCGGCAAGAACACCCAAGGCAACCATTCCCCCACGCTATGGGCCTCGGACCGGGACACCTACGTAACCCAAGGATGGCGGGTGCCCGGTCAGCCTGAACTGATCGAAATTCCCCACCCCCTGCTCGCGTATCTCAGGCCCGGCACATGCCTCGGAACTCTGCTGCACGACACGGGACACGGTACGTTCACGCTTACGGGTGAACCGGTGACCGACCCGGAAGCGTTGGCGCAGATGGATCTTCCGCCCCATGAGCGCGCCATCGAAGTTCCCGTAGGGAAAGAGATTCGTCGCGATGTTCCACGTAACTGACCGTGCGTTCACGGATATGTTCCGGTCATGTCAGAGGTCGGCGTTTCACCTCGAGGTGCAGGATGTGTACGAGACGCCGGAGGAATCCGAGCCGTTCCGGAAGTTCCTGAGCGGCGAAACGGACAACTATGCCTGGTTGCAAGGCTGGTTCGATCTTGTCCGTGAATCAACGAAGCGCGGAGTCGTTTTCACGCGGGCGCGGGTGGTCACAGTGCCGCACGCCGACTACGTCCGCTGGAGCTTGGTGGTGTCGCCGATGAATATCGAAGCAGGCGAGGATATCCGGTACCTACCGCGTCATCTTGTCGACGCTGACGATCTGACGACCGACGACTACTGGCTGTTCGATGACCGCACGGTCGCCTACACGCTGTTTACCCCGGACGGGGCGGCAGCTGGGGCAGCGGTCACGAACGACCCGACATTAGCGCAGCGGTGTGCGCGGGTTCGCGACGCCGTGTGGCGGCAAGCGATCCCCTACGCCGAATACCGCCGGACTACCGTCACTGCGTGACCAACGTCCACAAAGCTCGGGAGGCGCTCGGGCAACAACTTCGAGACCTTCGCCGGGATGCCGGTCTATCCGGCCGTCAGCTTGCCGACTTGGCGGCCTGGCATCCTTCGAAGGTCTCGAAGATCGAGTACGGCAAGCAGATGCCGACCGAGGACGATATCCGGACGTGGTGCGAGCACACCGAAGCCGAGGCGCACATATCGGACCTTGTCGCCACCCTCCGCAACGTTGATGCTGCCTACCTCGAATGGCGGCGTTCACTCGGAACCGGCATGGGCCGAGTGCAGCAGCAGGTCAACCAAATCGAGTCGGAAACCGGCCTGATTCGCGGTTACGATCCGGCCCTGGTCCCCGGACTTCTGCACACTCCGGAGTACGCCGAGGCCATGTTCCACCGGGTGGCTGAGTTCAATCAAACGCCGAATGACGCAGAGGAAGCGGTAGCCGCACGTATGGAGCGGCAACAGCAATTCCTGTACCGGGGGATGCGGCGCGTTCACTATCTCATCGGAGAACAGGCGCTCTATACGACCGTGGGTGACGACGGCGTGATGTACGGGCAATTGGATCGCTTGGTTACGGCTATGTCCCTGCCTCGAGTTCTTCTGGGGATCGTCCCGATGATGGCCCAATATCTGGTCTCCCCAACGAATTTCGTCATTTATGACAACCGGATGGCCGTAGCCGAAGGCGTGACCGCTGCCATGACCACCACGCAGCCTCGGGAGGTAGCCGCGTTTAGCCGCGCGTTTGAACTTCTTGCGGGCCAAGCGGTTACAGGGGACAAAGCGCGGATGTTGATCCGCACAGCTATCGGCAGGCGAGGCGACCAGCCGTACCCATAAGTCTACTGATGGGATCGCCAGCGGCTGAACGTTTCTCGCGGTAGGTTCGGACGCTTACCATCCGCATGAGGGGGAAACCGTGGCTATTCCCATCCGTGAAAAGTCGCGCGGAAACGGTCTGGGCAACAAGCGCTGGCGACGGCACGTGGATGCGTTCGATCGAGTCGAGCGCACCCGGCAGTTGGCTGCCGGAAGGCGGTGTGCCAGTGCGTATTCGAGGGCGTACTTCGCCGACTATTTCGGCTGATCGGCCGGTTGCGCCTGCGGCTGGGTGGTCGCGGGTGCGGCCGGGGCCGGTTTGGGCTTGTCCGCCCACTTGGTGGTGCCGTCCGCGGCCTGCATGGTGGTGAGCAGGTCGATACCGGCGGCGACCAGGGTGGGGCTGCCGACCGCGATCGAACCGATGATGCCGCCCACCGCGGCGCCCATGGTGAGCCCGGGAACGCAACCGGCGGGCAGGGTGACGAAGCAACCGATGGTCGCGCCCAGGGCGGTGCCGATGAAGGTGCCGATGGTGGTGGCCAGGCCGAACTGGGTGGTGAAACTATTGAGCGCGAGGGTGTTCTCGTTCGCGGAGGCGACCGGTTTCACCGTGAGCGGTTGTGCGGCAAGGACACCCGCGGGCTTGTCCGGGGTCAGCACCAGGACCGTATTGCCCCGCTGCACCTCGGGCACGACCGGCACATCGACCCCGGCCAGATGGAATTCGAGCGGCAGGGTGAGCAGCACGCCGCCCCGATCGTCCTTCACATCGATCACATTCACGATGTCGGCCGGATCGATGGGCTGACCGTCGGCGGCGGTGACCACGCCGTCGTGTTCGGTCAGCCGGGTGGTCGGGTCCGAGCCGAGCGCTCGGGAGAGTTCGAAGGTGCCACCCTTCAGTGTGGTGACGACCGTTTTGTCCACCAGCTTCGCGGAGTACGCGATCTGCTGGGGTGCAGCGGGCTCGGCATTCGCCAGGCCGGTTGCCGCGGTCAGTGCGCCGATCACGAGGGAGGCGGCCGCGGTGGCGCTGCGGAACTCCATGCGGTATCCAATCGTCATCAGGTTCGGTCGAGATCCAGCCGGAGAAGCTCAGTGGAACGCATAGTGGCCGATCATGTTTCGGCCGGAGCGAAGGCAGCGAAAACAAGTTCGCTGACGCGTCGCTCAGGATAGCGCCCCGGATGTGCCGCTGCCAGCAGAACGAGGCACACTGCGCTCATGACCCTCAGGTACAGCGCGGGCGTTCTGCTCTTCCGCCGCACCCCCACCCTGGAAGTTCTGCTCGGACATATGGGCGGCCCGCTCTGGGCGAAGAAGGACGCGGCCGCCTGGTCCATCCCCAAGGGCGAGTACGAACCCGAACAGGAGCAGGCGCGTGCCGCCGCGGCCCGCGAATTCACCGAGGAACTCGGCCTCCCCGTCCCGGACGGTGACTGGCTCCCGCTCGGCGAGGTCGAATACGGCAGCGGTCGCGGCCGCAAACAGGTCACCGTCTGGGCAGTAGCGGGCGATCTCGATCCGGGCTCGGTGGTCCCCGGCACCTTCGACATGGAATGGCCACCGCGCTCCGGCCGCATCCAGCAGTTCCCGGAGATCGACCGCGCCGAATGGTTCACCCTCGACCTCGCCCGGGAGAAACTCGGCAAGGGCCAGCGCCCCTTCCTCGACCGCCTCGCCGAACTCGCGGGGTCCTAGCGGGCTGCGCCGAGAGCCCCACCCGAGGGTTCGAAGATCACCGCGTGGGTAAAAGATCATTACACCGCGGTCCAGGTGGACGGGGTCACGCTCTACGACCTGACCTCCCCGCGTACGACCGGGTGAATCGAGGGGCGGTACGGGCCGGACTCCTACGGTCCGCACCGGGCACGGCGGCGTCCGGTCCACCAGCCACACTGATGGACCGGACGCCCCCTGTGCAGGCGCCCCGGGCGTCCCGACTGAGCCGCGGGCGGAGGCGGGTGAGACCGTCTATACCGATATGGGTCGCGTTACAGGCGGGGGTCGATCGGTTCGGTTTCCAGGGCCAGGATCGCGAAGACGGCTTCGTGTACGCGCCAGAGGGGTTCGCCGGTGACGAAGCGGTCCAGGGCTTCCAGGCCGAGGGCGTATTCGCGCAGGGCGAGGGAGCGTTTGCCGCCGAGGCCGCGGCGGCGCAGGCGGCTCAGGTTGGCGGGGCGCAGGTATTCGGGGCCGTAGATGATCCGGAGGTATTCGGGACCACGGCATTTCACGCCCGGCTGGACCGGTCGGCCGCTGCGGGTGCCGCCGCCGGTGACCAGTGATTCGGTCGGCTTGACCACCATGCCCTCACCACCGGCGGCGGTGAGGGCGGTCCACCAGGCGGTGGCGGCGGCTTCGCTGTCCGGATCGGCCAGGTGCACCACCGTACGCCGGGTGGGCGTGAACAGCTCCGGATCCGCCCCGACGAGCCGGTCGATCCGCTCCAGGTGCCAATTGTGCTCGCGCACCGCGTAATTGACGCCCTGCGCGGCCAGGATCTGGAACGGTGCCAGGCGTATGCCGGTCAGCCCCTCGACCGGCCAGCAGTAGCGGCCGTAGGCGGTGGTGAAGGCCGCCGCGTCGGTCGCCCGGTCGGCGGTCCGCGCGGCGAGATCGGTGACGTCCACTCCGCGTTCGCGCACCGCGTCCAGCACCTGAGTCGCCGCGCCGAGTGCGGTCCGCGCCGCCGCGCCGACCGCCGCGTACTGGGTGCGCAGCAAGCCCATCGCCTTGGCGGACCACGGCAGCAGTTCGGTGTCCAGGGCGAGCCATTCGGTGCCCAATTCCTCGAAGAGCCCGGCTTTTTCGGCCGCGTCCCGCACGCGCGCGAGCAGCGTCTCACCCCGGTCGGGATCATCGAAGAACGGTCGTCCGGTCCGGGTGTACACCGCACCGGTGCTGCCGTCGGTCACCCCGAATCGATCGCGGGCGGCGGCGGCCGAGCGCGCCACCACGAGGACTGCCCGCGACCCCATGTGCTTGTCCTCGCACACCACGGTCTCCACGCCTTCGGAGCGGTAGTACTCGAACGCCTGCGCCGGATGCTCCAGATATCCGTCGAGTGTCGAAGTGGCACAGGGCGACATGGTCGGCGGCAGATAGACCAGCCAGCGCGGATCGACCGCGAACCGGCTCATCACCTCCAGCGCCGCACTGGCCGCCTCCTCCTGTACGCCGACCCGCGCCAGATAGCGGGTCTCCACCACCCGGCGGCCGATCACGTCGTCGAGATCGAGGACGCCGGGATCGCGGTGCACCATCCCGATGCCGGGCACGACGCTGGGCGTCTCTAGCGGTCGCGTCGGCTCGTACCAGACCTGTTCGGCCGCAACCGAAACCGGCTCCCGCTCCGGATAGCGCAGCGCGGTGAGGCGGCCGCCGAACACTACGCCGGTATCGAGGCAGAGGGTGTTGTTCACCCACACCAGCTCGGCCATCGGGGTGTGCCCGTACAGCACGAGCGCCCGGCCCCGATAGTCATTGGCCCACGGGTAGCGCACCGGCAGCCCGTATTCGTCTGTCTCACCGGTGGATTCGCCGTACATGGCGAATTCCCGGACCCGTCCGGAGGCGCGCCCCTGGAACTGCTCCTTCAGTCCGGCGTGCGCCACCACGAGATTGCCGTCGTCCAGCACATAGTGGCTGATCAGCCCGCGCATGAATTCCAGTGCGGCCTTGCGGAATTCGGGATCCTCACCCTCGAGCTGCGTCAGCGATTCGGCCAGCCCGTGCGTGGTCCGCACCTTGCGGCCGTCCAGTGCGCGCACCAGCTTGGACTCGTGATTTCCGGTGACGCACAGAGCGTTTTTCGCCGAGACCATGCCCATGACCAGGCGCAGCACGCCCGGGGTGTCCGGCCCGCGATCCACCAGATCGCCGACGAACACCGCGGTCCGACCCTCCGGATGCCGCGCGTCCACCGCCCGTCCGGCGGTATCGCGTACTACCGCATACCCGAGTGCGCCCAGTAGCGTCTCCAATTCGGAGCGGCAGCCGTGCACATCGCCGATCACATCGAACGGCCCGGTCAGATCCCGGCGGTCGTTCCACAGCCGCTCGTTCACAATGGTCGTCGCCTCGATCTCGGCGGCGCCGTGCAGCACGTGCACCCGGCGGAAACCCTCCCGCTCCAGGAATCGCAGACCGCGCCGCAGATCGCGCTGCTGCCGCGCGACCACATGCGGCCCGAAATCCCGATCGGGCCGAGAGGCATTGCGCCGCAGGCACTCCTGCTCGGGCACATCGAGCACAATGGCCACCGGCAGCACATCGTGCGCCCGCGCCAATTCGATCAACTCCTGGCGCGCCTTCGGCTGCACGTTGGTGGCGTCGACCACCGTGCGCAGCCCGCGCCGCAACCGCACCCCGGCGATATGGTGCAGTAGCGCGAACGCCTCGGGCGTGGCCGCCTGATCGTTCTCGTCATCGCTGACGATGCCGCGACACGCGTCCGAGGAGATGATCGCCGTTTCGCGAAAGTGCTTGCGCGCGAAGGTGGATTTACCGGAACCGGTGCTGCCGATCAGCACCACCAGCGACAGTTCGGGGATGGAGAGCTCCGTCATTGCGCGGCTCCCTTCTCGTCATTCGCGGTCTTGGTGAAGACCGCCATCTGCGTCGGCGCGCCGAGTTCGTCATCGATCAGGCCGATGGGTTCGAAACGCACCCGATAGCCGTAGGTTGCGCCGACCCGCGCCGCCCATTCGGCGAATTCGGCGCGGCTCCACTCGAATCGGTGATCAGAGTGCCGGAAAGCACCGTGCGCCAGACCCTCGTAGAGCACGTTGTACTCCCCGTTCGGTGTCGTCACGATCACCGCTCCGGGGGCGGCGGCACCGAATACCGCCTGCTCCAACGCGTTCAGCCGGTTCTCGTCGACGTGCTCGATCACCTCCATGAGCACCGCGGCGTCGTAGCCGCGCAGCGAGGCATCGGTATAGGTGAGCGCACCCTGGCGGATGCCGACCCGCTGCGTCTGCCACAGCGGCAGTCGTCGCATCCGCCGCTCCGCGATGCGCAGCGAGCGCACCGAGACATCAATGCCCACAATCTCATCGAACGATCGATCCGCGATCAGCTCGCGCAGCAGCGCGCCCTCACCGCAGCCCAGATCCAGTACCCGCTGCGCACCGACCGAGCGCAGTGCGGCCAGCACGGCCGACCGCCGCATCACCGCGAGCGACAGTACCGGGGCTTGGTCCGCTGCGTCGCACTCCGCGGCAGTCGTGCACACCGGTTCGTCCTGTGTGAGAAGACCACCCGCGTTCCCCGCCTCGGATTCCCTTGCCACGGTGGGGAACACGTCCCCCGCCGCCCCGTCCCGCTCGGCGGCCCGCACCGCCGCGGTGGCCGCCGCGACATCCTGCGCCAACTCGTCGATATTCACATCGACCGCCCCGAACTGCTCGGGCTCGAGATCATCCAACTCGGCCAGCCGGGCCAGCGCGGTGCGCACCAGCGAATGCCGCCGCGCCAGGTACCGCCGTGTGATCCAATCCCGCGCCGGATGGGAATTCAGCCACCCGGCCCCGAAGCGCAACAGCTTGTCGACCTCGGCCGCATCCAGGAAGTAGTGCTTGCTCCCGTCCAGCACGGGCAGCAGCACGTACAGGTGCGACAGCGCGTCCGACAGTCGCAGCGTGCCGGTCAGCGTCAACCGCAGATAATGCGAATCCCCCCACTCCGGAAAAGCGGGGTCCAGCGGCAGGGGAGTGGCCTCGACCGTCCAGCCCAGCGGTCCGAAGACCTGTTCGGCCGCGTCCGCCCCGCCCTTGCACGGCACCGCGGGCAACTCGATCCGCAGCGGCAGTTCCGTCTCCGCCAATTCCGGTCGCCGCGCGCAACGCCCGTGCAGGGCGGACCCGAACACCGTGGAGATGGCCACCGACAGCAGTGACGACGCCGCGTACGGCCGATCGTTCACATACTGTCCGAGGCTGAATTCCGCTGCGCCCTTGGTCTTTCCGCGCACCAATCGCACCGGATCGATCTCCAGCAGCAGTGCCGCCGTGCAGCGTTCGTCGCCCGCCTCGGGGTACAGCACATGCGCCACCCCGTAGGACTGCTCGAAGCTTTGCGCCCTCCCGGGGTTCTTGTGCAGCAGGTATCCCAGTTCACTCGCCGCCCAGGCGGCGCCATCCGGTCGTGTACAGGTGATTGTCAGCAGCACCCGGTCGATGCTCCCGTACCCCCGCAAACCCGGCAAACGCATTTCCGCACGACCGTGTAGTTTCGGCGCGGTGCCGCAAGCCTTGCGGCGTCCGATGACTGGCAGGAGCGGGTATGCGCGTGGTGGGCAAGGTCGGTGCGATCGGCGCGGTGGCGGCCGCGGTGCTGGTGATGGCGGGCTGCGGGAGCGGCGACGACTCCAAGGCGGATGCGACGACCACGGCCAAGGCCACGACTTCGACTGCGGCACAGCAGCAGTCGGCGGCGCAGACCCGGTCCAAGGGCCGTGAGTGCACCGCGGACGACATCAAGGTCGACGGCGGCTTCGGCACGGCCCCCACCATCACGATTCCGGACGACTGCGATCCGCCCAAGACGCTGATCACCAAGGATCTGGCCCCGGGCAGCGGTCCGGGCGCGCAGTCCGGTCAGAAGCTGACCATGAACTACTCCCTGATCACCTGGTCAGACAAGAAGAAACTGGACAGCTCCTTCGACCGCGGCGAGCCGTTCACGCTCACCCTGGGCGCGGGCGAGGTCATCAAGGGCTGGGATCAGGGCCTGGTCGGGGTCCAGCAGGGCGCGCGCCGACTGCTGATCGTCCCGCCGGACCTCGGTTACGGCGCGGGCGGCCGCGGGATGAAGCCGTACGAGACCCTCGTCTTCGTGACCGACGCCGTCAAGGTCTAACCCGCCTCTCCGCGCCTTCAGCCGGGCGTTGGGTGCCCCCACCGGCCCCGTTCCGGGCCGGCGGGGGTGCGGGTTGGGTTCTGGGGAGTACCCCGGAGTTACCCCCGACTCGCTGAATCAGTCGTCGCGTTCCCCTGACACATCCGATTGCGCTGCGCCCAGAACCGTCGACTAACCTGGTCGGGATGCGTTCGGGGGGAACCTAGACGTCAACCAAGAATCAACGAACAAGGAGCATGTCCGTGAAGAGCACCGTCGAGCAGCTGAGCCCGACCCGGGTCCGGATTAACGTCGAGGTGCCCTTCGAGGAGCTGAAGCCGGATTTCGACAAGGCATACAAGGCGCTCGCAGGGCAGATCCGCATTCCCGGCTTCCGTCCGGGCAAGGCGCCCGCGAAGCTGATCGAGGCGCGTGTGGGCCGCGGCGCGGTGCTGGAGCAGGTCGTCAATGACGTCCTGCCCAAGCGCTACAGCGACGCTGTGATCGCCACCGAGGTCAAGGTCATCGGCCAGCCCGAGATCGAGATCACCAAGATCGAAGACGGCGAAGAGCTGGCGTTCACCGCCGAGGTCGACGTCCGCCCGGAGATCACCCTCCCCGACTTCTCGGCCATCGCCGTCAGCGTCGATCCGATCGAGATCAAGGACGAGGACATCGAGGAGCAGCTGAACTCGCTGCGTCAGCGCTTCGGCACCCTGACCGCGGTCGACCGCGCCATCGCCGATGGCGACTTCGTGTCCATCGACCTGTCGGCCACCGTCGACGGCGTCGAGGTCGAAGAGGCCAGCACCACCGGCCTGTCGCACGAGGTCGGTTCGGGCCAGCTCATCGAGGGCCTCGACGAGACCCTGATCGGCCTGAAGGCGGAGGAGTCCAAGGACTTCACCTCCAAGCTGGTCGCCGGAGAGCACGCGGGCAAGGAAGCCGTCATCACCGTGACCGTGCAGTCGGTCAAGGAGCGCGAGCTGCCCGAGGCCGATGACGAGTTCGCCCAGCTGGCAAGCGAATTCGACACCATCGACGAGCTGAAGGAAGACCTCAAGGGCCGCGTCGAGCGCGTCAAGAAGGTCGAGCAGGCCGGCGCCATCCGCGACAAGGTCCTCGAGACCCTGCTGGAGACCGTCGAGATCCCGCTGCCGGAGAAGGTCGTCCAGGCCGAGATCGACGCCGTGCTGCACGACGCCGTGCACGGTTTCGACCACGACGAGGCCAAGCTGGCCGAGGCGCTCGAGGCGCAGGGCTCCTCCCGCGAGGAGTTCGACAAGGACACCAAGGAGTCGGCCGAGAAGTCGGTCAAGACCCAGCTGCTCCTGGACGCCGTCGCCGAGGCGGAGAACACCCAGGTCGGCCAGGACGAGCTGTACGAGCGGATCATCTTCCAGGCGCAGCGCTATGGCATGTCGCCCGATCAGTTCATCCAGCAGATCCAGCAGGCCGGTCAGCTGGGTGCGGTCTTCGCCGATGTGCGCCGCGGTAAGGCCCTCGCGGGTGTGGTGGTCCAGGCCACCGTCACCGACACCGCGGGCAATGCCGTGGACACCGCGGAAATGTTCGGCAACCCGGCCGAAGAGGCCGAAGAGGTCTCCGCCGAGGAGCTGGCCGAGGTCGCCGACGCCACCGCGGCCGCCGAGGTCGAGGCCAAGTAAAGACCGAGGTCGGTGCCGGGCAACCGGATTCGGCCCAGGCCGGGTAGGTTGCGGAGGCGAAGACCCCGTAGGTTTTGCGCTGTGAGCGAAGCAGGGTGGTACCGGGAGTTCGGTGCCGCCCTGTTTCGTTAGGGTCAGTGTCAGCACTGAATCTTCCAAGTGATCAGTAGGGGCTTGGTGGGACCGAGCCGGTGAGAGAGGGCAGGTATCCGTGACAATCAATCAGGCAGGGGTGCACATGACATCCGCGACTGCTGGTCTGAACCTCAGTGATTCGGTGTACGAGCGGCTCCTGCGTGAGCGCATCATCTTCCTGGGCACCCAGGTGGACGACGACATCGCCAATAAGCTGTGCGCTCAGATCCTGTTGCTCTCGGCCGAGGATCCGACCAAGGACATCGAGCTCTACATCAACTCGCCCGGTGGTTCGGTGACCGCCGGAATGGCCATCTACGACACCATGCAGTTCGCCGAGTGCGATATCCGCACGGTCGGAATGGGTTTGGCCGCGTCGATGGGTCAGTTCCTGCTCGCCGCGGGTACCAAGGGCAAGCGTTTCGCACTGCCGCACGCGCGGATCATGATGCATCAGCCCTCGGCCGGTATCGGTGGTTCGGCCGCGGATATCGCCATTCAGGCGGAGCAGTTCGCGTACACCAAGCGTGAGATGAACGAGCTGCAGGCGCAGTTCACCGGCAAGTCCGTCGAGCAGGTCACCGCCGACGCCGACCGCGACCGCTGGTTCACCGCCGCGGAGGCGCTCGAGTACGGATTCATCGACCGGGTGATCAGCAGCGCCGCGCAGACCAGCCGCTGAAGCCGCCCACCCACCTGACTTATTTGGAGACGCATATGTCGAACATGATGGATCCGCGCTCCGCGGGCATCACCTTCGCCGCTGCCGGTTCTCAACTGCCGCAGTCGCGCTACATCCTGCCGTCGTTCGTCGAGCACTCGAGCTTCGGTGTCAAGGAGTCCAACCCGTACAACAAGCTGTTCGAGGAGCGCATCATCTTCCTCGGCGCGCAGGTGGACGACACCTCCGCGAACGACATCATGGCGCAGCTGCTGGTGCTGGAATCCCTTGACCCGGACCGGGATATCACGATGTACATCAAC
This sequence comes from Nocardia acidivorans NBRC 108247, assembly GCF_001625085.1. GTDB lineage: Bacteria > Actinomycetota > Actinomycetes > Mycobacteriales > Mycobacteriaceae > Nocardia > Nocardia acidivorans. The sequence goes on from NZ_BDAW01000014.1 coordinate 199,629, forward strand.
TCGCCCGGTGGTTCGTTCACCGCGCTGATGGCCATCTACGACACCATGCAGTACGTGCGCGCCGATGTCGCGACCGTCTGCCTGGGCCAGGCCGCCTCGGCCGCCGCCGTCCTGCTGGCCGCCGGCGCGCCGGGTAAGCGCGCCGCGCTGCCGAACGCCCGTGTGCTGATCCACCAGCCGTCCACTTCGGGCGGTATCCAGGGTCAGGTCTCGGATCTGGAGATCCAGGCCGCCGAGATCGAGCGCATGCGCCGTCTCATGGAGACCACGCTGGCGCACCACACCGGCAAGGACGCGGATGTCATCCGCAAGGACACCGATCGCGACAAGATCCTCACCGCCGCGGAGGCGAAGGACTACGGGATCATCGATCAGGTCTTCGAGTACCGCAAGCTCAGCGCACAGAAGTGAGGCGGTCGGGTGGCGAGGTTCGGTGCGTCTCGCCACCCGGACAGGGGTGAGTCCACGCACATGTCCGATGAGAAACGTGCCCAAGTTGTCGACCTCGGTCGCGGATAACGGGTACGGTCACTCTAGGGACCTTTGCTCGTGGTTGTCGGCACCCGCCGCACCGGCCGTACCCGCAATCACCGGGGACGGCATACGCTTTATAGGTGGCACTTCGCCGACAACCGAGACAGATGGTTGCACGCGGACAAGGAAGTAGGGACCCAGGAGATGGCGCGCATCGGTGATGGCGGCGATCTGCTCAAGTGCTCTTTCTGCGGGAAGAGTCAGAAGCAGGTCAAAAAGCTCATTGCGGGACCAGGGGTGTACATCTGCGACGAGTGCATCGATCTGTGCAACGAGATCATCGAGGAGGAGCTCGCGGAAAGCAGCGAGGTCAAACTCGATGAGCTGCCGAAGCCCGCGGAAATCCGCGACTTCCTCGAGCAGTACGTGATCGGGCAGGACGCCGCGAAGAGAACCCTGGCAGTGGCTGTGTACAACCACTACAAGCGAATTCAGGCCGGGGACAAGGGCCGCGACTCCCGAGGCGAATCGGTCGAGTTGATGAAGTCCAACATCCTCATGCTCGGTCCTACCGGCTGCGGTAAGACCTATCTGGCGCAGACGCTGGCCAAGATGTTGAACGTGCCGTTCGCCATCGCTGACGCCACCGCGCTGACCGAAGCCGGTTATGTCGGTGAGGATGTCGAGAACATCCTGCTCAAACTGATCCAGGCCGCCGATTACGATGTGAAGCGCGCCGAGACGGGCATCATCTACATCGACGAGGTCGACAAGATCGCCCGCAAGTCGGAGAACCCCTCCATCACCCGTGACGTCTCCGGTGAGGGTGTGCAGCAGGCGCTGCTGAAGATTCTGGAAGGTACGCAGGCTTCGGTGCCGCCGCAGGGTGGTCGTAAGCATCCGCACCAGGAGTTCATCCAGATCGACACCACCAATGTGCTGTTCATCGTGGCGGGCGCGTTCGCGGGCCTGGAGCGCATCGTGCAGGACCGAGTCGGCAAGCGCGGCATCGGTTTCGGCGCGGAGGTCCGCTCCAAGTCCGAGATCGACACCGCCGATCACTTCGCCGATGTGATGCCGGAGGATCTGATCAAGTTCGGGCTCATCCCCGAATTCATCGGTCGTCTGCCGATCGTCGCCTCGGTCACCAATCTGGACAAGGAATCCCTCGTCCGTATTCTGGCCCAGCCGAAGAACGCACTGGTCAAGCAGTACGTGCGCCTCTTCGAAATGGACGGCGTGGACCTGGAATTCACCCAGGACGCGTTGGAAGCCGTTGCGGATCAGGCGATTCTGCGCGGCACGGGCGCCCGTGGCCTGCGCGCCATCATGGAGGAGGTCCTCCTCCCGGTCATGTACGACATCCCCAGCCGCGACGATGTCGCCAAGGTCGTCGTCAATGCCGACACCGTGAACGACAATGTGCTGCCGACCATCGTGCCGCGCAAGCGTCAGTCCCCGGAGCGCCGCGAGAAGTCGGCGTAAGTTCCCAGATCCTCGAAGCGGCCCCGCGAGATGCGAATCTCGCGGGGCCGCTTCGTTGTTCGAGCGCGGACCTCAGGCCCAGGGCACCCGGCAGGAATCCCGGCTGAAGCCCTGATCGGTAATGCCGAGCGCGTGATACGTGCGGGCGCGCAGATTCTCCAGGCCGATCTGATAGGTCAGTTCCATGACGCCGCGGTCGCCGAAGCGCTGTGCCAGATCGGCGACCTGTTCATCGGTGACGGTGGGCGGGGTGGCGGTGACCGCGTCGGCGTAGGCGATGGCGGCGCGCTCGTCCTCGGTATAGGCCGGATGGGTCGGATAGTCATCGATATGGCGGAGTTTGTCGATGTCCAGATCGTCCAGGCGCATGAGCATGGTGCCGAAGTCCACGCACCAGGAGCAGCCGACGGTTCGGGCCACCCGGTAGACCGCGATCTCGCGAATATTCGCGGGCAGCACCTTCGAGGCGCGTTCGACCTGGGTTTCGTGAATGGATGCCGCCATGAACAGTTTCGGATGATTGGCGATGACGGTGAATGGCTCGGGCACCTCACCGAAGCGGCGCTTCATGAACCAGTACAGGGTTCGGGTCAGGGGCCCGGCCTGCTTCGGTCCGACGACGGGGATGCGGGTGACGCCCATAATGGTCTCCTTCGATCCGCGGGTGTTATCCCTTGGACGAGGTAGGTCCATCGAACGTGACGGTGGGGCGCGGTGTCCTGTGTCACAGGCGGAGCGTGTTATGGAATCGGTGACGATCGATCACTCGATCGCGCCCGTGCCGGGAATCGCCGTTGACTCCCCGTGGTTCGCCGTTGAACCTTTATCCCTTTGCTAGGAAAATCGGTGCCTGCACTACACCTGTTACGACGGTGCGGGGCAGCGAAATTCATCGCGGTGGACGCGTCCCCGACCGGCCGCGACGCGGAAATTTGAGGGTGAAGGGGGCGGGCTCGGGAATGGGCCTGCGCTCACGCGGGGCGACCAGGACGCAGGCCAGGCCGAGGGCGGGTAGCGCGATGGCGGCGATGACACTGAGGGTGAAGCTGGCATTGCCCATGGCCTCGGGCCGGTGGAAGGTGTGATAGATCAGGTGCGGTATGCCGAACACCAGCCAGCCCAGGCCCGCGGCGCGGGCCAGCAGGCTGTCCATGAACCACAGCGCGACCCCCGTCATCACCGCCATGGCCAGGAAGAACGCCCCGACATCGGAGGCGAGGTGATGGTTGTACGGGCCGTCCATGCCGACCCAGCGCATACCGAAGCCGGGGAAGCTGGTGTACCAGGAGTGCGGTGCGAACACCGCCCACGCCCCGACGATCAACCCTTGCAGCGCGAGTATGCCCAGCATGATCTGCAAGGCCAGCCAGCGTCGCCGATTCACCTCGAGGCGCATGCGCACCCGGATGCCATCCCCCGTGCCGTGCAAGGAGATTCGCATCGGCCCTCCCGTTCCGTTGCCGAATCATTCGGTGCGCCCACCGTAATTCGGCAAGCGGAAGGGGGCAATAGGCCGGTCGGGACTAGGCGGGACCCATTGCCATATTGTCCGGGCCCCAGTACGCCTTCATGGAGACGATCTTGCCGTCATCGTCGAATTCCATGATGTCGATGGGCGAGAGCGTCATCTTCTGATCGCCGAAATGCCCGATCAGGGTGAAGGAGACGGCGGCGTGCTTACCCGCGACCTTGATGGAGTGCACCTCGGTCTCGCGGCCCCGCATATGCTCGAGCGCGGCGTACATCTCGCGGATGGCATCGTGACCCTTGCGCGGTTCGCTGCCGATCGGATCCTCCACCACGGCATCGGCGGTGTAGAGGTTCACCACGTCGTCGGTGGGGCCGCTGGCCACCAATTTCACATACTGCTCGACCACATCGCGGACCTGCGCTGCCATGGCATCTCCCATAGAAATTGAAACGTGTTCTACCGGGCAGCGTAGCAGTGGGACGAGCGCGCGCGGCCGGATCCGCCCGCTCTGCGAGACCGTGCGCCGGGATGGCGCTATACGGAGATGCGATGGGTCGCGGAGTAGACGTTCATCGACTCGCCGCGCAGGAAGCCCACCAGTGTCAGGTCCGAGTCGGCGGCCAGGTCCACCGCGAGGGAACTGGGGGCCGAGACCGCGCCGAGTACGGGAATGCCCGCCATGACGGCCTTCTGCACCAGTTCGAAGGAGGCCCGGCCCGAGACCATCAGAATGAGATCGTGTGCGGGGATGCGGTTTTCACGCAGCGCCCAGCCGATCACCTTGTCGACGGCATTGTGGCGGCCGACATCCTCGCGTACCACCACGGCTTCGCCGTCCAGGGTGAACAGCCCCGCGCCGTGCAATCCGCCGGTGGCGTCGAAAAGGTCCTGGCGGGAACGCAGTTCGGTGGGAAGCGTGGCCAGCACGCTCGGCTTCACCTCGATCCCCGAGGCGGGTATCGGATGGCGGCTGCGGGTGCGCACCTCGTCCAGCGCGGTCTTACCGCAGAGTCCGCACGCGCTGTTGGTGAGGAAGTTGCGCGGCCGCACCGGGATCGGCGTCCGGAACCGCACATCGAGCACGTTGTAGGTGTTCTGCCCGTTCTCGTCGGTGCCCGCGCAGTAGCGGGCGGTGTGAACATCCTCGGCGGTCTCGATGATCCCCTCGGTGAACAGGAAGCCGTGGATGAGGTCGATATCCGCGCCGGGCGTGCGCATGGTGATGGTCAATGCCTCACCGCCGGTGCGGATTTCGAGCGGTTCCTCCACCGCGAGGGTGTCGGGGCGCTCGACCGTACCGGTGGGGGAGATGCGCAGGGTGCGGCGGCGGGCGGTTACTCGGCTCACGACGTCCTATGGATGTGCGGTTCCAGGCGAACGGTGACCGCCTTGGAGACAGGGGTATTGGACCGCCGCGCCACATGGTCCAGCGGAACCAGCGGATTGGTCTCCGGGTAGTAGCCGGCGGCATTGCCGCGCGGGGTGGCGTAGCCGACCAGTCGGAAACCCTCCACCCGGCGTTCGGTGCCGTCGGTCCATTCGGAGATCACATCGACGAGATCGTCTTCGGCGAAACCGAATTCGGCGATGTCCTCCGGATGCAGCAGCAGCACCCGGCGGCCATTGTGGATACCGCGGTAGCGGTCGTCCAGACCATAGATGGTGGTGTTGTACTGGTCGTGACTGCGCAGGGTTTGCAGAATCAACCGCCCCCGCGGGACCGGCAGCCAGGCCAGCTCGTTGACGGCGAAATTGGCCTTGCCGGTGGCGGTGCGGAATTCGCGGGAATCCCGCGGCGGATGCGGCAGCTGGAAGCCATTGCGGCCCCGCACCTTCGCGTTGTAATCGGTGCAGCCCGGCACCACCGCGGCGATGGCGTCGCGAATCCGGTCGTAGTCGCGCTGGAAGTCGGCCCACGGCACCGGATGCGACGGTCCGAACAGGGCCTGGGCGAGTTCGCAGACGATGGCGACCTCACTGCGCAGTTCCTTGCTGACCGGCTTCAGCCGGCCCGTGGACAGATGCACCATGGACATCGAGTCCTCGACCGAAACCTGTTGGCGCGTACCGGCCTGCATATCCTCATCGGTGCGGCCCAGCGTCGGCAGGATCAGCGCGGTCGCACCGTGCACGACATGACTGCGATTCAGTTTGGTGGAAACCTGCACGGTCAGGGCGCAATTGCGCAGCGCCGCCTCGGTGACCTCGGTATCGGGGGTGGCCGAGACGAAATTGCCGCCCATGCCGAAAAAGACCTTGCCGCGACCGTCGCGCATGGCGCGAATGGAATCGACCGTATCCCAGCCGTGTTCGCGCGGACTGGTGATCCCGAACCGGCGATCCAGGGCGTCGAGGAAGGCGTCCGGCATCTTCTCCCAGATGCCCATGGTGCGGTCGCCCTGCACATTCGAATGCCCGCGCACCGGGCAGACGCCCGCACCCGGCTTACCGATCATGCCGCGCAGGAGCAGCAGATTGGTGGCCTCCTCGATGGTGGCCACGCCGTGTACCTGCTGGGTCAAACCCATTGCCCAGCAGATGATCACGGCCTTGGATTCGGCCAGTAGCGCCGCCGTGCGATCCAGATCGGCGCGGGTCAGGCCGGTGGCCTCCTCGACCACGCCGAGATCGACCGCGCGCATCTGCTTCTCGTACTCGACGAATCCGGCGGTGTGCGCGTGCACGAAATCGTGGTCCACGACGGTGCCGGGGCGGCGGTCCTCGGCCTCGAAAAGCAGTCTGCCCAAGCCCTGGAAGAGCGCCATATCGCCACCGAGGCGGATCTGCAGGAAGTCGTCGGCGATGGTGATGCCGGAGGTGAAGCCCTTGATGGTCTGCGGATCGCGGAAACCGATCAGCCCGGTCTCGGGCAGCGGATTGACCGCGATCACCTTCGCACCGTGCGCCTTCGCCTCACCGAGCGCGGACAGCATGCGCGGATGATTGGTGCCCGGATTCTGCCCGGCCACGATAATGAGATCGGCCTTCTTGAAATCGTCGATGGTCACCGAACCCTTGCCGATGCCGATCGAGGAGGTCAGCGCCGCGCCGGAGGACTCGTGGCACATATTCGAGCAGTCCGGCAGATTATTGGTGCCGAAGCTGCGCACCAGCAGCTGATACAGGAATGCCGTCTCATTGGCGGTGCGGCCGGAGGTGTAGAACACCGCCTCGTCGGGGGAGTCCAGTGCGCGCAGGTTCTCGGCGATCAGCTGGTAGGCGTCATCCCAGGAGATAGGTGAGTAGTGGGTGTCGCCGGGCCGCAACACCATTGGATGGGTGAGGCGGCCCTGCTGACCTAGCCAGTAGCCGGATTTGCCCTCCAGTTCGGCGATCGAGTGCGCGGCGAAGAATTCGGGGGTGACGGTGCGCAGGGTGGCCTCTTCGGCGACAGCCTTGGCGCCGTTCTCGCAGAACTCGGCGGGGCGGCGCATACCGGTCGGCTCCGGCCAGGCACAACCCGGGCAATCGAAGCCGTGGCGTTGATTCACCCGGGTCAGCGTGCGGGCGGTGCGGATGACGCCCATCTCCTCGACGGCGCGTTCCAGGGCCACCGTGACCGCCTTGACGCCGGCCGCCTCGGTTTTCGGAGGGGTGACGGTCAGCGCGGCCTCATCGATGTCTTTTTTCGGCGCGGCACGATGCATGACGACCATTCTCCTCTGCGGCGCGGGCGGGTGACCCAAGTGGTCCTATGAATCCTAGGTCGGTGAACACTCGGCGTCCCCTCCGCGATATCCGGAGGACGGAATCATGCGCGCGGCGGGGGGCGCAGGGCCGTACCATCTAACCAGCGAGGTTACGCCGGATGGACACACCTGCAGTATTCGGTCCGCGTGCCGCAGCAGTGCGACGGCATGTGAAATTTCCACGCGGCGTACGGAATTCGGGCCGCATTCGCGGACTTTTCGCGGTGCTTTTCGCGGTGCTCGCACTGGCGCTGACCGCCGGAATCGGTGCGGCGGACCCGATTCTCGCGACATCCGATCCGGTCGGTCTGCTCGGGCCCGCCAAAATGCCTCCCGCGCTGCTGGATTCGCCGGTGACCACACCCGCGCCCGGACCCACCTCCGCGCCGGGTTACAACGGATGTGACACCTCGGACTGCACCGGGACGCACGACGGCACCGGTTCGACACCCAAGCAGTACTGTCCGGACGGCTCCGAGAAGCCCGCCAGCGGCACCTGCGCCCCGGCGGTCCAGTACTGCCCGGACGGTTCGCGGAAACCGGCGCAGGGGCACTGTCCGATCACTCAGTACTGCCCGGATGGTTCGGTGAAACCCCCGGGTGGGACGTGCCCGACGACCAAGCCGACCGAATACTGCTCCGACGGATCGGTGAAGCCCGCCGACGGCCCCTGCCCGTCCATCCCGCCGGTGCAGCGATGCCCGGACGGCTCGGTCAAGCCCGCGAATGGGGTCTGCCCGACCACGAAGCCGCCGGAGACGTGTCCGGATGGTTCGGTGAAACCGGCTAGTGGGGTGTGTCCGACGACGAAGCCGCCGGAGATGTGCCCGGATGGTTCGGTGAAACCGGCTAGTGGGGTGTGTCCGACGACGAAGCCGCCCGAGAAGTGTCCGGACGGCTCCGATAAGCCCGCGAACGGGGTCTGCGTCACCACACCTGTCCCGGAGAAGTGTCCGGACGGCTCGATGAAACCGGAGAGCGGCAAATGTGAGACCGGTGGCGGGAATCCGAATCCCGGGGGCGGCAGTCCGAATCCCGGTGGTGGGAACCCGAATCCGCCGATGACGAACCCGCCCACCACGAATCCGCCCGACAATCCGGGGGAAACCGTAGTGCCGCAACCGGATCCGGGCACCACCCAGCCCGCGAACCCGAAGTCGAATGACGTCATTCCGGGGAACACCGGACTGTCCTTGAATCCGGCCGCGGTATCGCCCGGTTCCCCGGTGACGGTGACAGGGCGCGGCTGCGATCCCAATGCCGAGGTGAAGCTTTCCATCGGCGGTGCGAATGCCACCGCCACCCGTGCCCGTGCCGATGGTGGTTTCGACGCCACATTGCCCACGGGCGCAACGGATATCGGTCATCATGAGGTGACCGCGGAATGCGGTCCGAAAATCGCGGCCGGCCTGGATGTCGTGCTGGTCAGCCAGGTCGGCGGCAATGCGGCCACCGCGACCGTACTGCTGTTCTTCCTGCTCATCGGCGGCTGGTTCTTCGGCCACCGACTGGTATCCCATCCGCCCGCTCGGAGGCCCCGATGACCATCCGTCGCAGCCGTCGCGTATTCACCGGGTTGACGGTCGTATTGCTGGGTGCCGCAGCACTATTCGGAGCCGGTTCGGGATCGGCGGCGGGCGGTGTCACGGCCGACGCGACCATCGAGGGCCGTGCCATCTCCGGGGCCGATGCGCGCGATCCCGTCCGCTTCGATCCGGCCAAGGTCAGTCAGGTGGTGGTCGAGGTCGTCAACGGCACGGCGAAACCGGTGACGGTGCGCCGGGTCGACCTGGCCGGGCATGTGCTGGGGTTGAACTTCTTCTCGTACTCCACCTCGGTCGAATTGACCGTCGCCGCAGGCAAATCCGATAAATTGACCTACCGGTTGGACCCGGCGGGACTCGACGGTCAGGCCACCGGTTTGATCGGCGCCGACCTGACGCTGATAGGGGCCGATGGCAAACCGCTCACCAGGACCCACACCGTGGTGGATGTGCGCGGTTCACTGGCCTCGGTCTACGGCCTCTTCGGCATCATCCTCGCCGCCCTGACCGCCCTGGCCATCGCCGACGCGGCGCTGACCGTTGCCCGGCACCGTCTTTCGGTGAACCGCTGGCAGCGCGGACTCCGGTTGCTGGCCCCCGGTATCGGCATCGGCCTCATGATCGGGTTCACCGCTTCGGTGGCCCGCTGGTGGGTTCCCGGCACCCCGCTGTGGCTGGCCCTGGCCGGGGTGACCGCCACGCTGTTCTTCCTCGCGGGATACCTCTCGCCCACTCCGCGCCCACCCAGCGATCTGGACTTGGACGCCGAAGACCTCGCCGCCGCAAGGGAACTCGACGCGCACGGCTATCCCGCCTCGCAGCCCGAGCCGGTCGTGCATCCCGAACCGATGCCGCATCGCGAACCGGCACCGTATCGCGAACAGCTTCCGCATCCCGCCCCCTACCCGACGCCTTTCGATCCCGGGCGGACTCCCAGCCGCCCGATGCCGGTCGTCGGCGGCTATGGGCAGCAGCATCGCCCGGCGGTGCCCGCGCCCACCGTGCGCGGTCCCGGTGGCACGCCGATCCTTTCGCCCGATGAACTCGAAACCGTCACCTCACCCGGTCCGGGCGGCCCGGTCGTGCGGCCGGAGGGTCCGGCCGAAGAGGAGACGATCGGTCGGGAACCGGTGGGGCGCAGGCCCGTTCCCGTCGCGGAGGATGAGCCGACCGTTCGGAATGCGCCGGGGGAGTGGCGGTTTCGGCCCGGAGGTGCGGGGAGATGAGCGTGCGGGATTTGACGCAGGACGATATCGCGCGGGTGCGGGCGGCACTGCCCGGATACATCGTGGACGGGCAGGTGGGACGGGGCGGCTGCGGGGTGGTGCTGGCCGGGACGCACCGCGGCTTGAATCGGCGGGTGGCGATCAAACAGATTCCGCCGCAGTTCGCCGACGATATGCAGGTGCGGCGGCGCTTCGTCGCCGAGGCGAGAGTGATGGCGGCGCTGGATCATCCGCACGTGGTGCCGGTGTACGACTTCATCGAGCAGGAGGACATGTGCCTGCTGGTGCTCGAGTATCTGCCCGGCGGCACGGTCGAAAGCCGGTTCGTCACAGCGGGATTCGAGGCGACGGCGGCGGTGGCGATAGCACTCTCCTGCGCGGCGGGGCTGGACGCGGCGCATCGCAATGGGATTCTGCACCGCGATGTGAAGCCGTCCAACCTCATGTTCTCGGTCAACGGCACCCTCAAGCTCACCGATTTCGGGATCGCCAAGATCATCGGGGGTGAGGAGACGCTGGTTACCCGGGCGGGCGAGATCATCGGCACCCCGTCCTATATCGCCCCCGAACAGGTTCGGGGCCAGCAACTCTCGCCGTCGACGGACGTCTACGCCCTGGCCACCATGCTCTACCAACTGCTCTCCGGCACCCTGCCCTTTCCGCCCGGCGCCGATGCCATGGCCATGCTCTTCGCCCACGCCTACGGCGACCCCGTCCCCCTGGACTCGGTGGCTCCGACCGTCCCGCAACCGATTGCCGAGGCCGTCATGCGCGGTCTCGCCTCCGATCCCGCCGAACGCTTCGACACCGCCGAACACTTCGGCATCGCGCTGGCCGAACCCGCCGCCCACTGCTGGGGCACGAATTGGCTGACGCCCGTGGGCATTCCCCTGATCGGTGCCGATACGATCGTCGCCGCGGCGACCGGCGGCTCCCGCCCCTTCACGCCACAACCCTTCCCGCGCCCGGACCGGAGGCCGGGGGCTGACCCGTATCCGTCGGGTGGGACCGGCCCGACGGCGAATCCCGCACAGCGCAGGAATAACGGCGTCAGCCGAGATTCACCACAGCCATCGGAAACGCCTGCGCCCCATGAACTCCGCCCCGGCTTCGGCCGAGGCTGGCGGCCCACACCGAATCCGTCCGGCGGATTCGACAGCGCCCCCCGAACCCCACCCGGCCCGAACCGCCCGCCGGACCCCACCCAGCGGCATGCGTCGGACTCCACCCAGCGGCATGCGTCGGACCCCGCTCAGCGGCATGCGTCGGACTCCACCCAGCGGCATGCGTCGGACTCCACCCAGCGGCATGCGTCGGACCCCGCTCAGCGCATTGCGAGTGACCCGATCCCGCGCAATGACCGGCCGTCGAATCCCCCCACACGGGCATACGAAGCGGGTGAGCGATCCGGGCCGCGATACCCGATACCGCCCGCGCCGCACGGTACGCGGCCGCCGGACCGCAGTCGGGAGCGGGCGGCCGCCGGGTGGATGAGCGGGTCGATGGCGCGGGTACGGCCACTGGAACCTATCCAGCACAACGGGGTTCGACTCGTCGATGTGGATCGTAAGGACCTGGTCCCGGTGCAGCGGGTCGTCACGCTGCGCTCGCCTGGACTGCCGTTCGCGGTGGCAGCGGTTCTCGCGGCCGTGGTGGGCGGGGCCGCGATCCTGGGAATCGGGTCCGGACCCGGGCGGGATCTTCCGGCCCCGGGAACGGTCCGCATAGCGGGCGTGGACCCGTCCGCGGTGAGCCGCGTGGAGTTGGACCTGTCCAAGCCGCTGCCGCTGACAGTGACCGGGGTGGACGCGGATGCGGCGCGACTGTCCCTGAACGTGGTGGGAGTCAGGATCGGTGGCGCGACCACCGATGTGCGACCCGGCACCGAGGTCGAGGTATCACCACCGGTGAACCCCTACGTGCTCGCAGGTGACCTCACCGGCGAATTGACCCTGTCCCGCAACGGTTCCGAGGTGGCCGCCTACCGCTTCGGAGTGCACTCCACCCAGCGTGCCACCACCACCGCCACCGCCATCGGCCTACTGCTCCTACTGCTCTTCTCCGTCGCCTACGCCGAATCCAATGCCCGCACCCTGCGTCACGGCAGCTCCCGTATCGCCGCCACCGTCGGCCTGACCCTGAGCGGCGCGGTACTCGGAACAGCGGTAGTCGGCGTGGCCTGGGTGCTACTCGGTCGGGAACCTGCCCTGACCACCGTAATCGTCTGCGCCGCAGCGGGAGCCGCGGCAGGCGCCGCCCTGGCCATCGGCTGCCGCCGAATCGGCAAACGCTTCCGCTACGTCCGAGTACTCCGTATGCGCGAACGGTCCTGATATTGCGAAAGGCATGTCGCGGCGGGGGCGCCGGGTCTTCGCTCTCTCGGGTGCGAGGAGAGCTGTCGCCATCTCGGGTGAGAGGAGCGTTTCGTCATCCCGGGGGCCGAAGGGCGCATTCGTCATCCCGGCGTGTTTTGGCCGGGATCCACTGAACATGTTGGGGCGTAACCGGTGTGGATCCCGGTCAAACGCATGCCGGGATGACGGGGAATGACGGCAGAGTGCCGGGCTGGCGGGGGTGACGGCAGAGTGCCGGGGTGACGGGGGTGCCGGGCTGGCGGGGGATGACGGGGGTGCCGGGCTGGCGGGGGGTGACGGGGGTGCCGGGCTGGCGGAGGGGTGACGGGGGTGCCGGGCTGGCGGAGGAGGTGTCCGTGCGGCGGGTCAGTGGCGGGCTGGGTTGGGCCGGTAGGTGAGGATGCGGTCGCCTACTCGTAGGCTCCAGCCGGGCTTCAATTCCATGGGGTGCTGGCCTACGCGGATCCAGTCCTGGGCGCCCGGGGCGGCGAGGTAGGTGCCGCCGGGGGTGGCGGCGTCGCGGACCAGCACGGTGCCCTTGTCGATGAAAACGTGGGCGTGGACGCGGGATACGTGACGGTCGCGGGGGATGACTATGGCGGTGGCGGCGGCGCGGCGGACCGATTCGTCGATCATCGGGTCGCGTCCGATCACGTACGGGCGGTCGAGGGGATAGACCGCGCCGTCGGGGGCGGTCAGGGCGCCGGGGCTGCCGCCCAGTTTGTCGGTGTCCGGCTCCGGGCGGCCGGTCACGGGCTTGACCTTGGGGAATGGATCCTCTTCGGCGGCAGCGGTTTTCGAATCGTGGGCGGCGGTCGGGGGTTGATCGGCCGCGTCCAGATGCGTCTCCGCCGCGGCGGAGCTCGCCGGAGTTCCCGTGTGCCGCACGGCTTTGCCGAGGTTCGGGATATCCGCCGCGACCCGCGATTCCTCCGCCTCCAAAGCCGAGAGGGCCCGGGTCTCCTCGGGCGGCGGTACCGCGGGCGTGGTGGCGGCGCGGCGGCGATTCTGCTCCGAATCGCCCGGGGCGGGCCGGACCGGCTCCGCGCTGCCCGCCGTGCGGCGGAGGGGTTCCGAATCACCGGCGGTGCGGCGGCTCGGGGTGGAGCCCTCCGCGGAGTCGCGGGGCAGGGCTTGCGAACCGCCGGGGGCGGAGAAGCGGGTGTGCGAGGGGGTGGGGATGGGTGCGCGTTTGGTCGGGTCGTAGGTGGGGGTGGCGGGATGGGTTTCCGGTGGCGCGGGTTTCGGTGCGGCGGTGACGCGCGGGTGCGCGCTGCTACCCGACGGCGGGGCGTTCACCACGAATCCGCCCGCCGCGACCACGCCGGAGCGCAGGTCGGTGTGTGCGATGACGGTGCCCGGATCGGTCTCGGCCGCGACGGTGAGTTTGCGCACCGGATCATCCAGGATTTCGTCGACCCAGGTCATGGCCCGTACCCCGGAGAGCTGCCGGGTGCCCTCGGGCCCGTCCACGATCGCGCGGATCGGCCCGCGCAGCAGTACCAGGATTCCGCCCGCGGTCGGTGCGACCACCCCGAACGACGGCGGTTGCGCCGAGCCACTGCTGAAGACGGTCGCCGCCAACCGCTGTGCGATCGCCACCCCGGGATCGGCCGCGGTCGCCGCCGTCTCGGCCGCGCCGAGTATCCGTTCCGTGGACGGACTCGCCCCGGCCAGATAGATGACCACGGTGCCGAACCGCGCGACCAGCCCATCCCCGCGCAACAGCCCGACAGTGGTCGGAATCCGCCCCATTCGCGCCTCCTAACCCGGCGCTCGCCAATATCGCAGCCCAGCATAGGTCCGTTCGCGCCGATCCCGCAGCCGTCAGAGATTGTCCGGACCGGTCCGCGCATCGCCACCGATCCGCCGCCCAGGTCCGCGTGTGCCGGGTGTCCGAACCGGGCGGCCCCCGCGGGAACCGTTCCCGGTAGGCATGGAGGCGAAGGCGTGGGAGGCATCGGACTCGCCAGATTTGCGGCAATACTCCGCGCGGGCGGGTGCGGCGCGCGAGGATCGGGGGATCGTGCCGGTGCATCCGGCTCCGGCATACCCGATGAGGACCGAACCATATGGGCACGATCACCAGGAACAAGCGCGTCACCGTCACCGCCGCCCCCCGTGTGCTGGCGGCTCTTCGAATACTGGCCGTCCCCGCGGGCATCGCGGCGGTCGCCCTCACCGCGCTGGCCGCGCCCGCCGCCGCCACCGCGACCCAGGTCGGCGCGGAGCCGGGCCTGAGTTTCGGGTCGGCGACCAACTACGGGACCGGTTGCACCTATGTGATCAACGGCTACGTGGACGATCCGTCCACCCCGGTCGTCTTCTACGACAACGGCATCCAGTTCGCGGCGGCCAAACCCACCGGCGGACATGCGACCGGTCGCTGGACCCCCGCCACCCCGGGCGCGCACCGCATCACGGTCATCCAGCACACGTTCCCCGGTGAAGACGTCATCCCGTGGCTCGACCTCACCGTCGGCACCGGGCTGTCGACCGGCTCCGGCTGCAACGTCTTCTCCTGAGTTGGCCAGCTTCCCGTCACGTGTGGATCCCGGCCAAAAAGCATGCCGGGATGACGGGGTGGGCGTTCGAGCGTAAGCGATGGCAGCTTTACGACTGCGGCGTGTGGCCTAGCTGAGTGGTGCGCGTGGCCTAGCCAGGTGGGTGCGCGTGGCTTAGCCGGGTTGGGGGAGTGCGGCTTCGGCGGCGGGGAGGGCGGCTTTGCGGTCGGAGTCGACCAGGCCGATGCGGGTGCGGCGGTCGAGGAGGTCGTCGACGTCGAGTGCGCCCTCGTGGGTGGTGGCGAAGACGAATTCGGCTGCGGTGACGTCGATTCCGGGGGCGACCGGGGCGGCCAGGGCCGGATTCTGCTCGATGAGGTCGAGAATGGCGGTAGCCTCGCTGCCGTAGCGCTCCACCAGCAGGTTGGGGGCTTCGATACCGTCGCGCGCCCTGCCCGATACCGCGCCGACCAGGGGCAGGTCGCGGGTGCGGCAGGGGGCGGCGGTGAGGTGGGCGTGCGCGATGGCGGCGTCCACGGTGTCCTCGGCCATCTTCCGGTAGGTGGTGAGTTTGCCGCCGACCACGGTGATCACCCCGGTGGGGGAGGTGAGCACCGCATGCTCGCGGGAGATATCGGCGGTGCTGTCCCCACCGGTGCGCAGCAGCGGCCGCAGACCCGCGTAGGTGCCGCGAATATCGTTGCGGGTGAGGGGTTCTCGCAGCACCGTATTGACGGTGTCGAGCAGGAAGTCGATCTCGCTCTCGGTGGCGTGCGGGACGTCCGGCACCGGCCCGGGCGCTTCCTCATCGGTGAGCCCCAGGTAGACGCGATTGTGCGCGGCCGGGAAGGCAAAGATGAAGCGACCGGTGCTGCCCGGAATCGGCACCGTCAGCGAGGCGGTGAGCCCGCCGAAGGCGGCCGCGTCGAACACCAGATGGGTGCCGCGCGAGGGCCGCAGTTCGATACTCGGATCCACCTGATCGGCCCAGACCCCGGTCGCATTGACGACCGAACGCGCTGTGACGGAGCGGGTTTCACCGGTCAGCCGATTGGTCAGCGTCGCGGAGGTCCCGGTGACGCCGGTCGCCTCCACCCGGGTGAGAATCGACGCACCGTGCAGGGCCGCCGTGCGCGCGATCCCCACCACCAGGCGGGCATCGTCCACGAGCTGTCCGTCCCAGGCGAGCAGTCCACCGCGCAGACCGGCGCGCCGCACGGTGGGCGCGAGCCGCAGCGCCTCGGCCGCCGCCACCCGTCGCGACCGCGGCAGCACCGCGGCCGAGGTTCCCGCCGCCCGGCGCAGCACATCCCCGGCCAGGAAGCCGATCCGCACCAGAGTCTTCTGCACCGCACCGATATTCGGCAGCAACGGCACCACCTGCGGCAGCGCCCGGGTCAGATGCGGTGCGGTGCGGGTGAGCAGGATATCCCGCTCCACCGCGCTCTCATGCGCGATGCCCACCCCGCCACTGGCCAGATACCGCAGTCCGCCGTGCACGAGTTTGGAACTCCACCGGCTGGTCCCGAACGCCAGGTCGTGCTTGTCCACCAGCACCGTGCGCAGTCCGCGCGCGGCGGCGTCCAATGCCACGCCGGCCCCGGTGATTCCGCCGCCGATCACCAGCACGTCGATGGTCTCGCCCGCCCCGAGTTCGGCCCATTCCCGTTGCCGCCGTATGGCATTGAGCGCCGAGCTGGGCTGTGCCGAAGTGCCGTTCATCAGAGGACCTTTCGCTGATCGACCGGCGCCAGGTACCCGTCGATGGCCCGGGCGAGTTCGCGGTCGAGTTGATCGGAGTCGAGGAAATCGGTGACGGTACCCGCGGATTGCACGGCGGACTGCGCCAACAGCAGCAGCATGGCGGCGAGCTGTTCGGGCTCGCCGTCGCGAATGGAGCCGTCCCGCTGGCCCTCTCGAATGGATTCGGCGAACAGCGCGATCAGTGCGCGCTGATTGCGGCCGAGCCGTTCGAAGACATAGGTGAGCATGACATCGGCGTCGGTGCGGAAGATCTTGGCGAACAGCGGATTCCGCCGCATCATGGAACCGCCGCCGACGATCGCCCCGATCAGCCGGGCGCGCGCGGCGCCGCCCTCGGGAATGGCCGCGGTGATGATCTCGCGCAATTCGCGCACCAGCAGATCGGCCACCAGCGATCCGGTATCGGTCCAGCGCCGGTAGACGGTCGGCCTGCTCACACCCGCGCGCCGCGCGACCTCGGTGAGCGTGGTGCGGCGCACTCCGAATTCGGCCACGCAGGCGCGCGCCGCGTCGAGGATGGCCCGATCGACGGCGGTGGATGGTTCGGTCGAGGCCATGGCTGCCACCATCCTTGGGAGGGTTTCGTTACTGCTTGACATTCTATGTCAGACTGTAACGCATGGTCGACACACGAGCAGCCTCCACATCGACGGAAAACCCGGGCGAGCCGCACGCCCGCGCGAGTATGGTGTGGGACGCCTGGGGCTCCCCGTCCGGACACAAACCGTTGCCCGAACAGATCCGGGGTCTGCTCGCGCAGGCATTCGGGGTATCCGGTGAGTCGGCGACCCGTCGCGATGAGGGCGACGTGCCGCTGCGCGCCTCGGCCCTGTCCCCGGAACAGCAAGCCGGGCTCGGCGCGGTGGTCGGTGCGGACAATATCTCCCTCGACCACCGTGACCGCCTGCGGCACGCGGGCGGCAAAAGCACCCCGGATCTGCTGCGCCGCCGCGAGACCGCACCGCAGGACGCCCCCGACGCGGTGCTGTTCCCCGCCGATCACGATGAGGTGCTCGCCCTGCTCGAATATTGCGGTGCGAGTGGCATCGCGGTGGTTCCCTTCGGCGGCGGCACCAGCGTCGTCGGCGGATTGGACCCGGCCCGAGGGGTTTTCGCCGCGGTCATCGCCCTGGACCTGCGCCGCCTGGACAGCATCACCGAGGTCGATCCGATCAGCGGCACCGTCACCCTGGGTGCGGGCCTGACCGGTCCGCGCGCCGAGGAACTCCTTGCCGAACACGGACTTTCGCTCGGCCACTATCCGCAGAGCTTCGAATACGCCACCATCGGCGGATTCGCCGCCACCCGCTCCTCGGGTCAGGCGTCGGCCGGCTACGGCCGCTTCGACGATATGATCCAGCGGCTCCGAATCGCCACTCCCGCAGGGAGTCTCGACCTCGGCCGGGCGCCCGCATCGGCCGCCGGCCCGGATCTGCGCGAACTCTTCTCCGGCTCGGAGGGCACCCTCGGCATCATCACCGCGGTCACCCTGCGCGTGCACCCGGTCCCGGAAACCACCGCGTACCAGGCCTGGTCGTTTCCCGACTTCGCCACCGGCGCGAACGCGCTGCGCACGGTGATCCAGGCGGGCGCGGCGCCGACCGTCATGCGCCTGTCCGATGAGGCCGAGACCGGACTCAACCTGGCCCGGGCCGGGGATATCGGTGGCGCGCCGGTCGGCGGCTGCCTGGCCGTGACCACCTTCGAAGGTACGGCCGCGCATGTCGCGCATCGCGGTACCGAGGCCGCGGAGCTGCTCACCGCCGCCGGTGGCACCGCGCTCGGCGAGAATCCGGCCCGGGAATGGGAGCACGGCCGCTTCGCTGCCCCCTATCTGCGGGATGCGCTGCTGGACGCCGGAATTCTCTGCGAGACCCTCGAAACCGCTACCGCCTGGTCCAATCTCGCGAATCTGAAGGCGAAAGTCACCGCCGCGCTGACCGACTCGCTCACCGCGCAGGGCACGCCCGCCCTGGTCATGTGCCATATCTCGCACACGTACCCGACCGGAGCATCGCTCTACTTCACCATTGTCGCCAAGCAGGCGCAGGATCCGATCGCGCAGTGGGCCAAGGCGAAGCATGCCGCCGGCGATGCCATTGTCGCGGCCGGTGGCACCATCACCCACCATCACGCCGTCGGCGCGGACCACCGCCCGTGGATGACCGACGAAATCGGCGATCTCGGTGTCCAGGTGCTGCGCGCGGTGAAGAATGCCGTGGACCCCGCCGGAATCATGAACCCTGGGAAGCTCATTCCGTGACAGAGATCAGATCCATCGTGCTGGTGACCAATCCGCTCTCCGGTCACGGCAAGGGCGTGCAGGTCGGGATCACCGCCGCCAACCTCTTCGCCGAGCGCGGCGTCCGGGTCACCGAGATTCGCGGTGATTCGGCGGCCGATACCGAGGAAAGGGTGCGAAAGGCGCTCGCGGACCCCGCGATTCGCCCCGATGCCGTGGTCGCGGCGGGCGGTGACGGTCTGACCTGCGTGGTGTTGCAGGCCCTGGTCGGCACCGGGGTGCCGCTCGGGCTGGTACCCGGGGGCACCGGCAATGATCTGGCCCGCGAGGTCGGCATTCCGGATGACACCGTCGCCGCGGTCGATCTGGTGCTGCGCGGCAATACCCGCACCATCGACCTGGGCACCGTGCAGGCCGAGGCGGCCGCGCGTCCCATGTGGTTCGCCACGGTCACCGGCACCGGACTCGACGCGCGAGTCACCTTGCGCGCCAACCAGATGCGCTGGCCGAAAGGTCCGCTGCGGTACACCGTCGCGGCCGTGCTCGAACTGCTCGGCAAGCTGGCGGTGCCGTATCGCATCGAACTGCACGGATCGCCCGATCATCCGGACGGCACGGTGATCGAACAGGACGCCATCATGGTCGCGGTCGGCAATACCCGCACCTACGGCGGCGGCATGCTCATCACCCCGGACGCGGTGATCGACGACGGCCTGCTGGATCTCACGGTGGTGGGCGCCATGCCGCGGCGAGATCTGTTGCGGCTCCTGCCCGCACTGTCCGCGGGCAAGCGGATCGAGCATCCCGCCACCACGCAGTACCGGGCGGCGCGGCTCATTCTCACCGCACCCGATGCCCCCGCCACGGCGGACGGCGATCCGGCGGGCATGCTGCCCGCCACCTTCCTCGTCCGCCCCGGAGCCCTGGAGATTCTGGCTCCCTGAGCGAAAACGACTCCCGCACAGCTGTTTCGGCCGTGCCCCGTACCGAAGGGGCGCGGCCGAAACGGCATTCACGCCCGGGGCGTGGCGGTCTCCTCGTAGCGGATGTCGTATTTCGAGGCGATCGGATTGATCTTGACCGGATCCAGTGCCCCCGCGGTGAGCACGCTCGGCCCGGCCTCGAAGAGGTCTTCGAGATAGCACTCCCAGCCGCCGGGGGAGGAGATCTGCAACAGGCGCGGAGGCGGGGTGGAGCCGCAGCGCAGGGCATGCGGAATCCCGTGCGGCAGTAGGACGAACATGCCCGCGGTGGCGTGCACGACGCGATCGTCGAACTCGACCTCGAGCACGCCGTCCAGCACGTAGATCGACTCGTCGGCGACCCGGTGCGTATGCCGGGGGATATCGCGGGCGAGCGTCACCTCCAGCATGGAGAAACGACCCTCGGTATCGGCGGTGGCGGCCTTGACCGCGAAGGCGGGCGGCAGGGGAACGCGGCCGGGGCGGACCTCGCCGGGTTGGAGCAGCAGAAAACGATTCTCGGACATTGCTGATACCCTTTCAGCTGAAGCGGAACCGGAGTCCGATTCCGTTTAAAGCAAAGCCGAGAAGGATCACCCATGTCAACCCCTCGCAAACCCCGGGCCGACGCCTCTCGCAATCGTGACCGCCTGCTGGAGACGGCGCGAATGCTGCTGGCCGAGAACGGAAACCGCGTCCAACTCCCCGAGATAGCGCGCGCTGCCGGGGTGGGAATGGGCACCGTCTACCGGCACTTCCCCACCCGGGCCGATCTCATCGAGGCGGTGGCCGAGCAGCGCTTCGAGGAGATCGCGGAGTTCGCCCGCACCGCATGCCTCACCGCACCCGCGGGCCAGGGCCTGGACCGCTACCTGCGCCATGTCGGCGGGGTGCTCGCCGCCGACCAAGGGCTCTCCGCCGCAATCGAATCCGCGCGACATGCGCCGGGCAGTGAACCGCGCGGTGAGACCCGTGCCCGGCTCGAAGCGGTGATCGGGGAGATCATCGCCCGCGATCGGCGGGCAGGCACGCTGCGCCCGGACTGCACGGTCCTGGACGTGTACATGCTCGTGGGCGCGATCTCAGCCACCATTCGCACCGGCAGTGGGGACTGGGAGCGGCTGCTCGATCTCACCAGCTCAGGGCTGCGGCCGCGGTAGGTGTGGATCCCGGCCGAAAGCACGCGGGGATGACGAGGGCATGCCGGGTGCGAGGGCATGCCGGGATCCATAGCCCCGGGTGATCCGGCTCAGCCGCGTATCCCGGCTTCCATGACGGGGGTCGAGAAGGTGACCTCTTCCAGTGCGGTGACGGCGGGGCGGTCCAGGATGACCACCGAATCCGGGGCGGGCTCGGGCATGACGCCCGCTCCGGCGCGGTCGACGAGGTGCTGCCAGCGCATGCAGTGCCATTGGAAGCTGAGGCGGCCCACCGTGCGGCCGCGCGAGATCTGGCCCGCGCGAGCGAGTTCGGCGGGAGCATCGATCATGATCAGGTGAATGGGCCTGCCATTGGCGCGCGCCCAGGCCGTGACCAGGCGGCGCACCCAGTGCCGGGTACCGCAGTCGTGGATGACCACCGGACCGTCCGCGCGTCGCAGCGCGGCGCGAATGCGCCGGTAGTGCGTGAGATGCACGATCGGCAGCAGCAGCGGATACGGCACCGCGCTCACCCGGTGCTGCCACCATTTGCGGGACTGCTGGGAGTCGACCAGCACCGCGCCCGAGGGGCTGCGGGCGGGCAGATGCGAATCCGGATAGTCGCCGAACAGTTTGCGCAGGGCGGTGCTCTTCCCGGCGCCCGGCACCCCGGTGAAGATCACGGCCGCGCTTGCGGGATAACGCAATTCGCGGAGGGTGCGGCCGCGCAGATCATGCACCCGATGCGGCGCCAACATGCGCGGCCGCGGATACTCGGGATCGAAATCGGCGGCGGCCGCGGTGTCGAGCGGAGGGTTCACTCCTCCAGGATCGGCAGTGGAATCAGTTCGGACAACCGGGATTTCCCCTGATATTTCCCCGAATCGGGAATCAGCCGCGGGGCGCGGCGCAGGCGACCTCGATCATCGGCGCGTTCGAATCTATGGTGGTCGGCCCGGGTGCCTGGAGCGACCGGCAGCGGATCGTCCGCCGCGTCCGGCACGCCCAGGAGAATCGGATACCGCTTCGTCATGCCGTAATACCTTTCATCGCTGGGGAATTCGCATCCGCCAGGGCGTCCGAATGCGCGCGCTCCTTGTGCGGAGCGGTGAGGATGCCATCAATATCGGTGCGCGTACCGAGCAGCACGCTGTGGTGCGAACACACGCTGCTCATGCAGCGCCATTCGGACCGCGGTGAACGCACCGTGCCCGACACCGCCCACCACCGCGCGCTCGATGCCCGGGTGATCGGCGACCGCCCAGGCGTCGCGGGCCAGGTCCCAATAGCTGAACGGGTGCCATCGTCCTCGGAGAGGCCGTGGCCGCGCGAATCGACGCAGACCAGGCGATAGTCCGGCGCGAGCGCCCGCTGCTGTGGGCCGAAGCTCTCCTGGTCCATGAAGAAGCTGTGCCCCAGCAGAACCGGTGATCCATTCCCTCCCGTATCGGTGTGGTGGACCTTCGCTCTCCCACGAGCTCAGAACGGCATCTTCGGACCTTACGACAGTTGCCCGACGGGAAAACCTGACTCCGACTGTGAAATGAATGCAGTCACACGTCGAATACAACCGCGAAAACCGCTGGCCGCCAGTGCTATTCGGAGCTCGTTCGGATCGGCCGTACCCCTTGCACAGCTCCGCTGCGGGTCGCGAGGGCCATGCGGGCCACGCAACGCGGTTGCAACGAATTGTGGCCTACCCTGGCGCATTTGGTCCCGAACCTGAGAATTGCTTATGGATCCGAGAGGGTCCGCGCAAACGGCGGTAGGCTTACCTTCGAAGGCGGGGCCTTCGGTGTCCCTCATCCGCCGAAGGTCCCGCCCTTCGGCTTTCTTGCCGCGGCCGCGCTGTCAAGCCCTGCCGGGGTGTCAATTAGAATCGCACGGTGACCAGCGCAGCCTCTGAGAACCCGCGTAATCGTGCCGATGCCCTCCCCAAAAGCTGGAACCCCGGCGAGGTGGAGGCCGACCTGTACGAGCGCTGGGTAGCCGCCGGTTACTTCACCGCCGATGCGAGCAGCGCCAAACCCGCGTACTCGATCGTGCTGCCGCCGCCGAACGTCACCGGCACCCTGCATATGGGCCACGCCCTCGACCACACCCTGATGGACTTGCTCACCCGCCGCAAGCGCATGCAGGGCTATGAGGTGCTGTGGCTGCCCGGTATGGATCACGCCGGTATCGCCACCCAATCGGTGGTGGAGAAGCAGCTCGCCCTCGACGGCAAGACCAAGGAAGACTTCGGCCGCGAACTCTTCATCGACAAGGTCTGGGACTGGAAGCGCGAATCCGGCGGCCAGATCCAGGGCCAGATGCGCCGCCTCGGCGACGGCGTCGACTGGAGCCGCGACCGCTTCACCATGGACGACGGACTCTCCCGCGCCGTGCAGACCATCTTCAAACGCCTCTACGACGCGGGCCTGATCTACCGCGCCGAGCGCCTGGTGAACTGGTCGCCGGTGCTCGAGACCGGCATCTCCGACCTCGAGGTCGACCATAAAGAGGTCGACGGCGAACTCGTCTCACTGCGCTACGGCTCGCTGAACGACGATGAGCCGCATGTGATCGTCGCCACCACCCGCGTGGAGACCATGCTCGGCGATACCGCGGTGGCCGTGCACCCCGACGACGAGCGGTACAAAGCGCTCATCGGGACCACGCTCTACCATCCGATCACCGGTCGTCAGATCCCGATCGTCGCCGACGATTACGTGGATCCCGAATTCGGTTCCGGCGCAGTCAAGATCACCCCCGCGCACGACCCCAACGACTTCGAGCTCGGCCTGCGGCACAACCTGCCCATGCCGACCATCATGGACAAGACCGGCAAGATCGCCGACAGCGGAACCGAGTTCGACGGTATGGACCGCTTCGAGGCCCGGCTCAAGATCCGCGAACGGCTCGAGGCCGAGGGCCGCGTCACCGGCCGCGTCTACCCGTACAAGCATCAGGTCGGCCACTCCGAGCGCTCCGGCGAACCCATCGAACCGCGCCTGTCCATGCAGTGGTGGGTCAAGGTCGAGGGCATCGCCAAGGCCGCCGGCGACGCCGTCCGCAACGGTGATGTCAAGATCCACCCCGCGAGCCAGGAACCGCGCTGGTTCGACTGGGTCGACAATATGCACGACTGGAACATCTCCCGGCAGCTGTGGTGGGGCCACCGCATTCCGATCTGGTACGGCCCCGCGGGCGAGATCGTCTGCGTCGGCCCGGACGAGCAGGCCCCCGAGGGCTACGTGCAGGATCCGGATGTCCTGGACACCTGGTTCTCCTCGGGCCTGTGGCCCTTCTCCACCATGGGCTGGCCGGACAGCACCGCCGAGCTCGAGAAGTTCTATCCCACCAGCGTTCTGGTCACCGGCTACGACATCCTGTTCTTCTGGGTCGCCCGGATGATGATGTTCGGCATGTTCGTCTCCGACGATCCGGTGCTCACCACCGGCAAGGACGCCGAGCAGAAGCAGGTGCCGTTCCGGGATGTGTTCCTGCACGGCCTGATTCGCGACGAACACGGCAAGAAGATGTCCAAGTCGCGCGGCAACGGCATCGACCCGCTGGACTGGATCGAGGAATTCGGCGCGGACGCAACCCGATTCACCCTGGCCCGCGGCGCACAGCCGGGCGGTGACCTCTCGGTCGGCACCGCGCACGTGACCGCCTCGCGCAGCTTCGTCACCAAACTGTTCAATGCCACCAAGTTCGCGCTCATGAACGGTGCGCAGCCGGGTGAACTGCCCGCTCGCGACACCCTCACCGATACCGACCGCTGGATCCTGGACCGCCTCGAAGAGGTGCGCGCCGAGGTCGACGCCAGCTTCGACCGCTACGAATTCGGTAAGGCGTGCGAATCGCTCTACCACTTCGCGTGGGATGAATTCTGCAGCTGGTACCTGGAATTGGCCAAGGTGCAGTTCGCCGAGTCCGAGGAGCGCGCCGCGAGCACCCGCATCGTGCTGGGCAATGTGCTCGATTCGGTGCTGCGCCTGCTGCATCCGGCCATTCCGTTCGTCACCGAACAGCTGTGGCTCGCGCTCACCGGCGGGGAATCCATCGTGGTCGCGGCCTGGCCGCAGGCCACCGGCCTTGCCACCGACCAGGTTTCGGCCGTCCGCATCGCCGACGCCCAGCGGCTCATCACCGAAATCCGCCGCTTCCGCAGCGATCAGGGCCTGTCCGACAGTCAGAAGGTCTCGGCCAAGCTCATCGGCTTGGACAACGCCGATCTGCTCGCCCAGCAGACCGAGATCACCACGCTGGCCCGCCTCACCGCGCCCGGCGACGATTTCGCCGCCACCGCCGCGGTCGAGGTGCGGCTGAGCTCGTCCACCGTCACCGTCGAGATCGACACCTCCGGGACCGTCGACCTGGACGCCGAGGCACGCCGCCTGGAGAAGGATCTCGCCGCCGCCCAGAAGGAACTCGCGGGCACCACCGGCAAGCTCGGCAACCAGGGCTTCCTGGCCAAGGCCCCGGACGATGTGGTCGCGAAGATCAAGGCGCGCAAGGAGATCGCCGAGTCCGAGGTCGAGCGCATCGGCGCCCGGCTCGCCGAGATCGCCAAGCTGGCGGAGCGCAAGTGAACGACGAACCCGAGCGTCAGTACGTCGAAGGCCCCATCACCACCTCCCCGGTGGATCTGGCCGAAATGGCGTTGGTCGAAGCCGAACTCGACAAGCGCTGGCCCGAGACCAAACTCGAGCCCTCGCTCACCCGCATCGCCACCCTGATGGATCTGCTGGGGTCGCCGCAGCACGGCTACCCGGCCATCCACATCGCGGGCACCAATGGCAAGACATCGGTCACCCGCATGATCGACGCCCTGCTCACCGCCCTGCACCGGCGCACCGGGCGGATCACCAGCCCGCACCTGCAATTGGCGACCGAACGCATCGCCATCGACAACGCGCCCATCACGCCCGGCCAGTATGTCGAGCTGTACCGCGAATTGCTGCCGTTCCTCGAGATGGTCGACAAACAGTCGATCGCGGCGGGCGGTCCGGCGCTGAGCAAGTTCGAGGTGCTCACCGCCATGGCGTACGCCAAATTCGCCGAAGCGCCCGTCGATGTCGCGGTCGTGGAGACCGGGATGGGCGGCACCTGGGACGCCACCAATGTCATCGATGGTCAGGTCGCGGTCATCACCCCGATCGGCTTGGACCACACCGAATTCCTCGGCCCGGACCTGGAATCCATCGCGGGGGAGAAGGCCGGGATCATCAAGAAGGCCCCCGCCGACGAACTGGTGCCGCGCGATACCGTCGCGGTCATCGCCGAACAGCAGCCCGAGGTCATGGAGGTGCTGCTGCGCCGCGCCGTCGATATGGACGCCGCGGTGGCGCGCGAGGGTTCGGAGTTCCGCCTGCTCACCCGCCGCGTCGCCATCGGCGGCCAGGTGCTGGAGTTGCAGGGCCTGGGCGGTGTCTACGACGACATCTTCCTGCCGCTGCACGGTGAGCATCAGGCCCGCAATGCCGTGCTCGCGCTGGCGGCCGTCGAAGCCTTCTTCGGCGCGGGCGCGTCCCGTCAGCTCGATATCGATGCCGTCCGAGCCGGATTCGCGTCCGTGCAGAGTCCGGGCCGGATGGAGCGCATGCGCAGCGCGCCGACCATCTTCATCGACGCCGCGCACAATCCGCATGGCGCGCAGGCGCTGGCGGCAACACTGACAAGCGAATTCGACTTCCGCAAACTGGTCGGCGTGGTCGCGGTGCTCGGCGACAAGGACGCCGGGGGCATCCTGGACGCCCTCGAACCCATCCTGGACGAGATCGTCGTCACCGAGAACGGCT
Organism: Nocardia acidivorans NBRC 108247; assembly: GCF_001625085.1. Lineage (GTDB taxonomy): Bacteria > Actinomycetota > Actinomycetes > Mycobacteriales > Mycobacteriaceae > Nocardia > Nocardia acidivorans. The sequence goes on from NZ_BDAW01000014.1 coordinate 226,272, forward strand.
CTCCCCGTGCCCTTCCCGTCGACGAACTGGCCAACCTCGCGGTCCAGCGCTTCGGCGATGAGCGCGTCGCGGTGGCCGGCGATCTGCCCGACGCCATCGAGACCGCCATCGCCCTCGCCGAAGAAGGCGAGAGTGGCGAACTGGTCTCCGGAGCGGGCATCGTGGTCACCGGATCGGTCGTCACCGCCGGGACGGCCCGCTCACTGTT
>NZ_BDAW01000015.1 GCF_001625085.1 Nocardia acidivorans NBRC 108247
CGCATACCGTGGACAACAAAGCTATCCGGGTCCAGCCCTCTGGTGCACCTGCCGAGATATCGGAGCAGATTGCTGAAAACAGGACCCACTCCCGCGAGTCGTTGGGGAAGTCAGCCGCAGTCCCTAGTCCGAAACTTGATTCGACCACAGTTCCCCCTAGCTATGTGACCCGCTCGATCTCGGACGTGGCAATCCAGCAATCCGAAGGGAGTCTACAGAATTCGCCCGACACCGATATCCGCTCATGCTGCTACCCGGGCGTTGGTCAGCCGTCCAAACGAGTTGGCCGACAGTGTTTCCGGTGCGCGGTAATAGCGCCAGTCGAGTGCGCTGCGGCAACCGAGCTGAATCGATACCGTGTGCTCGTGTATTGGGATCCTTTGCCGACTGTGGCCATCTCGCATGCTCTTCCGATCGCGGGCGGGAATCCAGCGAGTGTGTTGGGGCGGCCGAGTGAGTATCTGCTTGGTGTGTGGAGCGAGCGGGATTGGCGCAACGTTCCTGGTCCTTTCTATGGCGCGCAAACAGATTCGTGTGGGACGGGTCCGCTCGCCGCTCGCCTCTTCGGTGCGCGCCTATCGCCACTATCTGGAGCACGGGCTCGAAAGCGATCTGCTCGAGTACGGGTTCTGGCTCGAGCATCGCCGCGCGATCACCGAGGTGGAGACACTGCCCGAACTCGAGCTGTAGCCGGTGGGGTTCGCTTTCTCACACCGGAGTCATCGCACACCATGCTCTTACCGCCCGAGCCGGTCAGGTCCGGGCGGCGGGAAAGTCAAGGGGCTGTGCTGGTTTGAGGTCGCTCGCGTAGGATCGGCTGTCACCCTGGGCGGCCCAGCGGGCGATCGAGTACTGGCGGACCTCCGGCACGAAATGGCGGTCCGTGGCCTGGTTCGGCGCACTCGCCTGGGCCTGCTGCCCATCGCCCCGGCCATCCTGCCCGTGGTGGAGCACCCGCCCGCACCCCCCTTCTTCACCGATGGTACTGTGCGACAGCATGTTTCGGACGGCTCGGTGGTGATGGTGCCACCGTCCACCGCGGTCGACGTCATTGTCTTGCGTCGGCAACTCGACGCCGATTTCACCTTCCCCCTTGTCGGCGGCTATTTCGTCGGCCCGGCCGCCGCGGACAAGTCGGCCCACCACGGTGCCGAGCCGAGCCCACAGTGAACCAGCTCATCCTGGTCCGGATGTTCAATACGGTTCCGGTGATCGACCAGCCCGCCCGCGGCAGAACCCGCGCGGACCTGCGCTACTGGCGCGCCGACGTGCTGGTGCTGCCACCCACCGACAACAGCGATGCCCTGCGTGCCACCGTGGATCAACCGCTGGGTGGACGGCGTCTGGCTGTGGGACGTGCGCGGCATCGACTACGGGAGCGGTCCGGCAGGATTCGAGGATCCGTTCGCGCTCAGGGGATCTGGCGGATCGGGTCGGGTGTCGGCCGGGGTTCTCCGGGCCGCAGCGCACCCATTATTTCGTCGGCGAGCAGGAAGCCTGCCAGGCCGTGGCCGTGCTTTTCCCGGCGCACCAGAGAGACGACGTTATTGCTGAAAGCGTCGCGAACCTGCCGGAAGGCGAGTCGGCCGTCGCGCAGTTCCTCGGCGATATCGAACTCGCTGAGAAAGGCGATGGCCTCGCCCGAGATGGCGAGCCGTTTCATCGTCTCGATCGAGTTGGTGTGAAAGGCCGGTTCGACATCGAGACCGGCATTGGCGAAGGCTTCGGCGACAATGCCGTGAATCACCATGGAACGGTCGGCGTAGATCAGCGGGTACGGCGTGCACTGGGCGAGCGGAATCGTATCCATCTGGGCCAGTGGATGATTCGGGGAGACGACGACTCCGAGCCGGGTGTTCAGCTGCCAGCAGACCTCGATCTGCGCCGATGCCGGGATATTGAAGCCCAGACCAAGATCGGCCTCACTGTCCTCGATCGCCCGCACGATGTCCAGCGTCGTCATGGTGCGAATCGATATCCGGACCTGCGGATGGCGGGAGCGGAAGGTCGCGGCCGCGGTAGCGACGACGCTGCTGGCCAGTCCGGTCATCGTGGCGATCACGACTTCGCCTCTGCCGAGGGCGTGGAGATCGCGAATGTCCGCGACCGTCTCACGGTATTGCTGAAGCGTTCGCCGAATATGGGCGAGCAGCGCTTCGCCGGCCGGGGTGGGGCGCATACCGCGCGGTAGGCGCTCGAACAGCTGCTGGTCGAGTTCGGCTTCGAGAAGCAGGATTTGCCGGTTGATCGCCGAGGGCGCGACATGCAGCGCGGCACCGGCCGCGCGGATGGACCCCAGCCGTGCGACCTCGTCGATGTACTGCAACAACCGTGAATGGAGCACGGGGCACCTCCTCGGCAGAGTGTACGAAAATTCAGTACGCATTGTGCAAAAACGGATGCTTGTCAGCAACGGTGCCTATCGCGTTCCATCAATGCAAGGCACAACGGGCCGGGTATATCGGGCCTCGTTCGGTTGCCGAGTACGTGCGAAAGAACGTGAGGAACGCAATGCCAGAACATGATTCGATTACCGGCGCCGCGCGCACAGCAGCCGATGACGTGGCCGCTCAGGATGATCACGTGCGGACGATTTTCAGCATTCTGGAAGGCGAGCAGGAAGCCGATCTGCTGCTGCGCAATCTCAACATCCTCGATGTGCACAGCGAAACCGTCTATCCCGGAACGCTATTGGTCCACCGGCAGCGCATTATCGCGTTGAACCCAGACGAATCGATCGCGCGATTCCGCGAAGTCTTCGACGGTGAGGGCCTCTACGCCATTCCGGGCCTGATCGACGCGCACCTGCACTTCGAATCCCAGCTCGCGCATCCGGCGGCGTTCGGCGAGGCGATCGTGCCCAGCGGAACGACGACGGTCTTCGGTGAGACCCTCGACTTCGCCAGCGCGGCCGGCGACGAGGCGGTCGACGCGGTCCGAGCGCTCTTCGCCGATCATGACAAGCTGCCGTACCGACTCTATGCCTTCGCACCGGGGAAGAAGACCTCGACGGAAGTCACCGAGGCGATGCTGGCAATGGATCCGGTCATCGGGCTGGGCGAGCTGGCCCACCTGTCCTATATGACCGGCAACGCCGACGATTTCCGCAAGTCCGCGCTCGGACGGGCGAATGCGGGATTCGTGAATTGCCACTGGGGTGTCACCTCGCTGTCGGACATGCTGCTGAATTACATGCCCGCGATCGGTGTCGACAACAACCACGACGTCTGGAACGAAGACGATATCGAGAAAAGCATTCGCTACGGCCTGAATACCCAGATCAAGTTCGGCGTAGGCAGTCCCGAGGTCATTCGAACCATGTTGCGCGCCATAGTGAAGCGCCGCTGGCCCGCCGAGAACTTCCAGCTCTGTGCCGACAATATCTCGGTGGATCGCGTGCTGCGGCAGGGTCATATCGACTGGGTCATCTCCCTGGCCGTCGAAATGGGAATCCCGCCGATCAAGGCGATCAAGATGGGCACGCTGTACACCGCGCGCTCCTTCCACAAGGACCGCGACCTCGGTTCCCTGAGCCCGGGACGATTCGCTGACATCGTCCTCACCGACAGCCTGTCGAAGATCAACCCCCGCTACGTGTTCAAGGGCGGCAAGCTTGTCGCCAAGGACCGCAGGCTGCTCGAGCCGGTCGGCATCGACTACTCGGTCCTGGCCAGGGAACCCGAGCCCGGCCTCGGCGATCTGCGTGCCGAACAGCTCGATCTCACTCCGATCGACCTTTCGCCCGACGGCACGCAGGCGAAGGTGCTGCTGTTCGACGTGTACGGCCGCGGGCATGCCAAGTTCGCGCAGGAGGTGTGGGTGCCGTACCGCGAGGGGGCGGTCGTACCCGAGTACGAAGGGGTGCGGCTGAATCGGATCTCCATCGTGCAGCGCTACGCCGACGGTGCGCGGCATACGGTGAACGGACTGTTCAAGGGCGTGTCGATCGATCGCGGCGCGGTCTCCACGTTCTGGCCCGCGCCGTCGGCCTATTTCGTGGTCGTCGGCGGCGACAGCGCCGAGATGCGCGACAACCTGATGCAATTGGACGGTTTTGTCGGCGGCTGCCTCGTGACCGCGGACCGGGAGGTGAAAGCCGTTCTGCCGCTGGACTTCTACGGCGTGATGGCCGATATGAACCTCACCGAACTCGTCGATGCCACCCGTTCGATCGACGATGCCCTGCTGAAGCTGGGCAACCACAACGAAGGCGAACCGGTGGTCAACAAACTCCTCACCCTGTTCATCTCGCTCGACCGCTTCGGGTTCATGAAGTAGCCGGGCTGCTTCGGACTAGGGATGCGATCGTTATGCAGCAGGACAAGGACGCGGGAGTCATCGACACCGGAAACAAGGTGCGACGCTCGGTCACCTATATCGCCGGAATCTACATCCTGACACTGGGTCTGAGCCTGGCCGTCAGGGCGGGGATCGGCATATCCCCGCAGAGCAGTCTCACCCGCACCATGACGCTGGTGATTCCCTCGCTCAGCCAGGGCACCTTCAACCTCATACTCGAGGTCATCATGCTCATCCCGACCTTCCTGATCAGGCCCAGGGCATTTCGGGCCCGCAGTCTGCTCTCGCTGGTTCCGGCATTGATCCTGGCTTCGCTGCTCGACTTCAACCTGGGGCTCACCGAGGGGATCCGATTCGGGGCGTACCCGGCCAATGTCGCGCTGTTGTTCTGGGCCGACGCGATGCTGGCCTTCGGCCTCTTCCTCATGATCCGCGCCAACCTGGTATTGATGCCGATCGACCTGTTCGTCAACACCATTCAGCAGCGGACGGGCCGGAAGTGGGGGAACATCAAGACCGTTTTCGACTGCACCCTGCTCGCTCTCTCCGCGGGTATCGGCCTGTTGTTCCTCGGCGCACCGCATTTCATTCGCGAAGGCACGCTCATCAACGCGGTCCTCGTCGGACAGTACGTGAAGCTGTACTTCTTCCTGTACAAGAGGTTCGCGGTGCGGAAAGGACAACCGGCTCTTCCCGGCATGACGCCTTTGGTGTGATCGGCTGTCGGGCAACGTATTTCGACAGCGGCCCGGAACCATCAGGTTCCGGGCCCTTCGTCTCGGTGCCGAACTACTCGCCCGGGGCGGTCAGGCGGGTTTCGAGGTAGACGCGTTCGACGGGGGAGTCAGCCGTAGAGCCGAACGAACCGGTCGAGGGAGCGTTCGACATCGCCGCGCAGGGCACGGGCGACCGCCGAGCCGATCGGGCCGAACAGGGGTGCGCCGCCGAGTTCGAAATCGGCGGTGACCTTCGAGCCGGTCGCGATGGGCGCCACCCGGAGTTCGATGCCGAATTTGGTGCCGCCGATGCCGGAACCGTGCAGCACCAGGCGGTTCGGGGGTTCGGCGGTTTCGACCGTCCAGGTGACCCGATTACGGAAGCCTTTGACGGTGGCCACGCCGATGAGCCGGGTGCCGGGGGTGAGCTCGGCGGGAACGGGTCCGCGCCAGCCTTCGTGCAGGGTCAGCCATTTATCGAGTTCGGGCAGATCCGAGGCGTGCGACCAGGCTTGGTCGGGCGGGATCGGGACGTCTACGGATACCTTGAGCTTGGCCACGTCGCGATGGTATCCGTTACATGGCGTAGCGCTAAACCGGGCGTCCCCGGAACTATTCGAGACGTTTGGGCTCGATTGCCGAGGGCACGCCGCGCTCCTGCGCGAAGTTCGGGCTCGCTTCCCAGCAATCCATGAGCAGTCGCGGTGTCGTGTGGTGTGTGACGTGGTCGCGGTGGACCGTGGACCCGAAGATGGAGAGGCTGGTGATCGCCGTGGCGGCGCACGCGCCACCGGCAATCAGGGCCCAGCCGGCATATCCGCTGGCCGCAGCGGCCAATGCCATCGCGCAGGTCCCGAACGAGACGAGTATTGACGTATATCCGAACCAGGCGGCAAAGCTATTCCGTCTGACCCAGCCTGGGTTGGGGGGCATCCACCCAGCATACTTCTTTGTGCGCTGCGTCACACCCGGCGAAACGGGCGTGGGCTCACCGTGGCGCGAGCACGCGGTCGGAGAAGGTGCGGGCGACCCGGGCCCGACTGGTGCTTGCACCGCTCGGCGGTCTGCTGAACCGAACCGACTGATCGTCTCGCGGCGTGACCGGCGTTACAGTGGGGTGGGGAAGGTGAAGGACGTCGATTGAGCACTGTCGCGCAGGGCAGCCCGTGGGTTGCGGTCCGGCCGGATGACGATGTCACGCGGCTGGCGGAGCGGGTTTCGCTGGCGCACAGGTCATTTCTGGAGGGGGTGGATCGGCTGCCGGTGATTCGGCCGGATGGTCGGTCGGTGCGCTCGGTGGTGCTGGATTCGTGGCGGCGCAGTCGTAGCAGCGGGGTCGATCCGGATGGGTTCGGTGGGGCCGTGGATCTCGAGGGCCTGGAATTGCAGCGGTACCGGGCCGCGCATCCGACCGCGTCGATTCGGCCGGTGGTGCGCAAACTGCTGGTGGAGGATGCGGCCGAGGCCGGCCTGCTGGTGGCCATCAGCGATGCGCGCGGGCGGCTGCTGTGGGTGGAGGGCGATCCCAAGGTCAAGGATCGCGCGGTGGGGATGAATTTCGTGGAGGGGTCGGATTGGAGTGAGGAGCGGGTCGGGACCAATGCGCCGGGAACGGCGCTGGCACTGGATCACTCGGTACAGATCTTCGGAGCCGAGCATTTCAGCCGGGCCGTGCACGAGTTCAGCTGTACCGCCGCACCGGTGCATGATCCGTTGAGCGGCAAGACCATCGGCGCCATCGATATCACCGGTGGTCCGCGCGTCGCGGGGCCGGAGGTGCTGTCGCTGATCCGGGCCACGGTGCTGGCGGTGGAATCGGAGTTGCGCCTCGGTCTGCTCGGTGCGCCGGTGCGCAACGATTCGCCCACGGCGCATTTGCGGGTGCTGGGTACGGGACGGCCGGTGCTGATTCGCGGCGGTGAGCGAATTCGCCTGTCGCAGCGGCACGCCGAGATTCTGTTCCTGCTGGCCGATCATCCGGAGGGCTTGAGCGCGGACCATCTCGCCATGCTGCTCGACGAATCCGAACTCGATCCGGTGACCGTGCGGGCGGAGCTGTCCCGCGTCCGAAAGCTGGTGGGTGCGAACGGTTTCGGATCGCGACCGTATCGGCTGCTGATGGATGTCGAGACCGATGTGACCCGGGTGCGGCGCGCGCTCGCCCGGGGTGATGCGGCGGCCGCGCTGTGCGAGTATCCCGGACCGATTCTGCCGCGTTCGCTGGCACCGGGTATCGCCGAATTGCGTGCCGAACTCCACGGTCGGCTGCGCGCGGCGCTGCTCGCGGCGGGGGATCGTCGCCTGCTCGCGCGCTGGACCAGCTCGGTCGACGGCCGCGACGATATTGCCGCGTGGAGCGCGTATCTCGGTTCGCTGGACCGTAATTCGTCGATGTACGCGCAGGTGGAAGCCCAATTGTCGCTACTCGACCGCAAACTGGGCATCTGACCGACTTCTTGCAACGGTGCTGCAACAGCCGCGGCCATAGTGTCCTGGATCACATCTGACCGAAGTTTGTCAGCAGATCGAGGAGTATTCGATGACTGTCTTCGCCCGCCCCGGCACCCCCGATGCGGCCATGTCCTTCCAGTCCCGCTACGACAACTGGATCGGCGGCGAATGGGTCGCACCCGTCAAGGGGCGGTACTTCGAAAACCCGACTCCCGTTACGGGACAGACGTTTTGCGAGGTCGCCCGCGGCACCGCCGAGGATATCGAACTCGCCCTGGACGCCGCGCACGCCGCCGCACCCGCCTGGGGCAAGACCTCGGTCGCCGAACGCTCGGTGATCCTCAACAAGATCGCCGACCGTATCGAGGAGAACCTTCCGGCCATCGCGCTCGCCGAGACCTGGGACAATGGCAAGCCGATCCGCGAGACCATGGCCGCGGACATCCCGCTCGCCATCGATCATCTGCGCTACTTCGCGGGAGCCATTCGCGCACAAGAGGGTTCGCTCTCGGAGATCGACAGTGACACCGTCGCCTACCACTTCCACGAGCCGCTCGGCGTTGTCGGACAGATCATTCCGTGGAACTTCCCCATTCTGATGGCCATCTGGAAGCTCGCGCCCGCCCTCGCCGCCGGCAACGCGGTGGTGCTCAAGCCCGCCGAGCAGACCCCGGCCTCGATCCTGTACCTGATGGGCCTGATCAGCGATCTGCTGCCGCCCGGGGTGGTCAATATCGTGAACGGCTTCGGTGTCGAGGCGGGTAAACCGCTGGCCTCCAGCCCGCGGATCAAGAAGATCGCGTTCACCGGTGAGACCACCACGGGGCGTTTGATCATGCAGTACGCCTCGCAGAATCTCATCCCGGTCACCCTGGAACTGGGTGGTAAGAGCCCGAACATCTTCTTCTCGGATGTGCTGGCCGCCAATGACGATTTCCAGGACAGCGCCCTGGAGGGCTTCACCATGTTCGCGCTCAATCAGGGTGAGGTGTGCACCTGCCCGTCGCGGGCGATCATCCAGGCAGATATCTACGACGAGTTCCTCAGCGCCGCCGTGGTGCGCACCAAGGCTGTGCGCCAAGGGGATCCGCTGGACTCCGAGACCATGATCGGCGCGCAGGCCAGCAATGATCAGCTGGAGAAGATCCTGTCCTATATCGAGATCGGCAAGGGTGAGGGCGCGACCGTGCTCACCGGCGGTGAGCGCGCCGACCTGGGCGGCGATCTGGCCGGTGGTTACTACGTGCAGCCGACCATCTTCACCGGCAGCAATTCCATGCGGATCTTCCAGGAGGAGATCTTCGGCCCGGTCGTCTCGGTGACCTCGTTCGCGGATTACGACGATGCCATCAAGATCGCCAATGACACGCTGTACGGGCTCGGCGCGGGCGTCTGGTCGCGCGATGGGTCGGTGGCGTACCGGGCCGGACGCGATATCCAGGCCGGTCGGGTGTGGACCAACACCTACCACCAGTACCCGGCGCACGCGGCCTTCGGCGGTTACAAGCAGTCCGGTATCGGCCGGGAGAACCATCGCATGATGCTCGACCACTACCAGCAGACCAAGAACCTGCTGGTCAGCTACGCGGGCAAGGCCCAGGGCTTCTTCTGATGCCCACCCCCGCTCCCCGGCGGGTGCGTGCCACCGCGGCGGCGATGGATCTACTCCGTCGCCTCCGCGCCGCGCACGGCCCACTTATGCTGCACCAGTCCGGCGGGTGCTGCGACGGCTCGGCCCCGATGTGTTATCCCGCAGGCGAATTCGTCATTGGCGATCGAGACGTCCTGCTCGGAATGCTCGACCTGCGCCTGCGCACCGGGGAACGGCCCGCCACCGACCCGCCACCGGAGGATATCGCCCAGGTGTGGATCTCCGGGCCACAGTTCACCGCCTGGCAGCACACCCAATTGGTACTCGACATGGTCCCGGGTCGCGGTTCGGGATTCAGCCTGGAGTCGCCGGAGGGCTTCCGATTCCTCAGCCGCGGAAGAGTTTTCGAACCGGCCGAACTGGCGGCCCTGAACGACATCGACGTGATCACCGGCGCGGATTTCGAACGCGGTGAACGCCCCGCCCCCGCTACCGAACCGCAGGTGGTCGCGGAAGCGGTCGACGCCTGCCCCGTCCCGGGGCGCTAGACCCGCCCTTCTGTCTCGGATCGTCGCCGGGGACGGGCGTGCCGGGCATACCCGGATGACGGCGGGTGCTGGGGTGGGACAAATGGTGGTGCCGGGGTGCGGGTCGACATGCTGGGGCGGTATCGGAGGTGCCGTGGGTGTCCGGAATGTCGTGCCAGACTGTGGGCGTGAGCGAGCCAGTGAGTGATAACGGCGGCGATGACTTCACCACGTCTTCCGGCGGGGATACGGCCGGGGCGGCCTCGGACCGGGGTGTGGTGATCGGTCAGGGGTTGATCTGGCTGGCGAAGTGGTCGCTGTGTCTCGTCGCGATCGCGGCGGGGGTGTGGGTGCTCGGGCTGGTGCTCGGGAAATTGTGGGTGGCGGTGCTGCCGGTGTTGCTGGCGCTGGTGGTGTCGACCGTGCTGTGGCCGCCGACGCGGTGGCTGGTGGGGCGCGGGGTGCCGCCCGCGGCGGCGGCGTCGATTACGACGGTGGGTTTGCTCGCGCTATTGGCGGGGGTGATCGCGGGGATTGTGCCGTCCGTGGTGGATCAGTCGCCGGAGTTGGCCGACCGGGCCACCGAGGGTGTGCATCGGGTGCGGGATTGGTTGCACGGTCCGCCGCTGAATATCGGTGACGAGCAATTGAATTCGGCGGTCGACGCGATCGTCGGGAAGGTGCGGTCCAGCGCGGAGCGAATCGCGTCCGGGGTATTCGCGGGGGTGAGTTCGGCGACCTCGGCGATTGTCACGCTGTTCCTGGTGCTCATGCTGACCTTCTTCTTTGTCAAAGACGGTCCGCGGTTGCTGCCGTGGCTGCATTCGGTGCTGGGCCGCCGGAGCGGACGGCATGTCGAAGAGGTGCTGAACCGGGTATGGGTGATGCTCGGCGGATTCATTCGCACCCAGGCGTTGGTGAGCCTCATCGATGCCGTGCTGATCGGCGGCGGCCTTGTGATTCTTCGGATTCCGCTGGCCGCGGTGCTGACCGTGCTCACCTTCCTGGGCGGTTTCGTCCCGATCGTCGGGGCCTTCGTCGCGGGTGCGCTGGCCGTCCTGGTGGCCCTGGTGACCAAGGGGTTGACCAGCGCGCTCATCGTGCTCGCCATCATCGTGGTGGTGCAGCAGCTGGAAGGTAATGTGCTGCAACCTATTCTGCAGAGCCGCAGTATGCAGCTGCACGCCGTCGTGGTGCTGCTCGCCATTACCGTCGGCAGTGCGCTCTACGGAATCGTCGGCGCGTTCCTATCCGTTCCCGTGGTGGCGGTGGCCGCGGTGGTACTGCGCTATCTGGGCGAGCAGATCGACGCGCGCAGCACGCGGAGCGGAGGAGGCGCGGATCTCGGGCCGAGCGTCGAATAGCTTGCCGGGCGCGCCTTTCCGGTCCTCGATGACATCGATCAGTTGCTCCATACTCGGGCCGGGTCAGCGCCGACCTGATCCGCGACCGCGACCCCGTCATCGAGACGACCGCATTCCGGAAACCACGGTCCGGACCACCTATGTGCAAGGGCGGCGGATGTATTCGCGAGTTCCGGTCCTCGCGGTCCGGCGTCACAGCCTCGCAGACCGCCCGGCCCGACTGGGCCGCCGCGCTACGGTGATCGCGGCGGCCCAGATCGCGAAAGGGTCTTCGCCCGAAGGGGTTTCGGTCAGATGGCCGCGACGGCGTCCGGGATCGGGGTTTCCCCGCCGATCAACTCCAGAACGCGGCCCGTCCCCGCCCCGGAAATCACTAGTTCGGCCAGCACACCCGCCACATCCGAGCGCGGAATACGGCCCGCCGGAACACTTTCCGCGAGTCGTACCCGCCCGGTGGCGGCCTCGTTGGTGAGACTGCCGGGTCGCAGAATCGTCCAATCCAGTGCGCGCCCGCGAAGATCATTCTCCGCCTGCGTCTTCGCGTCGATATAGGCTACCCACGACTCATCCCCACCGGCGGCGGGCTGCCCCGCGCCCATGGTCGAGATCTGCACGAACCGCCCCACACCGGCCTGCTCCGCCGCATCGGCGAGCAGTACCGAACCATCCCGATCCACGGTGTACTTGCGCTTCGGCCCGCTTCCCGGTCCGGCGCCGGCCGCGAACACCACCGCGTCGACACCGCGCAAGGCCGAGACCAACTCGTCCCGTCCCCCTTGTTCCAGGTCCAGTACAACCGGCTCCCCGCCGGCCGTCTTCACATCCCCCGCGTGCTCCGGATTCCGAATGACGCTCAGCACCCGGTCACCCCGTCCGGTGAGCACCCCGGTGAGTGCGAGTGCGATCTGCCCATGTCCGCCGATGATTGCGATTCGCATGGCTACGAGCCTACGACGACCCGCCGCGGCAGCGGCCGCACCTCGCCCGGCGAGGCGGTGCCGCGTGCGGTGACCACGACGGCGATGGTCAGCACGAATGCGGTCAGGGCACAGGCTGTTCGGGCGAAATGGAATATTTCCCAGCGGTGCAGGATGGCGGCGTAGTCGGCGGGCGGGCCGCTGACGGCCCAGACTTTGATCTTCTGGTTGATGGGGACATTGCCGAGCCTGGTGATCAGGAATGAGCCGATCGCGAGAACGGACGCGGTGGCGGCGAGCCATCGATACCGGCCCGTGCGGTGGATGGCGAGTGCGAGGGTGCTCAGGACGGTCAGGGCCATAAGCGATTGCATGACCGGGCCGTTCACGCGCATGAGGGCGGTGTGGAAGGTGAATCGGACATCGAGGGGGACCTCGCGGAAGGCGTAGAGGACGTTGACCGCGCCATAGCCGAAGGCCCCGGCGAGCAGGCCGGGGAACAGCAGTGCCGCTGCTGGAACGACTCTCGACAGCATGGGTGACTCCCGTCGTTGACTATCGCAACATCATGTTGCGATACTGTCGAGCATGCCCCACCGCATCCAATATCGCACCAAAGAGTTGCAATGAGTCCTGGCGCACCCCTGGGGCGCGGACCCAAGGTCCGCGCCGCCGTATTGACCGCGGCCGTCACCGAATTGGCCGAGCAGGGGTACGCGGGATTCACCGTGGAGAATGTGGCGCGCCGCGCGGGCGTGCACAAGACCACCGTCTATCGGCGCTGGCCGGAGCGGGACGCGCTCATCACCGACGCGCTCGCGGACAGCGCCGAAGCCGAAATCCCCATCCCGGACACGGGTTCCATCGAAGCGGACTTCGACGCTCTCGCACAAGGTCTGGTCGCCTGGGTGAAAAGTCCGGGGGGACAGGCGGTCCTGGCGGTCATGCACTCCGAGACCGCGGGTTCGTCCCGCCCCCCGGACACGGTGCGCCACGTCTTCCGCGACCGTATCCGCCAGGCCCTGCCGGTGGTCGTGCGCGCCATCGAGCGCGGTGAACTACCCGCGGGCACCGATCCGGCGGAATGCGTCAAAGCCCTGGTCGCCCCGATCTACTTCCGCGCCTTGATAACTCGCGAGAAACTGACAGCCGACACCGCCGCCAACGCCGCCCGCCTGGCACTCGCCGGAGCCCGCGCGGGCGTATTCGGCTAGTCGATTGTCCGGTGCCGTCAGAGGGTGCGGCCGATGATCAGTTTCATGATCTCGTTGGTGCCGCCGTAGATCTTCTGGATGCGGGCGTCGGCGTACATGCGGGAGATGGGGTATTCGGCCATGTAGCCGTAGCCGCCGAAGAGTTGCAGGCATTCATCGGCCACCTTGCACTGCTGCTCGGTGAGCCACCATTTGGCCTTGGCCGCGGTCGGGACGTCGAGTTCGCCGCGCAGGTGCTTATTGACGCAGTCATCGGTGAAGGACCAGGCGATGGACTTGATGGTGTCGCATTCGGCGAGGGTGAACTGGGTGTTCTGGAAGGCGAAGACCGGCTTGCCGAAGGCTTCGCGTTCCTTGGTGTAGGCCAGCGTGACCTCGACGGTCTTCTCGATCGCGGCGGCGGCGATGACGGCCAGGATGAGCCGCTCCTGCGGGAGCTGCTGCATGAGCTGAATGAAGCCGATGCCCTCCGCGCTACCGAGCAGATTCGACCGCGGCACCCGGACATTGTCGAAGAACAGCTCGCAGGTGTCCTGACCGTGCTGGCCGATCTTCTCCAGATTGCGGCCGCGGCGGAAGCCCTCGCGGGCGGTCTCCACCAGGATGAGCGAGACGGTGTCCGCGCCCTTGCCCTCGGAGGTCTTGCAGGCCACGATCACCAGATCGGCCAGATAGCCATTGGTGATGAAGGTTTTCGCGCCGTTCAGGACGTACTCGTCGCCGTCCTTGACGGCCTTGGTCTTGATGCCCTGCAAATCCGATCCGGTGCCGGGTTCGGTCATCGCGATCGCGCCGACGATCTCGCCGGATGCCATGCGCGGCAGCCAATTCCGCTTCTGCTCCTCGGTGCCGTACGCGTTGAGGTAGTGCGCGACGATCCCGCTGTGCACCGGATTCCCGAGGCTGGGGGACAGGCCGCGCACCTGTTCGGTCAGCACCACGGCCTCGTGCGCGAACGTGCCGCCGCCCCCGCCGTATTCCTCCGGAATGCTCAGGCACAGCAGGCCCAATTCCCCTGCGCGATTCCAGATTTCGCGATCGACATGGTGCTGGCGGGCCCACTTGTCCTCATTGGGCGCGCATTCCTTCTCGAAGAACTTGCGCGCTAGATCGGACAGCGCGTCCAGGTCCTCATCCATCCACGGCGAGCGGTGCAGGGCCACGAGTGAACTCCTCTGTTCTAATCGGCTCTGCCGCGACGGTAAGTCGATTCGCGGGCCGCAACCATGACCGCCTCGCTCGACTTCTTGACCGGAACGCTCAGCGGGCCGGTTCAACGCTGATAGGAGCCCGGTGCGCTCCCGGTCCAGCGGCGGAAGGCGCGGGAGAAGGCGCTCGGTTCGGAGAAGCCGAGTCGGCGGGACAGCGCGGTCACCGTCTCCTCACCGCGCACCAGACTCGCGATGGCGGCATCGCGCAGAATCTGCTCGCGAATCTCCTTGAGCGAGGTGTGTTCCTCGCGCAGTTTGCGGCGCAGTGTCGGCGGGCTCATGGCGAGTTCGGCGGCGATATCATCCGCACCCGGCCAATCACCGTCCAGTCCGCGCTGGAGAATGCGCCGCACCCGCGCGGCCGGGGAGATGGAGTAGTCGCGCGGTCCGAGCACACCCGAGGGCGCATTGCGCAGGAACGCCTGCAACTCGTCCTCGCTGCGATCGATCGGCTGCTCCAGCAGCGCGGCATCGAAGACCAGCGTCGGGTCCGCGGCCGAAAAGACAACGGGCGCACCGAAAACCACGTCGTAGTCGTCGACTTCCGGATCGCGCGGGTACGGCACCTCCACCCGCCGCAACAGCAGCCGCCCGCCGATCGTCCACGCCATGAACCGATGCGTAATGGTCAACATGGTGTCGATGACAATGCCCGGCGGGCGGCCCGCATCGCTCATATCGAAGCTGACGCGCGCCTCACCCTCGTCTTGGGTGAGCCGCAACCGCGGCAATCCGGGCAGTGACCGCCGGAAACTCTCGAACCGGCGAATGGCCGCCCCGAGCGTGGGGGCACCCACCAACCCGAAACACACCAGCCGCAATGTCCCACGCGGCATCGGCCGCAAGCCGAGCCCCAGCAATTCGTCATCGGTGGCCCGCCACAACCCCTGCACCATCCGCACGGTCTGATCAATGGTGACCCGGGATCGCCCCTCCGCCAACAGATCCGGCGAAATCCCGGCCTCGGCCAGCAACCCGCCGATATCCCACCCACGCTGTCCGGCGAGTTCGACAATGGCCCGAACTCGCTGGATGGGCAGGGTGCTTCCGGCCTCGGCAGACATCCGCCCGACCGTATCAATCCGCCCCGGGCCGCCCGCCGAGCGGCTCACCGCACCGTATCCCCGGTGAGTCCCGCCGATAGCGACCGGTTTCCAAGCCTCAATCGGCGAGCCCCGAGCCCGTTTTGGTGTATCCGTCCCGCCCGTGTACTGTTCTGTTCACACCGACGCGGGGTGGAGCAGCTCGGTAGCTCGCTGGGCTCATAACCCAGAGGTCGCAGGTTCAAATCCTGTCCCCGCTACAAATGAGGGCGGTCCTGACCGGTAGGTTTCAGGACCGCCCTCAATCTTTGTCGAGTTTTGCGGCAACGAATTTGACAACCGTCCCGTATCTCGGTGCCCAGCGGCACCACGAAGACTGCGAAATCCATCGCTACCAGTTGTTCTCCGATGGACGCAGCGGAACGCATGGGACGACTGCGTTCGCTGGGGTGCCAGCCCAACGGTCATAGGACGCGGCGACGGCGACCCTTTCCTTGGCTGTTTGCTTGCACGAGGGTGTGGGTGTGGGGATCGGTGTCGTCGTGCTCGGCGACCGGCATGATCGTCTGTCGATCACGCGGCTGAACTCTTGCTTTGGGGTCGATCGTGGAGTCGGACGGGCAGCAAACCGTTCCGCAATTGTGTGGATAGTTCGGTCAATTGGTTCCGATTCTCGACGCCCAGCTTGGCGTAAAGCTTCGTGAGATTGTTTCTAACGGTCTTCTCGGCTATGCCGAGGGAGTTGGCGATCTGCTGGCTGGAATGACCTGTGCTGACCAGATCGAAGAGCGCCAGTTCGCGGGTGGTCAGTTCGCGCAGGGCTTTGCAGACCGTGGTCGATTGACGGACATGCCTGATGAGAACCTCGGTGACGCGCTGGTCGAAGGCGAGCTTTCCGGCGGCGACCGAGCGTATCGCCTGGGTGATGACCTCACCGGGCAGATTTTTCGTGAGACATCCGGCGGCGCCGGCCAGCGCGGCCTGCGCCATGGTCTCGGGATCGGCCGCCTCGGTGAATATGACGCACTTGATCCCCGGGGAGATCATCTGTATCCGGCGGCACAGGTCGATTCCGCTTCCGTCCGGCAGATTCAAACCCACGATGGCGATGTCGACGGACCTCGGATCCATCGATTCCAGTGCTTGTGCGGCCGCGCTCGCTCCTCCGACCACTGTCAGGGAAGGGGTGTTCTCGAAGAGGGATTTGAGGCCGAATCGGGCGATGTTGTTGTCGGCAATGAAAATTCGGATCATCTCTACTGATCCCTTCGGTTCTCCAGTGCGTGCGGTGGCAGGCCGAGTTCTTGTTCGGCGGTCGCGAGGACGAAGTCGGCTATGCGAAGGAATTCTTCGTCGTTCTGCAGGACGGCTTGGATCGTGACGGCGTGGGCGGTCGCGAGTATCCGGGAGGCTGATGCGTTGGCGTTGTCGGTCGAGAACTGGCCCGCTGCAACGCCTTCGGCAATAATTTCGGTCACGATGGTCTGGGCGTAGGTCATCTGCCGGACCACCTCGTCGCGCATGCGGGGCTCGCTGTAGGAGGCCTGCCAGCCATCGACCCACAGCAGTGGGACGGGGAATTCGGTGCGGTGGCGGCGGTAGTCGAGCAGGCGGCGAAGTTGGCCGAGGGGGGTCGATGCGACGCGGGCGTGTGCGCGCCAGGCGTCGAGTGAATTCGTGGACGCATGCGCGAATCCTTCGGTGACCAGATCGTCGACGGAAGCGAAGTAGTGGCTGATGAGTCCGGTGGCGACGCCCAGTGCGTCGGCCACGCTGCGGAGGGTGAGGCTGCGGATGCCGTGGGTGGCAATCAGTCGGCCGGCCGTGTCCACGATCTCGGTTCGTCGCTGCTCGGGTGGCAGTCGTCGCCTGCGTGGTTTCGTTGCGTTCGGAGGTGGGAGGTCCTTCGGCATCGTGCTCCTTATTGGCTGGGCAACCAATAAGGAGCACGCTATCAGCTATTGGTAGGGATGCCAATAGCGTTGGAAAATGCGTCGCCGGTGGAGCGTGTCGATGCCGTGGTTACCATGTAGCATCTGCCGAAAAGTTACTCATCGGTGATAGGAATGTGATCGCGTCGCGGCCTCTGCTGATCTTGACCGCTGCTGTGCTGGCAGCTGTGACGTTGACGGGTATCGACCGCACGGGTGCCGCCGTCGAGCGGAACGACTTCTACCTCAGTAACTCCGGCGATGACAGCGCCGACGGTCGCACCCCGACCACCGCGTGGCGGACGCTGGACCGGCTCGATCATCAGCCGCTGCGGCCCGGCGCTCGGGTGCTGCTCGATGGCGGAGACACCTTCGCGGGCACGCTGCGGGTCGGTGCGGGCGACGCGGGTGATGCGTCCCGGCCGGTGTGGATCGGGTCGTTCGGAAACGGGCGCGCGATCATCGCGGCCGGCGGCGGTCCGGGAGTGCTGATCCAGGACACGGGCGGAGTCAGGGTCGGAGATCTCGCGATCACCGGCGGTGGCGGTGGTACGGCCGACGGGGTCACGGTCTACACCGATCGCCCCGGAACCCGCCCTTCGGGAATCCTGGTCGAGGATCTGGAGGTCAGTGGCTTCCGCAACGGCGTTTCGATCGGCGCCACGTGTCCCGATGCCGGGTATCACGGCGTGCAGGTGCGCAAAGTGGTCGCCCGGGACAATCGCGAGTCCGGTGTCGCGACCTACGGACCGACCTTCGACGCGGGCCGCCCGGTGTACGTCAATACCGACATCACCGTGTCGGAGGTGGTCGCGTTCGGCAACGCCGGAGATCCGGCCGCGCACGTGAACACCGGCAATGGCATCGTGCTCGGGAGTGTGTCGGGCGGCCGAGTCGTCGGATCGGTCGCCTACGAGAACGGTGCGCACTCCCTGGCCCCGGAGGGACCGTATGGCATCTGGACCTACGATTCGACCGGCGTTGTCATCGAGCGCAATATCTCTCATCACAATCAGACCGGCGCTGCCGATGGTGGGGGATTCGACCTGGACCAGAACACCTCGAATTGTGTTCTCCAGCACAACCTTTCCTACTCGAACGACGGACCCGGGTATCTGCTGTTCAGCAATGTCGCCAACCGGGCCAATACCGGCAATGTGATTCGCTTCAACAGCTCCGTCGATGATGGGCGGCGCGGTGACTTCT
Organism: Nocardia acidivorans NBRC 108247; assembly: GCF_001625085.1. GTDB lineage: Bacteria > Actinomycetota > Actinomycetes > Mycobacteriales > Mycobacteriaceae > Nocardia > Nocardia acidivorans. Next base: position 18,471 of record NZ_BDAW01000015.1, read on the forward strand.
ACGGTGGCATCACGATCATGGGCGGCCTGTCGGGTCCGGCATCCGCCACGGGCGTGTTCGACGCTCAGGTGTACGGCAATACGGTGACGGTGTGCAGGTCCGCGGCGAAGACGCCTCCGGCGGTCCGGATCACGGGCACCCTGGGCGGAATCATGGTGCACGACAACGTGTTCACCGCGCGCGACGACGCTGAGCTGGTGTCGGCCGAGAACTTCACGATGGCGGGAATCATGCTGCGGGACAACGCCTATCACTCGCCTTCTCCGGTGGTGGGCTGGGCCGGTGGCCGGTTCACCACGGTGGCCGACTGGCACTCGGCCACCGGGCAACACTGACCGGTGGCCGAGCCGACTCGGAACGCCGGGTCAATGGCGTCCGAGGCCGCGATAGGTCCACCCGGCCGCGGACCAGAGCTGGGGATCCAGGCAGTTTCGGCCGTCCAGCACGCGGTTGCCACGGACCAGCCCGGTGAGGTCGGCGGGATCCAGCTCACGGAACTGCTGCCATTCGGTGAGCACCAGCACGGCGTCCGCGCCCTTGCACGCCTCGGCCACGCTGGTGGCGTAGTCGAGGGTGGGGAACAGTGCACGGGCATTGTCCATGGCATGAGGGTCGTAGACAGTGACACTGGCACCCTGCAATTGGAGTTGGCCCGCGACGTTGAGCGCGGGGGAGTCGCGGACATCGTCGGAATCGGGCTTGAACGCGGCGCCGAGCACCGCGAGCCGGGCGCCGATCAGCGAGCCGTCGAACACCTCACGAGTCAGCTCGACCATGCGGGTCCGCCGACGCATGTTGACATTGTCGACCTCGCGCAGGAAGGTCAGTGCCTGGTGCGCGTGCAATTCGCCCGCGCGGGCCATGAAGGCGCGGATGTCCTTGGGCAGGCAGCCGCCACCGAATCCCAAGCCGGCGTTGAGGAATCGGCGGCCGATGCGCGCGTCGTATCCGATCGCGTCGGCGAGCACGGTGACGTCGGCGTCGGCGGCCTCGCACAGTTCGGCCATGGCGTTGATGAACGAGATCTTCGTGGCGAGAAAGGAATTGGCGGCTACCTTCACCAGTTCGGCGGTGGCCAGGTCGGTGACGAGGAACGGGGTCTCGGCGGCGAGGGCGGTGGCGTAGATCTCCCGGGCGAGTTGCTCGGCTCGGCCGGGTCGAACCGGGTCGATGCCGATCACCAGCCGGTCGGGGCGCAAGGTGTCGCCGATCGCGAAGCCCTCGCGCAGGAACTCCGGATTCCAGGCCACTTCGAGTTGCTCGCCTGCCGGAGACAGCGCCCTGGCCCGATCCCCGAGGCGAGCCGCAGTGCCGACCGGGACCGTCGATTTGCCGTAGATGACGGCCGGTCCGGTGATGTGCGGCGCCAGTTCGTCGATGACCGACTCCACGTAGCGCAGATCCGCGGCGTACTCGCCGCGCTTCTGCGGAGTGCCGACACACAGGAAATGCGCGGTGCCCCAGGCAGCGGCCTCCCGATACGAGGTGGAGAAACGCAGCCGCCCGGCTTCGATGTTGCGCCGCAGCACCTCCTCGAGTTCGGGCTCGAAGAACGGCACCTGCCCGTCCTGAAGCTTGGCGATCTTGCCCGCGTCGACGTCGACACCGAGCACCTCGTGGCCGAGTTCGGCCATGCACGCCGCATGCGTCGCGCCCAGATATCCGGTTCCCAGGACTGTCACCTTGGTCATGCTCACTCCTCAGACAGCGCTCAGCGCTTGGTAACCGTGCGGGTTGGCACGGGTGAATTTCCATGCGTCGCCGCACATTTCGGTCAGGTCGTGACGCGGCTGCCAGCCCCATTCCCGGCGGGCTCGACCGGCGTCGGCGATGAGGGCGGCCACGTCGCCGCGTCGTCTGCCGCGCAGCAGATAGGGGATTCGCCGGCCGGTGACCATTTCGGTGGTCGTGCGCAATGCCAGCACCGAGGTGCCGATCCCGGTGCCCAGATTGATCACTCGGTGCCCAGGTATGTCGTCGAGATGATCCAGTGCCACCAGGTGGCCATCGGCGACATCGCAGACGTGGATGTAGTCACGCACCGCTGAGCCGTCGGCGGTCGGGTAGTCCTGCCCGAACACGGTCAGCTGGGCGCGCTGACCGGCGGCCACCTGCATCAGATAGGGCATCAGATTGCGTGGCTCGCCGAGCGGGTCCTCGCCGAGCAGCCCGCTGGGGTGCGCGCCGACGGGGTTGAAGTACCGCAGGCTGATCGCGCGCAACTCCGGATGGAACAGGCAGCCCTGGGCGATCACTTGTTCGCAGGCCCATTTGCTCCAGGCGTACGGATTGGTCGGGCGTGCCGGCGCGGTTTCTGCCAGGGGAGTGCCGTCGGGTGCGCCGTCGCCGTAGATGGAACAGGAGGAAGAGAACACCAGCCGGTGCACCCCGTGCTCGTGCATCACTCGCAGCAGGCTCGCGGTGCCGCCGATGTTGACATCGAAGTACTCGAACGGGATTTCGGTCGATTCGCCTACCGCCTTGCGGGCGGCGAAATGGATCACCGCGTCGATCCGATGCATGCTGAACACCCGGTTCAGCGCACCCCGATCGTTGAGATCGAGCGAGTACAGCAGCGGCCGGACGCCGCTGACCTCCGCGACCCGGTCGAGGGCTGCCGGTGAGCTGGTCGAATGGTCATCGACCACGATGACCTGAAGACCGCGCTCCTGTAGTGCGACGACGGTATGACTGCCGATGAATCCACCGCCACCGGTGACGAGAACGTAGCTGGGTGTCATGCCGAGAACTCCTTCAATGCGAAGACCGGAAAAGCGCCGAGGGTGAACGAAATGAGCGGTACCGCAACGGCGACCGCGAACAGCGGGCGCCAGATCAGAACCGAGCCGGTGCGGGTCGCGCCGACGAGCCGGGCGGCCTCGCGGGCGTGCAGGCTCACTACCGCCGCGCTGACGAGGAAGTAGGCCATCGCGCCGAGTACGCACAACCCGATGTAGCCGACTGGTCCGCCGGTCCGCATGCCGATGTTCGCCGCTGCCGCCAGCAGGCTTGCGAACAGCAGGTACGGAGCTGCCAGTCGTAGCGGCATCGACTGCACCGCACCGTCTTTCGGGGTGACCTTGAAGTCCAGGGGGCGCGGGCTGAAGCGCTGCGCCACTGCGGCGAGGACGCCCCAGGCGTTGAACGGCCATTTGGCGAAGATGTAGAGGGCCTGCTCCCAGCTCAGTAGCGGGGCGCGCACCGGTCGCAGCAACCGTGAGCGGCGGACTACTGCGACGATGCTCAACAGGCATATCCCCTGCGCCACAATGAATCCGATGAATGCGCCGTAGTTGATGCTGACCCACGATTTTCCGGTCACCGCCGCGACCGCGGGCATCAGCACACCGGCCGCCGCGGCGAGAACCGACAGTGGGTAATACAGCAGGGCGAAACCGAAGCGCACGCGCAGCCCCCACGGCAGCAGGCGCAGGGTACGGGGCATGAGTTCGAGCAGTTCGGTGGTCAAGCTGCGGGACCATTGGAATTCTTGGGTCAGCATGGCGGCGAAGGTGGGCGGACCTTCGCCGTGCGCCTCGGCGTCGATCGCGAACGCGCTGGACCAGCCCGCGATCGTCAGCAGGTAACTGGTCGAGAAATCCTCCGCCAGTTCGGGTCCGAGTCCTCCGATGCTCTGTAGTGCCGCGGTGCGCACGGCGTAGTGCGAGCCGATGCCGACCGGGGAAAGCCCGCCGTTGTGGCCCAGCTGATGCGGACCGTGGAAGGTGGCTTCGTGGAATAGCCGCCCGCGCACTGCCCAGGAGGTGCGGGCATTGGAGTCGCAGATGCTGGGAGCCGCGACATAGCCCACGGCGGGATCGGCGAACGGGCGCACCATCGCGGCGAGGTAGCCGGAATCCGGAACGTGGTCGGCGTCGAGCTGGCTCACCACGTCGTAGTCGCGGTAGCCCCAATTGTCGTAGAACCAGGCCAGGTTGCCTTCCTTGCAGCGCCTGCGCCGAGGCCACTGGGTGCGCTGGTATTCCCGCACCCCACGGCGGGTCGATATCCGAATCCCGTGCAGTCGTGTCCATTCCAGCACTTCTGGCTGCGGGTCCTCATCGGCCAGCCAGATGTCGAACCGGTGTGGATAGCGCTGGGACAGCATGGCCTGCAAGGTCTTTCGCACCATAGGCCACGGTTCGGAGGGAGCCTTGGTGACCACCATCGCGACTCGCAGCGGCGGCACGGCCCGGCCGGGCCACACCCGGCGCAGCCGATTGACGGTGAGCAGGAAATACATCGGCAACAAGGTCACGTAGGCCACCAGCACCGTGGTTACCACGAATCCGAAGAGCCCGAGTCGGTGCTGCGGCCGCATCCACCACATCCAGAACAGCACGATGACGATCGACCAGGCCAGACTGCCCACGGCCACGGCAAGCCTGGAGCGGATCCCGAGGGCGGGTTCGAAGGTGCGCCGACGGGTGCGCTGCCGCGCCGGAATCGGTTGTGCGAAAACGGGTCCCGACGGTTCGATCGTACGGACGAGGCCGCCCGAGATCCGCCGCACATAGGATTCCACGGACTCCGCCGCAGACGCCGAGCTGAGTGAATTCGTCATGACGATCCGATCAGCTCGCCAGCGGAATTGTGGCCGGGCGGATCGGGGCGGTCCGATGATTGCCGCGCTGCCACGCGATGGTCCGGCCGATGCCGTTCACCACCGAGGTCCTCGGCTGCCAGTCGAGTCTCTCGGCGGCGCGGGTGATGTCGGGCCGACGCCGGACCGGATCGTCGGTCGGCAGTGGCAGCCACTCGAGGCGTGAGCTCGATCCGGTCAGTCGCAGCACCAGGTCCGCGATCGACCGTACCGACATCTCGACCGGGTTGCCGAGATTGATGGGTCCGCGCTCGCCGCGGGCATCGATCATCGCGATCAGGCCTCTCACCAGGTCGTCGACGTAGCAGAGGCTGCGTGTCTGAGTGCCGTCGCCGTAGATGGTGAGCGGGCGCTCTGCGAGCGCTTGAGCGATGAAATTCGACACCACCCGCCCGTCCTCGGGACGCAGGCGGGGGCCGTAGGTATTGAAGATCCGGACGATCCCGGTATCCACGCCCTGACTGTCACCGAACGCGGTGGTCAGAGCCTCGGCGTAACGCTTGGCCTCGTCGTACACCGCTCGGGGGCCGACGGAATTCACATTGCCCCAATAGTTTTCGGTCTGTGGATGGACCTCCGGGTCGCCGTACACCTCGCTGGTGGAGGCCAGCACGACGCGGGCGTTCTTGCGTGCGGCGAACTCCAGCACCTGCTGGGTGCCGAGCGCGCCGGTAGTGAGCGTGAACACCGGACGGCGCAGGTACTCGGGCGGGGAGGCCGGACTGGCCAGATGCGCGACCGCATCGAATGGACCGTCCAGTAGGAGCGGAGCCCGGACGTCGGCATCGACGATCGTGAGACCGGGGCGCGGTGGGAGCAGGTTGGCTGGATTCCCGGTCGACATGTCGTCCAGGACGACCACGTCGTCGCCGCGGGCGAGCAATGCGTCGGTGAGGTGCGATCCGAGAAAGCCGGCTCCGCCGGTAACGAGAATTCGCATGAGATCCTCCGGATTCGAAATTGGATGGCGATTGGATCCAGAGTTTCAGGCTGTCCTGGCAACTGCTGGTATTCGCTCATCGAACTCCTGAACAAATTCGGTGGCAACGGAATTCGGTCGCCGTCACACGAAAGGGGGAGTGTGGCCTGAATAACTTCTCGGACCGATGGGAATTGGATGTACCAGGCCTCATCTAAAGGGGATGAGGATATATCTGAAACAGGAGTGACCCCGCGTGATGAAAACGTTAACAATGAGCTTCGAGTACGTCCCTGATTTGAGGACATGCCATTGTCGGCAACACATTTGTGGCTTGTAATGGAAATGTTCTGCCATATCTCAGAAGATCGAAAGAAAGGTCGTCCGCAATGTCGAACATCCGAGGAAGGACAGCCTGCCGCTGGATCGTGGCCGCAGCGGTCGTGGTCACCGGCGGGGTCGTCGCGACGGCGACCGCCGGATCATCGTCGGCGGACGCGGTGGCCGACAAGTCCCGCACCATTGTTACCGAGGACGGCTGGTCACTGACGGTATCCAAACTGGGCGAGACCGTGGACCGCTACCCGAACCTGGCCGCCACCCCGTTCACCAGAGAGGGCTTCGTCTCATTGCAGGCGGTCGGCGACATCGCCGGGAAAGGTAAATCCGACATCAAATGGGGAGTATTGGACACCGGCTATCAGATCGGCTGTCAGGTCGATGTATCCAACGGACTCCATCTGGGCCTCGGTTTCTCCATCGGCCCGTCTGTAGGACTCAGCATCATCGGCCCTGACGTCGGGGCGCACGCATCGGTCAGCCCTAATGTATCGACAACCCTCAAGCCCGGCTCGATTCAAACTGTTTCGTTCGCAAAAAAGTCGGTGATCGACAAGCGCGCTTCGATATACGACGATCAAGCGGAGGTCAAAGTCGACAATTGTATGGGGCCGGTTACTTTACGTTCGTTCGCGACCATTACCATATCCACCGACACGGCCGACAATGCGACAACTGTATACGGTGACCCCATTTGGCTGTAGTTATTTTTTGTCCGATTGGAGTGTAGGTCCGGAACTCGCCGTTCCGCAAAAGATCGAGACCGTTTGTCCTGCTATGAGGGACGATTTGTCCCGGAACTAGGGACATGCCCCGCGATCTGCGCGACATTCCCGACGGTGGTCGCGACCGTAGTACACCGTTGCAGCATCTCGGGAATGGTCACTTCGTCGAGGTGGCGTTGGTACCAACCCACCAGAGCTGACAGGATGCCCAGCCACACGTCGGTGAGGATCTCTCGATCCACCGGATCGACCGGGCCCCGAGGTCCGAGCAGCGCGTAGGTCCCATCCATGGCGAGTGAGCGGATCGCCGCCCGATAGGCCAAGGCGGCCTGGCCGCCATCGGTGGTCTCCGCGACGGTCGTGTCGTGTAGGAGTTCCCAGTCGTAGCGCCGCTCCCGCAACGACTCGAAGATGCATCGCAACGTGTCGGAGGCCATGAATTCGGCTGGGCTGGTCGCGATCACCCGGGTAATCGCGGACACCAGGACCTCACCGGCCTCTTGCACGCAGCGCAGATGCAAGCCGTCCTTGCTTCCGAACAGACTCAGGATCAGCGCCTTGGAGATATCGGTCTCTGCGGCAACGGCTTCCATCGAGGTTCGCCGATAGCCGTCGGTGCCGAAACGCAGGGTGGCCGCGGCCAGTATCCGTCGCTCCCGTTCTTGACGGGGCACACCTTTGGTCCCTGCACCGGTTGCGTGACGCACCGCCCGAGCCTACAGTCGGCGCACGGATATGACCGCACGGTCATATCCGTGCGAACGAATGGGGAGACATCGTGCACGCGCTGATCGGCTGGTTCGAGAACCTGGTCACCGCGACATTCCATGCCGCGTTTCTTGCTCCGCTGTTCTCGTACCTGCACTCGGCGGTCGACTATGTGACCGAGCCGATCGCGTGGGCGTTGCCGTTCTTCGGACTGTTCATCCTCATCGAATACGTCGGACTGCGCTGGGTTGCCCGTCATCACGACCCCGGCTCCGAAACGGGCCGGACTGGCGCTTCGCTGCGAGACTCCGCGACCAGCGTCTCCATGGGGGTCGGCTATCTGGGTGTGGCGGGACTGTTCCACGCCGCGTCGCTAATCGGGTACAGCGCCATCTACGAAGCGGTTCCGTGGAAGCTGGCGGCCGATGCCTGGTACACCTGGCTGTTGCTGTTCTTCGCCGTCGACGTTCTCTGGTATGCGGTGCACCGGTTCTCGCATCGCATCCGGATCGCCTGGGCGGCGCATCAGGCACACCACTCCAGTGAGCACTTCAACTTCTCCACCGCGCTGCGCCAGAAATGGAATCTCTGGTTCGAGACGCTGGCCTGGACGCCGCTGCCGCTGTTGGGGATTCCGCCGTGGATGATCTATGTCGGTTTCTCGCTCAACCTGATCTGCCAGTTCTTCGTGCACACCGAGACCGTCGACCGCCTCCCTCGGCTGGTCGAGTTCGTGTTCAACACCCCCTCGCATCACCGCGTGCATCACGGCAGTGACCCGGAGTACCTCGACAAGAACTACGGCGGCATTCTCATCATCTGGGACCGGATCTTCGGTACCTACGCCGAGGAGAAGCAGCGGCCAACGTACGGACTGACCACTCCGGTGGGTACGCACAATCTGCTGAGACTCCAGTTCCACGAATACATTTCGATCGCGGGCGACCTTCGGCGCGCCCGCACGCTGCGCGAAGTCCTCGGGTACACCTTCGGTCCCCCTGGCTGGAGCCCCACCGATGGCCGCGATCCGTCCTGACCGGCGACATCGTCAGGCGCTGATGCAAACGACCGAAAGGCTTATCCCGGTGATGAATTCGACCATCACGCCCGCCAGCTACTTCGAGCGGGTCGGTGCGCATCGCTTCGTGCCGACCGTGCACGCGCGGGGTGCGTGGGCGGTCGATGAACAGCATTTCAGCCCCCTCGGCGGGCTGATCGTGCACGAGATCGAACGGATGCGAGCACGCGAACGTTGTGCCGGGTTGCTGGTCAGCCGCATCAGTTTCGATATTCTTGGCCGAAACACATTTGAGGAGTTCGACATTCACGTCGAGGTCATCCGACCCGGCCGGACGATCGAACTTGTCGGGGCGACGGTCGTCATCGCGGGCCGCAGCACCGTTTCGGCCAGGGTCTGGCTCATGGCGGCCGAAGAGACCGGCCTCGTCGCGGGCGGTGAGCCCGATGGGATGCCCGCGCCGGAAACCTTGTCCTCGTGGCCACTCACTTCGGTGTGGCCTGGCGGGTACGTCGGCTCGCTCGACACCCGGCCGATCGGCATTCCGCAGCCGGGGCGCACCGCCGCGTGGCTTTCCACGCCGCATGGGCTGGTCGCAGGCGAACAGGCTAGCGGCCTCGCCTCGTTCGTGGCTCTAGTCGACACCGCCAACGGTATTGCCGTCCGCCAGGAGCCTGCCAAGTGGATGTTCCCCAACCTGGATCTGACGATTCATCTCTACCGTCAACCGGAGGCAGGGTGGACCGGACTCGACACCACCGTCACCTTCGGCCATGCCGGCCAAGGGCTGACGAGCACCGTCCTGCACGACATCCACGGCCCCGTCGGATCGGCCCAGCAGATTCTCACCGTTCGACCACAGCACGACGGCGGGAGGTGATGGATCAGCGGGCTCGCGTGCCGACCGGGTGCTGGTGGTCTCCGTCGTTGCCGCGAGCAGGGTGTCGGCGACCTGCTGGCAGACGGACCGGAGGCCGGTTCGCCGACTTCGACTACGGACCCGTGCTGCGCTCCATCCAGGCGGTGGTCGCTGATGCATGGTCGGGATGCTGTTGGACAACCCCGGTCGCTACCGCACGCTGCGCATCGTTCCGCTCGACCGCCCGGGGCGAACCGGAGTTGAATGCGACATCGCGGCGATCGAACGAGATCATGACCGCGGCAACGACACCAAGGTCCGTGTGACACGGTCTCTGCGAGTGGGCGCTATTCGCTGATCCGTGACCGAAGTCGGTGCACCAATTCGCGGTCCACCTCGACCGGTCACGTACGAACGGATTGTTGAATGTTGGCGGCCATCCGTCGGATTTGGCAACGGATTCGGCAACCAGACACGGCGGAATTCAACATGGCGGGTGGGGTGAAGGGACGAGTCCATTGACGGGCCCGTCCGTTCGGAAGCCGATTAGGGCTAGCTCTAGCAACTCAAGTGCACAGTATTGCCGATGTGCGGTGACACCGGCTGGGGTTACGCACCATTCGGGCGTCGGACTACGAAGACGTATTCTCGGATGTCCTCGGTCGAGGCGTTTGCGCGCCGCGGCGACCTAACCGCGGCCTTACAGCAATTCTGGTGCGAAATAGGTGGCGGCCAGGGCGACGAAGATTTTGGCATCCTCCTCCGATACGGCGTATTCGGAGGAGACGCGGCGGGCCACGAAAACTTGTGTCAGGCCGCGGTCGCTATCGGGATGGGCGGCGATTTCGGTTCGCAGGTCGGCGACGACGGCTTTGCCGAGGTCCACGCTTTCTCGCCGGTACTTCCACGCCATGACCGAGAGTCGGCCGTCGTAGGAGTCGAGCCCGTCGAGGAACAGCTTCTCCTCGGCGGTGTACTGCTGGATGCGCGGAATTCGGTCGCCGTAGACGTTGAGGGTCAGGCCCGCGGAGAAGCCGAGCGAAGCGCCGAAGAGGACGGCCGCCGCGGTGATGAGGAGACGACGGGTACCTGGTGAGGCTGTGATCACCTACCGAATGGTAATGAGTGACGGCGGGGGACCGAAGTCGAGTTGTAGCGGCTTCCTGGCGATCGCGGGTTCTGCTGTGCTGGGTCACGGCCGACACCTGTCGTGATTCGAGACGTCCGCTTCTGCCGATGACCGAGCAGTTGAATGGCTTTGCGTGAATCTTGGCGAGGGTTCGGGTGCACGGGCTGATCGTGGGGGTCGTCAACGACACGTGCGGCCGGTAGGAACAGCGGTATGGATGGGGAGACGAGTGGGCTGTATCGGCGGTTCGCGGAGTTCGAGGCTCGGGGTAGTTCGTCGTGTTATGAGTTGTGGGCGTTGGGGATTGCCTCGGATCCGGAGCTGGTGGGGCTGATCGATCAACTGCCGCTGGAGAAGCGGCAGCCGAACCTGGTGCTCACGGCCGCCCGCTTCCTCGGAGTCGGCGAGGTGTCGTTTGCCGAGTTCCGAGCATGGGTGGGGCGGCATTGGGATGCTCTCGTGCCGGAGATTCTGACGCGTAGGACGCAAACCAACGAGGTCGGCCGGGCTTCGGTGCTGTTGCCAGTATTGGCGCAACTGCCCGGTCCACTGGCGTTGATCGAGGTTGGTGCGTCAGCCGGATTGTGTCTGTATCCGGATCTTTTCAGTTATCGCTATGACGATCGGATCGCGCTCGACCCGATCGGTGGCGTTTCCGATGTGGAGTTGCGGTGCGCGACCACGGGTGAGCCGCCGGTTCCGGGTCGATTGCCCGAGGTGGTGTGGCGGGCCGGTGTGGATTTGAACCCGCTCGATGTCACCGATACCGAGCAGATGCGGTGGCTCGAATACTTGGTATGGCCCGGGCAGCCCGAACGGCTGCAGCGACTGCGCGCCGCAGTGACCATCGCTCAGAGGCAGCCTGTCGGTATCAAGGCCGGTGATTTGAACGAGACTGTGGCAGAACTGGTTTCCGCTGCTCCGGCCGAGGCGACGGTGGTGGTCTTTCATAGCGCTGTGCTGGCGTATCTGAGTGTCGAGGAGCGCGACCGCTTCGAGCGGATGGTTCGTGGGCTGCGGTGTCATTGGGTGTCCAATGAGGGTTGCAGTGTCATCGGTTCAATCGCGGAGCGACTTCCGGTGCCTGCCTCGGAGACGCCCGGCCGGTTCGTGGTGGCGCTGGATGGGGTTCCGCTGGGCTATGCCGGCGCTCATGGCCAGAGTCTGGATTGGTTCGCGCCTGCGCTTGCGTGGTGATGTGCAAGGACCAGGTTCGAGCGTCGCCCGCGCCAGACTTGAAACTGCGAACGCACCACCCTGCCGTGACCCGCGCGTTCCGATGCGGCCAGCACCGCGCCTCGGAAGATCAACGGCCAGAGGTGAACTCGATCCGTTTCAACGCACGCACATGCCGAGCGCGCTCGATGCGGCCTAGCCGGCTGGGACTGCTGCAAGATCAGGTGGCGGGTTGACACCTATTCCTGCGCCAGTCCCGGAGTCTCGGTAATTGATCGAGTGGCCGGATGACGGTTTGTGGTGATTCTGGGGGTCAGGGCTGCCAGTCGTATTTGGTCCAGGACGTGGGTGCCGTTTGCACGGATTGCAGAAGGCTCCAGTCGAACCGTGCCCAGTAGATTCGATCGTGGCCGGTGGCGGGGTCCTTGGCCGCGATGGCCGTGACGTCGCCGATTGAGCCGAGCCCGTCGACGTGAGCGAACGGTCCCAGAGTCGCACTGTCGTGGAACTCGAAGTAGGTGCACGACCAAGGAATCAGGTCGGTGACGGTTTCCAACTTCGGACGTGACAGCTCAGGTCGTCGCATGAACTGCCGGGATATCACTCTGGACTGATTCGGAATCTCGATCAACTCGACATAGAATGCGGGCCAGAACGTCAGATTCCATCGGGCATAACGGATTTCGGACCCGCCTCGGTTGACGGTCTCGGTGTGGTCGGGACTGCCCCAGCCCAACCCCTCGTAGTCCTCGACAGTCTTGGGCCGGTCGCTGTCTCTCAGCCAGGCGACCCAACGGCGTTCGGCCTCGGCGGCGTCGGAGCGAGTAGCGCCGATAGCCTGCAACAGCCGTGCCGCATGGTCGGGAGCGCTGTCGCACATCGGATGCAGCGTCGCAAGCTGATAGTCGTGCAGTGTCACTCGAGCGTTGCCGCTTGCCATTCGAACTCCCCCGCCAATCGGTTCGAATCGAACCTACCAGCGTCATCGGTGCCTGTCGCGTCTCCGAGGACCCCGGACGGTCGAGATTCGAACGCACTCATCTACCGCGTTGAGATGCGCTATTCGTCCGTTCGAGTTCAGTTCAGGTATGGATCTGTCAGCAGTACTACGCGGTCAGCGGCATGGTCGAAACCGGTGTCGGCCCATTGGTCCTGGGCGGTTGCTCAGGCTGAGTTTCGTTGACGTACATGATCTTTCGGGGCTGGGGGGCTTTCCGGTCGTCTCGCAAGGTCGGCGCGGTCAATGGCGCTGCGACTGACGAATCATCCTCGGCTTTCGGTGACGGGCCCGTGCGGGGCGGCTGCCACCGCGGCGAGCGCGGTCGCAAGCTCCTTGGTGGGGTCCGGTGGCGCGGTTGGGGTGCGCCAGGCGATGTAGCCGTCGGGCCGGATCAGGGTCGCGCCGGTGGATTCGATGCCGTAGGCGTCCTCTAGCGTATCGGGTTCGCTGATCTTGATGTTGGTGCCGATCTGCTTGAATTCGATTGCGATACCCAACTTTTCGCTTACGGCGGTGGCGGCGGTGTGCCAGCGGTCATCGCGGGCCAGCAATACCCAGTCGTGCCGGATGAGATCGAGCGTCGAGCGCTTTTCACCGTCGAGTGTGACCCATAGGTGCGGTGCGCGAGTACCGGGCTGGCCGGCCCACTGCTCGGGCAACGCGGCCGGCGGCAACGACGCATCCGCACCCAGGACCGCCGCGGAGCGGTAGAGCTGTCCCAGTTCGATCGCGGAATCGTCGAGCACCGAGGTGTCCGATGCCGGACCGGTCAGGTATGCCTTGTAGTCGGCGCGGGCGAACAGTTGGTCGTGGCGCAGGTCCGCGATCGGGCGGCGCTCGGCGTCGTAGGTATCCAGCAGCCGCGGGTCCGACCGCCCGGACAGTACCGCCGCCAGTTTCCAGGCCAGGTTGTGCGCATCGTCGATGCCGGTGTTCGCGCCGAATCCGCCACGGTTGGGCGGTAATTGGTGTGCGGCGTCACCGGCGAGGAAGATCCGCCCGTCCGAGAAGTGGTCGGCGATCAGGGCCGCCAGATTCCAGCGGCCGGTGGTGATCAGCTCGATCGGTATGTCGGTGCGGCCGAGCGCGCGCCGCACAACCTCGATCTGCTGCCCGGTGTCACGTTCGACATCGTCGGACAGCATCAGCACCCATCGGCCATCGGAGTAGGTGGTCAAAAACGCCCGGAAGTCCGGCTGTTCGATCTCGAACTGGACCACTCCGTGCTGCAGGTACTCCTCGAGCGGCGCCCGGAACAGGATGCTGCGCTGCACCGACAGCGGGCCGACGCCGTGACGCTCGATACCCAGATCGGTGCGCACGGCACTGTCGGCGCCGTCTGCGGCCACGACGTACTGTGCGCGCAAGCGGTATTCGCGTCCGTCCTCGCGGCGCCGGAGCATCGCGGTGACGCCCTCGTCATCCTGGGTGAGTCCGAGAAGCTCGGTGCCCAAACGCAGTTCGGCGCCGAGTTCGCGGGCCCGGTCGCGCAGCAGCGGCTCGAGCCGATCCTGCGTGATCGCGATCGCGTGCACCGGCGACTGGTCGGCGCCGTAGCTGCCGTCACCGCCGGGACTCCAGGGATATTCTTCGATCCAGGTCCCGGTCAGGCTCTCCACGCGGGCTCGGCGCGGCGGCTTCATGCCTTGCAAAGAGGCGGGTACCTCGACACCGACCTGGCGGAAGTGCTCGATCGTGCGGGTGGTGAATCCGATCGCCCGCGGGTGCGGCGAGCTGCCGTAGTGCCTGTCGATCACCACCACGGGCACGCCCTGCCAGGACAGGAACACCGCCGCGGACAGGCCGACGAGGCTCCCGCCGACGATGAGAACCGGTGTCGTGTCGTCGTTTTCGATGTCGAAGGTCATCTCGATCATCCCTCTCGGAGGTCTCGGTGGTTCGCGGACACCACTAGAAAAACATGACCGGATAAAATATGCAACTCGATTAGAATTATTAGTGAGTTAAGTCATGTGATAAGGTGAGCGCATGCCTGCTGAGCAGCCCGGACGCCGAGAACGCAAGAACGCCGAGACCCGCCGGGCTCTCGCCGAGGTGGCCGAGCGATTGTTTCTGGAGAAGGGTTACGACCAGGTCGGCATCAGGGAGATCGCCGACGCGGTCGACATCTCGGTCCCGACGATGTTTCGCCATGTCCCCGACGGCAAAGAGGCGCTGATATTCGACGACGGCGTCGAGCGCCGCGAGAGCCTGCTGGCGGCCGTTCGTGGGCGACCGGCGGATCGGTCGCTGCTGGCGGCCCTGCGCGAATTCATGGCCGGTCGGGGCCCGTTTCTTACCGATCCGAGTCCGGAGGTCCGCCGACGCACCGAGCTGATCATGGACACGCCCGCGCTGCGCGAATACTCCCGCCGGTTGTGGATCCGCTGCGAGGAACCCTTGGCCGCGGTCATCGCCGCCGAGCTCGGCCGCGAGCCCGACGACATCACCGCCCGCGCCATTGCGCGCTACGTGCTCGAGATCCCCCAATTCGTCGGTGGTGAGCCCGATCCCCGCGCCGCCCTCGACGCCGTCTTCACCCTGCTGGAACACGGCCTGCCCGGCACGAATTGACCCTCTGCCCAACGCAGCGCTACACGCCGCTTGCCGCAGGGTCGGCGCTGTGGTCGTTCGACCGCCCTGGGTAAGCCGGATGTTTGATCTGCGGTTGAATCGTTGTAGCAGGGAAGACCGACGCGGTCGCGATCATCAGGGCCAGTGAGCTTCTTCAGCGGCGATACCTCGGGCAGCCTCGCCGCTTACGACCGCACCGCGGGCTCAATTCATTCGGACTGCGTTGTGGGCGACGAGACGGTCGACAGGGCGGCAGCCACGAACGACGCGACCAGTGGTCGGCGATCGTGTTCGTTCCAGGCGAGGACCAGGCTGCTGGGTGGGGCGTCGGTCACCGGGACACACACCAACCCGGGCGGGACCGACTCGACCAGTGAGCGGGGTAGCACTCCGATCATCCGGCCCAGGGTGATCATGTGGAACAGCTGAACCGCATCAGCGACCTCGGGGCCGGTGCCGTCGCCGCCCGGGATGCCCTTCCAGCGGGGCAGCGTTTCGCCCGACAGCTCGGACAGTCGCACCGAATCTCCGGCGGCCAGCCGGTGTCCGGCCGGGACGATGACCACGCGTTCCTCGGTGTGCAGCGTCTCGTGGGCCAGGCCGTCGAGATCGTCGAACGGTGCGTAGAGCAGGCCGACGTCGGCGCGACCGTCGCGCAGGAAATCGGTGCGATCGGCGGGGCCGCTGAACAGGATGTCCACCCGGCGAGCATCCGGTTGGTGGGCGTACTCGGCCAGGATCGGGGACAGCAGCCCGGCGTCGCCGCCGGGCTTCAGCACCAATCGCAGGTGGGCCTGGGCGTCGGTGGCGCGCCGGGTGTTGCGGACGGCGACATCGACCGCGTTCAGCGCATGGCGCCCGTGTTCTCGCAGCGCCATCCCGGCCGGAGTGAGTTCGACGTGCCGGCTGGAGCGGACGAATAGCGGCGTTCCGAGCCGGGTCTCGATGCGCCGGATCGCTTTCGACAGCGCGGGCTGGGCGATCGAGAGCCGGACCGCAGCCCTGCCGAAGTGCAACTCGTCGGCGACCGCGAGGAAGTATTCGAGCTCGCGAGTCTCCAGTTCAATCATGCCTACAGGTTATCGCCGAATGTCGAATAGGTCTTGGACGCTTGCACACGAGGGCAAGAAGAATTGCTGCATGATCTACCACACGATGATCGTTTCCTTCGATCGACCGCTGCCGGATTCTGAACTGAATCAGTATCTGTCAGATATCGAACAGGTCATGGTCGA
This sequence comes from Nocardia acidivorans NBRC 108247, assembly GCF_001625085.1. Classification (GTDB taxonomy): domain Bacteria; phylum Actinomycetota; class Actinomycetes; order Mycobacteriales; family Mycobacteriaceae; genus Nocardia; species Nocardia acidivorans. Next base: position 34,756 of record NZ_BDAW01000015.1, read on the forward strand.
CACCGGTTTGGTGCAGTCGTTCGCGGCCCGCCGCCATCTCCCCGTCCCCGGTGAGGAGGCCATTCCGGCGCTGATCGCCACCGCGATCGTGCATATCGGCGTGGCCGATATGGACACGCTGGCGAAGGCGTTCACCGCGCCCGGCCTGCACGAGGCCATCGGCCGGTGGCAGTCGCGGCACCCGTACCGGGTCGCCTGGGCGAACCACGAGGTGCTGGCATGAGCGGCACGGCATTCAACGACGGCGCAGTTCGGAAAGTGGGACTGGTCACCGGCGCCGGCAGCGGGATCGGGCGCGCGGCGGCAATCGAGTTCGCCCGGCAGGGTGCCGCGGTCGCGGTGCTCGATATCGACGTGAGTGCGGCGGACGAGACCGTCGAGATGATCGGTCGAGACGACGGGGAAGCAGTGGCGATCGCCGTCGACATCGCCGACGAAGAATCCGTGCGTGCGGCCGTGGCGCGCGCGGTCGCGGCCTACGGTGGTCTCGACTTCGCCGTGAACAACGCCGGTATGGCATCGCATCACCGGCGGCTCGACCAGATGACGTTGGACCAGTTCGAACGCGTGGTGCACGTCAACCTGGCCGGGACGTTCCTGTGCATGAAATACGAACTGCCCCTGCTGAAATGCGGCGGCGCGATCGTCAATATCGCCTCCAATGGCGGCCTGTACGCGATTCCGACCGCCCCCGCCTACGTGGCCGCCAAGCACGGCATCGTCGGGCTCACCAAGGTCGCCGCGGTCGACTACGCGCCCAACGGCATTCGGGTCAATGCCGTCTGTCCGGGCCCGACCCTCACGCCCGGGTTCGAGAAGGTGGCGGCAGCCGCGCCGGGCATCGACTTGATCGCGATGCAAGCGTCGACCACCCCGCTGGGCCGGCTGGCGACGCCGGAAGAGGCCGCCGCGGCGGCGGTCTGGCTCTGTTCGGACGCCGCGTCCTTCGTCACCGGGATTGCGTTGTCGGTCGACGGTGGGCGGCGAGCATGACGCGGGCCGGAAGCGTCGAGACCCTTCGATGGATCGCGTCGTCGACCGACGATCACCGAGGCTCGGGTCATGCGCCATGGTGAGCCTCGAGCAGCAACTTCGTGGTGAGCTCGATGTGGTCGCGAAGCGCTTCGACAGTGCCCGGTGGAACCGCGAATGTGCTTGGAGCCAGCGTTCATTGATCGCGCCGTTCTCGTCGCTGTATGGCGCGCGGGCCAGATTGTGATGCGCCGCAAGCAGATCGGACTCCCACTCCACCGTCCCGTGCGCCAGAGACTCGCGTACGACGTGCGTTTCGATAACCACGCGAGGCCGGGCGATCACTCCACGAACGGGGGCCGCCGCCTCCGTCGTTCATCAACCCCGAAGACCTTGCCGCGTACATGACCGGTGCGCACACGGAAATCAACTGAGCGCTACCCGATAGAAAGGCAAATGTCTTGGGCCTCATTGCGATAGAAGAAGCCTTCGGCATCCCTGAGCTGATGGGCAGGTACCCGGCACCCCGGACGATCACAGCCGCCGACTGGATCGAGGACTGGGCGAAGCGGCTGTGTGACTACACGACGTACCGACTGCCCGACATGGACGAGCACGGCATCGACATCCAGGTGCTCTCGCTCACCGCTCCCGGTATTCAGGGCGTGACCGACTCCCGGCATGCGATCACGGACGCCCGCATGGCCAATGACCATCTGGCCGAGGTGATCGCCGCCCACCCGACCCGATTCCGTGGCCTGGCCGCGCTGCCGCTACAGGATCCCGAGGCCGCCGTGACCGAACTCCATCGCGCCGTCGGTTCGCTCGGGCTCAGCGGCGCACTGGTCAACGACCACACGCACGGCAGCTATCTCGACGATCCGCGATACGACACGGTGTGGGCGGCTTTCGAGGAACTGGATGTCCCGCTGTATCTGCACCCGGGTGCCCCGCCCGCCGAGCCGTGGGGTGTGCTCGCCGGTCGTCCGGAATTGCAAGGGCCCCTGTGGAGTTGGGGTGCCGAGACGAGCGGGCATGCCCTCCGGATCCTGTTCGGTGGGGTGTTCGATCGCCACCCCCGTGCCAGGGTGATCCTCGGTCACATGGGCGAGTCTCTACCGTTCCAGCTGGCGCGGCTCGACTCGCGCTACGCCCCGCAGGCGGACCGGACGCTTGCCCGGAAGCCCTCGGCGTATTTCGGCAGCAACATTCTGATCACCACCAGCGGCGTCTGTTCACCGGCGGCTCTCGCGGGAGCGGTCCTGTCGATCGGTGCCGACGCCATCATGTTCGCCGTCGACTACCCATTCGAAGACACCGGCGAGGCCGTCCGTTTCCTCGACGAGGCCCCGATCAGCGACACCGACCGCGCGAAGATCGGCCACGGCAACGCCGGGCGAGTACTGCACCTGTCGGCGCGTCACAACCGACCGTGACCCGAACAGCAAAGGAATCGTCCGTGGGCACACCACAATCCAGCGAATCACCAGAGGGGCTGTCGGCCCTGCCGTGGAAAGCCTTGGTGATCGGGCTGGCAGTCATGACGCTCGAAGGCTACGACCTGGTCGCGTTCGGCGCGACGACGCCGCTGTTGCTCCGCTACGAGCGGTGGCATCTGTCGCTGTCGGAAATCGGCATGCTCGGCAGTCTCACACCCGTGGGAATGCTGGTCGGCGCGCTCCTCGTCGGTCAGCTCACCGACCAGTACGGGAGACGACGCATCACATTGGTCAGCCTCGCGGTCGTCTCTCTGGGCATGTTCGGGTGCGTATTCGCTCCCGCCCCAGAGCTTTTCGGCATCGACCGATTCATTGTCGGCCTGGGGGTCGGCGCGGTCTACCCCGCGATGGGACCGCTGATCTTCGAGCTCGCACCCGCGGCGCGAAAGAACCTGAGCGCGGCGATCGTTCAGTGCGGCATCACGATCGGTGGATCGCTGGCGGCTCTGGTGGCCAACGTCTTCCTGCACGGGCACAACTTCAGGCTCGAGTACCTCGCCGGCGGTTGCGTCGGGCTGTTGCTGGTACCGATGGCCTACCACTGGCTACCCGAATCACCGGCATACCTACCTAGCGCGTCCGAAGAGCCGAACGCACTCCGCGACGGTGGAATACGCCTCGTGCTGCGGCCACCGTACCTGGGAACGACAGCACTGTTCTGTGGCATGGTGGCCTGTTCGTTCCTGCTCATCTTCGGGATCAACACCTGGTTACCGCAGTTGATGCAGGCGGCGCACTACCCATTGGGTTCCTCGCTGACCTTCCTCATGCTGCTGAATCTCGGGGCGACCATCGGTGGGCTGGTGATCGCGGTGCTCGCCGACCGCATCGGATCCAACGGGCCGATCATCGCGTGTTTCGTCGTCGCCGCCGTCGCCGTTGCCGGGCTGAGCATCAAGTCCCCGACAGCGATTCTCTACGCGACAGTGATGATCGGTGGCGCTGGCGCGCTCGGTGTGCAAGGGCTCATCAACACCTACATCGCACGCACCTACCCGACGCGCGCCCGGGCCAGCGCCATCGGCGTCGCGTTGGGAATCGGCCGGATCGGCGCCATCGCCGGACCCACACTCGGCGGCTGGATCCTCGCCGCCGACTTCCCGCCGAGATGGAACTTCGTGCTCTTCGCGATACCGGCACTCCTGGGCGCGATCCTCACTCTTGCCAACCGCCCGCGAAAGTCCCTGGCGCACAAGCGTGATGCCCACATGATGCGGCCCGACAAGTCGGCTGAACCAGCACTATGAGAGAGGCCCTCATGCACACATACGACATCGCGGTTGTGGGCTGCGGACCGGTAGGACTGGCTCTCGCCCGGCTGCTGAGCGCGAAGGGGCTGCGGGTCGCCGCGATCGACCCGAACCGGATCGTCCGCCACCATCCGCGCGCCACCCACCTCGACGAGGGAATCGATGCGCACCCTGCGGGCGCTGGGCGCGGCCGATATGGAGCGGCAGTTTCTGCGCCAAGCCGGATGGACACTACAGCGGCCGGGCGGTGCGCCGTTTCTCGAATTCGCCACGCCCAAGGAGGAATCCGACCGGGGCTGGCGCACCGACTACCAGTTTTGTCTGCGGCGCGCGGATAACCTCGGTTGTGGACCCGGGCGATGGTTCTGCTGTCGAGCCGCGGACAGTGATGCGGTTCGCTTGGAAGGCGTCATCGGAACGTCATAATATCGGGGTCGTAATGCGCCGCTCCGTGTTCTCTTTCGAGAATTCATTCAGGAAGCGGTGCTGATCCGGGTTCGCAATTTCTCGGCGAAAGTGCGCGCTGCCTCCAGATCCACTGTATTCGGCCGTCCCTTCCGAACACCGCCGACGATCATCAACGGCAACCAGGTGTCGTATCCGAAACAGGAGAAGGTGTCCACCACCTCGAAGCCCTTTTTCTCGACCAGGTGCGTAAACATGCGCCGGTAGGGCCGGAACGGCGGCTCCGGGAATCCGCTGGTATTGAAAACGAATGCCTTGCGCCGTTGGTTTCCGGGCAGCGACTGAACGAATTGGCGCAGCTCGCGATAGAAGGTCATATTACGTACCCCCGAGCCGAATCCCACAAAATCATACTCTGCCAGTTCGGCCGCACTGATCTCGGCAGGATCGACGACTCGCGCGCCCAGGACCTCACCGATGACGTCGGCAACTTTCCTGGTGTTGCCATGGGACACCGACCTGCACACGATGATCGTTTTCATGCAATCCCCTTGTTACCTCTTGGTTCGGCCTCGGACGGTACACCAAACCTACTGACATTCAAGCAGTTCCGCGGTCAGTGTCGCCATGGCACCACGAGGTGGACATCGGCGGTGACCGGCTCGTCTCGACAGCGATGGACGTCGTTCTCGGTGGTAATCGCCATCTGGGACGGGCGTGCTGGCAAGCTACTGCTAATTCTGTTGTGAGCATTCGGATTCGGCGCTTCCGCCGGTATCGCCGGTCACGGTACGGCAGGGGCGAATTCGACAATGCCCCTGCATGTCGTTGCCACCTGGTCTGGAAATCGTGCGGCTTTGGCAGCCGATTGGAAGGCGCCGCAGCGAAGGTGAAGAAAATGGCTGACCGACGAACTCGAGCGCGAACCCATCACCGCCGATTGCGCGGCCATCATCGATGAGCTGTAGCGATAGCGAACCAACCGATACACGCGTTCGATCACAGGGCGATCCGCGTCAAGGTGTGCAGGGTCCACGCCTCGGGGTCGTTCCACGCTTGGGCCGGTGCCCTGATGACGTGGCGGCGGTCCGTCGACCATCGTCATCTTGCCGCGCTGACACCGGTCTCTCCGAGCCGGTGGCGATGCGGGTGTTGTCGTGCGCGGGTGTCGGTGCGGTTGGGTAGCGTCCCGGGTGTGGAAATTGGGGAACGTATTCAGGAGCTGGCGGGCCGGGTCGTGGAGTTGCGCGATGCCTACTATCGGGGGTCGCCGCTGGTCGCGGACGCGGAGTACGACGTGGTGGAGGATGAGCTGCGGGCGTTGATCGCGGCGCATCCGGAGCTCACGCCCGAACCCAATCCCTTGGATCAGGTGGGGGCACCCGCGATTCTGCATGCGCCGATTCGGCATTCGCGGCCGATGCTCTCGCTGGAGAAGGCGACCAAGCCCGAGCAGGTCGAGGCGTTCTTCAGCCGGTTTCCGGGGCAGTCGGTGGTGGTGATGCCCAAGCTGGACGGGTTGTCGCTGGCGCTGGTGTTCGAGGAGGGCCGACTGGCGCGGGCGGTGACCCGGGGTGACGGCACCACCGGTGATGACGTGACCATGCTGGTGCGGGCGCTCGTGGACGGCATTCCGGAGCGGATCGAGGTGCCGGGGCGGGTGGAGGTGCGCGGCGAGGCGGTGATGCTGCGGTCGACCTTCGTCGCCTACAACACGGCGCATCCGGACAAGCCGCTGATCAATCCCCGCAATGCGGCGGCGGGCACGCTGCGGGCGAAGGATCCGGCCACGGTCGCCGAAAGGCGGTTGCGGTTCTTCGGATTCGATCTGGATATCGCAGCGGGCGAGACCGCGATGGATCTGGAGGAGGGGCTGCTCGCGCTCGGGATCGCGGGAGCGCGGATGCGGCACTGCGCCGATGCCGAGCAGGCACAGGCGGCGATCACGGCGATCGAGCAGGGCCGCAATGATCTCGACTACGACCTGGACGGCGCCGTGCTGCGGCTGGCCGATCGGGAGGCGTACGCCGCGGCGGGGACGCGCTCGAACTCCCCGCGCGGCGCGCTGGCCTACAAGTTCGCCGCCGAGGAGAAGACCACGCTGCTGCGCGAGGTGATCTGGGATGTCGGCAAAACCGGCAAGATCGTCCCGGTCGCCTGGCTGGAGCCGGTCTTCGTGGGCGGCACCACCGTCACCAAGGCCACGCTCGCCAATCAGGAGGTGATCCGCGCCCGCGATATCAAGGTCGGCGATACCGTGCTGGTGCGCCGCGCGGGCGATGTGATCCCGTTCGTGGCGGGCGTTCTCGACGCCTCCAAGCGCACGGGCCAGGAGATCGAGATCCTCGCGCCGACGGTCTGCCCGTCCTGCGGACAGCCGGTCACCGAACAGGGCAACAGCCGAGAACTGTTCTGCACCAACGTGTCCTGCCCCGCGCAGACGGTACGCAGGCTCATCCACTGGGCCTCGCGCGCGGCCGCGGACATCGATGCCATCGGCGGGGTGTGGATCGAGCGCCTGGCCGAGGCGGGCATCCTGGAGAGCCCGTCCGACTTCTACGCCCTGACCAAGGAACAACTGCTCGAATTCGATCGGGTCGGTGAGGTCTCGGCCGGGCGCATGATCGAATCGATCGATGCCAGCCGTCAGGTCGGCCTGCGCCGCGCGCTCATCGGCCTGGCCATTCCGATGGCCTCCGACGGCACCGCAGCCCGTCTGGCCCGCGCCGGTTTCGGCTCGCTCGAGGAGGTCGCCGACGCGGGCGAGGAACGCCTGCTGGCGGTGGAGGATATCGGTCCGAAGGTCGCCGCCTCCCTGGTCGCTCATCTCACCCGGCTGCGCCCGGAGCTCGAGAAGTTGCGCGCGGCAGGGGTTTCCCTGGATGTGCGCGCGGAGGACCTGCCCCCGGTGATCGCCGCAGGGGCGCCGCTGGCGGGTAAGACGGTGGTCATCACCGGTGCGATCAGTGATCCGCGCTCCGGCGAAAAGGTCGCTCGCCCAACGTTTCAGCGCCTCTGCGAACAGGCGGGCGCGACGGCGGCCTCCTCGGTCTCGGCCAATACCGACATGCTCATCACCGGCGCGGGCGTCGGCGACAGCAAGCTGGCCAAGGCCGAGAAGCTCGGCGTCGAGGTCGTCGATCAGGGCGAGATCTGGAATTTGCTGATCGAAGCCAAGGTCGTCTAGCGGCTCGGCTCGCATCGTCGGCAGACCCGGCGTGGGGCGGGAGGTGTAGCGGCAGTGGATCGCTCACCTATTGGGCGAGGGGTGACGTATCGCTCGCAGTCGGACGACGTACCAATACGCGAGTGGTGCCGCCGTCCTCTTCTTCGATATCTCGGACGCGCTCGAAACCGATGCGGTCCAGCAGGGTCAGTGACGCCTTGTTCGGTGCGGCCACGGTGGCATACACCTCGGTCAGTCCCAGCGCGTCGAAGCCATAGGCGACGATTGCCTCGGCCAGTTCGGTTCCCAGACCGACCCCCCAGGCCGTCGGCACCAGAGCGTAGATGATCTCGTGGCCTCCGACGGCGTCGGTCGGCTTGATCTCGGCATGCCCGACCAGGAGTCCGTCGCGACGAACTGCCCAGACATCGAACAGGTCCCGGGCATAGACGTTCGTGAAGATCCGCCCGAACAGGGCCCGGTCCGCAGCTTCGGAAGCGGGCCCGTCGCCCATCCACCGCGTCACCCTGGTGTCCTGGAACAGCGCAACGAAGTCTTCTTCGTCCTCGGGAACGTACGGCTCCAGGAGCAACCGCTCGGTGCGCAGAGTCGGGGTCACGGACGGCGACGCTACCCAAGCAACGTTCACGTCGGCAAACCATTTTCACCTGCGCGGACATCGCGCAGAGGGTGAGAACCCTCGGGCGGCAAAGGATCTTGCCTACAACAGACTCTGCTCGGTGAGATGCGCCAGGCAGGTGTCGACCGCATCGGCGGCGGAGCCGGGCAGATCGCCCGCCGCCCAGCGCTCGATGGCAAGGCGCACAGCGGTATTCGCCATGGCGGCCACGATCGCCACCTCCAGATCGTCGGGGGAGCGGCCGGTGCGGGCCGCGATAATGGGGATGAGCTGGATTTCGCAGTCCTGCTGCACCCGCAGCCAGGTCGCGCGCAGGGCGGGGAGTTCGGTCGCGGCATGCAACAGCGGTCGCAGTAGCGTCTCGGCGATTCCCTCCTCGGCGAGCGCCGCGGCCGTGGCGGTGCGATAGGAACGCCCGATCGCCTCGCGCAGCGGCAATTCCGGCGGGCACGCGGCGAGTTCATCGGCCCAGGCCCGCGCACCGATCGACAGCAGCGGCGCGACCACGTCCTCCTTTCCGGGAAAGTACCGGTAGAAGGTGCGCAGCCCCATGCCCGCCGCGGCCGCGATGTCCTCGACAGTCGTTGCGGTGTAACCATTCTCGGCGAACAGATGCGCCGCGACCATGGCCACTTCGCGGCGGGTGGCCGCGCGTCTGGTCTCGCTGAGCGCCGGACGGCCCGGGGTGGGGGTGGTACGGATTCGCTCGCCGGTCACAGCCGCACTCTACCCACTCAGGAAACACTTAATGGCGCGCCGTGTCATTTATGGCATATCGTGTCAGAAACGATCCCATTGATCAGGAGAGCTCCATGAACCGTCTCGAACAGCGCCGCATTCTGGTAACCGGCGCGGGCTCGGGTATCGGCCAGGCCACCGTGCTGCGCCTGCTGTCCGAGGGCGCGGCCGTCGTCGGCGCGGATGTGAACGCCGAAGGACTCGCGCTCACCCGCAAGCACGCCGCCGAAGCGGGCGCCGATACCCGCCTGACCACCCTGGAAATGAATATCGGCCACGAGGCCGAGGTCATCGCGGGCGTCAAGAGCGCAGTCGAAACCCTCGGCGGGCTGGACGGACTGGTCAACGCCGCGGGCATCCTGCGCGCCGCGCACACCCACGAGACCTCCCTGGATCTGTGGAATCAGATCATCAATATCAACCTCACCGGCACCTTCCTGGTGACCCGCGAGGCGCTGCCCGCCCTGCTGGCGAACCCGAGCAGCAATGTCGTGAACTTCAGCTCCACCTCCGCGAACTTCGCGCATCCCTATATGGCCGCCTACTCCGCGAGCAAGGGCGGCATCCAATCCTTCACCCATACCCTGGCCCTGGAATACGGCAAGCGGGGCTTGCGCGCGGTGAGCGTCGCGCCCGGCGGCATCAAGTCCGGTATCACCGACGCCACCCCCGGCTACCTGCCGCAGGACTCCGACTGGTCGTTCCTGGGCCGCCTGATCGCCATTGTGCCGCAGGACAATCCGGCGGAGTTGGCGAGTCCGGAGAATGTCGCGGGCGTCATCGCCATGCTCATCTCCGATGACGGCCGCTTCATCAGCGGTACCGAAATCCGCATCGACGGCGCCGCCCACACCTGATTCGCGCTGACCGCTTGACCGTTTCGTGTCGCCCAATAGTATTGGCGCTGTTGGTTTTTGCAGGTCACCACGGGTGTGCAGGGTCACGGCGGAGGATATGATCGAATTCAGGTTGCTGGGCTCCGTCGAATTGGTGGTGGACGGGCGGACGGTGGATCTGGGGCCGTCCAAACAGCGCGGGATCGTTGCCGCGCTGCTCGCCGAACCGGAACAGTCCATCTCGACCGATACGCTGGTGGCGGGTGTGGGACGCGCCGCCGGAGACCATCCGAAATTCGGTCTACACCTATATGACCAGGCTGCGCCGCATTCTGCGCACGGCCACCGCGCATACCGGTGCACCGCCCGAGATTCGCCGCATACACGGCAGCTACCGGATCGAGGTTCCGCGCGGCACGGTCGATCTCTCGGTCTTCCGGGATCTGGTCGAGCGCGCCCGCGCCCTGTCGCCCGATGATCCGGCCCGTGCCGAAACCCTGAGCCGGGCGCTGAGCCTGTGGCGCGGTGAACCGCTGGCCGGGCTGGACAGCGATTGGGTCCGGCGGTTCCGGGACAGCCTGCGCCAGCTCCGGCACGAGGCCATCGCCGAATGGGCCGATGCCGAACTGCGGCGCGGCAATCCGAAACCGGTGGCGGCCGATCTGCGCAAGGCACTGCTGGAACATCCGCTGGCCGAGGATCTGCACGAGCGCCTGCTGCGCGCCTACCACCTGGACAATCGGGATGCGGAGGCGCTCGCGCACTACGACCGGCTGCGCCGCACCCTCGCCACCGAACTCGGCGTGGATCCCGGTCCGCGCCTGCGCGAACTGCACGCCCAACTGCTCGCGAGCGAGTCCGCACCGGAAACCGTTGCGGCGGAGCAGGTATCGGCGGCCTCGGCGGTCGAACCGGACCCGATTCCGGGCGCATCGGATCCACCGGGGGAGCAGCCGGTCGCCGAGTCGCCGGACCCGCGAGGTTTCCGCGGTCGGGCGGGCGAGATCGAGCGCCTGCGGCAGGCGCTCACCGAGGGTTCCGGGGTGCGCCCCGTGCTGATCACCGGCAGTCCGGGAATCGGTAAGTCCGCCTTGGCCGTTCGCGTGGCCGGGAGTGTGTCCGAGCACTTCCCCGATGGTGTGCTCCGGGTCGAATTGCACGGCTCGGCCCCGACACCCGCCGAACCCTTCGCGGTCCTCGGACATCTGCTTTCGGCCCTCGGTGTGCCCGCCGCCCTGCACCCGCGCGACCTGCCCGGCCGCGCGGCGCGCTACCGGGCCGAACTCGCTGATCGGCGCGTGCTGATCGTGCTCGACGACGCAGCCTCGCAGGCCCAGCTGGCTCCGCTGCTCACCGTCGGCGCGAATTGCGCGGTCTTGATTACCAGCCGTATCTCCCTGGACGACAAGGGAATTCGCAAGATCGTACTGCGCGAGCTGGCCATGTCCGAGAGTATGGAGATGCTCAGCGCCCTGCTCGGCGCGGAGCGGGTGCGCGCCGAGGAGTGGGCGACCACCGCGCTGGTGCGCTGCTGCTCCGGTATCCCACTGGCCCTGCACGCGGTCGGATCCCGGTTGGCCGCCCGCCCGCACTGGACCATTACCCAGCAACTCGGCCGAATGTCCGAGGAGCAGCGCCGCCTAGCGGAATTCGCCTATGGCACAGTGGATATCCGCGATGGCGTGGCAATGATGGTGGGCCGCCTGAGCCCCGCCGCCACCCGGGTCCTGCGTCATCTCGGCGCGACCCTGTCACCGCGCGAACACTTCACCACCGTCGCGGTCAGCGGCGTGGCGGACCCGGCGGCGGCACTGGCCGAACTGCACGATGCGCATCTGGTGACGCTCATCGAACAGGACGGCGGCTCGCCGCGGTACGTCATGCTCGAAATCCACCGTCTCTTCGCCAAACACCTCATGCCCAGCACTACCCGCGCGGCCCTGCCCGCGTGATTCCGGCGCTCCGAGACGGGCGCGGTGTACCCGCCCGGCGGAGTGCGGACGCGCTCTCGCCGCTCAGGTGGCCGCGTCGATGCGGCCGAGATCGATGGCGGTGCGCAGGGCGGTGTGGTCCGCGGCGGTTTGATCCGCGTAGGCGAGGGCGAAATCTGCTATGGCGCGGTCGAATACGTCATTGCTGCCGAGGTAAGCGGCGATGGCGACGCGATCGCCGGAGCGGGCGTGGCCGCGGGCCAGGGTGCGGCCGCACAGGTTGGCGTATTTGCGTAGCTGTTCCGGGTTCATATCGTCGATGGTGATGGTGCCCTTCATATCTCGCAGTTGCCGCCAGTAGTAGAAGCGGCCGTCGGGGCCGGTGGCCCAGCCCAGGAAGATGTCACCGGCAGCCTGGGTGAGGCGTTGACCGTGCACCACGCGGTGGCCCTGATGCCGGAATACGCTGGCGTGCAGGTGATCCGCGAGCACCGAGGTCTCGGCCTGCTTCACCTGGAGGAAGAGTGGATCGGCATGGGCGCGGCCGGTGAGCAGGGCGATGAAGCAGCGGGTGCCGACGCTGCCGACGCCGACCACCTTCATGGCCATATCCCGCAGCTGGTAGCGGTCTAGCAGTACGCGGCGCTCCTCGGGCAGGCTGGCGCGATAGTCGGTGAGCACCGAATCCAGGTCCGCCTCTTCGATTTTCGATATGGGCAGCACCAGCGGGGGATCGGGTTTGATGCGCGGGACACCGTCCGGGCCGGGTTCGGTGAGTTTGTCCAGGGCGTGCAGGCTGGTGCGGGATTTGGCCTTGTTGATGGCCTTCTCGACGGGCTTGCGGTCCTGTGGGCGCAGCACCGCCGCGGCCTCCTCGGCATTGACCATCTCGTACCAGACCTCGGTCTCGCCCAGAGTCGCCAGGTGCGCCATGGCCTCTCGATACGCGGTCGCCGATTCCCGGGCCGCGGCGCCGGCCTCGGCATCGTCGCAGCCATTGGCGCGGGCGGCGACGGCGACGCTGGCGGCGAGCCGCTTCACATCCCATTCGAACGGACCGGGCAGGGTCTCGTCGAAATCGTTGAGATCGAAGACGAGCGCCCGCTCGGGTGAGGCGAACAGCCCGAAATTCGACAGGTGCGCATCCCCGCAGAGTTGTACGGTCAGCCCGGTATCGGGTCCGGCGGCGAGATCGGCCGCCATGATGGCGGGTGCGCCGCGATAGAACGGGAACTGCCCGGCGGCCATGCGCGCGTACCGGATTCGCACCAGCTCCGGCACCCGGGTGGCGGCCTGCCGCTCCAGAATGTCGATGGGATCGGCCCGATCGGGCCCCGGCTCCCACACCCCGAGCGCGGTGCGCGTCACCTGTTTACGGGCGGCCCGCCCCGCCTCGGCGGTCGAGGTCTCGGCACTGTCCGCGCGCTCGGAAGTCGACATGCAGGGACTCTAGTGCGCACACGGCGTCCGTGGGCATATCGAATTGTCGGTGTCGCAGGCTAGGTTCGCGGTTATGACCGATCGCGCGACCTTCGACCCGCTGGTGTTCTTCGAATACGATCGCAAGCCGGGCAACTACTGCCTCATGCTCTCGGACCATCGCATGGTCGAGGTGCGGGAGCTGTTCACCGCGGCCGGATACGAGGGCGGTGGCTACGGCTGGGCCGGTGTCGCGCGGTCCGCGGTGGCATTGCGCGCCCCCGAGTTGGACGGCAAATTCGGTCTGGATCCGGAGGCTGGAACTTTTGTCGCGTACGGGGAAGATGCGCAGGCACTGCGGCGGTTGGGCCTATTGCTCCAGGAGGCTTTCCGGGAGCGGACGGTGCTCGCGGAATTCCTCGCGGGTGGCGACCCGGAATGGTTCGACTGACAGGGTGTGACGGTATGTGGACGGGTGGTGCGCGATGAGTAAGCGCGGTTGGGTGCTGTTTCTCGCGATGGGCGTGATCTGGGGCATCCCGTACGCCATGATCCGGGTCGCGGTGGGCGATTTCGATCCGGTGGTGGTGGCTTTCGGGCGCACCGCCCTGGGTGCGCTGGTCCTGCTGCCGATTGCCCTGTACACCAAGGTTTTCCTGCCCGCGCTACGGCAGTGGAAATGGGTGCTGGTTTACACGGTCGTGGAGATCACCGGTCCCTGGTTGTTGATCGGCACCGCCGAGACCACCCTGACCAGTTCCACCGTCGGGCTGCTGCTGGCGGCCGTGCCGCTGATCGCCGTGGTCGTGGTGACCAGGCTCGGCCATGAGCGGTTGGACGCGCGCCGCATCACCGGTCTGATGATCGGCCTGGCCGGTGTGGCGGCCCTGGTCGGGCTGGATATCGATGTCTCGGATCTGGGCGCGCTGGCCGCCATCGCGGTGAGCGCGGTGGGCTACGCCTTCGGCCCGATCATCATCGATCGCAAACTCACCGAGCTACCGCCGATCGGCGTGGTCACCGCCTCGCTGGTCTTCGCCGCGGTCCTATATCTGCCATTCGCGGTGTGGCGCAGGCCGTCCCATTTCCCGGCCGATGCCACCTGGTCGGTGGTCGGTCTGGGGCTGGTGTGCACGGCATTGGCCTTCGTGGTCTTCTTCGCGCTGATCGGTGAGGTCGGTCCGGCTCGGGCCACCGTCATCACCTACATCAATCCGGCGGTCGCCCTGCTCATCGGCGTCACCATGCTGGGCGAACCGCTGACCGCCGGTATGGCCATCGGTTTCCCGCTCGTCATTCTGGGTTCGATTCTGGGTACCGCCCGTTCGCGCGCCGTGCCGGCCGAACCCGCGCCCGCCTAGGGTCTGTCTCGAAGTGGTGAGGGTGGGCCAGCGGCTCGCCTGAACCGACTTCGTGCCGCGGGCTCAGGTGGTCCGGTCGATCGCGGCGGCCTTGCGCTGTCCGCGGCGGCGCACCAGTCGCACCGCCGCCCATACCAGCGCGAGTACCGCCAGCGCCGCGAGCACCGGCACCAGAATCGCCAGGAACACCAGCGCCACACTCGCAATGTCCTCGAGGGTGGACAGCACCGGAGCCGCCACCCCCGCCGTGGCCACATTGGCCACCGGTCGCACCGTCGACTTGGTGAGCGAAACCGCCAGTGCGGTAATCACTCCGATGACGACCGGCACCCACTGCCCGGACTGCGCGAACGCGCCGGGATCGGCCACCGCCGAGGTCTGCGCCGCGGTGCCGGAACCGAAGACGATGCCGCCCGCGGTCGGCCGCACCGCCGTTTGCACGATGTCGTTGACGCTGTCCAGCGCGGGAACCTTATCGGCGACGACCTCGATCAGCAGCAGTACCGCCACGATCGCCATCACCCAGCCGTTGCCGAGCCAGGCCCAGCCGTGCGGCAGGGTCACCAGATCGGTGAACCGGGAGAGCAGGCCCAGCGCCAGCAGCGGGATATAGGCGTTGAGACCCGCCGCGGTCGCGAGTCCGAACCCGGTCAGCAGTTCCATAGCTGCATTATCGGTCCGAGGGCGGGGGTGATTCGTCCGGGCTCGCCGGAACTCGCCGGTGGGCCTTGGCGATTCGGCGAGTACCGGTATCCGCCCGTCTTGTCGATGGCCAGATCCCAGGCATGCGGTACCGCACCTTGTTTGGCGGGCGGCAGCGGTGAGCACAGCGAGCGCCGCAGCTTCGGCCCGTCGGCGGTCAGGTACACGCTGAAGAGCGCGATGGTGACCATCTTGGCGAACCCGCCGAGCACCGTATTCGACAGTCCCCACACAGTGTTCGCCGCGCGTTCGGCATAGGCGCCGATGACGTCGGAGTCCTTGACGAGTCGGTCCCTGAGTTGATGCACGGTGAAATCCTGGTGAAAGGTGTGATTGACCCAGAGCGCCAATTCGTCCGGTACGCGCGGTAATTCGTCCAGGACGCCGCCGACCGTCTCCACCATGAGAACGCCGAGGGTCACCAGGAAGCCGATGGTGCAGGCGAAGACGATGACGAATATCGCCGCCGTGGCGAGTCCGCGATTGATCCCGCGCGCGGCCATGGCATCGACCGCGGGTTCCATTGCCAGCGAGATGAAGAAGGGGCCACCGTCATGATGACGGCAATGCCGATCAGCTCGTGGGAGGCCCAGTTGACCAGCTCGAACAGGGCGAAGGCGAGCACCATGGCGCGGGGGAGCCAGGCGGGCATGTGACTGCCCGGGGGTGGGGTTTCGACGGACGCGGAGTGGCCGGTCACCCCGCCAGTCTCGGGCACTCCGAGGGCTTTTCCGGGTTCGACCCACCGGCGTCCACCCAATGCTGCGACTTCGCAGATGAACACGACTGGTCGGTTGGTTATTTTCTGATGACATGACCGAGAGGCATTCGGGCGGAATGCTTTTGCCGCGATATTGTGCAGTTGTGCGGGCGGGCGGACAAGATATGCGAGTGCGGACGAAATTCTCCATCGAGCTCATGGCGCTGACCGATGAGCTGGCGAATATGGCTCGGCTGACTCACGAGTCGGCCGAGCGCGCCTGTGTGGCGCTGATGGGCAGTGACCTCACCGCCGCCTACGAGGTCTTCGCGCTCGAGGAGCAGGTGCAGATCGAACACGCCAAGTGTGAGGACCGGTCGGTACTGCTACTGGCTCTGGAAGCCCCGGTGGCCCGGGATCTACGCCATGTGGTGACCGCCATGCAGATAGCCGACGATCTCCTCGGCATCGCCGGTGCGCTCAGCCGGGTCGCCGATGTGGTGGTGCGCCGCTATCCGGAACCGGTTGCGGTACAACCCATCGCCGAGATGCTGACGGAGATGTCCACGGCGGTAACCGATCTGGTGGGCACCGTGGTGAGAGTCATCGCCGCGCAGAATCCGCCGCGCGATCAGGTGCTGGTGCCACGCGATGACGCCCTGGACCGGCTGCGCGCGCAGGCCGCCGAGGCCGCCGCCGATGCGGGCTGGCCGCACGGTTCGGCCATGGCCATCGATATCGCCATGATGGCGCATCACTTCGGGCACTGTGTGGATCACTCGGTGCGCATCGGCCAGCTCATTCGCTTCTTCCACAGCGGAATTCCGCTGTACGCACAAGTGGAGGCATAACCACCTCATAGCGGGGGTGACCGGTCAGGGGCCGGATCGGTAGGGGTACGCTGCCCGAATTGCTTCATGGCGAGGTCTTTTCGAGTAGCACCGCACTTTTACGGACACCCGAAATCCGACAAGGGCCCCAAACATGACGAATACCATCACCAAGCCGCGGGTTATCCCGGCGGCTGCGGAATCCGGTGCGAGAGAGGAACTCTCACACCGGCAGATTATGACCATTTTGTCCGGTCTACTGCTGGGCGTCTTTCTTGCCGCCCTCGATCAGAACATCGTCAGCGTGGCGATCGTGCGCATCGCCAACAGCCTGCACGGCTTCGATCAGCAGGCCTGGGCCACCACCGCCTACCTCATCACCGCCACCATCAGCACCCCGCTGTACGGCAAGCTCGCCGATATCTACGGCCGAAAACCCTGCTACCTCATCGCCATCGGAGTCTTCGTGATCGGCTCGGTGGCCTGCACCTTCGCCACCACCATGTATCAGCTCGCGGGCTTCCGCGCCCTGCAGGGGGTGGGCGCGGGCGGGCTCATGTCACTGGCCTTCACCATTATCGGCGATATCGTCCCGGCCCGCGAAAGGGTGCGCTACCAGGGCTATTTCATGATGGTCTTCGGTATCGCCACGGTGCTGGGCCCGGTACTGGGCGGCTTCTTCTCCAATGCCGATCACCTGCTCGGCCTGGAGGGCTGGCGGTGGGTCTTCCTGGTCAACGTCCCCATCGGCGTACTCGCCATGCTGGTGGTGGCCAAGGTCCTGGATGTGCCCTTCCCGCGACAGCGCATTCGCACCGATTGGCTGGGCGCGATCACGCTGACCGCCGCGACCGTGCCGCTGCTCATCATCGCCCAGCAGGGCCGGGATTGGGGCTGGCGCTCGGATCGCGCACTGCTCTGCTACGGCATTGCCGCGGCCGGATTCGTGCTCTTCCTGATCGTCGAATTCCTGATGAGGGACGCCGCGCTGATTCCTTTGCGACTCTTCCGAAGTGGCACCTTCAGCATTGCCATCATCGGCGGATTCATTGTGGGCGTTGCCATGTTCGGCGCGATCGTGCTGGTGCCGCTGTATTTCCAAGTGGTGCGCGGCTATTCGCCGACCCGTGCCGGATTGTTCATGCTCCCGCTGGTGGTCGGTATTATGATCGGTGCGCAATTGGCCGGACTGGTCACCAAATTCACCGGCCGCTACAAGGCGCTGCCCGTGCTGGGCTCACTCGTCATCGCGGTCGGCTCGGTGCTCTTCGCCCGGGTGCACTACGACACGGCACTGTGGTTGCCACTGCTGTACTGCGGGATCATCGGCTTCGGTCTCGGCGGGTGTATGCAGACCCTCGTCATCGCCGCGCAGAACGCCGGTCCGCGCGCGGATATGGGCGTTTCGACCGCCTCGGCCACGTTCTTCCGCCAGATGGGCGGCACGCTGGGGGTGGCCATCTTCCTGACCATCCTGTTCAACCTGCTGCCCAAGCGGATCCTGCACGCGTTCGGTGGCGAACTGCCGCCCGGTTTCGATGCCGAGCAGTTGGGTCGAATCCAGAGCAATACCACCGGGATCGCCGCACTCCCCGATGAGCTGCGGGTACCCATCCTGATGGGCTTCACCGACTCCATGGCGGGCGTCTTCTATGTCGCCGCGGCGGTCGCGGCGCTGGCCGCCTTCGTTCTGGTTTTCATGAAAGAGATTCCGCTGCAGGACAGCCCGGTTCCGGCGGTGGCGGCGGAGGTTGCGGAGATGGCCGCCGAACCCGAACCGGCGCTCCCGATCGAGCCCGAGGCGGAGCCGGAGCCTGAGGCGGAGCCGGAGCCCGAGGCGAGGGCCGAACTCGAAGGCGAGCCCGCGCCGGCGGACGAGCTCCGGATCGTGACTCCGGCGGGCCTGATCATCTCCGGTTGTGTACACCGCGAGGACGGCAATGCCGTCTCCGATGCCGTGCTGACGTTGATCGACCAACGCGGGCACCAGGTTTCGCGCGCGGTGGGCGATCCCGACGGTGTGTACGCCATCGGCGCTCCGCGCCCGGGCGGCTACGTGCTGATCGTCTCGGCGCACGGTTATCAGCCCGCCGCGGTGACTATCACGGTCGGCCGCCGCCCGCATCAACTCGATATCGCCCTCATCGGTTCGGGCGAGGTCTCGGGCACGGTGCGCACGGCCGGTCGCGGTGCGCCGCTGGCGGATGTCGCCGTCACCCTCACCGACTCCTACGGTGATGTCGTGGCCTCCGCGATCACCACCTCCGAGGGCGCGTACGTCTGCCGCGGAGTGCTGGCGGGAACGTACACGCTGGTCGCGGTGGCAGACCAGATGCGCCCCGCCGCAAGCACTCTCACCGTTCCCGACACCGGAATGCTGCGCCACGACGTGGAAGTGCTGCCCCGCGCCGTACTGGCGGGCTCGGCGAGCACCGATGCCGGACTCGCCGTCCCCGACGCGCAGATCACCGTCCTGGACGAGGCGGGCGACCTGATCGCGGTCACCCGCACCGACGACACCGGCCACTACGTGGTCCCGAACCTGGCAGACGGCCGCTACACCGTCATGGCCCGCGGCTACCCCCCGGTCTTCAGCCGCGTCACGGTCGTCGACGGCGAAGTCGCCCACGACGTCCTCCTGGGCTACGAACGCGACCGCGTCGATTCCGTTGCCGCATCCGGCGATTGGATGTGACGGGTATCGGCGGCGCGGCGGAGCGGCCCGCCGTATAACGCGACCGTGGGTCTCGCGGTACCGTTCCACGCCAACCGGTACCGCCACCGCCGCCGCCACCTGATTTCGTGTCACCTTCGCGACACGCCCTACGTGTCATGTGACGACACGCGGCCCAGGTCGCGGTAATCTCTGCGCGCGGCTAATTAGCGGCAACGGAGTTGCGGGGGCGGCCGGGATTTGGCCCGGCTGAGATTTTGCATGGAAGTGCGCGGTGGAAAGGGAGATTCATGATCGCCCCCTACCTGAGGCTCGTCGGTGTTCTGGGTGGATGCGCGGCTGTGCTGGCGGGATGTGCCCGGGCGGGTACGCCGACCGCGGCGGTGGACGGCTCCGACATCGCCGATTCGGCGCACACCAGAGCGGAGATGCAGCGCAGTGCGTTCGTCACCGGCTGCGGGGGCACCCCGGCGGGCTGGCAGGCCACCGCGGTGGTCAGTAACCGGGACGCGGTCGAGCATCGGTACCTGGTGGTGATCAGCTTCCTGACCGCGGAGTCGACCGTCCTGGACCGGACCAGCACCGAGGTGACCGTGGCGCCGGGCGCGACCCAGGATTTCACCACCGAGACCCCGCTCGATCCGGTCACCCGGCCTGAGAGCGTGCGCTGCGTGCTGCGCGGTATCGAACAACTGTGAGCCGCACTGTGAAACAGTGTCGTGCCGCACATGCGCGGGTGTCCCGGGCTCGGAAAGTTGCGCGTGTCCGGCGTTGTGCGCCTACGATCGGACCGCCGGCCATGCTCGGTGGGCCGCACGAGTCGGAATTGCCCATAGTTCACTGACCAGTGCGTCGGTGGCGGGACGAATTCTCCGGATATGGATTTGTCGGTGCCATGGGGCATGCTCTGTGCACGCTGATGTCCAACCGTCCGCCCGGAGAGTCCCATGTCGTCCCGTAGCACCAAGCCACTGCCCTTGTCGGAGACAGAGATTCGGCAGATTGCCGAGCAGATCGATGCAGGCCGTCCGCCGATGGTGTGGTTCACGGCGGCAGCGGTCGGTGTACCGGAAGGCCGTTCCGGCAAGGTGATCTCACTCGGTGATCCGTCCGAGGGGGATTTCCTGCAGGTCAAGCCGACCGGTTCCAAAGATGTGCTTTCGTTCGGCCCCACCGAGGTGACCCTGACCAAACCGGCCCGGCAGCAGCCCGCCGCCGGTGCGAAACAGAAAACGGCAACCAGGAAGGACCCCAACGTGACGATGCCGTCGCCCGCGACCATTGCCGCAACCCCGCCGACCGCTCCCAGCACGCCGCCTGTCCCGAAACCCGAAACCGCGCCCGACACTGCCGATTCCAGCGCGCCGGCGGCGCAGCCGGAGGCCGCCAAGGCCGCCGCCAAACCCGCCACCGCACGTCCGGCCCGCAACGCGGCCGCGGCCAAGAAGCCCAAGGAGCCCGAGGTCGTGGTGACGCTCAGCGGCACCGCCGACGGCGAATGGACCCTGGACGTGGTCAATGGCAAGAAGCGCACCATCAAGGGTCTGTCCGTACCCGGCTCGGCCGTCTCGCAGGCGGCCAAACTATTGCACCCCGAGGTCGCCGAGGTGGTCGACGGTGTGCTCGAGGCGGTGCGGCTGACCCAGCGTGCCAAGGTCGAGCAATTGCAGGCCGAACTCGAGAATGCCCGTCGACTCCTCGACGAACTGGCCGGTTAACCCTCGGCCGCAGGAGGTTCCGGCGCCGGGGCAGTGGGAACATTGCCCGGCCGGAATCCCAGCGCCCGCATGAGATTGTCCAGCCCGGCCGCGAGGCCCGGGCCCATGCGACCGATCCGGTCGCCCCAACCCGCCGAGCCGCTGTTCGGCGCGCCCGAACCGGTGTACGGCCAATACGGGTTGGAACTGCCTGTGCCCGAACCGCTTCCGGCCGAGCCGGACAACGCCGCAGAGGCCGAGCCCGGATCCGCCGAGAGCGAGGCCGATCCGGAGCCGATGGCGATATCCCCCGCCGCGGGTGCGGTCGCGGCATTCTCGGCGGCGGCCGGTACCGGTTGCAACTGCAGGGGTGTCGCGTTCGCGAACCCCGCCGCGCCGAGTGTGAGTGCGGCCGAACAGGTCACCGTCGCGGTGACGAGTCGATACCGATGTGCGGAAAGCTTCATTGAAATACCCGAATATCCGTGCGGTGACAGCGATTACGATGTCAGACCGCGGACTCCCGGCGCCACGTGCGCGGACCGGACTCCGGGTGACCGTGCCTGAGATCAGCATGGAAAACGTACCCCAGCGAATATTCTTTCGCATGGTACATAGCCGAATCAGCCTCGCGCAGAAGCTCATACACCGTGGTATCGGACCCGCGCGGACCACTGCAGGCAATTCCGATACTGGCCGCGATGCGCACCTCGGCGGCGCTGAGTTCGAACGGTTCGCCGAGGGTGGCCAGTAGTCGCTCGGCGAGCAGCAGCGCCTGCTGACGGCCGAGCGGGGCGAGCACCACGAATTCGTCACCGCCATAACGCGCGGCCGCGTCATCGCGCCGAATTATGCGCCGAATACGCGCCGCCGCATTGGCGATCAACTCATCGCCGACCGCATGCCCCCAATTGTCATTGACCCGTTTGAATCCGTCGAGATCGATGAAGAGCAGTGCCAGCGGCTGATCACCCCAGCGGTCCCGATTACGATGCAGCGCCCGCAGCAGGGCGGCGCGGTTCAGGAGGCCGGTGAGCATATCGTGGTCCGCCTGGTACTGCGCGCGCCGTTCGCTGCGGGCGCTGCGTTCGATGGCGCGTTCGCTGCGTAGCAGCACGCCCGCGAGTAGTAGGGCGAAGAGCGAGGAGACCACCACGCGGTCCATGAGATCCAGGCTGGAGCCGACCACCGGCACCAGTGCGGCCACGATCATCACGATGGCGATGATGCTGGCGCGCTGCCGGGAGCGGTGCGCGTGGATATCGCGCGGCCCGCCGAGCACCACCATGGTGGGGTGCAGCGCCGCGGCGCCGATCAACGTGTACGCCAATTGCAGTGGCATGAGCAGGATCTGGCGACCCAGATCGGCCGATCCGGCGGTCTCCAGGTTGTAGCCGAGATCCCCCGCCAGAATGACCAGCATGGCCAGATACACCAGGCGCAGTGACGTTTCCGAGCGCGGGGAGGTCACCACCGAATGCGCCACCACGGTGAGCAGCAGCGCGTCGATCACCGGATAGGTGATCGCGGTGGCGGTGGTGAAATTGAAGCCGTGCGCGCGATGCAGAATGGGTGAGATCAGGAAGGTCCAGGAGAGCAGGGCCGCACCGAGTCCGATCAGACCGGAGTCCAGCAGCAGATCATGATCGGTGCTGTTCTGTCGCGGCCGCAGCCAGAGCACGGCGGCCGCGCCGATACAGCAGTAACCGCTGAGGGTGAACAGATCGTCGAAGGGATGCCGATGCCAGTCGGTGACCTCGCGCAGGGTGGTGCCGATGGTGAACTGCACCGCCGAAGCCGAGAGCAGATACCAGGGCAGTGGGGAGCGCGGCCGGAAACGGTGCACGCCCGCGCCGATCATCACCAGTGCGATGCCGACCGAGGCGTAGAGGGTGATCAGCGCCATCAGGCGGTTCTCGACCACCAGGGGCAGCGCCAGGATCAGCACCCCGCAGCTGGACAGCAGTGAACGCCAACAGACTCGTAACCGTCGACCGGGACGACCGGCCGGTTGTTCGTCTGTTCCCACCAGCCCCCCTTGTCCGCTCCGTCCCCAGTGCATCCGCTTCTTCGAGACCGTGCCAATCGGTCTGTAATCGCCTGTGTCACCGTGGATCACGATCGAATCCACCGGCCCCGAACACGGCGATCACGAACCGAGTGTTGTACGAGCATAGGTCCCCGCCGACGGCGGCAGTATCCACGGGGGAGAGGCGCTGCCGTCGAGATCCGGGCAACCGAATCGATCATGGCACGAAATGTCGCATCGCGTACGGGAGTCCGATGAACCCGCAGGATCGCGGGGCGCTTGACTCACTATGCTCCCTGCTGATCGAACCCGACGTACCGCACGACTCTCCGGAGGGGAGCTGAAGTGGCCGGATCCCTCGAGAAATCCAAGGCCGGGCGCTGGCTCGCTCCCGGACGGGTCAATCTCATCGGTGAGCACACCGATTACAACGACGGTTTCGTGCTGCCACTCGCGCTGCCGATGGGGGTGACCTGCACCGCGGCCGTGCGCCCGGACGGCACGGTGCGGCTGCGCTCGCGCCAGGCCCCCCGCGATGGGGTCGAGATCGCGCTCTGCGCGCTGGCCGCCGCCGGCTGGTCCGAATTGCCCGCTTGGGCGCACTATCCGCTCGGCGTGATCAGCGAATTCGTGCGCCGCGGCCACGAGTTGCCCGGTGTGGAACTGGAATTGGACGGCGACCTGCCCATGGGCGCGGGGCTCTCCTCCTCGGCGGCGCTGTCCTGCGCGGTGGCCATCGCACTGCGGGATCTGTTCGCGCCCAGCGTCTCCGCCGCCGAGATCATCGATATGGCGCGCACCGCCGAGAACGTCTACGTGGGCGTGCCCACCGGAATCCTGGATCAATCCGCGGCCATGTTGTGCACCGCCGGACATGTGCTGTTCCTGGATGTGCGTACCCGGGCGTACGAGCAGATCCCCTTCGACCTGAAGCGTTTCGGATTGAGTCTGCTGGTCTTCGACACCGGCAGCTCGCATCGGTTGGTGGATGGTGAGTACGCCCGGCGGCGCGCCGAATGTGCCACCGCCGCCGTGGAACTCGGCGTGCCCTTCCTGCGCGACGCCACCGCGGGACAGGTGGGCAGGCTCGCCGATCCGGTGCTGCGGCGGCGCGCCCGGCATGTGGTGTCGGAGAACGCCCGGGTGCTGCGGGTAGCCGAGAAATTGCGTGGCGGCGGTGATCCGCGTCAGATCGGTCCGGAGCTGTCCGCCGGGCACGCCTCGCTGCGCGACGATTTCGAGGTCTCCGCACCGCAGTTGGATACCGCGGTGGCGGCCGCGCTGGTCGCCGGGGCGTACGGCGCGCGCATGGTCGGCGGCGGCTTCGGCGGCAGCATGATCGCGCTGGTGGATTCCGGGCGCGCCGACGGTGTGGTCCGCACGGTGCGAGATGCCTTCGCACGCAGGCGTTTCGCCGTGCCGCGGAGCTTCGCGGTGACGCCCGCGGCGGGAGCGCGCCGGATCGAATAGCGCACGCTCGCGGCGGTCCGGGATTAGCCTGAATACCGGACAGATCAAACTCGCAGACCAGGAACGAGCGAGCCCATGGAGAGCCTGTACGCATTCGCAGGAGGCGATGAGGCCCTGCACCGCCTCGAGGAGATCTTCTACGACAAGGCGCTGGCGGACCCCGTGCTGAGTCAGGTCTTCCCCGAACGCCGGCCCACCCACGTCGACCATCTGACCTGGTTCACCGCCGAATCCTTCGGTGGCCCAGGACGTTTCAGTCGCGAACTGGGTTTCGCGTACCTCATCGACCAGCATCGCGGTCTGAGGATCACCGACGAACAGCGGCAGCTCTTCGTCGAGGCGTATCTGGAAGCCCTGGACGAAGCGGGCATGCCGACGGATGAGAAGTTCCGCGAAGCCGTGCGCCGGCATGTGGAGTTCGGCTCCCAGGTCGCACAGCAGAACTCGCATGCGGAAACTGATGAGCAACTCCATCCACTACGTGAGGTCCCGCACTGGACCTGGTAATCAACGAACACGTGTGGTCGACGGGCCGCGCCTCCCGGGCGTCAGCGAACACCCCGCTAGTATTGCGCGCTACAGTCGTGCCCGCGTCATCTCGTGATCTTCTCGACAGGAGAGCCGTATGCCGTTCGACGCCAGCCTGCCCGCTGCCACCGCGGTGGCTTCGGCACAGCTGCGACTGGATGCCGATCCCATCGACTATGCGATGGTCGCAATCTATTTCGCGTTCGTACTGGGTATCGGCTGGTTGGCACGCCAGCGGGTCTCGTCGAGCATCGACTTCTTCCTCTCCGGGCGCTCCCTGCCCGCCTGGGTGACCGGCCTGGCCTTCATCTCCGCCAATCTCGGCGCGGTCGAGATCATGGGTATGTCCGCCAACGGCGCGGAGTACGGCATGCCGACCATGCACTACTTCTGGATCGGCGCGGTCCCGGCCATGCTCTTCCTGGGCATAGTCATGATGCCGTTCTACTACGGCTCCAAGGTGCGCAGCGTGCCCGAGTTCATGCTGCGGCGCTTCGGTCCCGGCGCGCATCTGGTGAACGCGCTCAGCTTCGCCATCGCCCAGGTGCTCATCGCCGGGGTGAATCTGTATCTGCTCGGCAGCATTGTGAATGTGCTGCTGGGCTGGCCGCTCTGGGTATCGGTGCTGGCGGCGGCGGCCATCGTGCTCTCGTACATCACCCTCGGCGGATTGTCCGCGGCCATCTACAACGAGGTGTTGCAGTTCTTCATCATCGTGGCGGCGCTGCTGCCGCTCACCATTGTCGGCCTGCACAAGGTCGGCGGCTGGGATGGCCTGCGCGACAAGATCATCGAGGGGCCGGGCGGGGCGGAGCAGCTGCACGCCTGGCCGGGCAATGAACTCACCGGATTCACCAGCAATATCGCCTCGGTCATCGGCATAATCTTCGGCCTGGGTTTCGTGCTCTCCTTCGGCTACTGGACCACCAATTTCGTGGAGGTGCAGCGCGCGCTGGCTACGCATTCGATCTCTGCGGCGCAGCGCACCCCGATCATCGGCGCGTATCCGAAGATGTTCATTCCCTTCATCGTCGTTATTCCGGGCATGATCAGCGCGGTGCTGGTGCCGCAGATCGCGGACTTCAAATCCCAGGTGGCCGCGAATCCGGATTACAAGGGCGA
Source organism: Nocardia acidivorans NBRC 108247 (assembly GCF_001625085.1). Taxonomy (GTDB): domain Bacteria; phylum Actinomycetota; class Actinomycetes; order Mycobacteriales; family Mycobacteriaceae; genus Nocardia; species Nocardia acidivorans. The sequence goes on from NZ_BDAW01000015.1 coordinate 60,725, forward strand.
TGTCACCTACAACCAGGCGCTGCTCTACCTGATGAAGGATGTGCTGCCGAACGGTCTGCTCGGGGTGGGGCTGGCCGGGCTGCTGGCGGCGTTCATGGCCGGTATGGCCGCGAATGTCTCGGCCTTCAATACGGTTTTCAGCTATGACCTGTGGCAGCGGTACGTCAAACCGGACCGTCCCGACCACTACTACCTCTCGGTGGGCCGCCTGGCCACCGTGGGCGCGACGCTCGGCGCGGTCGGCACCGCCTTCATCGCGGGCAACTTCTCCAACATGATGGATTACCTGCAGACGCTGTTCAGCTTCTTCAACGCGCCGCTGTTCGCAACCTTCATCCTCGGCATGTTCTGGAAGCGCATGACGCCCGCCGCGGGCTGGGTGGGCCTGGTCTGCGGTACCGCGGCCGCCATCTTCGTCTTCATTCTGAGCAAGACGCATGTATTCGAATTGTCCGGCCAGGGAACGAGTTTCGTGGCGGCGGGCATCGCCTTCGTAGTCGACATCGTCATCAGCGTCATCGTCACCCAGGTGTCGCGACCGAAACCGGCCGCCGAGCTCGCCGGCCTGGTCTACTCCGAAACCCCCAAGGCCATGCGCACCGACGCGGACGCCGCCACCCTCCCCTGGTACCAGCGCCCCGCCCTGCTCGCCGGTATCGCCCTGGTAATCGTCATCCTCCTCAATATTTTCGTCGGATAGGAAAGGCGTCAAATGCTGTTCGACATCCGCACCATCGTCGGCGGGCTCCTCGCCTGCTACGGCGTAATCCTCATAGTCGTGAGCCTCGCCTACAGCACCGACTTCCAACGCGCCAAAACCGGCGGCATCAACGTAAACCTATGGGCCGGAATAGGTATGACGGTCGTCGGCCTCATCTTCTTCGCCTGGGTCCGCCTCCGCCCCGTCCCCCAGCTCACCGGCGCGGACGACGACACAGAGTAGGTTCTCGCAGTCGGCGCGGTACCCCCCAGCTTCTCCATCGAACCCTTCGGGGCGGGACAGTAGCGGCCGAAGATCAACCTCCGCAGGAGAATTGAAATGATTCTGTTTCGCGTTGGTGCGGGTTGTCTGGTGCCGCAGGGTGATGGCCGTTGAGAAATCAGGCGATACCTTGCGGTCATGCGTGGATTGCATCGCGGGCTCGCGGGTCTGCTACTGGTTCTCGGCGTGGTGGCGATGGGGGCCGGAATGACCCCCCGGTCACCTGCGGCTGGTGGTCGGTGACCGGGGTCTGACGCTGCCGCCCGGTGAGGCCGCCGAATTCGACACCGCCCAACCGCATTGGCTGGGCAGCGCCGGCGGCGGTCCGGTCGAACTGCTGATCCTGGTCGGCCCGCGCGGGATGCGCGCGCACGTGCACCCCGCCCGGGCGTGACCACCGCCGAAGGTGAAAACCGTTGCGGGAAAAGCTACTTCGCCGGAGCGTTGAACGGCTGGTTGATCGTCGTGAAGTACTGCGCCGCGGCGAGAATCGCGACCGGCGCGGTCACGAAGATCTGACCCGCGACGGTGCCGAGGAACCCGACCACGCTCATACCGACGATGCAGCCGACCGCGACGCCGCCGAGCGCGCCGAACATGGCGGTGAGCACACCGGTGACGGTGCCCAGGGTGGCCCCGCCGATGAGGCAGCCCAGCGCCGCCCCGCCGATACCGCCGGCCAGGGTGCCGATGGTGGCGCCCAGTGAGATGGTGGCGGTCATCCGGCTCCAGGCCGCCTGCTCCCGGTCGTATTCGGTCTTCCACGGCGCCTTGTCCTCGAAGGGCAGGGCGACCGGCTGGTACCGCGCGTGCGCGAGATCGAATTCGGGGGTCAGGGTGGCGACGTGATCGGTGATCTCGGCCGCGATGGGGAAGACGAAATCGTCTACCCGGAAGGACAATTCGGTGCCCGCGACGGTAACGCCATTGGCCGCCTTCACCTTGAACACCCCGTCCTCGACCACCATCGAACCCGCGTCGGTCCGAATGATGGTGTTGGTCTCGCTGTTCGTCGCCGTGTAGTTGATGGCGTCGGCTTCGGCGGGCGCGGCGTGCGCGGTGCCCGCGCAGACGCCGAGCGCGCCGGACAGAACGAGGGATACGACGAACTTGTTGAGCTTCATGGAGATGAAAATCCTTGTCTCGGTGCGGGTCAGGTTCCGCACGATAAAGCCGATTCCGAACGCCGGAATCCGCGTCAAGCTATGGGTTACCGGCGGCGCGGCCCAGGGGCCGTGCCGCTCAGCGGTATTCGGGAATCAGACGGTAGCGCGACGGCGGGATGCCAAGCCCACCAGCACATCCAGGATGAGGAATCCGAGCAGCGGAATGCCGATCATCGGTGCGAACCAACCGGCGACCGCGGCCGCCGCCAGGAACGGCACCAGCACGATGAGGGGCGTCTGCCGGATCGCCCCGCGACGCGGCGCCCTGCCCAGCGCGACCTTGCCCGCCGCCTTGGTCGGGCGACGCCGCCACCACATGAGGTAACCGCGCACCACCACGGTGAGCAGTCCGATCATGATGGCGAGCAGCAGCAGCTGATTCAGCAGGCCGAACATCAACCCCATATGGAATTGGATGCCCCAGTTGGTCAGCTTGGCGGCCAGCGGCCAATCCGAGTAGCGCAGGGTATCGGTGACCACCCCGGTGCTGCCGTTCACCGCGACCGAATCCAATGTCAGCACACCGGGCCGGCGCAGCTCCTTGGCGACGAAGGCGGTGCCGTCCTTGGCCGGAACGCTGATCTCCAGCGGCCCCTCCAGCCCGTTGGCGCGCGCCACCGCGAACACGGTGTCGACCAGTGCGGCCTTGTTCGCGGCCGGTGCGGTGCTCGGCGCGGCGCTGCCGTGACCGTCGTGCTCACCACCGGCGGGCATGGCCGGACCGGTGGATCCGGGCAGCGTGGCGGTGACCGCGGGCGTGGTCCAGCTCAGCTCCTCGCGCAGCTTGGCGACATTCTCACCGGCGTATTTGGACCAGGTCATACCGGTCGCCGACAACAGCAGCAGCACCGGCAGAATCCAGATACCCACCACCGCATGCCAATTCAGCGTGCGCGCCCGCGGCCGGGACCGATCGGGCCGCAGCAGCCAGCCCGCCGACCGCTTCTCGCGGCGCGCCCGCACCCGGCGGAACCACAGCACCAGCCCGGCCAGCGCGATCACCCACAGCCAGGACGCGGCGATCTCGCTGTAGTAGCGGCCGACGTCGCCCAGGTGCAGATCCCGGTGCAGTTGATCGATCCAGGTGCGCGTGGGCAGCGCACCCGAACTGCCGTAGACGACACTGTCGCCCAACGGCTTCGCCGTCACCGGATCGATGAACACGGCCCGTCGCTCGGACGCACCGAGCGTGGGATCGCCGAAGATGATCCGGGTGGTGTCACCCGCGTGCTGCGCGGGCGCGACCGCGATCAGCGGCAGGTCCGGGCGCACCGCGGTGCCCGCGGCGATCTGTTCGGACAGCGTTTTGGCCGGTCCGGTCGAATCGGTGTGCAGCAGACCGCGATCGGTCACCGACTCCAGCGTGGGTGACATCGCGTAGAGCGCACCGGTCACCGCGGCAATGAGAATGAACGGTGCGACGAATACACCGGCATAGAAATGCAGTCGCAGCAGCAACGCCTGAAAAGCATTGCTGGCACTGCGTTTTGTCGATCTCCCCGGCGGGGGAGATTCCGAATTCAGGGCAGGCGAAATAGGCGGTGCCGCATCGGCGGCACCGCTCTCTGTGATTGTCACGAGCGGACTTTCTGATGTTCGAGGAGAGAAGAATTCAGACTCGAACGAAAGCCGGTGGACCACGGGTCCGGAAGGCGTCGGCCGCGAGCACGCGCAGCACGACCCGATCGCGATGGGCGATCGGCAACTGCGGCGGTCCGGAAAGGACCGGCAGGGAGATCGATACCGGCAGCGCCCAGGCCAGCACCGTGCTGGCAACCCGATACGCGGCCTCGGCCCCGAGGATCATCACCGCGGCCACACAGGCGGCGGAGACGTGCGCGGCCAGCATGGCCGGACTCCATGGGGACGCGTGGTGATGATGGTGCCCGCTACTCCCGGGCGACCCCCACATCATGCTGAAGTGGCCGAGCAACTGCCCGCCGATCAGCGCGACCACGAGTCCGAGCCAGGTGGTGCGCAGCGCGCCGATACCGGCGACCAGCGCACCCACCGCCGCCGAGGCGGCGATCAGCAGCGTCAGCGCACTGGATTCCAAAGGCGCTGCCCCGGAGATCCAGCCGTGCGCGGCGACCGCCAGCGCTCCGGAAAGCGAACCGGCCGAGCCACCACGCAATATCGCGGCATCACCGCGGATATGCGCCGTGGACCGGCCGGACTCGAAACTCACGCGCTGATAATAGCTGAGAATGCGGGGCCGATTCGCCGCCCCGGCATACTCGCTACCATCCGGAATTACTCGGCGGGAACACTCATTTCGATGAGCGGCTTGCGCAAGAGCTTGCCGGTGGCATTGCGGGGGAGTTCATCGAGGAAGATCACCTCGCGCGGCACCTTGTAGCGCGCCAGGTTCTCCTTCACATAATCCTTGAGCTCCTGCACATCGCGCTTGGAGTCCGGACCCGGAACCACAATGGCGCGCAGCCGCTTTCCGAAATCGCGATCCTCGACGCCGACCACGGCCGCCTCGAGCACATCGGGGCGGTTGGAGAGCAGGTTCTCCACCTCCTGCGGGAAGACGTTCTCGCCGCCGGAGACGATCATGTCGTCATCGCGCCCGTCGATGAAGAGCAGACCGTCGGTGTCGAAGTGCCCGACATCGCCGCTGGACATGAGCCCGTCCACATACTCCTTGGTGCGACCGTCGGTGTACTGCTTGAACGAGTGCCCGTTCTCGATGAAGATCGTGCCGGTCACATTCGGCGCGGAGATGCGCTTGCGGTTCTCGTCGTACAGCGCGATGCGGATACCGACCGGCGCCTTGCCCGCGGTGGTCGGGGCCTTGCGCAGTTCGGCCGGGGTGGCCACGGTCATGACCGCGCATTCGGTGGAGCCGTACACGTTGTAGAGCGAATCGCCGAAGTAGTCCAGGGTGCGGGTGACCACGTCCGGCGGGATGGCCGATCCGGCGGCGAAGAGTACGCGCAGGGTCTCCGAGGGCTGGTACTTGGCGAGGGTCTCGGGCGGCAGATCCAGGATGCGCTGCAACATGGTCGGCACCACGGTCAGGCCCTGCGCCCGATACTTCTGGATATTCGCCAGGGTGGTCTCGGGATCGAATCGCCGCTGCTGGAAGACGACTCGATTGCCCAGGGCGATGGAGATGGTGAACTGCGAGAGCCCGGTGGCATGGAAGATCGGCGCGGCCATCACCACGGTGCTGTTGCGCGGCATGGGAATTCGATCCAGGAACTGCGCGGTGATGAAGGGGCTGACCTTATCGCGGGGCGCGCCCTTCGGGGTGCCGGTGGTGCCGCTGGTCAGAATGACCATGCCGCCCGGCTTGTCGGGCGGGGCCAGCGGCGCGGTGGACTGCCCGGCCGCGATCGAATCGATGGTCGGGATGGACGGATCGGCATTGTCCTTCTCGTCCACCCAGGTCAGGATGCGCGGGATGTCCTCGGGAATGGCGCTCATGAGGTCGAAGAACTCGCTGTCGTGCAGCACCGCCTTGACCTTCTCGCGCGCGGCCACATCCGCGAACTGCGGTTTGGCGAAACCGGTGTTCATCAGCACCGCGCGCACGCCGAGCTTGCCCGCCGCGACCAGAGTGAGCACCATGCCGCGGTGATCGCGGGCGAGGACGCCGATCACGTCACCGGGATTCAAGCCCTGCGCCGAGAGTCCGCGTGCGAAGGCGGAGGACTGCTTGTCCAGCTGCTCGAAGGTCAGCTCACCGCGCTCGTCGACGATCGCCGCCGATTTGGGATTGGTATTGGCGGCGTGCACGACCGCGCCCGCGAAGGGCCCGAACTTGAGCACATTGACCGCCGACCGCACCGCCTGATCCGGGCGCAGTGGATTGAACAAACCTCCGCGCACCATGGCATTGACGCTGAGCGCCGCATCACCCGCTTTACGAAGAACCGTGCCTGCCGACGGAAGGGCTAGTGACATGGGTACAACCTTCCGCGATCCCCCGCCGGACGAGTCGGCTGTCGGACCGCAACCTCGAGATCCAGTGCACTGCTAACCCTAGCAAGCACCCGTGGGCCGGATGTGGCTGAGGTCTCTGATACCGCCGGTAGCGTATAAACCGCCCAGGTCGTGGCGCGGATGACATCAGGGGTGGGCGGGCTCCTCGTATTCGACCAGTACCCGGCGCAGCAGTTTCCCGGTGGCATTGCGGGGCAGTTCGCCGAGGAAGAAAACATCCCGGGGAACCTTGTAGCGTGCGAGATTGCCCTTGATATACGCCTTGATCTCCTCGGGCTCGGGCCGCTGCCCGGGCTCGGGGACGATGAAAGCCCGCAGCCGCTTGCCGAATTCGACATCGTCCACGCCGACCACCGCCGCGTCGAAGACATCCGGGCGTTCCAGCAGCAGGTTCTCCACCTCCTGCGGGAAGACGTTCTCACCGCCGGAGACGATCATGTCGTCATCGCGACCGTCCACGAAAAGCAGTCCGCGATCATCGAAGTGGCCGACATCGCCGCTGGACATATAGCCGTCGATGATCTGCTTGTGCCGTCCGTCGGTATAGCCCTTGAACGGCGCGCCGGAGCGGATGAAGATGCGGCCGGTGACATTCTTGGCCCGCACGCGCCTGCCGGCCTCATCGAAGAGCACCACCTCGCAGGTGGTGGGGGAGCGGCCCGCGGTGCCGGGCGCGATGGCCAGATCCTCCGGCCGCGCCACGGTCGCGATGGCGCATTCGGTGGAGCCGTACAGGTTGTAGAGCACCGGGCCGAAGGCCTCGGCGGCGCGGATCGACAGCTCGGGCGAGAGCGCGGAGCCCGCGACCACAATGCCGCGCAGGGCCGAGATGTCGTACCTGTCGCGAATTCCCTTGTCCAGCTCCACCATTCGATGCAGCATGGTGGGCACCGCGACCAGCATGTCGGCGCGGTGCTCGGCGATCAATCGCAGCGTGCGCTCGGCGTCGAAGCGGCGCGCCATTACCACCTTGTTGCCCAGGCCCGTGCCCACCAGCCAGGTGGCCAGTCCCGTGCTGTGGAAGATCGGCGAGACGATGACCATGGTGCCCTGGGCCGGGAAGTCGATGCGATCGACCATCTGGACGGTGGCCAGTGGCGAGGTCTTGTCGCGCGGTGCGCCCTTGGGCAGACCGGTGGTGCCGCTGGTGAGGATGACGACCCCGCCCGGCTTCTTGGGGCTGGGCAGCGGGGCCTTGGCGTTGGCCGCGATCAAGGTGTCGAGAGTGACCGCGTCCGAGGGTATTTCGGCGTCGCCGTCGACCCAGGTGAGCACCCGGGGCAGCGCGGCGGGCAGCGCGTCGAGCAGGCCGAGGAATTCGCTGTCGTGCAGTACCACCTTCACGTTCTCGCGCTCGCAGACCTGCGCGAACTGCGGTTTTGCGAAGCCGGTGTTCATCAGCGCGACGCGGGCGCCGAGTTTGCCCGCCGCGACCATGGCCAGGATCAGGCCGCGATGATCACGCGCGAGCAGGCCGATCACCGTGCCGGGGGTGACGCCCAGGCGCTGGAGTCCGCGGGCCACCGCGTTCGATTGCTCGTCCAATTCCCGATAGGTCAGTTCGCCGCGCTCATCGGCGATGCCGGGATTGTCCGGCCAGACCCGCGCGGCATGGCGCAGGGCGGTGGCGGGCGGGCCGAAGACCTGTGATTCGCGCATGGTCCGGAGCGTCTCCACCGGTTTGCGTGGATCGGTGATTCCCTTGTCCCGCAAGGTTTTCAAGCCCTGGAGCGCCTCGACGCCGTGGGTGATCCGCTGCTGCGCCGAATTCAGGACCGAGGCCATACGACCACCTCCGAGAGAGTGTGTGGCCCGCCCCCTCGCGCGCGGCGGGTAGCGTCACGGTAACAGCGGCCTGTGATGGGCGTTACACAAATTCGGTCACATCGGTCATTTGCCGCATGTGTGCAGAACGCACCGGGCTCTTCACCTTCCGGACACCCGCCGTACACGGGAATCGACAAGGCTGCGGTGTCCCACTTTCCAGCTTGATGAGGTCCCCGATGGAACTGCTCGAAGTTATCGCCAACATTTTCGCCACGATCATGTCCCAGGCGAGCGGCAGCGCCGCCTGATTCGAGGCGCGCGCCAGCTGTAGGAGATGACGGCCCGCCGGAGTATTCCGGCGGGCCGTCGCCATGTCACAGACCGGTGGTGAGCCCCAGGTGCGCGGTCGCGTCGAGGTCGGCGGCGACCGCCGCGATCTTGCCGCGAATCGCCTGCACCGCATCCGGGCCGAGCGCCAGGCGCAGCGGCGGATTCGCCTGGCCCACGGTGGCTATGACCGCGGCCGCCGCCTTGGCCGGATCGCCCTCCTGCTGCTGATCCGAGGAGGGCAGACCCTCGCGGATCGCGCCGACCGTCTCGGCATAGTCCGCGATCTCACCGCTGATGGCCAGCGCGGCGGGTTTGGCGAAACCGGTGCGGAAGGCGCCGGGTTCGACGATCAGCACCTGGATGCCCAGCGGTGCGACCTCGGCGGCGAGCGCCTCACTGGCCAATTCCAGCGCACCCTTGGCGGCGCTGTAGATGCCGACGCCCGCGAAGGACAAGAAGCCGCCCATACTGCTGACCTGCACGATCGCACCGCTGCGCCGTTCGCGCAGCTGCGGCAGCACCAGTCGGGTCAGGCGTAGCGGGCCGTGGAACATGACCTCCATGGCCTCGCGCAAATCCTGTTCGGTGGTCTCCTCGATCGCCCCGACAATGCCGTATCCGGCATTGTTGACCAGTACGTCGATGCGCCCGGCCTCCTTCACCACGCGTTCGGCGGCGGCCGCGTCCCGCACGTCCAGGGGCACCACCTGCACCCGATCCGGGTGCGCGGCAACGACCTCCGCCATGGATTCCGGGCGCCGCACCGCGGCGATCACCTCATCGCCCGCGGCCAGCACCGCCTCGGTGAAGGCGGCACCGAAACCGCTGTTGGCTCCGGTGATCAGCCAGCGGCGGGGGGTGTGCTCTGCACTCATGATCGATCCTTCTTCGCTGTCCCGGGCGGTCGCCCGGTTTCCCGGTACAAATAATGCCCGGCGCCTACCCGGCCCGGTATGGCCCGGAAGGTGGAATATGGATGCGTGACAGGCGCACTGGGCAATCCCTCGCGTGACCCCCGGCCATTGCCGCGCGGTGAGACGCTCTCGCCGGAGGACCGTCGCCGCCGGGCTCGGTATGGTCAGGGCGTATCGAAGCGGAGCCGCTCTACCGGCTGACCGGTGACCTCCGCAACGAGTTCGAAGTCTTTGTCGGCGTGTTTATCGATCCACTCGGGTCTGGCGCCTGGTGATGATCATGGGGAGTCCGAAGCGGGGGCGCAGGGAGATGAGGGATTGTTCGCGGATGGGGTGGGCGGGGTGGGGTGTGAGGCGGTAGCGCTGGAGGATCATGGCTACCGCCACCTGGATTTCCAGTTCGGCCAGGGGGGCTCCTATGCATCGGCGGGCGCCGCCGCCGAAGGGGAAGTAGGTGTAGGGGAGGGGTTTCGGGTGGTTCGGGGCGAAGCGGTCGGGATCGAAGGTGTCCGGATCCGGCCAGTGCCGGGGGTCGTGGTGGACGGTGTGCGAACTGATGAAAAGGGTGGTGGCAGCCGGGATTCGGTAGCCGCCGATCTCGATTTCGCGGGTGGTCTCGCGCGGGAACATCGGGATGGGCGGGTGCAGGCGCAGGGCCTCGTCGACCACCTGCGAAAGATAGGGCAGGCGAGCGAGATCCGCCGCTTCGGGCGTGCGGCCGTCGAGCACCTCGTCCACGTCGGCGGCCAGGCGCTCGGCCACCTCCGGGTGTGCGGCCAGTTCGTGCAGGGTCCAGGACAGACCGCAGCCGGTGGTCTCGTGGCCCGCGAGCAGATAGGTCTTCAGCTCGTCGATGATCTGCCGCCGGGTCAGCGGGGCTCCCGTCGCCGGATCGATGGCGTCGAAGAGCGCGCCCACCAGGCGATCCGGGGGTAGCCCGCCCTCCAGATGCGCCGTGATCAGCGAGCTGCCCACCCCGTCGAGGACGGCCTGGGTGGCGCGGACCCGCCGCCGCACCGGACCGGGTAGCCAGGCGGGTAGCAGCTGTTCCGGACTGCCGGGGAACATGGCGGCGAGCACATCGCGAATGGTCGGCACCACCTCCGTCGCGCGATCGCTCATATCGATACCGCACAGCACCCGGGTGACCACCTCGAAGGCCAGCCGCATCATCTCCGGCACGATATCGACCGATTCCCCCTGTGCTCCAGCGTCTTCCCAGCGCTGGAACATATCCCGCACCACCGCGGCGATGGTCGGTACGTGGGGGCGCAGATAACCCGCGCGGAAGAACGGCTGGCCCGCGGTGCGCAGCGTGCGCCATTGCTCACCGTCGGTGGTCAGCGATCCCTTACCGAAGAAGAGTTCGAAGCCGCCGTAGACCTTGCCGCGCCGATACGCTCCCGTCTTGTCGTGCAGCACCTGCGGAATCAGTGCCGGACCGGTGATCTGGTGCATGAGCTGCGGCCCCACCCGGAAGCGGGCGATATCGCCGTAGTCACGGTGCAGGCCGCGCATAATGCCCGCGGCATCGGCGCGATAGCGGCGGATGCCGATGGGCAGCCGTGGACCGGGTGCGATTTCGGGTCTGGTCATGGCGCTCACCGCCCCCGCACGCATTTATCGTAAAGATCGGGTAGTCGACCACCGGAGTCATAGGCGGCCTTCAACTTTCGATAGGCGTCACCGCCGTACAGCGCCCAGAACTCCGCCTCGGTGTAGTGCGCGGTGGAGTACAGCGGCTTATGCCCGCCCAGTTCGGTGATCTTGCGCTCGATCAGCCGGTTGTGATGATCGGCGGCCTGCCAGCGTCGCAGCGGCACCGGCCACCAGAAGCCCACGCTCACATACAGCTGTCGTGGTTCGATGGGATAGAGCAGCGCGGGTTCGCGTAATCGCATGGGACACAACCAGACCGGACTGATACCGACCTCGCGCCGGAAGAACTCCAGGAACTCCGGCACCGTCGAGACCGGCAGATCCGCATCCTGGAGCACCCATTCCACCGGCCGCCCCAGCGCCGCGCGCACCCGATCGGTGACCCCGCCGGCGCGGAACCACATCTGTAGCCGCCGCTGCACCGCGGCGGTGCGATACCGGCGCGGCCACACCCGGCGCAGCACCGGATTCTCCAGGCCGAACAGTTTCGAGGTCCAGTACAGGTCGGTATCCCAGCGCCACAGGTAATCCCGGGTGGACAGGTAATCCTCCGAGCGCGTGCGAATGGAGCGGTAGTACACCGCACCGCGCGTGTAGTCGGAAACGTACGGCGGTGCGTCGGTGAAGGTCGCGAGCACCAGATACAGTGCGCCGGAATCGAAGTAGACCCCGTCCACGAAATCGACCGGCTGCCCCTCGAACTGCCGCTCGGCATCGACCCGCCGTAGCGCGGAGACCCACTCCCGGGCCGAGTTCAGCCGCACATGCCGCAGCCGCACAAAGGGTTTCGCCGGTTCCAGCCGCACCCGCAACCGCACCGCGTAGCCGAGCGAACCGTAGGAGTGCGCCATACCGTGGAACAGATCGGCATGCTCATTGTCCCGGGTGGCGGTCACCACCCGCCCATCACCGGTGAGCACATCCATCTCGAGAATGCTGTCGTGCGGCAGTCCGGCCCGGAACGAGGAGGACTCCGCCCCGGTGCCCGCCACCCCGCCGCCGAGGGTGATGGTCTTGCAGTCCAGTACCACCGACGGCAGCATGCCGTGCGCCAGTGTGGCGTCGGTAATGGTCTCGTAGGTGGCCATGCCCTGCACCTCGGCGGTGCGGGCCACCGGATCGACGCTCAATACCCCGTCGAGTCCGCGTACCTCGAGGCTCGCGCCCCGGTGCCGCCGCCGCGGTCGATACAGATTCGAGCCGCGTTTGGCCAGGCGCACCGGCTGCTCGGCGGGCAGCGCGGCATACCGCCCCGCCAATTCCGCCACGGCCCGTTGATGATCCGCCATGCGCCGCTCATCGCCGCTGCGCCGCCGACCCGTCTCGGACCGGGAAGCCGGCCCCGCGCCGTACCCTTGCTCCGCCATGTCGACCCCTCGTGCGTGCCGTCCGAGCGCTGTGAATCCCGCACGCTCCCTTGACTTTCCACGCTATCGACGAAGCCCGCGAATATCGTCGGTCAATAGTGGAACTTCGCCCTCAACGACTGTTGAGCAGCCCGCTCGCATGCGCCAGCGCCACGGCCTGAAAAGCCCGATCCAGGTCCAACTTCCGCAGCATATGGTGAATATGCGATCGCACCGTCACCTCCGCCACCACCAGGCGTTCGGCAATCCCGCCGACCGTCATCCCACCCGCCAGCAGACTCAGCACCTGCACCTCGCGCGCGGTGAGCACCGACCGCAGATCCACCCCCGATCGCACCGTCTCCGGCCGCTCGGCGGGCATGAGGTGGGCGAGCAATCGCGCGGTCACAGTCGGCGACAGCAAGGCGTTCCCGGCCGCGACTTCCCGTATCCCGTAGGCGATCTGCGCGGGCGGATCCTCCTTCAGCAGAAACCCGCGCGCACCGGCGCGCAACGCGGCCGCCGCACCATCCAGACAGCCCCGATTCGCCAGCACCAGCACCGGAACCCCGGCCGCCAGCGATGCCTCCACCAACTCACCCGAGGCACATCCGGCCGCCCCCGTGAGCGCCGAGGTATCGGCCACAATCACATTCGGCTCCAACTCGGCCATCGCGCAGGCGGCCGTGGGCCCATCGCTGAACTCCCCGACCACCGCCATACCCGCCTCTGCCCCCACCACCGCCCGCAACCCCACCCGGACCAGTGGTTCCCGCTCACACAAGAGCACGCGAATCATCATGCGCCAGCCCTTCTTCCGCGACCCTGGACACTCCCGTCCAGCATGACACCGCCCACCGACACATTCCGGCCCGTGCGCAGCGCCACCGGATTCGGTGCGATTCGGCCGCCACTGGATCGCCGACCATGAGAAGGGCCGCGGCCATCGGGTCACTGCCGGGTGGGACCCGTCACGTCGCCGCGCGGAGTCGCCGCCCAGGACGGTCGCCACACCGGCTCCGCGACAGGCGTCAGACTGCCGAAATGGTCGATGACCGCCCGCAGTCTCGGATGCGGATTCACACTGGCCGCGATGATCGAAAGCGGGTATGCCAGTGCCGGATTCGTAATCGGTATGCGGCGCAGATCATGATTGGCCGGCCACAGGTACCGGTCGCGCGCACCCACCAGGGTGGCCACGTCGGCGGAGTCCGCGAGAATATCCAGCAGCACCTCATTGCCGAAATTCGGTCCCGCGGCGTCGATCCGGAGGTCGAACTCCGTCACGAGCTGATCGTAGAAGTCCGCCCATTCGCTGCGCGGCGCGATACCCGGCACCCAGATGCGATGTCCGCGCAGCCGGGCCGGGGTCAGCGTGCGCGCGGCGGCGAGTGGATGGCGCGGTCCGACAAGCAGTTCCAGCGGTGAGTCGAAGGCGTGGATCATGCGTACCTCCGGTGGCAGCGCGCCCGGATCGACCACCGACCGGAACGAGGCATCGACATCCCCCGCCCGGACCGCGGCCGCCGCCTCGCGCGGATCGTCGGCCCGCAGCGTCACCACATCGAGATCGAGTTCGGGATGCGCCCGCCAATACTCGTGCAGCACAACGGCCTGCGCCGAGCGCAGCCCCAGCACATCGATACGCAGCGCCCGCGACCCGGGCCTGATCGCGGTGATGGCGCGATCGACACCGGTGACGATGGTGCGCGCGTGCGGCAGGAACACCTGGCCGTCGAGGGTCAATGCGACCCCCCGCGCGGTGCGGGTGAACAATCGGATGTCGAGCGCGCGTTCGAGGGCGGCGATCCGCTTCGATACCGCCTGCTGGGTCACGCCGAGCTCATCGGCCGCGTGCTGCAACTGTCCCAGTTCGGCGGCGCGGACGAACGATCGAACGGCTTCGGTATCCATCGCTTCACCCTAGGGGTGCTCAACCGATGGTTGTGGCTCGCCGAAGGACGGTTGTTTGATCTCCTGGCAGCGCGACTGTTGTGATTGCCGGACCCGAACATCTGTTGTCGCAAGGGAGTGCGCGAGTGCAATTGGGGCGCAATTTCGGCTGGCTGTGGTCGGCCTACGCGGTCAGTACCTACGGGACGTGGGTAGCCTTCGGCGCCTTCCCGTTGCTCGCGGTGCGCGTACTGCACTCGCCGACCTTCGCGGTATCGCTGCTGGAGGCGGCGGGGCTCGCGGTGGCCGCGCTCGTGGCGTTCGGACTCGGGCCGTGGGTCGAGCATCGAGCCAAACGACCGGTGATGATCGCCATGGATCTGATCCGCTTCGCCGCGATGGTGAGCATCCCGATCGCCTACGTTCTCGGTCTGCTGTCCTACGGCCAGTTGCTGCTCGTCTCGGTCGTCGCCGGGACCGCGAATATCGCCTTCGCCGCAGCGTCCGGCGCATACCTGAAGTATCTCGTTCCGCGCGAACAGCTCTTGGCGGCGAACGGACGATTCGAGGGGACCGCCTGGGTGGCGACCGCGGCGGGTCCGCCGCTCGGTGGTGCGCTCATCGGACTGCTCGGTCCGGTTGTCACGGTGCTGGCCGATGCGGTCAGCTACCTGCTGTCGGCGTTCGGTGTGCTGCGCATTCGCGGCGGCGATATCGCGGCACCCCGCTCGGACACCGCACCGCGCCCGGCCGGTCTGCTCACCGGCTGGCGGGCCATCCGCGGTGATCGCACACTGCTGCGCCTGTTCCTCAATTCGATCCTGGTGGGCGGGCTGATCATGGCCACCGGCCCGCTGCTGGCCGTCTTACTTCTGGGTCAATACCACTATCCCGCTTGGCAATACGGGATCGCCTTCGGTATCCCGGCACTCGGCGGCTTCGTGGGCGCGCGGCTGTCGGCTCCCCTGGTGAACCGTTTCGGGCAGCACCGGGTCATGCTGGTCTTCGGCTGGTCGCGCTCGCTCTTCCCGCTCGGTCTCGCGTTCGTCGGACCCGGTGTCGCCGGACTGCTCACCGTGATCGTGGTCGAGGGCTTGCTGATCACCTGCATGGGGATCTTCAATCCGATCTCCGCGACCGAACGCCTGCAACGGATTTCGGCGGAACACGCCGCCCGCGTGCTCAGCACCTGGGGTGCGGCGAGCAAACTCCTGCACGCGCTGCTGATGGTGATCTGGGGTGTGCTCGCCACCCTCACCACCCCGCTCGCCGCCATCACGCTCTCGGGGGTGCTGCTGCTGTTCACCCCGCTGCTGCTGCCCAAGGCGCCCCAGTCTTCCGGCGGCGAGCGCACACGAGCACCGGTGCGGGCGTGAGATGTATTGTGCCCGTGTGGAACTAATCAAATGGTTCACACCCGAGCAATTCAACGACGCTTTGAGCTCATGGGCGTGGATCGGCCTGGACGGCAAGACACCCTTGTTCACCTCGGTCTTCGGCGACGTCTTCTTCGGCGCGCAGGACGGCGTGTGGTGGCTGGACACCATCGAGGGCGAGCTTACGCGGGAATGGGACAGTCTGGATCAGCTCGAGGCGGAGCTGAATACCGCTGCGGGACAGGAGAAGTACCTCATCGCCGAACTCGCTCACGCACTGGAGGAGAGCGGTCTGGTCCCCGGTGCGGACGAGATCTACGACTTCGCGCATCCGCTGGTGCTCGGCGGTGAACTCGAGGTCGAGAATGTCGAGGTCACCGAGATGTCGATGAGCCTCGATATTCTCGGCCAGATTCACGACCAGGTGCGCCGGATTCCGCCGGGCGCGCGGGTCGATATCCAGGTCTCCTAGCCGAGTCGCAGGGCCGCGCCGCGGAGTGTGATCCGCACCCGGTTGTCGTGGAAGACCGCGCCACCGCCGAAGTCCGAATCCCGTTCGGCGATGGTGGCATTCACGGTCGATCCACCCGAGAGTTTGGCCCAGCGGCCCTTGGTGGTGGCGGCCACGCCGGTGCGGACGCGGTCGGAGATCTCGGCGACGGCCTCGAACGCGCCGCGGTCATTGCCCACGGTGATCGGATCACCGTGGGCGATCCCGCGCGCGGCGGCATCCTCGGGATGCAGGACCACCGTGGGATCGCCCGCGCGGCGGCGCAATTCGATGTTGTTGCCGAATATGGTGTTCAGGAAGTAGTGCGAGGCCGCCGAGATCAGCACCAATCCGTCGCCGGGATCGGCGGGCGGGATGTACGCCGGAAGCGGGTCGTGGCCCGCCATTTCGGCCCGGTCCGAGACGAATCGCAGCTTATCGGTGGGCACCGGCCGCGCCGCCACCTTGAGGAAGCCCTCGGTGCGCAGCCGCTCGATATCGTGCCCCTTCAACAGTTGCGCGGCCAGATCCTCATCGGAGTCGTAGAGCGCGGGTTCGGTGAGCCCCATGGTCCGGGCCAGCCGCCGGAAAGTCTCGGTGGTGGGCAGACATTCGCCCGGGGCGGTCGTCGCCGGTTCATTCCACACCAGGTAGAGATTCCCGTACGCGGCCAGGACATCGAGATGTTCGGGCTGCATGGTGGCGGGCAGCACGATATCGGCGTAATCGACGGTATCGGTCGGAAAGTGTTCCAGCACAACGGTGAACAGATCCTCGCGCGCCAGCCCCCGAATCACCCTACCCTGCTCCGGATTCGAGCCGACCGGGTTGGCGGCGATGACGAACAGCGCCTTGACCGGCGGCTCATCCACCTCCAGCAACCCCTCGCCGAGCCGGGTCATCGACAGCGTGCGCACCGGATGCGGCAGCAGGTCGTAGCGCGCCAGTTCGGCATCGTTCAGATCGAAATGCCCGCTCGTCGAATAGTGCAGTCCGCCACCGGGAATCGCCCAATCACCGGTGACGCCCGGCAGACAGGCCAGTGCCCGCAGTGCCATTCCGCCGCCCGCATGCCGCTGCATCCCCTGCGAGGCGCGAATGGCGGTCGGCCGGGTGCGGGCGATGCGCTCACCCAGCGCCACAATGCGATCCACCGGCAATCCGGTGATCTCCGCGACCCGGTCCGGCGTGAATTCGGCTATGCGCGTGCGGAATTCCGGCCAGCCCACGGTATTGGAGGCGATGAACTCGTCATCCTGCGCGCCCAGCGACACGATCACATGCATGAGTCCCAGCGCCAGCGCCGCATCGGTTCCCGGCAGCGGTGCGAGGTGTTCATCGCAGCGCTCGGCCGTCCGCGATCGCACCGGATCGATGGCGACCGTGTACGCGCCACTGTCCTGAATGAACTTCCACCCGTGATGCCCGGAGCTGAGCGGATTGGTGCCCCACAGCAGGATCAGCTCCGATTTGACGAAATCCTCCGGATCCATCCCACCCGAGGTGCCGAGCGTGTACTTCACCCCGAGGGATCCCGCGACCGAGCAGATCGTCGGATCGTGCAGTGAGGCGCCCAGCGCATTGAAGAACCTGCGCCCCGAAAACCCTTCCAGCCCTTGGATATACCCGAGACTTCCGGTCCCGTGGAACGGCCAGATCGCCTCCGCGCCATACTCGTCGATAATCCCGGTCAGGCGCTCGGAGATCTCCGCGAGCGCCTCGTCCCAGGTGATGCGCTCGAAGCGACCCTCGCCCTTGGCGCCGATCCGCCGCATCGGATGGGTGATCCGCTCCGGCGACGCCACCTGTTCCAGGTACCGGTTCACCTTCACGCACAGCGCGCCCCGAGTGATGGGATGCGCCTTGTTCCCGCGCAACCCCACCGCGACGCCATCCTCGACGTCGACCACCCACGAGCAAGCATCCGGACAATCCAGCGGGCAAGCCCCGAGCACCTTCATTTCCCCGATCCTAGGCGGGGGCCGGTGAATCAGCCGAGGATACCGCCGAGCAGGCCACCGGATTGCCCGGCCTCCTGGCCGCCGCCGGTACCGCCGATGAGCCCGCCGGGCGGGAGTTCGGAGGGCTGCACGATGACGAAACCGCGACCGGAGAAGGACAGCGTCATCCCCTCACCGGTGCTGCGGCCGATGAGACGGGAGAAGCCGAAGGAGTCATTGCGTTTGATACCGGTCTGCAGGCTGGAGGACCAGGCCACGGCGGCCTGCGGGTCGGCGTAGGTGGGCTGGTCGACATTGAGCACCACGGGGGAGCCGTGCGTGGTGATGGCGATCCGGCCGCGACCGGTGAAGACACAGTTGAAGAGTCCGGCATTGCTGGCGAAACCGGCCGCGCCCTGCACCATCTTGATGTTGTAGGTCAGCGTCGGATCGAAGGCCAGCACATTCGCGCCATTGATGGTGAGACCGTCGGTGCCGTCCAGATCGACGGTATGCACATCGGCCGCGCCATTGGCCAGGAACAGATCCCCGCGCCCGGTGACCTTCATGAGCGGGACGCCCTCACCGGTCAGCCGCTGCTGGATCGCGCGCCCGATCCCGCCGGAGCCGAGTGCTTTGAATTGCAGATCACCCTGGTAGGCGACCATCGATCCGGCCCGCGCCAGCACCTCCCCATTGACGGCGACCTTGATCATCTTGCCGCCCTGCTTCTGAATGCCGATGCCGTTGACCTCGGCATGGCGGGGATCGAAGAGTTCACTCTGCATGGGCTGGGCTCCTTGCGAAAACGCGGGTGTGACCGGCGCGGAGTAAGCCGGTCCGGGTGACTGGGGTTGCGGTGCGGGCGGCGGATACGAACCCGGCGGGGGAGGCGGGCTGTACTGGCCCGGCTGGCTCGGCGGCGCGAATTGCCCGGGCGGCAGGGCATATTGGCCCGGCGGCTGGTACCGGCCCGGTGGCGGTCCGCTCGGCGCGGGCGGCGGGGCGGCGGGGTACTGTCCGGGTGGCGTCGCGACGGCGGCGGGACCGGGCGCGGGCTCGTCGTCGATATTCACGCCGAAGGTCTCGGCGATACCGGCCAGCCCGTTGTCATAGCCCTGCCCGACCGCGCGCACCTTCCACGCGCCACCGCGCCGGTAGATCTCCACGCACACCACGGCGGTCTCGGTGCTGAGCCCGGACAGGGGAAAGGTCAAGGTCCCTGAATCGGCGGCAATGGTCGCGGTCAGCGTCCCCACCCCGGCGAAGGTGGCGGGTCCGCTGCCGTCCAGGCTGGCAGTGACCACCACCTTGTCCACATTCGCGGGCAGCGCGCCGGTCTGCACATCGACCATATCGCCGCCGCCGCGCCCGTGCCGGTACGTAACCCCGGGCCCCGCAGGCTGATTGAAGAAGACGAAGTCCGCATCGGACCGCACCCGGCCGTCCGCGCCCAGCAGCAGCGCCGACACATCGAGTGCGGCCGAACTCGTGACCGTCACCGTCAATCGTTCCCCGGGCGCGGGGCGATTCTCTCCTCGGGCGAGTGTGCTCACGACGGCCCTCCCCCAACTGAGCTCAGCTTCACGCCACCGAGTGTGCCCCGTGCCCGGTCCTTCGCGCTACGTGGATTGCGCCTCGATCGTGTCGGCGGGCTCCGGCATGTCTGTCTCCGGCGGCGGTGCGGTACCGGGCAGGAATGAGCAGGCCGCGCACACCGCGCCGAAGAACAGGTAGCCGAGCGAGACCTGCGGCGCGGCCGCCCAGCCGACCTCGCTCGCGTGTATCAATCCGATCCAGGCCGGCACCGCACCCACCGCCGAGGCTGTCCTGGCGTGCCGAACACCTCGCGGACCAGGTCGCCGTCGACCTCGGCTCCGGCCGCGGTCTGCGTGACCGTCTCATCAGACTCGCGCGGGAGGCCGACGACGGCAACTCCCAGCTACATTCACCCTTCTGTCGCCTCTCGCTTGTCGAGGATCGAGCGGCGCGAGCGCGGGCGCGCTGTCACCGTTCCGGCTCAGTGGATGACATCGAAGACGTTCTTCTGCAAGCCGTTCGAATAGGATTCGGACTCCACCAGCTTCAGCTTTTGGGTGTCCTTGTCGGTGGTGCTGAACAGGCGCTTGCCCGCGCCGAGCAGCAGGGGGAAGACCAGCAGGTGGTAGCGGTCGATGAGGCCGGCGTCGGAGAGGCTCTGGTTCAGGGAGGCGCTGCCGTGCACGATGATCGGGCCGCCCTCGGTGTGCTTCAGCGCGGCGACATCGTCGAGGGAGCGCAGGATGGTGGTCTCACCCCAGTTGTCGACCAGATCGCTCTCGGTGAGGGTGGTGGAGACGACGTACTTGGGCATCACCTTGTAGTCGGCGAAATCGGCCATATCCGGCCAGACCGTGCTGAAGGCCTGATAGCTGTTGCGGCCCAACAGCATTGCCGTCGATTCCTGCTGTTCACGGCCCTTGATCTCGAAGGCGGCGGGGTCGAACTCGATATTCTTGAAGGTCCAGCCGGAGTTGCGGTAGCCGGGCTCACCGCCCGGACCCTCCACCACGCCGTCGAGCGAGATGAAAGCGGTGCTGATCAGGGTGCGCATGTGAATCTCCTTGCTATTGGGTGTTTGTCGCTATTGGGTGTTTGTCGAAGTTCAGGCGATCATGTCGCCGAGCCACCGCTGCCAAGCGGGTTCCGCGCCATCGGTATTCGGCCCGAACAGGTGATGGAACATGGCCGCCATACCGGTGGGGCCGTGATGGAAGGTGTAGAGCCCATCGGCGGTGCGGACCGCGAGCCGTTCGTCGTCGGCCCACACCACCTCGCCGTCGAGCGGGGGCAGGTCGGCGGGTTCCGCGTGCGCGTGAGCGCCGCGGGCGACGGGGGTGGCCAGCCCGAGCGCGCCGGTGATCGCGGTCCAGACCGCCGGGGCCGATTGCCCGAAAGCCACGGCGAATACCGGGATTCCGGTGCGACCGGCGAAAAGCGTCAGATACTCGCCGAGCGTGTGCGGGTGGAACGGCAAGCCGCGGCGCAGCGCGTCGTATTCGTCCTGCCAGTCGTGGCCGAGCATGCCGCTGTCCTCTACTCCTTCACCACCTTGCCGCTGGCCGCCATAACCGCCTATATCGTCCACGGCCTCCTGCGGGACACCGCCAACCAATTCCACAGCCAGACCGCCGAACTCGGCACCGAAATCTCGATGATCTCCCTCATCATCGGCGAAATACGTGGCTTCCTGGTCCTGTTCGCCGGCTTGCTCGCAGGCCAGTTCCGACCACCCCGCGAACGAAAACCGGTGTGACTCCTGGAGGGGAAGTCACACCGGTTTTTCGTTGTGCCAGAGGCTACTTCAGCTTGTCGCTGCCCAGGTTCAGGATGCGGCGGGCGACGATGAGCTGCTGAATCTGCTGGGTGCCTTCGAAGATGTCGAGGATCTTCGAGTCGCGGCCCCACTTCTCCAGGAGGGTGCGCTGGGAGTAGCCCGTCGCGCCGGCGAGTTCGACGGCCTTGAGGGTGACGTCGGTGCCCATGCGGCCGGCTTTGGCCTTGGACATGGAGGCCTCGAGGGAGTTGGGCTTCTTGTTGTCGGCCATCCAGGCCGCGCGGAGCGAGAGCAGGTAGGCGGATTCGAAATCCGCTTCCATGCGCAGGAATTCGGCGGCGGCGGCGGACTGGTTGTTGGCGGGCTTGTCGTAGTCGATCTCGATACCGGCCTCGGACAGGACCTTGCGGAGCTCTTCGAGGGCGGCGCGACCGACGCCGACGGCCATGGCGGCGACCAGGGGACGGGTGTTGTCGAACGTCTGCATGACGCCCGCGAAACCCTTCTCCACGTTCACTTCCGGCGAACCGAGGATATTGTCCTTCGGGATGCGGCAATCCTCGAAACGGATCTCCGCGGTGTCGGAGGCCTTGATGCCCAGTTTGTGCTCGAGGCGAGATACGGTCAGGCCCTTGGCATCGCGCGGCACCACGAACGACTTGATGGCCGCGCGGCCCAGCGACTTGTCCACCGTCGCCCACACCACGATGTGGGTGGCGCGCGAACCGGCGGTCACGAAGATCTTGGTGCCGTTGAGCACCCACTCGTCACCGTCGAGGGTGGCGGTGGTGGAGACCGCCGCGGAGTCCGAACCGAAGGATGGCTCGGTGATGGCCATGGCGGCCCACACCTTGCCGAAACGCTCCAGCTGCTCATCGGTGGCGACCGCGGCGATCGCGGCATTGCCCAGACCCTGGTAGGGGATGGACAGCATCAGACCGGCATCGCCCCAGCAGGTCTCCAGGGCGTTCATCAGCGCGGACATATTGCCGCCGTTGGTGTTTCCGAGCAACTCGGCCGCGTGCACATCCGGCTCGGCCTCGCCGCCCTTGGCCTTGCGGCCACCGGTCGCACCGGAGACGTCCTGCGTGCCCGAGTCGGACAGGCCCTCGATCATGGCGGCCATGGTGTCGAGCTCGACCGGGTACTCGTGCTCGGCGAGATCGTACTTGCGCGAAGCGGGGCGGAAGATCTCCGCGGCAACCTGATGAGCCTGGTTGGCGCTGGCCCGCAGCTTCTTGGGGAGTTCGAGATTGATCATGAGTGGTCTCTCCGTTGAGAAGTCGGGTCAGAGAAGGACGACGCCCTCGGCAACGCCGATGGCACGAAGGTCGCGGTACCAGCGCTCCACCGGATGCTCCTTGGTGAAGCCGTGACCGCCGAGCAGCTGCACGCCGTCCAAGCCGATCTGCATGCCCTTGTCGGTGGCCAGCTTGCGAGCCAGCGCGGCCTCGCGAGCGAACGACAGGCCCTGCTCCGCGCGTGACGCACCCCGCAGGGTCACGAGACGGAGACCGTCGAGCTCGATGGCCATATTGGCGACCATGAAGGCCACCGCCTGGCGGTGCGCGATCGGCTCGCCGAACGCCTCCCGCTCCTTCACATACGGAATCACGTAGTCCAGCACGGCCTGACCGGTGCCGACCGCCAGCGACGACCAGCCCAGGCGGGCCAGGCGCACGGCATCGGCGTAATCCTCGGAGCGCTGGGCGGTTTCGGCATCACCCAGCAGGGCGCTGGTGGAAACGGCGACATTGTCCAGCAGCAAACGGCCCAGACCCGCGGCGCGCAGACCCATCGAGGGATCGGCCTCCACGACCACACCCTGGGTATCCGACTCCACGATGAAGAACGCCGGGCGACCGTCGAGTTCGGCTGCGACGATGAACAATTCGGCATCGCCCGCGGCCGGAACCAGGCTCTTCACACCGTTCAGGCGGTAACCGCTGGGCGAGCGGGTGGCCTTGGTCTTCAACGCGAACGGATCGAACAGCGCCTGCGGCTCGGAGATGACCACCGACGCCTGCGGCACATTCTCACCGGCGAACGCACCCAGGTAGGTCTTCTGCTGCGCGTCGGTGCCCCACTGGGACAGCGCCACGGCCACACCGCTCGGCGCGAGCAGCGGCAGCGCCAAACCCATATCGCCGTGCGCGAGCGCCTCGGCCACAAGGGAATTGGTGACCGCGCCACGCTCGGAGGCGGCGCCCTCGAACTCCTCGGGCACATTGATCAGCGTGATGCCGAGCTCGGAGGCGCGCTCGAGCAGATCGCGCGGGGCCTTGGCGGCATTGTCGGCGTCGTAGGCGGCCGGGCGCAGGATCTCGGCGGCGAATTCGCGGACCGTCTCGACGATCATCTGCTGATCGTCGGTGGGGGTCAGGTCGAAGTAGTCCTTCTTCTTGGATTCGTTGGCGGGCAGTCGCTTGGGCGCGCCACCGCCGGAAACCTTCTCGAAGACGCGGGTCGCGGCGCCGAGGCTGCGGAAACCGGTCTTGGTGCCCTCGTACGTAATACGTTCGATGGGCTTGCGCAGGTTGTACTTCTCCGCGAGTTCGGACCCCGTGATGGTCGTCATTACCCGCATGGCCGCGCCCATCCAGTCGCGCTTGACCGGGTTCAGGCCCACGGCGGAGGTATCCGGACGTCGCGTCTTTGCGGTGTCTCGAGTGCTCATAATCACCAGTTTTCTTGAGTGTGGAGGGTGATCCTGCCCAGCAATCTTACTCCAGAGTAAGACTATCTTACTTCAGAGTAAGAACTGACGTCGAGGGTTGTCGAATCGGCTGGTCAGCGCGGTGGTTGCGCAAGTCTCCAATGCGCCACGGCGAATAGTGAAACAAACACCCTTCATATGGGTTGCGGGTGGGCTACGGTGTCGGCGCACCATTGCACCCATATGGAGGTCTCCTAAATGAAAACGCTGGTAGGTACCACCGGCGCGATTGCGATCGCACTGTTCATCGCCGCCGCCCCGAGCGCATCCGCCGAAGGCATCCCGCTGCAGGACATCGGCACCGTCACCGAGGGCGGGATCAACACCGGTTCCGGCAACGGCAATGGCGGCGGCGACTCCGGTTCCGCGGCCGGATTCGGCTCGGTCCAGATCGGCAATGGCGGCTCCAGTGCCGCGGGCACCGGCTCGGGCCAGATCAATACCGGTTCGGGCAACTCCGGATCCGGCTACAGCCCCATCGCGGGACCGTCCACCACCGGCTCGGCCGCGCCCACCGGCGGCACCTCCTCCGCGGGCTGACAGCACCATCTCCCGGCGTAGGGGACCGCAGCCCCGCGTCGGGCTCGCAGGGGAGGGTGAATCACACCCGGTGTTCACCGGGTTCGACGGGCTGACCGACCCATCCACCAGGGCAGACAGCTCCGAATTCCCTGGCAGGACAGCTGGACTGCACTGCGGCAGCTCGGGTAGTGCTTCTACCCAGTGTAATTGCGTACTAAACGCGTCAAAACCGCTTGTGTGCATAGGGATTCGCTGCGTGGCGAGTCTTGTATAAGCGGGAAGGCTATGCGGTTATTTCGTTCCGGTCACGCCAACTGTCAAGCCTCACTACGTTTTTCGATGAGACGAAAGGAGGATTGGTTATGTTGTCAGGACTCGTCTCTGTAGTTACCAGTCTGCTCAGCGGCCTCGTGGGGGTGCTCATCGGCACGCCGGGTGGTGGCGGTACGAGCGGTTCCGCCTAGATCTCGACGAATGAACACGAACGCCCCCGCACTGCAGGCGGGGGCGTTTCGTATGTTCGCAAGTCTCAGGCGGCCAGCGCGGCCAGCACCTGGTCCTGCAGATGGGAATTGGTCGCCACCGCACTACCGCCGTGCGGTCCCGGATTGCCGTCCAGCGAGGTGAAGGTGCCACCCGCCTCGCGAATCAGAATATCCAGCGCGGCCATATCCCACAGCGACAGTTCGGGTTCGGTGACGATATCCACCGCGCCCTCGGCCAGCAGCGTGTAACCGAAGAAGTCGCCGTAGCCGCGGGTCCGCCACACCTCATCGCTGAGCGCGATCAACTTGGCCCGCCGGCCGATGGCCCGCCAGCCCGACAGCGAGGAGATCGCCAGGCTCGCCGCACCCAGCTCGGCCACCGCCGACACCGAGATGGCCTTGGGCTCGGAGCCCTCGAAACTCGTCCACGCGCCCGCACCCGAGGCCGCCCACCAGCGCCGCGACAGCGCCGGGGCGCTCACCACGCCCACCACCGGCACACCGTCCTCGAGCAGTGAGATGAGCGAGGCCCAGATCGGCACCCCGCGCACGAAATTCTTGGTTCCGTCGATCGGATCGATCACCCACTGCCGCCCGGAGAATTCGGCATCCCCACCGAATTCCTCCCCGAGCACCAGATCCGCCGGGCGCTCGGAGCCGAGCACCTCACGCACCATCCGCTCCACGGCCAGGTCGGCATCCGATACCGGGGTCAGATCCGGCTTCGCGTCGATCTTCAGATCGAGCGCGCCGAAACGATCACGGGTAATGGCGTCGGCCGCGTCGGCCAGTCGCAGGGCGAGTTCGAGATCACTGGAGTAAGCGGTCACCCGGGAAACGTTAGCGGCCCCGGGTGAACCCCGCGCATCGGCGGCGACCTTCGCGTTTCAGACAGCGGCCGGGAGCTCCCGGGCGGCGGTAAGAGCGCTTGCCCACCAATGCATTTGACCCAGCATGCGCGCCGCGGTCTGCTCCGGCTCGGTCGGATCCAGCAGCTGCCCCTGCTGATCGAAGAGCAGGAAATAGCGCGGGAACGATACGACATCCTTCACCGTATGCGCGTTGAGCTCGCTGAACACCTGACGCAGATGCTCGATGGCCAACAACCCGCCGCTCTTACCGCTGTACCCGACGAAACCGACGGTTTTGCGATCCCACTCGGCCAGATGCCAGTCGATGGCGGTCTTGAGTGAGGCCGGATAGCTGCGATTGATATCCGGGGTCACGATGACCATGGCAGCGGCCGCCGCCAGCCGAGCGGTCAGATCGAGCATGCCCGCGGGACGCACCGGATTCGGCTCCATCACCAGCGGCACCGCGGGCAATTCGTGCGGCAGCTCGGCCTCGGCCAGATCGATCACGTCGACCTCGAAGCCACCATGCCGACGAGCCTGCTCCGCGAACCAGTGCGCTACCACCGGACCGAAACGGCCCTCCCGGACGCTGCCGATGATCACCGCGAGCCGTAGGGGCGTGCTGCTCATTGTGGTCTCCTTCGAGATGCGCTGGCGGCCGGTCGACCGCTGTGCACGACTCTGCTGGCCGCGAGATCGGATAGGGAGACCACGCTGAGAGTGGTAGTGGCAGGGACAGTCTCGGGCGCGTGAAGCTTGGTACCTTCGATACGTGAGCGACAACGAGCTGGGGCTGTTCCTGCGTACGCGCAGGGAGGCGACCACGCCCGCCGAGGTGGGGTTGCCCGCCGGCGCGCGTCGCCGCACCCCCGGTCTGCGGCGCGCGGAACTCGCCACCCTCGCCGGAGTCAGCGTCGAATATCTGATTCGCCTGGAGCAGGGACGCGACCGGAATCCGTCCGTCGCCGTGCTGTCCTCGATCGCCGACGCACTCCAGCTGACCAGGAATCAGCGCGTGCACCTGCATCAGCTCGGCAAAGCCTCCGATCCGGGCTTCAGCTGCCTCGGCGGCGCGGGGCCGAACCGGGCCGTGCGCCCCGCCATCCAGGCGATCCTCGAGCAACTCGAACCCGCACCCGCCGTGGTGATGAACCGGCTCAGCGAACTGCTCGCCAGCACCACCGGTTACCGGCGGCTGATGGAACCCATCGGCCTGCTCGATGCCGGATGGCCGGGCAGCTACGCCCGTTACGTCCTCACCGATCCGCGCGCCCGCACCGCCTATCCGGACTGGGAACACAAGGCGGACAAGGTCGTCGCCACCCTCAAACAGGGTCCGGGCCGCTCCGATCCCGAGGTCGGCGCGCTCATCGACGAACTCACCCTCACCGTCGGCGAGGAGTTCACCCGGCGGATGGAATCGATTCCGGGGCTGCCCGATCACAATGGCGTCGGCCGCCTCGACCACCCCGAAGCGGGCATGCTCCGCCTGGCCTACGAAACCCTTTCGCTCTCGGCCGACGATGATCAATACATCATGATCTATCTCGCGGCCGACGAGCCGACCGCCGCCGCCCTCGACGCCCTGATCGGCCGCACACCCGGCAGCCTGCGCGCCGTGGCCGGTTGAAGGACAGGCGAGCCTCGCAGGTGCGCGTCCGCCACAGCGCGGCCCCTGTACGACGCTGACAGTCCCGCGCGTCCGTTCACCGTCGCCGCCCCGACCCGCGCCTTTGTCATTCCGGCATGCTTTTGGCCGGGATCCATATCCGCTGCGCTGCACAGCGGCTCGACGGATCCCGGCCAACGGCGCGCCAGGATGCCGGGGAGGCTTCACGATTGCCGCGCTCGGATAGCCCTTCCGTCCGGGCGGATGACCGCGCCGGCCATGCCCCCTGGCCTCCGCCACGCCGCACCGACTTGATCGGGGCGCGGTGTGTTCACGCGTGTTCGTGACCGCCGCGCCAATCCCTCGGACTTCTCCGGCGGTATCGACCGCCCACCCGGCCGCGGCGCACGCGGCTGGTCTGCCTTTGTTTCATCGACCTTGAAAGGGGCGGTAGCCTTGAGCACCGTGCATCCTGACGTCTCCGCTGACCTTGCCGAACTCGACTCGACCCTGAAGACCATCGAGTCGGTGCTCGATATCGACGAGCTGGTCCGGCGCATCGACGAACTGGAACAGCAGGCCGCGGATCCCGAGCTGTGGAACGACCAGGACCACGCCCAGTCCGTGACCAGCGAACTCTCCCACGCACAGAGCGAACTGCGGCGCGTACGCGAACTGCGCCAGCGCCTCGAAGACCTCCCGGTGCTGTACGAATTGGCCGAGGGCGAGGAGGGTGAGGCGCGCGCCTCCGCCCTCGCCGACGCCGATGCCGAACGCGCCACCCTGCACGGCGATGTGGAGGCCCTCGAGGTCCGCACGCTGCTTGCCGGTGAGTACGACAAGCGTGAGGCGCTGGTCAATATCCGCTCCGGTGCGGGTGGCGTCGACGCCGCCGACTGGGCGCAGATGCTCATGCGGATGTACGTGCGCTGGGCCGAACGGCACAAGTACAGCGTCGAAATCTACGACACCTCCTATGCCGAGGAAGCGGGCATCAAGTCCGCCACCTTCGCCGTGAAATCGCCGTACGCCTACGGCACCCTCTCGGTGGAGATGGGCACGCATCGCCTGGTGCGCATCAGCCCCTTCGACAACCAGGGCCGCCGTCAGACCTCCTTCGCCGAGGTCGAGGTGCTGCCCGTGGTGGAGACCACCGACCACATCGAGATTCCCGAGGGTGAGGTGCGTGTCGATGTGTACCGCTCCTCGGGTCCCGGCGGCCAGTCGGTCAACACCACCGACTCGGCGGTGCGCCTGACCCATATTCCGACCGGCATCGTCGTCACCTGTCAGAACGAGAAATCGCAGCTGCAGAACAAGATTTCGGCCATGCGCGTACTGCAGGCCAAACTGCTCGAGCGCAAGCGACAGGAGGAGCGCGCCCAGATGGACGCGCTCAAGACCAATGAGGGCGCGTCCTGGGGCAACCAGATGCGCTCCTACGTTCTGCACCCGTACCAGATGGTCAAGGATCTCCGGACCAGCTACGAGGTCAACAATCCCTCCGCCGTGCTCGACGGTGACATCGATGGTTTCATCGAATCCGGAATCCGCTGGCGCATGCGGGAGCAGCAGACGCAGGCTTGAACCTTCACCCTGGTGTTCGCGGCCCGCCCCGGATCTGGACTGACGGAACGGGAGAGCGAAGCGCAGGAGTGCAGGAGGGAAGATCCGGGGTTACGAGGGCCGCGAACCGCCGGAGCGAAGCGGAGGCAAACAAAAATGAGCATCAGTTCGACTCTCGCTGCCGGCACCGGAGCCGACTTCGGAAACTGGTTCAGGTCCAGCGGGCTCGAGATCGTGCTGCTCATCGTCGGCGCGATGTTGTTCTCGCGCGCAGCGACTTTCGTTCGTGACCGGATCACCCGGAACATCGACGCCTCGTTCCGCAGCAGCGATTCGCTGGTGCGGACCGAGGCGGCCAAACACCGACATGCGTTGGCGCAGGTCATAACCTGGGTCGTACTGTCCATCGTGTACTTCCTGGTGGCGCTGGAAGTCTTGCAGCGCTTGGGCTTTCAGCTCACCGGATTGGTGGCTCCGGCCGCGGTGCTCGGTGCGGCAATAGGTTTCGGCGCGCAGCGCATCGTGCAGGATCTGCTGGCCGGATTCTTCCTGATCACCGAAAGGCAGTACGGCTTCGGCGATGTGGTGCGCATCGCGGTCACTGGATCCGCCGCCGACGCCGAGGGTACGGTCGAGGACGTCACGTTGCGCGTCACCACACTGCGCAGCGTCGACGGCGAAGTGATTACCGTGCCGAACGGTCAGATCGTGAAAGTGACCAATCTGTCGAAGGATTGGGCGCGTGCCGCCATCGACGTGCCCGTTCCCGCCACCGCCGATATCAATAAGATCAATGAGATTCTGCATGAGGTGGGCGCGAAGGCGTTCGCCGACCGAAAATTGAAATCACTACTGCTCGACGAGCCATCGGTCATGGGTGTCGAAGATCTCACAGTCGACCAAATGAATATCAAGATGGTGGCCCGGACATTGCCGGGCAAACAGTTCGAAGTCGGGCGTGAGCTGCGGGTGCGAGTGGCCGCGGCACTACGCCGGGAGGGTCTGAGTGAAAACACGTAAGTCCACGGCGATCCTGATGACGGTCTGGGTCGCCACGTTCGTGCTGTACCTGTTCGTGAAACCCGATACCACCAGCAAGCCGGAGTATCCGACGTTCGTGAATTCGGTACTCAGCAACCCGCTGTCTGGCCCAAGTGAGCCATCAGCCCGCTAACGGCGTGTCTGCGCGGCGTGGCCGGGTAACGGTCACGTCTCGGTAGACTGGATCTCCGTGATAAGCCTGCGGAAGGTCACCAAGTCCTACAAGACCTCGACGCGACCCGCGCTGGACAATGTCTCTGTCGACATCGAAAAAGGCGAGTTCGTCTTCGTGATCGGGCCATCCGGGTCCGGCAAGTCGACCTTCATGCGACTGCTGCTCAAGGATGAGAAGCCCACCACCGGACAGGTGTGGGTCGCGGATTTCCGGGTCGACAAGTTACCGGCCCGCAAAGTCCCCAAACTGCGCCAGCGCATCGGCTGTGTCTTCCAGGATTTCCGGCTGCTGCAACAGAAATCGGTCGAGCAGAATGTGGCCTTCGCGCTGGAGGTGATAGGCAAATCGCGCACCTTCATCCACCGCGCGGTGCCCGAGGCGCTCGATATGGTCGGACTCTCCGGCAAAGCCGATCGACTGCCCAGTGAGCTGTCCGGCGGTGAACAGCAGCGCGTGGCCCTGGCCCGCGCCTTCGTGAACAGGCCGCTGGTACTGCTCGCCGACGAGCCGACCGGCAACCTGGACCCCGAGACGAGCGCCGACATCATGACGCTGCTGGAGCGGATCAACCGCACCGGCACCACGGTGGTGATGGCCACCCACGACAACGCCATCGTCGATGCCATGCGCCGGCGCGTGGTCGAACTCGATCGCGGCCGACTGGTCCGCGATGAGGAGATGGGCGTCTACGGGGTGGGCCGGTAATGCGCCTCGGATTCCTTTTCGGTGAGGTGTTCACCGGCCTGCGCCGCAATATCACCATGACCATCGCCATGATCCTGACCACCGCGGTCTCGCTGACCATGCTCGGCGGAGGTCTGCTGGCGGTGCGCATGGCGGACAAGATTCAGGACTACTACGTCCAAAGGGTCGAGATCCGACTGTATTTGGATGACGGCGTCTCGCGGACGGATCTGGACTGCACGCAGGAACTGTGCAAAACGCTCATGTCCGATCTGAAGAAGCATGCGGATGTGGCGAGCGTGCAGTTCGTCAACAGCGCCGACGCGGTGAAGGAGGTCAAGGAGACCACCTTCAAGGATCAGCCCGGCCTCGCCGATGAGGTGAGCAAGGACGGGCTGCCCGCCTCGTTCCGGGTGAAGTTGAGCGATGTCACCAAATACCGGTCCATCTATGACGATTTCGCCAAGCGGCCGGGTGTGATGACGGTGCTCAACGATATGGATATCGTCGA
The DNA here is from genome assembly GCF_001625085.1 of Nocardia acidivorans NBRC 108247. Taxonomy (GTDB): domain Bacteria; phylum Actinomycetota; class Actinomycetes; order Mycobacteriales; family Mycobacteriaceae; genus Nocardia; species Nocardia acidivorans. The sequence continues at coordinate 92,021 of NZ_BDAW01000015.1, forward strand.
CCGACTGGTGAGTTTCTTTGTCGGACTTCGCAATGCGGCCTTCGGATTGGCGGCGCTCCAGGCGCTGGCGGCACTGCTGTTGATCGCCAATATGGTGCAGGTCGCGGCCTTGGCGCGCAAGACCGAGGTCGGCATCATGCGATTGGTCGGTGCGACGCGCTGGTACACCCAGCTGCCATTCCTGCTGGAGGCGGTGCTGGCGGCGGCGGTCGGATCGGCCCTGGCGATCGGTGGGTTGTTCATCGCGCAACCGCTGGTGATCAATCGGGCGCTGGGCAGTCTGTTCAATGATCAGGTGCTGCCGCGCATCACCGGTGACGATATCGCCACCGTGGCCTTGATCGTGACGCCGATCGGTATCGGATTCGCCGCGCTCGCGGCCTACGGCGCGCTGCGGTATTACGTGCGTGAGTGAAATCGCTCACCCCCGTCCTGTTTTCGCATAACTCGCGAACCGGGCGGGAGGGGGTGCGAAGTTGCGTGTGGTGTGCGGAAGGCGGAACGGGTGTCGGATACGGTCCGTAGGATTGCCCGCGTGAGTGCACCGGAGGTCGAGACCGTCGCAGGCAACGCATCCACCGTGGACGCGGGAAGCGCTGCGGCGCACCAGGTTCTGCGAAAGACATTCGGCTACGACAGTTTCCGCGGGCCGCAGCGCGAGATTGTCGAGCAGGTCATCTCCGGTGGCGACGCACTGGTGCTCATGCCCACCGGCGGCGGTAAATCGCTCTGCTATCAGATTCCGGCGCTGGTGCGGCCCGGGGTGGGCGTGGTGGTGTCACCACTCATCGCACTCATGCAGGATCAGGTCGATGCGCTCAACGCGGTCGGGGTGCGCGCCGGATTCCTGAACTCCACGCAATTCCCGGATGAGCGGCGGGCCGTCGAGGCGGCGTTCGTGGCGGGGGAATTGGATCTGCTCTACCTCGCGCCGGAACGATTGCGGTTGGAATCCACCGCACAGCTGCTCGACCGCGGGAAGATCGCGCTCTTCGCCATCGACGAGGCGCACTGTGTCTCGCAGTGGGGTCACGATTTCCGGCCCGATTATCTGGCGCTGTCCATGCTGCATCAGCGGTGGCCGGATGTGCCGCGCATCGCGCTGACCGCCACGGCCACCGCGGCCACGCGCAAGGAGATCGCCGAACGGCTCGATCTCACCGACGCCAAACACTTCGTGGCCAGCTTCGACCGGCCCAATATCCAATACCGGATCGAGGGCAAGAATCGGCCGGAACAGCAGCTGCTGGCGTTCATTCAGGGTGAGCACGCCGGGGACGCGGGCATCGTGTACTGCCTGTCCCGGAATTCGGTGGAGAAGACCGCCGCCTTCCTCAATGCCAATGGTGTCGCGGCCGTGCCGTATCACGCGGGTCTGGACAATCGGATCCGCGCGACCAATCAGGCGCGGTTCCTGCGGGAGGACGGCCTGGTCGTGGTTGCCACCATCGCCTTCGGCATGGGGATCGACAAACCCGATGTGCGTTTCGTGGCGCATCTGGATCTGCCGAAATCGGTGGAGGGCTACTACCAGGAGACCGGCCGCGCCGGGCGTGACGGGCAGCCCTCCACCGCGTGGATGGTCTACGGCCTGAGTGATGTTGTGCAGCAACGTAAAATGATCGAATCCTCCGATGGCGACGCCATGCATCGCCGTCAGCTGCAACTGCATCTGGACGCCATGCTGGCGCTGTGCGAGACGGTCGAATGCCGCCGCACCCAATTGCTCGCCTATTTCGGGCAGCCGGGACAGGCGTGCGGCAACTGCGACACCTGCATCAATGCCCCCGAATCCTGGGATGGCACGGTCCCCGCGCAGAAAGTGCTCTCCACCATCCTGCGGCTCAAACGCGAACGCGGGCAGAGCTTCGGCGCGGGCCATATCGTCGATATCCTGATCGGTAAGCGCAATCCCAAGGTGGAGCAGCACGCCCATCACGAACTCAAGGTCTTCGGCATCGGCACCGAACTCCGCGATATCGAATGGCGCGGCGTGATCCGCCAACTCCTGGCCCAGGGCCTGCTCGCCGTACACGGCGACTACGGCGTCCTCACCCTGACCGATTCCTCCAACGACGTGCTTTTCGACGGCCGCCAGGTCAAACTCCGCCGCGAACCCGAACGCGCCAAGGCCGCCCGAACCGCCAAGCCCGCCAAGGCATCCCGCCTCGCCGCCGACCTGGCCCCGGGTGACGCCGACCTCTTCGAACGCCTCCGCGCCTGGCGCGCCGCCACCGCCAAGGAATCGGGTGTCCCCGCCTACGTCGTCTTCCACGACGCCACCCTTCGCGAGATAGCCGCCCGCAAACCGGCATCTCTCGCAGACCTCGGCACCATCTCCGGCATAGGCGAGAACAAACGCGCCAAATACGGCGAAGGCGTCCTCGAGGTGATCGCGGGCGGCGCGTCCCCGGAAGGCCGGACAATCACACCCCCCGCGACACCGGTCGCGGGAGCCGCGGTCCTCGCTCCCGGATCGACGACCGCCTCCACCTCGGCAGCCGCTCCCGGCTCCAGCTCTACCCCGGTGGCGCGATCAGCCGGTACCGCCACGTCGAGCCGGTTCGCCGACACAACCCCTCGCGAGTCGGCTCCCGCAGTGCGGCGATCCGGTCGCCCCACCGGTCAGCCGCACGACACCAACCCGGTCGCGCCCAGCTCTCGACCGGCGGCCACGCGCGAATCCGGAGCGCCGACAAGCGGTTCCGCCGCCCCGGCCTACGACGACATTCCTTGGCCGGACGACATGCCGCCCGACTTCGACGAACTCCCGCCCGACTTCGGCTAGGACTTCGCGCTTGGAAGGTGGCCAAGCTCCTACCTCCTGGGCCCGCCCATCCGATAGTTGGATTCGGCCGTTGCCCTGTCGGCGTCCCGGATAGGGGTGGCCGACCCATGTGTTGATCCCTTGCGGAATGGTGTTGTAGCTGCTCAACCGGGCTGCAAAGCAGAACTGGCACTGTGGTTACGGCAGGCGACGCCACCAGCACTGCCGCGCTCGTCTTGTATTCTCCCGAACCCCGCTGGTACCGAGGGTGATTCGCCCGAATCTGCTACGACGGCCCCGGGTGGAATGCCCCATTCCCCGCTCGAGAATCCACGTGCATGTAATCACGCAGGAGGCGACTCGACGTTTACCAGCGTGAGTACATGCACGTTCGAGCCCCAGCCCTCCTGACAGCGGATTTGGTGGCTGGCCGCAGGCACGATAAGCTTTCGGAGCTGCCGCGGTTCGACCTTGGTCGGAGCGCAGCGAGCATCCTGGTCCCGTCGTCTAGCGGCCTAGGACGCCGCCCTCTCAAGGCGGTAGCGCGGGTTCAAATCCCGTCGGGACTACTTCGAAAGGCCCCCGGCCCTTGCGGCCGGGGGCCTTTCGCGTATCCAAGTGCGGAACCACCTCACGTGTGGGCGGCCACAGATCGTGGTGCTCGAATAAATCGCTGGCACTCCTCGGCTGTCGCTGGCTACCTTTGATCTCGGCCGCGAATCAGGGGCGTACCGGAATCTCCGGACTACGTTCCCCGCATCGATTGCGGTCAACTTTCTGGTGACGCGGGTCTTCGGCCCGTCGAGGTTCGACTCCTTATGTGATGCGCCCTGTCCGGCCGTCAACGTCAGCGAGGCTCTGCGAGCTCCCCGTCTTCGGGCGGGGGAGGCTCCCGCCGCGCCGCGTGGTCGGGCAGGGCGTATCCGGTCGTACCTGATTGCCGTGTGCGGCAAGGAGATTGATATGACGAAGAAGAAGCTTTTCGCCAATACCTATGCCACCGTGATGGATTGGCAGCGCACCCTGCTGTTCCGCGACGGCACCCTGGAGCGGGTGCTGGAGCCGGGCCGACACCGATACGACGCCGAGCGCTGCACCCTCGTCTGGGTGGAGATGCGTCCGCGCATGCTGCAACTCCCGGGTCAGGAGCTGCTGACCCGGGATGGACTCTCGGTGCGGGTGAGCCTGGTCGCCGACTGGGTGGTCACCGATCCGGTGGCCTTCACCACCGGCGCGCAGTCCGCCGAATCCGTCCTCTACAGCGCGATGCAGGAGGTGACGCGCGAGGTGATCGCCGCGCACACCCTCGACGAGCTGATCGCCGACCGTGCCCTGCTGACCGGCGGTACCGAGGAGGTCGCCGCCAAGGTCGAGCGCCTCGGCATCACGGTGAACAGCGTGCGCGCCAAGGATCTGATGCTCCCGGGTGAGCTGCGCAAGGCCGCGCTCGAGACCATCCTCGCGCGTGAGCGGGGTCGTGCCGAGTTGGAGCGCGCCCGTGCCGAGGCGGCCGCCCTGCGTTCGCTGGCCAATACCGCCAAGCTGCTCGAGGACAATCCGGTCCTGTTGCGCCTGCGCACCCTGCAGGTCGCGACCGCACCCGGCACCAAGGTCGTCCTGGACGCGACCCCGGGAGCATGACCGGGTGCGCCTGAAATAGCCGCTGAAGTGCCCTCGCGCCCGGTATGAACCACCCGTACCGGGCGCGACGCGTCAGCTCGCGGAATATTCGACGGGCCGGGGTGATTACTCTGGGTCGCACAAGTGCACAGGCGGATTCGACCGGGGCCCTGACGGGAGCCCGGGACACAGCTCGGCGCGGACCTTTCCGCGCCCGGGCGACGCGACGATAGAGGGAGCATGAAGGAGAAGGGGCGCAAGGTAATCGCCAGCAACCGCAAGGCGCGGCACAACTACGCGATTATCGACACCTACGAGGCGGGCATCGCCCTCGTCGGTACCGAGGTGAAAAGCCTGCGCGAGGGCAAGGCGTCATTGGTCGACGCGTACGCCACCATCGATGACGGCGAGGTCTGGCTGCGCGGGCTGCACGTGCCCGAGTTCTCGCACGGCACCTGGACCAATCACGCCCCGCGCCGCACGCGCAAGCTGCTGCTGCACCGCCGGGAGATCGACAAACTGGTCGGCAAGACCAAGGAGTCCAGCCTCACATTGGTCCCGCTGTCCATGTACTTCTCGGACGGCAAGGTCAAGGTCGAGTTGGCGCTGGCCCGCGGTAAGCAGGACTACGACAAGCGCCAGGACCTGGCTAAGCGCGATGCCGAGCGGGAGGTCACCCGCGAGATCGGCCGCCGCATCAAGGGCATGCGCTGACGCCGGGTTCGCGTTCGGCGAACACCCCGCGTGACGCGCGGATAATGGGATGATCCGCTGATTGAGCGGTGTTAGTATGAATCGTCCGGTGCGAGCCGGGCAGTTCACTCGAATCGGTGGACACAGACGGGGCTGAACGGTTTCGACTGCGTACGTTGATTCAGGGGAAGCGTGTCAGTGCAGGCAGGAGACCACTGTATAAGCGTCGCTGCAACCCTATAAGCGCCGATTCCAATCAGCGCGACTACGCTCTCGCTGCCTAAGCAGTAGAGCGTGTCTGTCAGCCCGGGTTCGCCCTCGACCCGGTCACTGGCATCAGCTAGAGGGCTTACCGTACTGCTCGGTCGCGGAGCGGTCACGGAACATCAAACAGCGACTGGGATCGTCATCCCGGCTTGTTCGCGAGACCGGGAGATCCAAGCAGAGGCATAGCGAACTGCACACGGAGAAGCCCTGAAAATGCGGCGGAGGACCCGGGTTCGATTCCCGGCAGCTCCACCTCAAGCCCCCTACCTGCCCCGCAGGTAGGGGGCTTTTTCATGTCCCAACCACCCTCAGGTCCGGCCGCGTGCCCACATTTTGCCCACACTTCGCAGCGGCCAGGGTGATTCCGACGCTCATCCGATCGGCCACCCCGTCGAGGTCGTCTTCGAACAGATGTCCGTAGTTGTCGAGAGTCATGGTCGCCGACTTGTGCCCGAGCTGACGCTGGATCGTCTTCACGTGCGCGCCACTGGCGATCATCAGGGAGGCTGCAGTGTGGCGCAGCTGGTGCGCGGTCAGTCGCGGGAAGCTCGCGGGCCCGTCCGGCTTGCCGTCGTCGTCCAGAGGTACCGAGGCGGCGATGCATCGGTCCACGGCCTTGCTGAACCAGTGTGTCGTTGTCGGTGGCCGGACCGGGTTCCCGTCCGGACGTGACCACAGGAGCCCGTTGGGATCGCGCTGGGTCGCGACGACGGGCGCCAGGAGATCGGCGACTTCGGATGGTATCGCCACCGATCGCAGCTCCCATGTCTTCGGCGTGCCGATTACCGTCCGGGAGTTCACCTTCGAGGCAGAGCGCACGATATGAATGCGCCGCCGACGCAGGTTCACATCCCGCGGGCGCAGTGCCGCCATCTCACCCCAGCGGATCCCGGAGTACGCGAGCAACATCACGATCTCGCTGTACCGGCTCACCTCGGCAGTCAGCGTGGCCACCTGCTCGTGCGTGAGATAGACGTGATCGACCGGTATCCGCTTTGGAATCTTCACGCCCCGTGCGGGATTGGCCGGTATGCGCTTCTGGATCACGGCGTCTTCGAGGATCGACACCAGCACCGAGTGGATGTCACCGACGGTTGAGGGGGAGCGATCGATACCCGCGATCCAGTCGCGCACCTCTGTGCCGTCGATAGACATCAGCGGCCGTCGACCCCAGAACGGTTCGACGTGCACACGCCAGATCGATTCGACGCGCGTCTCCCAAGATTCCTTGTCGAAGACCTGGCCCTCGAGCCATTTCGCGCCGAGCTCACCGACCGTCATGCGGCCCATCGACGGGGCGATGTAGTTTCCGGTTGCCTTGTCTACTTCGACTGTGGCGCAGAATAATTCGGCGTCTCGCTTGCGCTTGAAGCCACGCTTGTCGGTTTGCTTTCCATCGGGCTTGCGGTAGCGCACCCGGTATCTGAGAGTTTTCCCGTCGCTCAGGGTGTAGGGCTCAATAGTCGCCATCTGTGCCCCTAGTGGGAAAGGCTCGTGGCATTCTCCCGCTCACTTTCGGATTGGCTTCACATCTGCGGCTCAGGTTCATCGATTGCCGGTGGAGTTGACGTGGTCACTCGCGCGGGTTCGGCTCCGCGCCGCTTATCACCCGTTCGAGCTGTGCCTTCATCTCACGGGTGACGCGTCCACGCTTCTGGGCGTTCGCGTTTGATCCGGCGCGCAGGTCGCGCTCTTCGCTGAATGTCCTGCCCCACAGCTCCATTGAGGACGCCGCCACGGTATCGGGATCGACGGCAAGGTCCTTGGCCACCCGACGTTCAACAGTCGTGACCGTTGACCAAGCCCTGTAAACCTCGGACATCGGAACGAGTGCCGGCGGCCTGGAGGCTTCTGCTTCGGTGTCGGAGATATTCGAGCGGAGGATGTTCACCGGGTCGCCCCTGAGAGCGTGTTCGATCGTGGAACCAGGGACGACAAGCTTGGGATTCAATCGAACCTGGGAGCTTGTGCGACACAGGTCTGTGATCGCGACGTCTTGGTCCGCTACGCGAGATAGAACGGCCGCGACGGTGAAAAGTGTTGGGACGGTGGGGGATATACGTCCTGATTCAAGGTCGCCGACTCTTCCTGTCGACCACTTCAAGCCCAGTCTGTGGGCCTGTACGGCCACGTCGTCAAGAGTTGCGCCAGCTTCTAGGCGTATGCGGCGCGCATTTTCGCCGATCACCTCGGTCAAAGATCGAGTTTCGTCAGACACGACCTGACCCTACCTGACGTCACTAGATCTGTCGTGACTTGACATGAGTCCGCGGGCGGGCGCACAATCGCTCAAGTCACGCAAATCTAGCGACTTGAGGGAGAATGGATGTCGGAGACCGTGATTCGGCGCCTGTGGACGGCGCGCGAATATGCAGAGTTTGTGGGGATGACCCCGGCTGCTGCGAAGCAGCAGCGCTACATGGGCGGAGGTCCGCCCTACATCCGGCTCGATGGCCGAATTCGATACGACCCGGCCGACGTTCACGCCTGGCTCAATGCGAAGAAGCAGGGCGGGGCCGCCTAATGACACCCCAAGACGAGAGCGACCCGGGAGCGGTTGCATCCGCTCACCGGGTCATCGAAACCCATCCCTCGCTTAAAAAGAGAGTTCCTGAAGTGACCATACCAACCCAGCCCACCAGCGACAACGACGGCAATCGCGACCTCGACTACAGCCGCCCGCCGTTCGAAATGCCGCTGGCCGAAGTCATCGAATGGGCCACACGCAACGGCATCCCCATGGGCGCGGTTGTAGACGCCATGAGCGGAGTCCGCGATCTGACGGCTGATGAACAGTGGAACGCGCTGCGCGCGCTCGGAATCCCGTTCAACCGCCGACAGCAGCAATCCCAACTTGCTGACGTTCTGGACGTCGTGGGCATCACGGTTTCGGCTCCGAGCGGTCGCGTTCGCCGCACCGGCGATTGGTCGACGATCGGCGAGCTGGTTCTGTCGCCGACCGGGATGGTCGAGGTGGTCCCTCGTTTCGATTTGAAAGAGTGGCAAGACGATCGGCTTATCGCTGTTGCGGCCCAGATATGGCTTCATGGCCGCAACCCGCTCGCGGGCTGGCTGTGGATGCCGGAGCGGGGCGGCTGGTTGGTCCGGGTACAGGTGCGCGTCGCGGGTGGTGGCGGGCGGTGAGGCCAGCACTCGTAGCGTCCTCGCCCACGCTCGGGCGCCCTGTCTATTCGGCATCCGACGCCCGAGCGCTTTTCCGGGCACATTTGGGCGACGAGCACGACATGGCTTACGTACCCGAAATACGTTCGGCGAGCGCGATTCTCGTATCCCGCTTCCGTGCTGAGGCGGAGATGCTCGCGTTGCGGCTCGCGGAGTTGGCCGTTGAGATCAGTGACCCGCTGGAATTGTTCGATGCCTGGCAGACCTTCGGCCGTCAGATGCGCGTGCTCGACGCCGAGCTGCGCAAGACCGTCGATGAAATCCCTGGAGGTGAGGCCGAATGAGCGAGCATCCTCGACACCTGTTGCTCGTCGACGAAGACGGGTTGCCGCGTTCGGTGCTCGACTTGGCGAGAGCTCAATTCGACGCGACACGCCTGATGTGGAATCTCGCTGCCGCTTCGGGGGATAACGCCGAGCTGGATCGCATTTGCAACGAATGGGCTGATGATCATGACCCCGTCGAGTTCGGCCTCATCGCTGGCGCTGCACTGACCTTGATGGCTCGCTGCATCATTGAGCCGCTCCTGCAACTGCTCGATGAACTGAGGCCGGGCAACGACACCAGGGCCAAGCTCGCCGAGAGCCGCGACCACGCCGAGCGGACGCTAGGCGGTGGTCGTTGATCATCAGCAACGCAAGTTCCCGAGGCGCAGCCGGATCGGCTGCGCCTACGGGCGTGCCCATGACCGCTCACTGCTACAACCACAGCGTGTACGACCCGGTGTGCTTCTCCTGCAAGCTCGCGGCCCAAGAGCAGATCGACGAACTACGGCGGGACGCAGTTGGGACGCACCCCGGGACGCACCTGGACCCGGCCAAGGGGGAATTCGGGACGCGTCCCGCCCCTAATCCCGGGACGCGTCCCGATTCAGAAAAGCGCAGTTCAGGGCGCAACGATAGGAGTGGTGAGAGAGAAGCGCGTCCCGACTCTCGCGGCGAAATGGCGGGACGCAGTTGGGACGCACCCCGGGACGCACCTGGAGATGACGAACCGATGGTGAAGGTCCCTCGATACTTCGACTTCGCTGCCATGTTCGCGGGCACCCTCCCCGAGCCTCCGAGGCCGACCATCTGTCCTCGCAGCGACGAAGTTGGGCTGTTCTACCGCAGTCAGTACAACACCGTGATCGGAGATCCCGAGTGCGGAAAAACTCTGCTCACGGACCATGCGACGGTCGTCGAACTTCTGGCTGGCGGTCGAGTGCTGCGTCTGGACCTGGACCACAACGGGCCCCAGTCGACCGGGTATCGGCTGGCGGACATGGGCGCTGACCCGGCGCTGCTCGGTGATCCGAACCGATTCGTATATATCGAGCCTGAGGACAGGACCGATCTGTTCGAGGTTGTCGAGCACATGAAGGCATGGCGGCCCACGCTCATCGTGCTCGACAGCATCGGTGAACTGCTGCCCATGTTCGGCCACAGCTCGAACAGCGCCGACGACTTCACCGTCTGTCATTCAGCGGTCATCAAACCCTTGGTGCGAACGGGTGCATGCGTGATCGGCATCGATCATCTGTCCAAGGGCAGCGACTCCCGGGCATATGGCGCAGGCGGAACGATGGCCAAGAAGCGTGCCATCGGTGGCACTTCGATCCGTGTCACGGTCGATGTGCCATTCACTCCCGGCAAGGGCGGATCCGCGTACCTGGCCATCAACAAGGACCGTCATGGCGGACTGCGTGCCCAGTCACCAGTCGGCGACAAGGAACCCCCGGCGGGGAAGTTCGTCCTCTGGCCTCACAGCGAGCCCGGTTCCTCGGGCACTATCCGGGCGATGGTGAAAGCGCCGATGAAAGACGAACGAAATCCGGCCGAAGCTGCACCGTCCGAGGACATCGCCGCAGTGGCAGGACTGGAACCGCCACCCTCATCGGCCAACGACACACAGAAGCGGCTGAAGTGGCGCGCTGACCGCGCACGCATCGCCTTCAAGGCATGGAAGCTCTCACCGAAAGAAGAGGACAGGCTGTGACCGATTCAACGCCCTCGCAGGATCAACGCCCTCGAGTTTGGCGGGCACCCGAAATGACCGATAGTCCTGGGCCTGTCGATTGCGGCCCCTGGGCACTCGACCCTGAGCTACTCGTCCTGCGGATCGAAGGTGACTGGTACTCATACGAAGTCGACCTCGAGGAGTGCGTCGACTCCGCCGAAATCCTCGACACGATCATTCAGATTGCGCGCAAGAAATGGGCGACCGACGCCGTTATCGGCGGATTGGTACGAGCCATCAATTGGACATTGGATCCGCAAGCGCACCTGTGCTCGTTCGGGCGTAGCACAACCATCTCCTCCGGGAAGGTCCGCGAAATCGTCAATGCGCGAAGGGGGCACGCGCTTCATCGGGGTGGTGCGGTATGAGCGCCGATCCCGCTCGCGCTGTGCGCATCTTGGAGCGCAGATGTAGCGGACGTGGCACGCCCATGGTTCGTGTGCGCTGTCCTCATTGCAGTGCGCGCCACTGGATCGCGTCCGCGCTTACGAGTTCGGCCCGGTGCCCGAGGACCGATAAGCCGATCGCGATCGAAGGCATCGTCCGTCCCGCGCCCCAAGCGAACGACAAAGGGAGCCAATGGACGAGGAGTTCCTAGCCCGACTGACCGGGGGCGGCGACCCGTACCGCGAAGAACGCCATCGTTCCGGCACCGCGGCCGGGCGCCGGCGCGCGAAGTCCGAAGGCACCTTCGAGCAGTACTACCCCAATGAACAGCAGTTGGCTCCGTCCGTGCATCAGCAACACCTTGCCCGCCTGCGCCAGCAGGAGGAAGAACGTCAGCAACAGGAAGAAGGAGAACAGCCATGACCTACACCAATCCCGTTCTCGAAGCTCTCGACATGGTCGAGCGAGAACAAGAACGCGCCGATCGTGAACGTGACAACCGCCCCCCGGTGATCAACGTGGAGGGCCACGTCTACGAAGTCGGCCCCGATGGCGATCCCGCCGACGAACGGGACCGTGACCGCCTGATAGCCCATGCGCAGTATCGCGCCGACCGTGAAGTGAAGCGTGTCATCGACCAGCACAATAAGGGCCTGCACGTAAGTGAGCGGATGGCCTACCGGGAGGCCACCTCCAACGAGGTGCGGACCGTCTATCGTCAGCTCCTCGACGAAGGCCGTCACCGTGCCGACACGGGTCATTCCGCATGGACTGGGTTCGACCTGGGCGACGTCGTCAACGGCGCGTTGGGCTGAATTGTCTTCCGGCGGAAGGTGGCTCACCGACCTCGAGGTGCGGGCCGCCTATTACACGTGCGCCGAAATGGTGCGGCGCAGGAGGCGCACCGGTGAGCCGATCCCCGATCCGGTGCGGCGATTGTTCGAGCGTCTGGACCACACGATCAGGGAGCGGCCTGCCGACTCATCGTCGGTCGAGCACGGTGAGACGCGGCCCCAGGACGGAATCGGCAGCGGGCAAGCCGCGGTAATTCTGGGCATCCCTGAACGGCAGGTGCGGCGGATCGCGGCAGATCTCGAGGGCAGGCGCATCGGCCGCGATTGGGTGTACAGCCGCGTGACTGTGGAGGAATACGCCGCAGCACTGCACGAGCGGTAGATAGGCGGCCGGGGAAAGGGGCACGCGCTGAGCGCGTGCCCCTTCGTCGCGCCGTCAGCGGTCAGCTGCGGACTGCTCGATCTCGAGAATCGGAGCAGAGCCAGCAATGCGACCGAGGCAGGTACCCGTGAGAACACCGATATCGACCCTTGCGCCGACCGATTTCTTGGTCGATGCCGTAGTCGACTATCTCGCCGCGCTGTCGCCGAGGGATTTCGCCGCGATTGTCGCTCAAGCGCGACCGCCAGCAGAACTGGTGAAACCTGTTGCGGTGTTGGGTGTTTCGAAGGAGGTGAAGTAGTTGCCTACCTATGACGCCGGGACGGCAGCCATTCGCATCAAGGCTAGCTTCCGGGGCTTCGTTCGGGATGTCGAAGACGAGCTGAAGGCCATGCGTTTCAGCCTCGACGTGACTGTTGGGGCGAACACCACGCAGGCGGCTGCCGATATCGAGGCACTGCGCCGCGCAGCGCAGGAGAACACCACCTTCCGGGTGGACGCGAACACCAGTGTCGCCGCTGACGAGATCGCGGCGCTGCGGCGGGAAGCGGCCCGCAACGCCAGCTTCCGTGTCGACGCCGACACCGCGGCCGCTGCCGCGCAGATCGAGGCGTTGCGCCGGTTGGCGCGCCAGGGCGGGACGATCACGCCGGGGGTGAACGGGACGGCCGCGCGCGCCGGGGCAAAGGCACTGAGCACCGAGCTGAAATCGGCGTTGACGTTGCAGGCCAAGGTGATCGGTGTCGTCGGCGCTGCCGGACTCGTTGCCGATCTGCTCGCGGTCGCTGGCGCGGCGGCCAAGGCCACACACGCGCTTGCCCTGATTCCCGCTGTGGGATTCGGAGGACTCGCCGGAATTGGTTCCATCGCAACGGGTTTCAGCGGTATCGGTGGTGCTTTCAAGGCGTTCGGTGAGCAGTCCAAGAGCGCGGGCAGCGATGCCGGTGAAGCGATCGACAAGGCCAATCAGGTCTCCGACGCCAGATACGCCGAAGCGCAGGCGGATCGGGCCGCGACCACCGCGCAGAAGGCGCTGACCGACAGCTACCGGGACGCCAGCCGGGAGCTGCGCGACCTCAATGACCAGTTGACCGATCAACGGCTCTCGACCGAGGATGCCGCGCTGGGTGTCGAAGAAGCAGCGAAGCGGCTCGCGCAGATTCAGCATGACCCCAGTGCGGACGCCGACGCGCGCAAACGAGCGGACCTGTCGTACCGGCAGGCGGTGCAGCGGCTCAAGGAGCAGCAGCAGAAGACCTCGGATCTGTCCCAGGACACCGCGGCCGCGAATGCCAAGGGGATCGAGGGAAGTGCCCAGGTCACCGAGGCCAAAGGGCGGGTGCTCTCGGCCACTCATGACCAGGTCAAGGCCGAGCAGGATCTGGCCAAGGCCTTGCGTGATCAGGCCAAAGGCCCTGGCGGATCCGAGTCGTCGCTGGCAAAGGCCATGGACAAGCTGTCGCCGAACGCGAAGGAGATGGTCAACCAGATTCACGCGCTGGGCCCGGCATGGACGGACGCGCGCCTGGCCGCGCAGGACGCCCTGACCAACGGCATGGGTTCGGCCGTCACCAAGCTCGCATTTGAGCAGCTTCCCGGCCTCAAGGCTGGCATGGTCGGCATCGACACCGCGGTCAACACCGGTCTGCGCGCTTCCCTGGCCAGCCTGTCGAGCGAGGTCAACAGGGCCGACTTCCGAACCTCGCTGTCCAACACCGCGCAGGGGTTCCAGAACGCCGCCAAGGGCGCGGCCCCGCTCACCGATGCCCTGACCAAGTTGGTCACGGTCGGCACCGACTATCTGCCGACGCTGGGGCAGTCGTTCGACAACTTCGCTACCAAGTTCAACACCAGCATCCAAACCGGCGCGGCCGACGGCAGCCTCAAGCACTGGATCCAGGACGGAATCGACTCGGCGAAAACGCTTTTCGGCATCATCAGGGACGGCGGCTCGATCATCGCCTCGGTGTTCCGGGCCGCGGACGCGGACGGGGTGAGCAAGTCCCTGCGCGATAGCACGAAGAGCTTCGCCGACTTCTTGAAATCCGCTGAGGGACAGAACAAAATGCGTGACTTCTGGCGAGAGGCACGCTCGGATCTGGACAAGATCAAGCCCCTGCTCGCCGACCTGCCGGGGATCCTCAGCGGCGTCTACAGCGGGTTCCAGACCTGGGCGGGAATCGCGATGCCGTTCCTCAAGGCCGCGGGCGATCTGCTCGCGGCGCACCCGGCGCTGGTGAGTGATGTCGTCACCGCCTACCTGGCATTCAAGACGGTCGGCCCGATCTTCGACGCCGCCCGATCCTCCATAGCCAATTTCCGCACCGGCATGGCGGACGCGGGTACCGCCACGGGCACCACGGGCACCACAGCGCGTGGTCTGGGCACCCTTCTCGGTGCCGCTGGGCCGCTGGGTATCGGATTGCTGACCACGGGCGTCGGTCTCGGCCTGACCTACCTCATCAACAAACACAACGACGCCACGGCCGCCGCCGAGGCCCAACAGCGCGCGATCGAAGCGCTGGGCCGGACCTTGGACGCGCAGTCCGGCCGCGCGACCCAGGAGACGCTCAAGGCGACCTCCGATGAGCTGGAGAAGGGCGGCTACCTGCAGCGAGCGCAGACCCTCGGTGTCGACCCGCACGCCTTGGTCCTGGCGGCTACCGGCGTCGACCCGTCGGCCAGGGAGGGTATCAACGACTCTCTGGTCAAGAAGATCATCGAGCAGAAGGGTTCCTCTGGTCAGTGGCAGTTCGCGAACAATGCTGGCCTCACCGATCAGGACATCGCCCAGGCGCTGGCCGGTATCCCCGAGGCGGTCAAGAAGTACGCCGCGACCAAGAGTTCCAGCCGGGCGTATCTGCCTGACCTGACTGAACTCAAGTCCACCCTCAACGACATCGGCGAGAGTGCCGCGACCCTGGGCGGCGAGCTCAACAACACCAACTCCAAGCTGTCGCAGATGGGCGAGTCCATGCGGCGCACCAACCAGGCCGCGGTCGGTACCCATGAGCTCACCGAGCAGGGCGTCAAAGACTTCGAGAACCTCGGCGTCGCGGTTCTGTCGGTGCCCGATGAGAAGACAGTGTTCGTCAAGTCCCTCACCGCGGACCAGCAAGCCGCGCTGGAGAAGCTGGGCGACACGATCGTCAAGTTGCCGGACGGCACGTTCAAGGTCACCCTCAACGCCGACCAGATGCGCGCGGATATCCGAACGATCGAGACCACGCCCTACACCGCGACACTGAACCTCAACGTCAAAGCCGATGTGGATAAGCTCAATTCGGACATCGCCAATATCGACCGGCGGTGGGCCGACGCGACGAGCGCTGTACCCCCGCGCGCCACCGGCGGCCAGCTGCCCACCACCGGTCCGGGCACCGACCGCCGGGACGGCATCCTGGCGGCCACGCGCGCGGGACGCCCGGTCGCGTGGGTCGACGGCGGGGAATGGGTCGTCAACCGGGACAGCTCCAAGAAGTACGGTGCCGAGCTGGCCGCGATCAACGCCGGAACATTCCGGCAGCTGCCCGGGCACAAGGACGGCGGCATCCTCGGCGAGGACACTCAGCAGCCGAGCGACGACACCAAGAACAACCCCGCCAAGACACCGGTATCTCATGTCGCACAACTGATTTCGTACGCGCAGTCCTCCGATGGTCGCGCGTACGGCGGGGCGTGGGACTGCTCGGGCTTCCAGTCCAAGCTCGCCAACGTCTCGGTCGGGCGCGACGCCGACGCCGGGCGCTTCTCCACGGCCAACGAGGGAAGTTACTTGTCGGCGCTGGGCTTCCGGGATGGTGTCGGCAACTCCAGCACCTTCCGAATCGGCTGGGTCAACGACCCTTCGATGGCGGGCGGCGGACACACCGCTGGCACGCTCCCGAATTCGGCGAATGTCGAATCCGGCGGTGCCACATCGAAGGTCATGTACGGCGGCCAGGCCATCGGCGCCGCGGACACGATGTTCAACCAGCGCGCGTACCTGGTCATGGATTCGGCCGGCGGCAGCGGTGCCTATACCGCCGGCACTTCCGCGCCCGGCGCGACCACCTACAACACCTCCACCAGCACGGTGATCAACCCGCAGGCCGCGCTCCCCGGCAAGACCACCGACACCGAGCTGACGATCGCCGAGGACAAGGCCGCGGTCGACTCTGCCAACTCGGAACGTAATGCGGTGTATGCGAATCCGGCCGCGACCGATCAAGACAAGTTGGCGGCCGACCGCAAGTACCAGAAGGCGCAGAACGCGCTGGAGTCCGCGACGAAGACCAGCGACAACTCGGCGCTGTCGCTGAAGGGCATCTTCACCAAGGGCGCGGGATTCCTGGCCGACGCGATCCTGTCCGGGCTGGGGCTCGAGAACAGCATCTTCTCGGAGAACAACGTCTACAACAAGGCCGCGAACAGCATCTACAGCCACTACAACAACGGCTCAAGCCTCACCGGCGGGTACGCCTACACCCCGCAGAACCTGCCGACGATCGTCACCACCTCGACGCCGCAATCCGATGCGCCGGTGAGTGACCCGGCGCTGGCCACCCAGGTACCGGCCGCGACCGACACCACCGAGGCAACCAAGGTCTTCCCGGCCGCAGTCGAGAAGTGGCGGCAGGTATTCAAGTCGGTGCTCTCGGGCCTCGGTAAGCCTGCCTCCTGGCTCGAGCCCGGTCTGGCGCAGGCACAGACCGAATCGAACGGGAACGAGAAGGCCCGCAACGACAACGACAGCAACGGCCAGGGTGGTACCCAGACAGTTCTCGGCCTCATGCAGATGCTTCAGTCGAATTACGACAGGTACCGATCTGCGCTGTACGGCGGCGGAATCTTCGACGGCGCATCGAACTTCGCCGCCGCGGTGAACTACACCTCGGACCGATACGGCGACGCGACCCAGGTCTGGGGCAAAGGCCACGGCTACGCCGACGGCGGCCGGATCCGCGGCACCGGCGGCTCCCGCGCCGATGGTGTTCCGATCTGGGCCAGCCCCGATGAGTTCGTGGTCAACGCCTACGACGCGACGCGCAACAGCGCAGCGCTCGAGGCCATCAACGCGGGTCGCTGGTCGCCGGTGAGCATCGACCCGACCCAGCTACGCAGCACCGGCGCGACGACCAACAGCGGACCTATCCACAACACGACCGTGAACGCTCGCGTAGCCGACGTGCACGACCTCGCGGACCTGGTGGAGCGCCGCGCACACGTGGCATCCATGGGCCAGTTGGCGGCCGTCGGATGAGGACGCCGACGCGGTGCACCAGCCCAGCACACCGCTGCCCACCTCACGAGCGGAATGCAACCATGGCGGGAGCAATCAGCCTCGACCACCCAGCCTGGAACGATCCCGCGCCTGGTCGCCCGGCTCCTGCGGAAGCGCTGGCATCACAGGGGTTTGAACTGCATGTTGTCACGATAGGAGCGGCTTCGGCCCTACGTTCCACGGAGAGCTTCAGGGGTAGTCACGCACCCTCTCGTCCCGCCGCCGCCCGCCCCTGGTCCAGCCAGGCCGCGGCACGGACGGGGTGGGGGGTGCCTCCCTCCGCTGGTCGCCTGGTCAGTCGGGTCACATAGCGCCGACCAGTCTGCGCATCGCATCACCGAGAATCCAGAGGAGCGAACCATGCCCCGCAAACCCAAAACCGCCGGTGACCAGGCCGTCGATGCTCTGACGGCCGACCTCGGCGAAGGTATGGAATGGTCCCAGATCGAGCTGTTGACCCTCGAAAGCATCCGCACCGCGATCGATAGGAGCGCGAAACTGCGCGAATTGCTGGACGCGGAGACCGGTAAGGCGCTCCCCTCGAGCCGCCGCGTGACCGAGCTGGCCGCGGAAATCCGCCAGTGCGAAGCCAGCGTGATCCGATGGGCGCAATCGCTCGATCCGCGCGGCGAATCGGTCAAATCCGCGGCGCACCAGCACGCGGCGAACGCCCGATGGGGTCGACGTGGCACGGCCTAGGGGCAACCAGAAAGAGCAGGACATCCGCCGCCACCTGCTCGAGGAATCCACCGCGCTGCGCGATCGGTACGGGTGGCTCGACCCCGCCGCGTTTGCCGAACTATCCAAACCCGTCGACCAGTTGAGCGCAGGCGCCGCGTGGTCGCTGCGCCGGTACGAACTCCCCGATGATCACCCCGCGCGCACTGCCGGAGCTGCGGGGGATCTGCTCACCCTCGACGAATCCGATGTGCTGTATCTGCACGGTCATTGACCCAGTCCTCGCCGCTCGGCTCAGACGGGATGCCGGACTGAGGGGTGGGGGTGGGGTCGATCGGCTGCTTGGCTGGGAGATCGCGTCACATAGCGCCCCTTCTCTCCCCACCCGAAATGCCCCGGCAGCCTCGCCTACGGGTTTGGAGAATCGCAGGTCAGGACTCCTTCTACTAAAACCCGCAGGTCAGGGCGGTAGCGGTTGAGGAGGTGTCCATGGCTGGACGAGGTCTCGCACCGAAGGAACCCAGCTGGCGCGCCCGGACCCCTGGGTGCGGGAGAGTCCTGAACGCGTCCCCAGGGCAAAAGAGCCACCGGGGGAGTCTCGCTATTCGTCTGGCTCTGTCGGCTCGATATCGACCACGGATTCCGGATCGACATCGATAACTTCGCCGTCGTCGCCGAGCAGTTGCAGCGTCTCGCGTACGCCCTGATCGAGCTCTCGCATGTCCTCATCACTGGCAGGCCAGCCGTACGCGTCGATCGGCCGGAGGCCGTTGTCGCTGTGCTGGAATCCGATTGGTCCGCCGACGCGAGCATTCGCGTCCTTGTTCTGGTGCTCGTTCATGACTCTGTCCAGTCCGGCCGACATGAGTCCGGTACGACCTTGCCGGAGGCAACCAAGGCCGTCCACGCGGCGGACTTCGTTGCGCAGGTGTCGAGATGGCAATCGAGGTGGGTCTGCATCGCGAGCTTCGGATTGGCGCGCCCCCAGGCCGCATTGCGGTGGCTGAGGCAGGACAACTCGGCGCTCACCGCCGAACCTCCGCAGGCACGTCCAGTACCGCCCGGCCATGGCGGGTCTCGGCGAACGATGCGCCGAGCGGGGTGATCGCCCACGAGTCCCGCTGAATTCCGACGCAGGCGACGACCATGCCGGTCTTGAGCAGCGACCGGATCGCGCGGTCCGCGGCCCTGGAATGGATGCCCTCGCTTCGGGCGATCTGGTCCGCGGTCAATTGCCCGCCGGGTGCGAGCGCACGCAGTACGCGGGCCTCGTTCTGGTTCATCGCGGGAACCCCTCACATGCGTTGTGAACGCTGAAGTGGCTCCTGCGCCGGGATCGTATTGTGGCTACGAAGATCCGGCGCAGGGCCACAGCACTCACGGTATGAACGCAGGTCAGGGCTTTCTGTCCCCAGAGGACAAATCGGCGAATTCAGTTCGGTTTGCGATCGAGTTCCGGGCCGATGCCCAACCGCCAGGCCAAGCCGCGCAGCTCCCGACCGCCGGCGTCGCGCCGGGCTGCGCGCAGCTGGTCGGCCACAGCTTCCCGGACGAAGAAGTCACTGCGAAGACGTTGCGGCGAGAGGTGTTCGGCCTGCAACAGCACCGACAAGCCCTTGTCGCGCGTCTTGGGTTCGGCGAGCAGGACGCGGCCCGCTTCGGAGTAGAAGCCCGCTAGCCGCGCCGGGTCGGGGATGGTCGCGATAGGCATACCCGCCACGGCTTCGATGGCTTGGGGTCCGTCGCCGAGTTCCATTCCGATCGATGAGCGCCAGATGCCGACATTGAGGCGGCCGAACCACATTCGGCCGAAATCGCCTACATCGCTGTCCATTCGATCGGCTACCGCGGCAGCCTCATCCAGGTGGGTGACGGCGGTACTGCGGTCCGATTGCACGGCGGCCGCCAGCGACGCCGACAACTGGAGCATTCCGTATGCCTGGAGTACCTGCGGATCGTCCAAGCCTGGAGTCAGCTCGTCTGCCAGCGCTACCGCGCGGTTGTACTGCTGCGGCCTCGACAGCGAACCTGTGACGTTGCCCCGCATCCACATCGCGGCGCCGCGCCATGCGAGCGAGTCGAGTTCCTCCGAGCATTCCTGTGCGGCCTTCGCCGCGAGCAGGGGAAGACCGCGGACTCCGAGGCGTTTGGCCATCACCATCATGGCGAAGTAGCAGCCGATCATGCCGATCAGGATCGGTTCGCGGTACTCGGGTGTCCGCACGTACATCGCGTGCAGCTCGAGCAACAGATCTGGTGAGAGTCGGCCGATGGCCTGATAGTCACCCGCCCCGCGCAGTTCCTCGAGCTGGGCGAGATCCGCGCGCACAGGTGCCCATTCGCGAATCGGTGTGCCGGGATCGTCGCCGAGTTGGCACACGTCCAGGGCTTTCTCGACCGCGACCACGCCCGCATACGCGTCGGTACCCGGGCCGTCGGGTACCTCCCAGGGGCGGCCGGTGAATTCGGAGGGTGCGACGCGTAGTGCATGCGCCAGGGCTTCGAGGGTTCGTCGGTTTTCCAGTGTCTTCTCGCCGCGTTCGAGTTTGCCGAGGTAGCCGTAGGAGATGCCTGCCAGTCCTGCGGTCACTTCGAGCGATTGTCCGCGCCACGCGCGGATTTCGCGGAGTCGGCGTCCGAGCTCGTTCGGGGGCACGCCACTGCCCAAGTCCACCACACTCATGCATCCACGCTACGACCGTTCGGTCCGCTCAACCAGGGGATCGAGGCGATAGGCCGGGCGTAACATCGAGAACTGCGCCACCACACTCACCGGCGCATAGAAGCCGTCACCGGGTCGCCACCCAGTGACGGCTTCTTGTTGTCCGTGGCTCCGCCTGGGAGCCGGTATTCCCGCACCTCCAGGCGCGAATACAAGTCTAGGGTTTTCGTACGGTCTCGGGGGTTTCGGGTCGGGTCCGCGACGCGCCCACATTTTGCCCACAACCCTATGTGATTTACCTTGACTTGCCATGCCTCCGCATGACAATTTATGCAGCTCAGATGCCATTCTTCTTTCTTGGCCGGGTTTCGGAACGGGTTCGATTCCCGGCAGCTCCACCCATGACGGCCCCGCAGGTCAGAGACTTGCGGGGCCGTCGCGCTGTGTCCCTACTCGAACCGCCACGCCGGATAACCGCTATCAGCTCAAATGAATCAGCCCTGAGCAATGACAATGCGAACCAGGAGCTCGGGGTCGTCAGTGTTGAGATCGTGCTCGAATCCGGCTGGGTTGTCGATTCGCCGAGTTGGGTCGTAGACCACTACGACTAGCGCGGCGACGTTCTTCTGTCCTCGATAGCCGAACATATCGTCGACGAGTTGGCTACGGATTTCCTTAGCTCCGAGCGATTCTCGGGTCATCTTTGCCTCTACCGCCGCCTGTTCCTGGCATAGCACGAAGTCGATGCGATACGAGCCGCCCGCCCTACGCGGGGTCGTTTCTTCCGGCTCAGCTCGGAGGCAATCTCGCGGATCGACAAACCAGAACGGCGCAGGTCCTGAATTTGCTCACGCTCGACCAGACCGAGATATCGCCGATGGATGACCTTCTCGACAACCTCGAGGTCGACACTCCCACCGATCGCGCGTGATCTTCGTTGCGGCACAACGCCATTGTTGGGCTCGGGGTAACGCACCACGCGACCGTCCGGATAGACCCGGCCCCGGTTGATGATCGTGATGCCCTTGTCCCAATCGGTGGCCGATCGGGCATCGGCGCCGACCCGCTTGCGGGCCTGCGCGTGGGTAAGTCCGGCAGCGCGCAGCCGCGGGAATTCCTGCCTGCGCGGGTTGACCTTTCGTGCCTCGCTCGCACCAGGCGCAGAAACTCCGCCTTCAACTCCGCAGAGAGCCCAGGTCGAGAGCTGGGAGGCGGCATAGTGTGGCGGTATGACAGCGGCGAGGGTGTGGTCAGTGACGTCGACGACTCCGACCGAGGATGATGCGCGAGCCATTGCAAGGGCTGTAGTCGCTGACCGGCTCGCGGCCGGGGCCGAGATCAGCGGGCCTGCTACGTCGGTGTTTTGGCACTTGGGGGAGCTCGGCGAAGGCAAGGAGTGGCGGGTCACTCTGCGAACGTCCGCTGCCGTGCGCGACAGGCTCGCGGCACGGGTGGCCGAGCTGCATCCTTGGAGTAGCCCAGAAGTGACGGCGAGCCCGATCGAGTGGTGTATCGACAGCTATGCCGAATGGGTCGAGCAGACTACAGCTGCGTCGGAATAGGCACGTGCGCGGCGTTGGCACGCCTGGCGAGTTCGAGCCCACCCGTGAGACCGATTGCGGCGCATCGCTGTGCGACTCTCGCACCCTGGCCAAGGGGCGCACCGAGGCGACGCGACCGGCCAATGCGAATGCTTGCTCGGTGGTCGATATCGCCTGGGCTTCGTCGCCAGCGTCGAGGTAGGCATAGGCAAGCCACGTCAGGTACAGCGACTGGTCGCGCGCCCAGTGATCGGGGTAGGACGCGAGGGCGCGTTCCAAAGGTGCAGTCGCTCGGTCTGGTTGGCGTAGCACTGACCAGACGCGGCCGGTCTTGATGTCGAGCTCGGCAGCGTCGACCCAGGCGCACCAATGAGGAGCGTCATCGGTGGACGCACCCGCGAGTGCATCATGGGCCGAGTCGAGCGCACGGGCCACGCCGTCACGATCGCCAGTGGTGGCGTAGGACCAGGCACGCCGAGACTCGAGCAGGGCGCGAGCCTTGCCATGGGCATCGGGTCCTATTGCGGTGCAGGCTGATTCGGCTGATTGTGCGGACTCGGTTTCTCCAGTCGCATATGAGATGTGGACGAGTGCGTTCGCTGCCAGCGCGCGGCTCGATGCCTCGTCGGCAGCTCGGCCGCTGTAGTGAAACAGGACCCATTCGCTGGGGACGGGCCACTCCAGCCAGGCTCGCCCGAGCGGCCGGAAATTCGCTTGTTCGCGTGACTCCGGAACGGTGTACTGAAATGCGATGAAACAGCAACGCCCGGCTACAGCCAGATCCGCCACCGACGGCCTCAAACTGCACCGACACCTGGTGCGGTCCTCCGGTCGCACCCACACGGTCATCACCTTGCGCCCCGGTAGCGTCGCTCGTTTCAGCACGAACTACTACCACGGCACCTGGCACGTATTGTCGGACGACCACGGGGCACGCCTGCTGGCCCGATTGCTGTGGGGCCTTTCCTATCAGGCTCGTCCCGGGACGGTCGTGCTCATCGACCGACCGTTCCTCATCCCGACGCCGTTCGACGCCGACCCGCCCGATCCCATTGTCCTGGCGCCCGGTTGGTGCGCCCCCTTCGGCGATCGGGTTGCCCTCGAACTGAAACGCCAACTGCCCCTGTCAAATTCGGACGGCACGGTGCGCTGGCACACGTTCGGTCTGGACCGGACGTTGAAACCCGAGGCATGGCAGAGCTGGTGGGATCGCTACCGCCACTGGGACGACGAGGGCAGCGTCGGTCGCCGGAGCGGGCTGCTCGTCGTCGCCCCCGCCACCGCCGAGGAGTGCCGCGCCTGGGCGCTGAGCACAGCCCAACTCGATACGTCGGGCCCGTACGGAACCGACCACGTCGAGCTCGGGTCCTGGGATCGAGGCGATGACGGTGAAATCCAAGTCTTCCGGCGCTTCCGTTCAATGGCGAACGTGGCCAGCCAGGCTCGTGCGCAAGTGTTGTCCCGCTCCGACGCACCGATCGACCCCGCAGTCCTGCGACCGGCCATCTGGCGCGAGGCCGAAAAGGTCAGGGGCGAGGCCCATCTGACGATTCGCGAATGGAGGGGTGGCCGCTACGAGCTCGGCCGCGCCGCCGCTGTCATGCTCGCCCACGCCGAGGTGTCCACCCTCGACGATCTCGCGGACGTCGGCGCGGTCGAGGCGTACCGCCGCATGCGCGCCGCCGAGGTGAAGGGCCTGGACCTCGAGATGCTGTGGGCGATGGCAGGCGCACTCACCTATCGCGACCGTCGCGGCATCGATGCGGACCGCCGCCGCGAGCTGCTCGCCGCACTGGGTCCGGAGCCCGCACGACAGCCGCGCCGCCGACACCGCTACCGAGCGCCCGTCCGCCCCACTGTCGGTCGGCGTCGCTGACCTCTGGGCGGACCGTCGGTTGTTCGGTGACGCCGAACCGAGGACCCGGTGCACCTCCGAGGGCCGCCCCGACAAGGGCGACGGCGTCGCTCGCCGTGTTCAACAGACCCGCGCCGCGGCAGCGAAGTCGCTCGGGCAGGCCGCCCAGCAGGGTGTTGGCGGCCGGGGCCTCCCATAGCCCAGCGAAAGTCATGGCATCCCCGAGAAACGAATCACCACGGCGAGCCAGTACCGGCGATAGATCCGATCGCCCGGCAACTCCGGCATCGACGACTCCGACCAGACTCGTCGTCGGGTGCTGGGCCCGTCAGAACAGAGACTGAGCGCCAGCCGCGACCATGAATCCGTGGCCGCCCGAACTACATCTCACGCCGGTTCGCAGTGATTCGCACGCCGTGCCCTGAACAGTGATCGTGGCACCGTAGGGCAGGACCTTGCCGCCGCCCTTCGACCCGCCGCCAACCGGGTCGCCCACGAATACACCCTGGTTCAGACATGCGAATTGCGCTGCCCCACCGGCAATCCGGGCGGCAACCGCACGATCCGGCCGAGAACCGCAGTCCGGCAGGGCCGGTGGTACGACCGACACACGCGCCAGCTGACATCCGACGACACTGCCATCTCCGACGTTGAAGCCGCACATAATGTTTCCGCTCGGCGACTGGAAGTAGAACCGATCACCCTGTTGGTAGTCACGGGCATCGACGGTCGCGCCGTCACGCGCCGGCAATCCAGAGGGCGCCTGCGGTGCCAGAGGTGCGGTTGTCAACCGATCGACCGACGAGGCATCGGGCCGAGCTGAGCTGGGCGCGGCGGCGCCACTCGTCCCTGGCGCGGCGCCACCGTGGTCGCAGCCCGCAAGAGCGCTGACCGCCACGACAACCAGGGCCACGGTCGCAAATTTTCTCATGCCTGTTGATTCCTTTTCGGATAGGATTCCGGAATGGCGGCCCTCGGGCCATGATTGGCAAAATGGTTTATGATGCCCGCTACCGCGTTCCGCAATTAACCAATGAGGTACGTAGCAACTATCGGGCTGATTCCTGCCTTCAATCCCCATGCCAAGCTTAACTGGGCGATTTGTTGATACGCTACGAATCCGGCAGGGCATTACTGAAAGAAATCGCAATGCTGCTCGATCGCAAAACTATCGAAGGCATTGCCGCCCAGAACCGAGCCGCCCGGGTCACAGCGAACGGTCGGCCGATCATGTACATGGCATCGAGATCACCCAATCCCGCCGCCCAGCCGAGCCGGAGCAGTCGGCCTTCGGAAGCCAACCATGCCTTGATTCTCATCGTATTCACCCCCGTGCCTGTCCGGAGCACAGGCCACTCCATCATTCACCACATGAGACGGAGCGACCAGTCACTATCCGCAATGACACCGGCGAGAAGTTCTCTCCTAATCAGAACCCCACAGTTGTGGCCTTAGGCTCGTATTCATGCTTCATCCTTGGCGTTTGCGGCTTCTGGTGGAACTGTCCGAACGTGGCACCATCGCCGCTGTGGCAGACGCGCTGTACATCACCCCGGCGGGCGTCTCGCAGCAGCTCGCGAGCTTGGAGTCGGAGGCCAGGACTCAGCTACTGGAACGGATCGGCCGCCGCGTGCGGCTCACGGCGGCGGGCGAGCTGCTGGTCGGGGCGGCCAAGGAGATCCTCGCCGACATCGAACAAGCCGAGGCCGGCCTGGAACAGTTGCGCGGCTCCATCTCCGGTTTGCTGCGATTGAGCTGTGTCCCAACGGCTTCGGCCGCCGCCGTCCCGACCGTCACCAAGCTGCGAGCGGAGTATCCCGAGCTCGATCTAAAGCTGGAACAGCGAGAGACACCAGATGCGCTGCGCGCATTGAAACTCGGCGAGATCGACCTGG
Source organism: Nocardia acidivorans NBRC 108247 (assembly GCF_001625085.1). Lineage (GTDB taxonomy): Bacteria > Actinomycetota > Actinomycetes > Mycobacteriales > Mycobacteriaceae > Nocardia > Nocardia acidivorans. The sequence goes on from NZ_BDAW01000015.1 coordinate 118,006, forward strand.
CGCTCGTGGACTCCTTCGAGCCGCAACCCCGGTCCGACGATCCTGTACTGCAACGGATTCCGTTGCTCGACGATCAACTGGTGGTACTGCTCGGCGCGGAGCATCGCTTGGCTCAATCGGAATCACTTCGCATCGAGGAGCTGCGCGCCGAGAACTGGGTGCTCTGCGAAGAGGGGACACCCTGGTGCGAATATCTCGGCAAACTCTGCGAGGACGCCGGATTCACCCCCAATGTGGTCGCCCGCTCACGAAGCATCGACTTCTCGGCCGCCTACGTCGAGGCCAGCGACTCCGTCGCGGTGCCTTCACTGCTACTGCTGCGCGACACCCATCGGCGGCGGGTGGTCTCGGTTCCGCTGGAGCCAACCGCCTACCGCTATCTCGGTCTGGCACTGCGCAAGTCCTCGACCACACGCCCGAGCATGCGCGCTGCCCTGGACGCCTTCACCCGACTGTTCGCCTGAGTCCGCCGTATCGACTCACCCCGCGCCTGGCGCGATGCACGCTGTATTCGGCGGTCCCCGTTTCGGCCAACGGGATCGCGCACAGCCCGAAAGCGCGCCATGACAATCGCGGCTCCCGTCCGGTCACCGGGCCCCCAATGCCATCATCGACCCCGTCGGCGGGTCGAAGGTAGTTGCCTGATTGGGCTCCAGCGTCGTCGTTCCCGTTGTGCTGCCGCAGGACTCGTCCGGGTAGAAGCGGACGGATACATTGGTGTCGTTGACGGCATAGTTCGCCCCGGCGATCTCGAAACTGCGGCATTCGAAGTCCGCGGGGTCGATGACGGGGTGCGTCTGTCCGTCGATGACCGCCTTGTAGTACACGATCCCGGACGCCGCCTGCGCGGTCGTCGCCGAATAGCCGCCGATCGAGGTTGTCACGAGGAATGCGACAACCGCGCCCCGCTCGAGCATTCGTCCCAGTGAAATCACTGTGACATCCTTTCGTTCTGTGGTGCGAGCATTCGGTGATCGCGTCAGCTGGTCGCCAGCGCATCCCAGTGGGACGGGAACTCGTAGATCCAGGACAGCGGGTCGGCTTTGCCTCTGCCCGCGTGAGGGCCGACGAAGAACGGGAAGACGATGTGGTCGCGGATCAGGCGACCGAAAGCGCCTGGAGCCTTGCCGTCCCCTGCCTTCTTTCCCCAGGCTACGACCCGTTCGACGCGGGCGCGGCGGGATTGCTCGAAGTGTTCGAAAGCGGCCGTCGCGGAAGATTTTTCGGAGAGCGCGTGGGCGAGGACGACGGCATCCTCGATGGCCAGCGACGCGCCCTGTCCAGCCGACGGTGAGGCAGCGTGAGCGGCGTCGCCGATAATGATCATGAGATCGCGGGACCAGGTGGGGACCGAGGGGAAGTCGTAGGTCCCGTACGGCGCGGCCAGTGCGGCGGTGCGGCCGATGATGTCGAGGGCCGGGGAGCGGTCGCGATCGAACAGAGTGACAAGCCGCGCACGAAGATCCATGCAAGACAAGTCCTTCGGGCACGGCTCGGTGCTCTCGGGCAGGTTGGCAAACCACCACACCGTGTCGTCCGGATGCACGACATATCCGAAGAACGCGCGCCTGCCGAAGATCAGGTTCAGTTCGCCCGGCGGCGAAGCCAACCGCACGCCGTTCGCGTATCCGCCGGTATTGAGCAAACCGGTGTAGCGGGCGGACGGTGCGGCGGCGTCGATGATCTCGCGAGTGCGCGAGCGCAATCCGTCCGCGCCGATGAGCAGATCGCCGACCGCGCTACTCCCGTCGGCGAAATGCGCGCGCACGGCGGAGCCGTCGCTTTCGGCATCGAGAAGCCGCTTGCCATGCAGTATTTCGATTCCACGATCCTGCGCCTCGGCGCGCAGTGCCGTATAGAGGTCGGATCGCGAAATCGTCCGGGCCACCGGACCGTTCGGCAGCGTCGGCCCGTAGGGGAAAGCGGCCAGGAGTTTGCCGCTGCCGCTGGAAATCGCCATGTCAGGAGTCGGGAAGCCCGCAGCGAGGCAGTGGTCGAGTTCCAGTGTGCGCAACGCATACTGGCCGTTCACCGCCACGGTCAGGAAGCCGCCCACCGATTCCGCTGTGCCGGAGTAGCTTTCGTAAATGGTCGCCGCTATCCCGGCGCGCTGTAGCGCGATCGCGGCGACCGGCCCGGCAATCCCCGCGCCGATGATCAAAGCTTGTCTCATGACGATCCCATCCCCCCGGGTCTCGAAGTGTCCGAATTCAGTGTTGTGCGGACGAGCCGAGGCAACCAGCTGGGATTCGCAGGGTCCACCGTAAGAGATTCTTTCCTAACAAAACCCTCACGGGGGCCTCGAGCTAATTGCGTCGCAGCACTTTCCACGCTTCCGAGGCTTCCAGTCGTGCCCGGTTCCGGCGGTTCGCCACAGCACCTCGATATGGTCCGCGGCTTCCTCAACCACCGAGCCGATGCATCAGCTCGATGCGGACACCACCCGTGGACAACATTGACATCACATCTAAAAGCGTTGCAGCCCAGCCGGTGTCGTCCGCACGGCAGACGGCGGTGACGACGCCCGACAGCTCGGCGGTTCCGTCATCCTCGCGCCGAAACAGCCGCGGCCACCACCGTGGCGACGACGCGGCCCGCTCGACGAGTACCGCCTTCGGAGGATCGTCGATCGACGGATCCGAGTCTGTCGTGCGGCGGGTATCCGGGTCCATCAACTCCCGCACGACGGTCCGGATCAATTGCTCTGTGGCCGTCGCGGCTTCGGCGTCGGGCTCCTCGCTGTATTCGAGATGGAACGGCTGCACCCGATGCTCTATCGGTCCCCGGCCGCGGTAGCGCCCGGTGATCAGATTCCGCACGAACATCCATGCGCCCTGCGCGACGTCGACGATAACGGAACCCATTCCCTCGAACGTCCCACTGAGTATCGCGAAGATCAACGCCCAGCCGATCAGGTGCTTGACGTCCATTGGGCCCGTCATCCACCTGTCGATTCGATACGGTACTGGGCCACGCCGACGCTGAAGGCCGCGGCGAACCGATCGATGCCAACCCGGCACAGGGAGTCGACTCTCCACTCGACCGGGAGTGCGGCAAGCCGGTCGCCGGATGGATCTCGTCGAGACCACGCCCATCACCGATCCGGTGACCACGCAGATTCCGGTCCTGCTCGATACGCGACCGCATTCGAAGGTTTCGGGTTAGCGCCGTGGTCATTTCCCGCTCCGTTGTGACCGGCGGGCCAGATGTCGGTATCGTCGCCGCCGATGAGTAGTTCGACCGCAGTTGATGAGCCGAAGTCGCTGGACCGCCGTTTCGGGCGGGTGATGTGGCTGGTTCCGGCGTTGCTGGCGGGCTTCACCGCACTGTGTTTGACCCGGCCGCTGTGGCCGTTCACGCGGATAACCGGCGGGTTCATCGATTTGCAGGTGTATCGGATCGGGATCGATACGCTGCGGCACGGTGGTGATCTGTACGGGCAGTTGCCGCAGACGACCATCGGGATCGGGCTGCCCTTCATCTATCCGCCGTTCGCGGCGTTGATTCTGTCGCCGTTCGCGCTGCTGCCGTGGGATGCGGCGGCGTTCGGGTTCTTCGTGACCTCGGTGGCGGCGCTGGCGTTGTCGCTGTATCTGGTGGCGCGGCGGGTGTGGGCAGGCGAGGACCGGGTTCGGCTGGCGCTGTTCGCGGGCGCGTGCGCTACGCCGCCGGCGTTGCTGTTGGAGCCGGTGCGGTCGACGCTCGATTTCGGGCAGGTCAATCTGCTGTTGATGGCGTTGGTGGTGGCCGACTGTTTGACGGAGAAGCCGAAGTGGAAGCGGGGGATGCTGGTCGGTATCGCCGCCGCGGTGAAGCTGACCCCGGCCGCGTTCGTGCTTTACTTCCTGATTCGCCGTGACTATCGGGCGGCGGCGACCGCTGCGATCACCACCGCGACGGCGACGCTGATCGCGTTTCCGGTGCTGCCGAAATCGTCGATGGAGTACTGGTTCGGCGGGCTCGGCAATGTGTCGGGGTTGAGCGGTTCGGCCTTCCATACCAATCAGTCGATCCAGGCGGTGCTGGCGCGGTACGAGATTCACAAGCCGTTGTTCACGGTGCTGTGGTTGGCGCTCGGGGCACTCGTGCTGGCGCTGGTGGTGGCCGCCATGCGGCAGGCGATGGATTTCCCGCCGTTGGCCTTGGCGCTCAACGCTGTCTTCACGCTGCTGGTGTCGCCGATCTCGTGGTCCCATCACTGGGTTTGGATCGCCCCCGCACTGCTCGCCATGGTCGGCTACGCGGTGCGGTTGCCGTGGAGTAGTGCGGTCGGCTGGTATGTGGTCACCGCGTGCACCGCGGCCGTCTTCGTGTACGGGCCGCCGAATTGGGTTCCCGGTGGCGATGGTCGCGAGATGTCTTGGACCCCTTGGGAACAGGTCTTCGGCAACTCCTATGTCTGGTTGAGCGTGCTGCTGGTGGCGCTGTACCTGGTCACCGCACGCCGCCGCGCCACCCCGGTGCCCGTCGCTTCCGGGATGGCCCTGAACAACTCGTAGTCCGCTGATATCGGCGGCGCGCTGGGCGCTTTCACGCCGGAACGTCGTCCGTGCCTTCGAGTATCGCGAGGCGGATCGCACCGAGCACGAGGGCGCGGTGCGGGAGGTGCAGGTCGCCCGGGGTGGGTTCGCAGGCCCACCGCCAGCCGAGGGTGTCGTCGGAGCGCGGGAGCATGACCCGGGAGCCGGGTTGGGGGAGGGTGACGCCGTGGTGGCCGAGGCGGCGCTGAAGTGGTTGGGGGACAGCGTGATGCGGGGTGGGGCGGGCGGTGAGAAAGGTCCAGTGCCGGTTGCGGGGGTCGACCACGGCCGGGGTGGGCTGGGAGAGGTAGGCGAGGCGGGCGCGGACCTGTTCGCCGAGGGTGCGGGGTACGACGATCGCCTCCAGATCCGGCCCGGTGGTGAGGTATAGCCGATCGGCGAACAGTTTCACGGGTAGCCCGTATCGCGCCCGCAGCAGGTGGGCGGATTCGTGTGGGGAGCAACAGGATTCGAACATCGGGACCTCCGGGCTACAGTGCGGAAATCATTGTGCGCCTTGACCGTCACCGCTGTGGTGACGAGCTGATGGCATTCCGATGACCGCTTGTGAACCCATCCTTCCCGGCCCGCCCCGAGCCCTGTGAGAGGGTTCGCCGCCACCCCGCACCCCGTTACGCGATGGCACGCACGCCGCGCCGAAATCCGATCGCATGTCGGACCTTGTCCATCTCCGCCTTCGGGACCGCGCCCACCAGACTCACCCCTCGGCAGCGGTGACCACCGGTCCCCGGCCCGATCGTTCGGGGCCGTAACGGAGACCGGTGCACACTGTGTCCGGACTATCTGTCTCGTGGATCACGCGCCCGGTTCGCCGTAGGCGGCCGCGATCTCCTTGGAGCCGCTCCAGCGGCTGTAGGTGGGGGATTGCGGCCAGCCGTCGGGGGAGTCCTGCCACTGCTCCTGGCGGCCGTACGGCAGCAGATCGATGAGTGCGAACGAGTGGCTGAGTTGTTCGGTGCCGCGGCCGGTGGTGTGCCAGGTGCGGTAGACGGTGTCACCGTCGCGGAGGAAGACATTGACGGCGAAGCCGCCGCCGGGCGGTGCGCCGACATCGGCGCCGAACGGGCTGTTCGCGGTCGAATACCAGTCCATCTTGTTGCCGACCCGGCGCTTGTAGGCCAGCGCCTCGTCGATGGGTCCCTGGGTGACGATGACGAAGCGCGCGTCGTAGTTGTCCAGGAATTCCAATCGGGTGAATTGCGAGGTGAATCCGGTGCAGCCGCCGCACTGCCACTCCTCGCCCTCGAACCACATGTGGTGGTAGACGATGAGTTGCGGTTTGCCGTCGAAGAGATCGACCAGCCGGACCGGACCCTGTGCGCCTTCGAGGGTGTAGTCGGGCATTTCGACCATCGGCAGGCGTCGGCGCTGGGCGGCGATGGCATCGAGTTCGCGGGTCGCGGCCTTCTCCCGAACGCGCAGCGCGTCGAGTTCACGCCGCCAGGTTTCGGTGTCGACGACGGGTGGCAGTGCGGAATTGCTCATGGGATCCTCCCTGAACGTGCTCACAGAGTGCGTGCTGTAGGTGTAGACCCCGCGGAGCGCGCGAACTCATCGGTCAACCGAAGCGCAGTATCGAGAGCGTTCCGGCGATCAGGCAGCGCGAAGACCCAATGATTCGCACGAAGTGTCCGATCTTGCACGCTATCGGGCGGTCAGTCTCCACAGCGAGGTGACCTCGGCGGAACGCGCCGCGTGCAGCGGATCCTCGGTCGCGGTGGCCCGCCGATGCCGCGGCATGGTGTCGAGCCGGTCGGCCACCCGCAGTCCCGCCGCCTCGATCAGGGCGAGAAGATCCGCGCGCGTACGCAATTCGAGCAGTTCGGCCAGATCGGAGATGATCAACCAGCCCTCGCCGCCGGGTTCCAGGTGTGCGGGCAGATCGGTGAGGAAGTCCCGCAACATGGCGCTGTCCGGGTCGTACACCCCGCGCTCCAGATCCGATGTCGGACGCGCGGGCAGCCACGGCGGATTGCAGACGATCAGATCGGCGCGGCCCGGCGGATAGAGCGCGGGTCCGACCACCTGGATCCGATCGGACAGCGCGAGATCCTCGACGGTCGCGCGGGCGCAGACCAATGCCCGGGGACTGGCGTCGGTCGCCACGATCCGCTCGACACCGCGCCGCGCGAGGACCGCGGCCAGCACCCCGGTCCCGGTGCCCAAATCGAAGGCGGTCCGAATCCGCTGGGGGAGTGGCGCTTTCGCGACCAGATCGATGTATTCACCCCGGACGGGCGAGAACACCCCGTAGTGCGGATGAATCCGCGCGTCGAGGCTGGAGATCGGCACACCCCGCTCCCGCCACTGCCGCGCGCCGAGCACGCCGAGCAGTTCGGTCAGCGCCACCACGGTGGCCCCGGTCGAAGGGCCGTACGCCTCCTGACAAGCCTGCCGGACATCCGGAGCCCGGCGCAGCTCGAGGGTGTAGTCCTGTTCGAGAACGACCAGCACGCGTCCCAGCACCCGGGCGCGATGACTGCGAATCCCGCGCTGCTGCCGGAACAGTCCGGCCGGATCGGCCACGGGGGCAGGGGTTTTGCGGTCCAATCGGCGCTCGAGCGCGGCGAGCAGCTGCCGGGCGTTGTGGTAGTCACCGCGCCACAGCAGGGCGGTGCCCTCGCAGCAGTGCCGGTAGGCGGTATCGGCCTTCATCTCGTCATCGGCGACCAGCACCCGCGCGGGCGCGGGCGCGCCGTTCTCCGAGTGCCGCCGCGCGGTGATCTCGATCTGGTTCTCGGCCCAGGAAATGGTGGTCACGGCGCTCTCTCCTCGTCGCGAAACGTGCGGGGTGCGAGAGAGCGCTGGCTAGCGAATTTCGCTGATGAACGGCGCCGCCGGGGCGCCGATACCCATCCGTCGAACCTAGCACGGTTTCACGTCCCGCTCCGGGAGACCCTCGCCACGTAATTGCATTTTCTGAAAAATTGCAGATTCTGCTAAATTTGCGCCATGCCCTCAGCGCAGGAGGAATCCGCCCTCGGTTGGCGGGAGGAGAAGAAGCGTCGTACCCGACTCGAACTCTGCATGGCCGCAAGGCGATTGGCGGTCGAGCAGGGGATCGACGCGATGAATGTCGACGATGTGGCCAAGGCGGCGGGGGTTTCCGCCCGCACCTTCTTCAACTATTACGAGACCAAGATGGACGCCGTGGTCGGCCCGGCCGGTGAGATCGGGACGCCCGAGGCCCGGCGGGATTTCATCGCCGGTGGTCCCGGCGGCGTGCTCATCGACGACCTCGTCGCGCTGTACGCCTCCCTGTACGAGCCGGAAGAGCAAGCACGCGAGGGCATTTCCTTGGTCACCCAACTCATCACCGCCGAACCCCGGGTGCTGGCGGGCTTCATCGCCGCGGGCATGCGACATGAGGCCGCACTGGCCGAACTGCTCTCCGCGCGCCTGGGCGAGCAGGTCGATCCCGAATTCGCCTCGCTCGCCGCGGGCATCATGTCCGCCCTCACCACCCGGGCCGCCATGTGCCTGGCCGCCGATCCGAACCGCTCCCTGACCGCCGCATTGCGCGATCAGTCAGTCCTGGCCGCAAGGCTTTTCGATAGTTCCGATGACAGGAGAAACCGATGACCTCGACGGCTGACGCGCCGCCGACCCCGATCGTCCTCACCCAGAAGCGCATCTGGCTCATCTTCTCCGCGCTCATCGCGGGAATGTTCCTGGCCAGCCTGGATCAGACCATTGTGGGCACCGCCATGCCGACCATTGTCGGCGATCTCGGCGGTGTCTCCCAAATGGCGTGGACCGCAACGTCCTACCTGCTGGCGACCACCATCGTGATGCCCGTCTACGGCAAGTTCGGTGATCTGTTCGGCCGCCGCTGGCTGTTCCTGTTCGCCATCGCCGTCTTCACCGCGGCCTCCATCGGCGCGGCCGCCTCGACCGGTTTCTGGGAGTTCGTGACCTTCCGCGGCCTGCAGGGCGTCGGCGGCGGCGGTCTGATGATCCTGGCCCAGGCCATCATCGCCGATGTGGTGCCCGCCAAGGATCGCGGTAAGTACATGGCTCCCATGGGTGCGATCTTCGGTATCACCTCGGTGGCCGGACCGCTGCTCGGCGGCTTCTTCGCCGATGGCCCGGGCTGGCGCTGGTGCTTCTGGCTGAATGTGCCGATCGGGCTCGCGGCGCTGGTCATCGCCTTCCGCTACCTGTCGATTCCGAGTCATCGGCCCAAGACCAAACCGGATTACCCGGGCGTGGTGCTGATGTCCTCGGCGACCGCGCTGCTGATTCTGATCACCGACTGGGGCGGGAAGCAGTACGCGTGGGGTTCGGCGGTGATCATCACGATGATCGTGGCGCTGGTGCTCGCCGTGGCCGCCTTCATCATGGTGGAATCGCGGGCGCAGGAGCCGATGCTGCCGCTGTGGTTGTTCCGCAATCGCACCTTCGTGCTGACCTCGGCGATCGGTTTGATCGTCGGCCTGGTCATGTTCGCCGCGCTGGGCTTCCTGCCGACCTACCTGCAGATGGCCACCGGCGCCTCGGCCGCGGTCTCGGGTCTGCTGCTGATCCCGATGATGGTCGGCATGATGGCCACCCTGATCACCTCGATGGGCGCGATCACCAAAACCGGTCGCTACCGCATGTATCCGCCGCTGGGCGCGCTGGTCATCGTCGCCAGCATGCTGTGGCTGACGACATTGAAGGCCGACACCCCCATGTGGGTGATCGGCGGGATGCTCTTCACCATCGGCGCGGGTCTGGGCCTGATCATGCAGATCATCGTGCTGGTGGTGCAGAACGCGGTGTCACCCGAGCAGATCGGCACCGCGACCAGCGCCAACAACTATTTCCGTGAGATGGGTGGCGCGATCGGCGTCGCGGTCTTCGGTTCGATCTTCACGCACCGGCTGACCGAGGGCCTCACCGATGCCTTCCACGCGCACGGTGCGGAGGCGATGGGCAGTGGTCTGGATCCGAGCAATCTGGTGCCGACGGTGGTCAAGCACCTGCCCGCCGGACTGCACGACGCGATCGTCGATGCCTATGTGCACGCGCTGGTTCCGGGATTCTGGTATCTGATTCCGGGCGCGATCCTGGCCTTCGTGCTCGCGCTGTTCATCCCGCAACTGACGCTCTCGGATGAGGCCGGAATGGTGGCACGCGGCGAGGCGATCATGGAAGAAGATGTGCCGCAGCAGGATTCGGAGCCGATCGGCTCTCGCTGAGCGCGGTATTCCGCGCAGCGCGGCCCCCGATCGTCTCGGTGATCGGGGGCCGTGCGCACGGTGCTCGCTACCCGCCCGCGCGGCGGCGGAAGGTGCGCTTACCGCCGGCCTGGGCATGTGTGCCGTGGATCTTGGCATTGTTCTGAGCGGTTCCGCCGTTTCCGGCGTGGCCGTTCTTGCGTTCGAGCGCTTCGCGGAACTTGCGCTTGGTCGCCTCGGTCGGCGACTCGTTGACATCGCCCTCGGGGTGTTCGGTGGGGGCTTCCTGTTCATCGGCCATGGGGTAAGCCTGCCATGACCGGACCCACACGGATGTCTGCGGATCGAGTACACCCGTGCCGGGCGTACTGCGAACGCAGTAGTCGCAACGGCCTTCACCTGCACGATGCCGACTACAGCGCCCGCGAACGAGCATGGGCGCATGGCGAAATTCCTGTACCGGGTGGGTCGATTCGCGTTCGAGAAGCGACGGCTCGTCGTAGTCCTCTGGCTGGGCATCATGGCCGCGCTGGTGGCCGGGGCGGCGACCGCGCCGACCGCGCCGCCGGACACCTTCTCGATTCCCGGGACCGAATCCCAGCAGGCGTTCGATCTGCTGGCCGACCGGTTCCCGGGCACCAAATCTGATGGGGCGCAGGCCCGTATCGTCTTCGCCGCCCCGGACGGTCAGCAGATCGGTTCGGATGCCAACAGGGCGGCGGTCGAGCGGCTCGTCGCCGAGGTCGCGGGCGGCGCGCAGGTGAAGGGCGTGCTCGATCCGTTCCAGACCGGTGCGGTCAGCAAGAGCGGGAGCACCGCCTACGCGACCGTGAATTACGATGTGACACCGAATGATCTGACCGATGCGACCAAGACCGCGCTCAAAGACGCCATCGAGCACGGTAAGACCGCGGGCGTCACGGTGGAGGTCGGCGGTTCCGCGCTCATGCCCAAACCGGAGATGGGCGGTGCGACCGAGGCCATCGGCATCGCCATCGCCGCGGTGGTGCTGATGATCACCTTCGGCGCGTTCGCCGCCGCCGGACTGCCGCTGCTCACCGCGCTGATCGGCATCGGGGTCGGTATAGCCGCCATTGTGGCGATCGGAATGTCCACGACCACAACGACTCTCGCCATGATGCTGGGACTCGCGGTGGGCATCGACTACGCGCTGTTCATCGTCTCGCGGTACCGCACCGAACGCGCGGAGGGGTACAGCCCCGAGGAAGCCGCGGGTCGCGCGGTCGGAACCGCCGGTTCCGCGGTGGTCTTCGCGGGCCTGACCGTCGTCATCGCCCTGGCCGGGTTGGCCGTGGTCGGTATTCCGGCGCTCACCAAGATGGGCCTGGCCGCCGCGGGGACCGTCGCCGTCGCCGTCACCATCGCGCTGACCCTGCTGCCCGCACTCCTGGGCTTCTTCCAGCGCGCGGTCATGCCGAAGGCGTTCCGCAAGTCCTCGGCTGCCAAGGCCGACGGCACCGTGGTGGCCACCGAGGGGCCCGACGAGAAGGACCGGATGGGCACCCGCTGGGCACGGTTCGTGGTCCGCCGCCCGGTGGCGGTACTGCTGATCGGCCTGGTCGGCATGGGTGCGCTCGCCCTGCCCATGACCGGTCTCGAACTCGGTATGCCCGGTGACGAGGCGCAGCCGACCTCGACCACCCAGCGACGCGCCTACGACGCCCTGGCCGCCGGATTCGGCCCCGGCTTCAACGGTCCGCTCACCGTGGCGGTCGACGTCAAGGGCGTCGCGGATCCCAAGGTCGCGGTCGAACAGGCGAGCCGAATCCTTTCCGGGACAAAGGGTGTGGTCTCGGTGTCGCCCGCCATGTTCAATCAGGCCGGTGATGCCGCCATGCTGAACGTGGTGCCCGCCACCGGTCCCTCGACCACCGAGACCAAGGACCTGGTTCACCAATTGCGCGGTGAGGCAGCCGATCTGAAGTCGGCGACCGGGGCGACCATGCTGGTCACCGGTGCGACCGCGATGAATATCGATGTCTCGCAGAAGATGTCCGATGCCCTGCTGCCGTACCTGGCGGTGGTGGTCGGGCTGGCGATCCTGCTGTTGATGGTCGTCTTCCGCTCCATCGCGGTGCCGATCAAGGCGGCGCTGGGCTTCCTGCTCTCGGTGGGCGCGGCCTTCGGTGTGATCGTCGCGGTGTTCCAGTGGGGCTGGCTGGCCGAGCTCATCGGCGTGCATCAGACCGGGCCGGTCATGAGCATGATGCCGATCTTCCTGATCGGCGTGGTCTTCGGACTCGCCATGGACTACGAGGTCTTCCTGGTGACCCGGATGCGGGAGGCGTACGCGCACGGTGAGAGCGCCAAGGAGGCGATCGTCACCGGCTTCCGGCACAGCGGGCGGGTGGTGGTGGCCGCGGCTGCCATTATGATCGCGGTCCGTCACCGGGGTGCCGCGACCGTTGTCACCGGGTGCGGACCTGACCGCGTACCGGATCATCCAGGAGGCGCTCACCAATGTCACCAAGCACGCGGGCACCACGGCCGCGGCGGTGCGACTGGTCTACTCCCGGCTGCTGCTGACCATCAGCGTCTCCGATGAGGGCGGCGAGGTCGCCGAACGTCTTCGTGCCGAACAGGATTCGGAGAGTCAGGGCTACGGTCTGATCGGAATGAACGAACGCGCGGTCTCGGTCGGCGGCCATCTGCGCGCCGGGCGCAGGCCGGACGGCGGCTTCGAGGTCACCACGGAACTTCCGCTGGAGCCACCGAAAACCCCTGAGCCGGAGGAACAGACGCCATGGCCATTCGGGTACTGCTGGCCGATGATCAAGCCCTGCTGGCCGGAACCTTCCGGCTGCTGATCGATTCGGCCGAGGATATGGTGGTGGTCGGTATCGCCGGAAACGGCCGCGAGGCAGTCGATCTGGCGCGACAGACCGAACCGGATGTGGTGGTCATGGATATCCGTATGCCCGGGGTGGACGGTCTCACCGCCACCCAGGAGATCTGCGCCGATCCCGCTCTGCGCGACACCCGGGTGCTGATCCTGACCACCTTCGAACTGGATGAGTATGTGGCGCAGGCGCTTCGGGCCGGGGCCAGCGGTTTCCTCGGCAAGGACGTCGGCCCGGAGGAGCTGCTGCGCTCCATCCGGGCCGTGGCGGCGGGTGATGCGCTGCTCTCACCCACCGCCACCCGCACCCTGATCGCCCGCTACCTGGCCCGGCCCGAAAGCCGGATCAGCGCGGGCGAATCCCTGGCGGTGCTCACCGCCCGCGAGCGCGAGGTGGTGGCCATGGTCGCCGAGGGCCTGTCCAATGAGGAGATCGCGGAGAAGATGTATGTCAGCCCGCTGACCGTGCGCACCATGTGCAGCGCGCCATGTCCAAGGTGGGCGTGCAGAACCGCGCCCAACTCGTCGTCATCGCCTTCCAATCCGGTCTGGTCCGGGTCGAACCGCCCCGCTGAGACTCCTCACTCGAGCGGCCGGGCCAGGGGCAGATTCACGTAGCTGGATGCGCTGGGATCGAGCTGAACGTGCTGCGGCGCGGCGGTATTGAGAATACCGCCGTCGAAGAGCAGCGGCGGCACCAGAATGCCCTGGGGAAGTTGCCGGCGAAGACCTTCACGCGCAGGCGATGTCCGGGCTGGGGTACCGCGTCCACGGAGTTGATCGCCACGTCCAGGGGGTGGGTTGACCGGGGATCAGCGGCTGCCGGTCGGCGAGCAGCGGCTTGTACACGGTGCGGGTGTAATCGCCGCCGCGACCACGAGCACCGCCACGTTGGAGTCGTCTCTGACCGTGGCGGCCGAGAACAGCGATTGCGCCCGCGCCCTGCATGTGGAGTGCCTGACCGCCGGACTCGCCGTCGCACAGCAGCGATCCGCGCAGCCTGCCCGAGCTCACGCCGCTGCGGTATCAGATCACCTTGGCGCTCTTCGGAACTCCGTGCTGGGAGTCGCTCTGAATCTGCTGCCGGGCCTTCAAACCGATGCGCTTCGTGTGTATAGTTGGCAACCGCAAGTAGTTGTAGTAGCTAAGTAAATAGGCTTCATCATGAAGGACTCGATCATGGCCGTCGTTGTCCGTGATCTCGGTGTGACAACCGAACCGGATCCCGCGGATCGGCTCGGATCACTGCTGGTCCGCCTCATGCGGGCGGTCGGCAGGGTCAAGCATCGGGTGGCCAAGGACGGACTGGAACAACTCGCCTACGCGGTGCTCTTCTGCCTCGTTCACGACGGGCCGCAGCGCACCGGCAAGCTTGCCGAGCTGTTGCACGCGGAGATCTCGACCATCAGCCGCCAGACCAGAACACTGGTGGCACACGGTCTGGTCGCCCGCGGCGCCGATCCCATCGACGGCCGCGCCTGTGTGCTGACCGCGACGGCGGAGGGTGAGCGGGTCTTCGCGGAGAACCGCAGGCTGCGCAATCTGTTCCTGGCGGGTCTGCTGGCCGACTGGCCCGCGAGCGACCGGGCGACCCTGATCGAACTGCTCGAACGACTCGTGCACGATATCGAAAGAACCACCGCGCCAACCGAATCGAAATAGGTCCCGGACTATGACAAGTGCGACTATCGAGGCCTCGCCGGACGTGCAGGCGGGTGCACCGCCGCAGCTGTCGCATCGGCAGATCCTCACCATTCTCTCCGGTCTGCTGCTGGGCATGTTCCTGGCCGCGCTCGACCAGAACATCGTGAGTGTGGCGATCGTCAAGATCGCCAACAGCCTGCACGGCTTCGATCAACAGGCCTGGGCCACAACGGCTTATCTGATCACGGCCACCATCAGCACCCCGCTGTACGGGAAGCTGGCCGATATCTACGGCCGCAAACAATTCTTCCTGACCGCGATCGCGCTGTTCGTCATCGGCTCGGCGGCCTGCACCTTCGCCACCTCGATGTATCAGCTGGCCGGATTCCGCGCCTTCCAGGGGCTGGGCGCGGGCGGGCTCATGTCGCTGGCCATGACGATCATCGGCGATATCGTCCCGCCGCGTGAAAGGTCCAGGTACCAGGGCTATTTCATGATGGTCTTCGGCATCGCCACCGTGCTCGGGCCGGTGCTGGGCGGCTGGTTCTCCGGCTTCGATCACCTCTGGGGCATCGAGGGCTGGCGCTGGGTGTTCCTGGTGAACGTGCCCGTCGGCGTGATCGCGCTGGTCGTGGTGGCCAAGGTGCTGAACCTGCCGCAGCAGCGCCGGCAATTGCGGGTGGACTGGGGCGGCGCTGTCGCACTGACTATTTGCGTGGTGCCGCTGCTCATCGTCGCCGAACAGGGCCGCGGCTGGGGCTGGGATTCGGGCCGGGCCATCCTCTGCTACGTCATCGGCGTGATCGGGCTGGTGCTGTTCATCGGCGTCGAGTACCTGATGAAGGACGCCGCGCTGATTCCGCTGCGGCTGTTCAAGAATTCGACCTTCACGGTCTGCATCGTGGGCGGATTCATCGTCGGCATCGCCATGTTCGGCGCGATCTCGATGGTGCCGCTGTATCTGCAAGTGGTGCGGGGGTTCTCACCCACCAAGGCGGGTCTGCTGATGCTGCCGCTGGTGGCGGGCATCATGATCGGATCGCTGATTTCCGGGCAGGTCACCAAGCGCACCGGGCGGTACAAGGTGCTGCCGGTGATCGGCACGTTCGTCATCGCCTGCGGTGGCGCGCTGTACGCGACCGTGCACTTCGACAGCTCGCTGTGGCAGCCGCTGCTGTACAGCGGCATCATCGGGCTCGGGCTGGGCGGCTGTATGCAGACGCTCATCATCGCGGTCCAGAATGCCGGTCCGCGTTCGGATATGGGCGTCTCGACCGCGTCGGCGACCTTCTTCCGGCAGGTCGGCGGCACCCTGGGGGTGGCGGTCTTCCTGACGATTCTGTTCAATCTGTTGCCGAACAAGATCATCGACGCCTTCGGCGGGCATCTCCCGGCCGGTTTCGACACCTCCAAACTCGACAGTGTGCAGTCCAATACCGCCGGGATCGCGGCACTTCCGGCGCAGGTGCGCGAACCCATCCTGATCGGTTTCACCAATGCCATGCACGGCGTGTTCTGGGTGGCGGCGGGTGTGGCGCTGCTGGCCTGCATCGTGCTGCTGTTCATGAAGGAGATCCCGTTGCAGGATGTCGCGCCCGCGCCGATCGAACCCGCCGCGCCGGATGTGGCGGCGCAGGCGCAATGGGCCGAGGATCAGGTGTGGGAGGGGGCCGCGCAGGCAATCTCGCAGCCGGAACCGGTACTGGCCGAAGGGCATACGGCCGAGGCCGATGGGCACGACCGCGAGTTGGTCACGGCCGCGGTCGGATCGGGTGCCGAGGCCAACGGGTATGACAAGGCGTACGTCAATGGGATCGGCGCGGCGGGGGAGGCCAACAGTCGTGGCGGGCAGCAGATCTCATCGTTCGCGGCGGTCTCGACCACGACCACGTTGCCGGTGGTGAGCGCGGCCGCGGCGTCGCGCACCATCGGCGGGCGGGTGCAGCGCGAGGACGGGCGGCCCGTCGCCGCCGCCGCGGTGACGCTGATCGACCAGAGCGGACACCAGGTTTCGCGTGCCACGGGTGACAGCGGAGGCCGCTACCGCATCGATCCGCCCGCGCGCGGCAGCTATGTGCTGATCGTCTCGGCGGCCGGACATCTGCCGACCGCGGTGAACGTCACCGTCGACAGTCAGCCGCAGCAGCGCGATCTCACTCTCCAGGGCGCGGGTGAGCTCTCCGGTACGGTGCGCGTCACCGGTCGTGGCGAACCGCTTGCGGGCGCGAGCATTACGCTCACCGACGTGCGCGGTGAGGTGGTCGGCGCGGCCGTCACCGGGGCCGACGGCGGCTATCTCTGCCACGGCGTGGTGGCCGGGTCGTACACGCTGGTCGCGGCCGCCGCGCAGATGCGGCCGACCGCCACGGCGGTGGTGGTGCCCGAAAGCGGGCTGCTGCGTTTCGATCTCGACCTCACCCCGATGGCGGTGCTCACCGGCAAGGTGTGGGCCGAGGGCCGGGCGGTGCCCGATGCCTCGATCACCGTGCTGGATCGGGACGGCAATGCGATCGGATCGGCGCGCACCGATGAGCACGGCCGCTACACCATCACAGATCTGGACGAGGGTGGTTACACCGTCATCGCCCGCGGCTATCCGCCGGTCACCTCGCAGGTGCGCCTCACCGGCGGCGAGATCGACCACGATATGCACCTCGGCTACGACGTGGCCGATTCCGAGTGGTCCGGCGACGGCGACGCGATCGGCGACCGCGCGGAGGCCGAGCGTTCCGGCGTCGAATGGCCCCGGGAGCGACCATGAGTGGGCTCACCGCCCGAATTCGCGGTTCGTCGGGGTGGCCGGTGCCGGGCGCGGTCCTCACCGTCACCGATCTGACCGGCCGTCAGCTGGCCCGCGCGACCACCGATTCGAGCGGGCTGGCGACCACCGAACCGCTGCCCCCGGGCACGCATACCGCGGTGGTCACCGCCCCCGGTCATCAGCCGGTCGCCCAGCTCGCCCGCATCTCCGCCGCGGGCGGCGGCCGCCTCGGTGAGATTCGGCTGCAACCCGAGGCGGGCGCGGTGGCCATGCCGCCGCCCGGTCCGTGGACGATCGATCCGGCGCACTCGACGGTCATGGTGACCGCCCGGCACCTCGGTATCGCGGGCATCCGAGCTCGTTTCGCCGAGGTGGGCGGCCGTCTGGAGATCGCCGGAACCTTCGAGCAGTCCACGGGTTACGCCGAAATCAAGGCCGCGACCGTCGACACCGGCGTCACCATGCGCGACAACCACCTGCGCTCGACGGACTTCCTCGACGCCGACCACTACCCCCTGATCACTTTCGCGGGCAACGGTTTCCGCCGCACCGGCGGCGACACCTGGGTCATGCCGGGCGAACTCGCCCTGCACGGTCGCGCCCGCCCCGTGGACCTGGCCGTCACCTATGGCGGCTTCGGCCCCGACCCCTGGGGCGGCACCCGCATGGCCTTCCACGCCGAAACTTTGCTGCACCGCGAAGACTTCGCCATCGACTACAACGCCATCGTCCGCGCGGGTATAGCCGCCGTCGGCGCCACCGTCCAGGTCGAACTCGATATCGAACTCGTCCAGGGCGAGGCCCTCCCCTCCCTGTGATCGGCCGCCACGGCCGGGGCGCTTGACGCCGGTCCGTGGTGGGCGCAGGGTGGGCGGATGGGCGTTCGGGATGGGCTGAAGTTCAGTAGTTTGGACAGTCCGCTGTTCGATGGGGCCGAGGCCACCAAAGGGGAGTTGATCGACTACCTGGAGGCGGTGGGGGAGCGGCTGGTGCCGGTGTTGCGGGAGCGGCCGCTGTCGGTCATGCGGGTGCGGCCGGGGCAGGAGCCGTTCATGCAGAAGAACCTGCCCAAGTACACCCCGGAGTGGGTGAGCCGGGTGAATATGTGGGCCGGTAGCGCGAAACGGGAAGTGTCGTACGCGGTCTGCGACGATGTGCGGACGCTGCTGTGGTTCGGGAATCAGCGGGCGGTCGAATACCATGTGACGCTGCTGCTCGCCGAGAACCTTGCCGATTACTCCGGTGGGCCAACGCATCTCGTGCTCGATATCGATCCCGCGCCGGAACAGCCGTTCACCCAGGTGGTGGGTGCCGCCGAACTGATTCGGCAGGCCCTGGCCGATGACGGACTCGCCGGTGCGGTGAAAACCAGTGGGGCCAAAGGGGTGCACATTTTCGTACCCGTGCGCGATGCCGACATCGAGGACGCCGCGGCCGCCACGCGTGCCATCGCGGCGCGCGCCGAACGGCTCGATCCGGCCCTGGCCACCACCGCCTTCATTCGAGAAGACCGGGGCGGCAAGGTATTTCTGGACTCCACCCGGGCGGGCGGGGCCACCGTCGTGGCCGCCTACAGCCCGCGCATTCGGCCCGGAACGACGGTGTCCTTCCCGATCGACTGGTCGGAGCTGCCGCAGATCCATCCGCGCGATTTCACCCTCCGCACCGCCATCAAGGAACTCGGCGACCGCGACCCGTGGGCCGAGCAGATGCCCGCACCGCAGACCCTCCCCGCCGATCTCATCGAGGAGGGTCACACCATCCCGGTTGCCCGCGTCCAGGCCATGCACGAGGGCAAACGCCGCGCCCGCGCCCGCCGGGACGGCTGAATCGCGCGGCGGATCAGTCGGCGGTCAGGCGGCGGCCGGAGAAGACCCCGCCCGCGTTATCGGCCAGAATGTCGATCGGTCGCTCACGGAGTTCATCGGCCAGTTCGCGCACCTCGTAGAGACGGCTGAAATCGGCGATATGGTGCTCGGCGTCGATGGCATCGGCGACCGCGCGGGTCTGCTCCGGCGACCTGCCGACCACCACCACGCGCGTGCCGAGCTCGGCGAACCGGCGTACGGCGGCCGCTCCGATACCCGAACTCGCCCCGGTGACGACCACCGTGCGGTCCCGCCGATCTGGCATATCGATGAACTCCTGACGCTCGGCGTTGCGGCGTCGAGGCAGAGTCGCAGTGCCGGAACGGGTTCCGCGAACGGCACCCGGTCGGTCGCTCCGATGCGCGGCGGGCCGATCCGCCCGGGCGCCGGGTCGGACTCGAAGCGAATTCTCAGCCGTGCCCTCGGCGGCGCACCGCTCGACTCGGGTACAGTTCGCGCACGCCGATCACTCGGGCGGCGGGTGTGAACAGGAGAAATTCGATGTCGGTGTCCCGTGCCGGACTATTGCTCGCCGAAGGTGTCGCGGTGGTGAGCGTTCTCTTCGCGGCGTCGGGCGGTGCGGCGAGCCGCACCGAGCTGGTGGCCGAGGGGCTCGAGAGCGGCTCGGCACTGTCACCCACGGGTATCTCGGCGGGCTCGGTCAACGGCGGACCCCATTCCTGTGTCACCTCCGGTTCGGCGATCAGCGCGAGTGGGGAATCCGGTCTCACCTGCAAGGGCGGCATCTTCAGCGGCAGCTGATCCGCCGCCTCAGTCGTCCGGGAGCCAGCTGCCGTGGAAGCCGTACGGAACACGCTGGGGCAGATGGATATTCGCGAGCGGCGGGGCGTTCAGGTCGGCGGCGTCGAGAATCACCAGATCACTGCGATCGGTCGCATGGTTGTACACATAGGTCATGAGATACCCGCTGCCCCCGATGTTCTCATCGGCGGGCGCGAATACGGCCTCGGCCGGGACCAGACCCTTCGCGAACTCGTGCGCGGTGCGATCACCGGTGTGCAGGTCATAGCGCACCAGCGCGCCGCCCTCCCCGCTCAGCCGGGATTGTCCCGAGACGGTCGCATGCCCGAAGCGCGCGTCCAGGCTGAGCAGTCGATCATCGACGCGCGGGAATTCGGCTGGGCGGTCGTCGATCTGCTCCTCGCGCAGCGTCCCGGTGGCCAGGTCCAGGGTCCAGCGCCACAGCATCGCCTCGGTGAAATCGTCCGAGCCCGCGCGCCAGAGCTCCGGATAACGCATGGCGTACAACACCACCCGGCCGGGCTCGTCGAAAGCGTTGAGGGTGTGGAAGACATAGCAGGGGTCGATGGCGAACCAGGTGATCGCGCCGAACGGATCATCGCGGCGCAGGACGCCCAGGCGGGCCTGATAGTCCTCACTCCAGCGGAACGGCATACCGCCACCGCTCATCGCGGTGCGCACATCGAAAACCACCGGTAGATCCATGAACACGACATGCTCGCCGGTCAGCGCGAAATCGTGGTGCATGGTCGCGGCGGGCACGTCGATCGGACGGCTCAGCAGCAGCTTCCCCTCGGCATCGGCGCGGTGATAGGTCAGGAACGGCGCGCCCACCACCTCGTAGCCGAAGAAGTGCAATTCGCCTGTGCGCGGGCAGGTTTTGGGATGCGCGGTCATGGCGGTGCGCAGTGCGCCGTCGAAATCGTAGGGGCCGACGGTATCGAGTTCGGGCGTCAATTCGTACGGGTACGACGACTCCACCAGCGCCAGCGTGCGCCCAGCATGCCGGATGACATGCGTATTGGCAACGCCCGCAGCGAGATTCCGCTCGCCGTGCGCGCCGTAGCCGCGCTCACCGTCGGTGAAGGTGCTGGTGCGCACCCATCGATTGCGGTAGGCGACCGCGCGGCCGTTCTCGAGCCGCACGCCGTGCACCATGCCGTCACCGAGGAACCAGTGCTTGGCGGAGGCCTCGTGCGGGTTGGGGCCGTTGCGCAGATACCAGCCGGTGAGTTCGGGTGGAATCCGTCCGGTGACCGAAAGCGCCTGTGCGGTCAGCTCTTCGGTGACGGGGGCGTAGTTGCCGGTCAGATGGGGCGGGATCGTATTCATGACGGATCAGCCAGTTTCTCTGCCTTGGCCTGAACGTAGGCCACGTAGCGGATGGTGAAGACCATCGGAATCACGAAGGCGACGATCTGTGCGATGGTGCGCGGCGCCGAGGTGTGCCAGCAGGGCCAGCGCCACACAGCCGATGGCGAAGCTCGCCGCCCATACCGAGGTTATGACGTAACTGGTGCGAATGAAACCCGGATGGTCCCAGAGTTCGCGCGGTGTGCTCTGCTTGGCGATCGGCAGGGTGAACGGATTGCGCAGAGCCGGTGAGACTCCCGCGATCACGGCCAGCACACCCGAGGACAGTGCCGGGGAGCAGGGGTGCAGCGCGGTGTCGGGATCGGCGGCTCGGCCTGGTCGCCGAGGAGCGACTATCTGAGCGCCATCGACGAGCTGTACGCGGGCGTGGCGCGGGAGCTGCGCGAACTCTCCGACAGCGTCGACTGGGACGACACCGACCTGTCGATAGACGGCCGCATCGCCATGGAATGGGGTGAGCGCTTCGCCGCCATGAATCAGGAGTGGGCGCGCTGGGCGCTCGAGCAGATCCCCGAGCGCCGGGCCTGAGCGGCGCGAAGACCTCGCGCGCATTGGTTTTCGCATTTCGTCAGCCGGCCGACTCGCGGGCGATCTGCTCCATCGCCTCGCGCTGGATGCGCTCGAACTGCGCGCCCATGGCCGTCGCGAGCGCATTCGCCGCGGACAACGGGCGCACCATCACCATCAGCTCGGTGATCTTGCCGTCCGCGTCGAAGGTCAGGAAATCGCAGCCGTTGACATGCTTTCCGTCGACCGTGGTCTCGAACAGCAGGGCGTGTTGGCCGCCGTCGGCGATCTCGCGGACGTAGCGGAAGTCCTCGAAGACCCGCATCACCCCGCGCAGGATGGCCGCGGTGATCGCCTTACCCGGATACGGCTTGAACGCGACCGGGCTGATGAAGACGACATCGTCGCTCAGCAGCGCCTCGATGGCATCGGCGTCGCGGGCCTCGACGGCTTTACGGAAGGAGTTCATCGGCACCTCTTATGCAACTCGTTGTATAGGTTCTTCGGACGGTACCCGAATCGCGCGGCGGTGGCGATGGCCGGTGGGTGTGGTGACCCGGTTGCGCATCCGGACCGAAACCCGGCCGGGCGCGTGTCAGTGCGGGACACGGGCCGGGGAGCCGCGTAGGTTCACCACGGTTGCCGAGTACTTGCTACACCGATCGGCTAGGAGAGCATGTGAGCACGGTCATCGACGATGCACCCTTCACCGGCTTTCACCGGCGGTTGGCGGTGGCCTGCTCGGGCGGGCCGCTGCTGGACGGTTACATCCTCAGTATCGTCGGGACCGCGCTCATCGGCATGACCGCGGAATTGGATTTGAGCACCGGGGACATCCAGCTGATCGGCGCCGCGGCGCTGATCGGAATGTTCATCGGCGGAGCGCTTTTCGGCGTCCTGACCGACAAGATCGGCCGCGAGGTCATGTACACCGCCGATCTGGTGGTGATGGCGGCCTGTTCGATCGCCTCGTTCTGGGCCGAAGCCGTCTGGCTCATCGTGATTCTGCGCGTCATTCTCGGCATGGCGGTCTCGGCCGACTATCCGATCGCCACCTCATTGCTGGGTGAGTGGCTACCGGTCAAACAGCGCGGCAAACTGCTCGGTTTCCAGATCGTGGCCTGGTACGCGGGCTCGGTGCTGGCCTACGTGGTCGGCTATCTGCTGCTGACCTGCTGCGGGAACGGCAGCTGGCGTTGGCAATTGGCGAGCGCGGCGGTGCTGTGCGCGTTCTTCCTGATCATTCGCCAGAGCACCGCGCCGGAATCGCCACGCTGGCTGGCCCAGCACGGTGAGCCGGACAAGGCCGCCGGAATGATCGACAAGTATTTGCAGGTGCGGGTGGATCCGGCGGACCTGATCGAGGCCGGTCATGCGGAGCCGTCGCACGGTTCCCTGCGCGAGCTGTTCCAGCCGCCCTACCGCAAGCGAATCCTGTTCTGCTGCGGCTTCTTTCTCTGTCAGGTGGCGGTGCTCTTCGCCATGCTGACCTTCGGCCCGCAGATCCTGGCCTCCTTCGGCATGCCCTCGGGCACCTGGATGGACACCCTCGGGACCGCCCTCATCAGCCTGGTCTTCCTCATCGGCTGCCTGCCCGCCATGCGCCTGATCGACACCCTCGGCCGCCGCCCGACCATCGTCTGGTGCTTCGGCCTGATGATCATCCCCGTCCTGTTCATCGGCGTCTGGCCCGCCATGCCCGCCCTGCTGGCCTTCCTCATGCTCTGCCTCTACGCCTTCTTCTGCGGCGGCCCGAACGTGCTGGACTGGACCTACCCGAACGAACTGTTCCCCACCCATATTCGAGCCACCGCGGTAGGTGTGGCGACCTCCGTCAGTCGAATAGGCGCAGCCCTGGGCACCTACCTGCTCCCCTGGTCCCTGGACCACCTCGGCATGGGCCCCACCTTCCTCTGTGCCGCTGCCCTGACCGCGGTCGGCTTCGGAATCTGCCTCTGGGGCGCCCCCGAGACCAAGGGCGTCTCACTCGAATCCGCTGCCTCGTAACGAGATTCAGCGGGTGGCGCGGGGTGCGCCTATGTCGGGGTCGATGCGGGCCGGAGGCGGTGGGGGCGATGGGGAAGTCGAAGATGGCGGTGGGGATGTAGACGGTGCCGCAGGAATCGGGGATGTCGACCACGCCGGCCCTCCTTCGGTATCAGGGACGGGGAAGCTTGCGGTGCAGTGGATTTCGAGTGACGGGCGCGCTCGACCGCCCGGCCGGAGCGCTCACCACGGCGGGCTCGCTCGCGGTGCGTTTCGTGGCGTCGATGAGCCGCGCGGCGGCCGATCCGGTACGCACGAACGCGCCGCCGCCAACCTGCCGCCATGACAACTGTCATGCCGCGGTCGTGATGGTTGGCAGATTCGCTCGCACCGCGATCTCCGTAGCGTTCTTCCCATAGCGCACAGCCGAAACAACAGGGGAGATAACGCCATGACCGCCATCGACACCACCCAGGCCGCACCGCGGGCCGCGGCGCGTCCCGGAATTCGACGCATGCTCGCTCCGATCGCCCGGGATATCGCGATTCCGATGGCCGTGTACTTCGGACTGCACTGGATGGGCTACTCCGATTTCACCGCCCTGCTGGGCGGCGCGGTGGCCTCCGCGGCGATCGTCCTGATCCCCGCCGTCCGGGCCCGCAGACTCGATCCCATCGCCGCCATCGTGCTCATCGGCTTCGTCATCGGCCTGGTCGGATCGTTGATCAGCGGCGATCCGCGCATCATGATCGTGCGGGATTCGGTCGGCACCGCGGGCCTCGGCCTGGCGTTCCTGATCAGCGCCGTCATCGGCAAACCACTGACCTACGCGGCCATGCGCAAGGCCCTGGCGGGCGCTCCCGAACGCCTCGCCGAGATCGAAACCTCCTATCGGACCGAGCCGTCCGTGCGGCGCACCCACCGGGGTATCGCAATGCTCTGGGGCGCGGGCCTTTCCGGTGAGGCCGCCCTGCGCATCGTGCTGGCCTACCAGCTGCCGATCAGCACCATGGCCTGGCTCTCCAGCGTCCTGATGGTCGGCACCATCGCGGTGCTCATGGTCATCACCGCCCGCACCGTCAAGCACCTGCGGCAGCGGCTCGCGGCGTCCGCCACCGCGTAATTC
The DNA here is from genome assembly GCF_001625085.1 of Nocardia acidivorans NBRC 108247. GTDB lineage: Bacteria > Actinomycetota > Actinomycetes > Mycobacteriales > Mycobacteriaceae > Nocardia > Nocardia acidivorans. Next base: position 142,597 of record NZ_BDAW01000015.1, read on the forward strand.
CGCACCGTCGGCAAGGCCCCGTCCCTGCGACCGGGGCTTTCGTTTCGCCCGGGTCGCCACGCTCGTTTCGGGTTACGCTCGCGAGAAGCGGTACGAAGGAGTGGACGCGACAATGCTGTCGACAGGACCGATCACCCAGATCGCATGGGTCGTCACGGATGTGGCGCGGAGCGAGCAGTTCCTGGGCGCGACGCTCGGCGCGCGGCGATGGACGCGCATGCCCGATATCCACTTCGGACCCGATACCTGTACCTACCGGGGCGAGCCCGCGGACTTCACCGCGCATGTCTCGCTGGCCTACAACGGCGATATGCAGTTGGAGCTGATCCAGCCGGTACGCGGCGACTCGATCTACACCGAATTCCTCGAGCGCGGCGGACCCGGCCTGCATCACCTCTGCCTGGAGCCCGCCGATTTCGACGGCGCCCTGAAAGACGCTGCGGCACAAGGCATCGACCTCGTCCAACAGGGCACCATGGGCGGGCAGATGCGCTTCGCCTACCTCGACGGCGCCGCCGCCGGGGTGCCGTATGTCGAACTCGCCGAGGTCGGGCCGGATATGCGGATGTTCTTCGAGCAGATCAAGAAGGGTGCGCTGTGAGCACGAAAGCGCCGGAAGTCGTTGCGGTGGAGTCGGTGACCGAATGGTCCGCCGAATTCGATGTGTTGGTCGCCGGATTCGGTATCGCGGGCGGCTGCGCGGCCGTCGAAGCGGCGTCGCGGGGAGCTCGGGTACTGATCCTGGAACGCGCCGCGGTGGCCGGTGGCACCACCGCGCTGGCGGGTGGGCACTTCTACCTCGGTGGCGGTACCGCGGTCCAAAAGGCCACGGGCCACGCCGATTCCGCCGAGGAGATGTACAAGTACCTGCTCTCGGTGGCGCGCGATCCGGAACCCGACAAGATCCGCGCCTACTGCGACGGCAGCATCGAGCATTTCGACTGGCTGGAGGGGCTCGGCTTCCAATTCGAGCGCAGCTACTACCCGGAGAAGGCGGTCATCCAGCCCGGCACCGAAGGGTTGATGTACACCGGCAATGAGAAGGTGTGGCCGTACCGCGATCAGGCTGTCCCCGCACCGCGCGGGCACAAGGTTCCGGTGCCGGGCGATACCCAGGGCGCGGCGCTGGTGATCGAACTGCTGGTCAAACGCGCCGCGGCGCTGGGTGTCGAGGTCTGGTACGAAACCGGGATCACCGATCTGGTCGCCGACGCCGACGGCGGCATCACCGGCGTGCGCTGGCGGCGGCCCGGTGAAACCGGTGCGGTGCGGGCGAATTCGGTCGTCCTGGCCACCGGTGGTTTCGTCATGAACGCCGATATGGTCGCCGAGCATGTGCCGTGGCTGGCAGAGAAGCCGTTCGTGCTGGGCACCACCTATGACGACGGCACCGGTCTGCGCCTGGGCGCGGCGGCGGGCGGCGCGACCCGGAATATGAACCAGGCCTTCGTCACAGCACCCGTCTACCCGCCGTCCATCCTGCTGACCGGAATCATCGTGAACCAGCGGGGCGAGCGCTTCGTGGCCGAGGACTCCTATCACGCCCGCACCTCTGCCTTCGTCCTCGAACAGCCCGGCGCGGCAGCATATTTGATCGTCGACTCCGAACATATGGAGCGGCCGATGTTCCCGCTCGCCCCCTTCATCGACGGCTGGGAGACCGTGCCGGAAATGGCCGAGGCGCTCGGAATTCCCTATGCGGCACTGCAAGCCACCCTCGACCGATACAACGAGAATGCCGCCCGCGGCGAGGATCCGGACTTCCACAAGTACCCGGACTGGCTGGCCCCGCAGACCGCCGGTCCCTGGGCGGCCTTCGACCTGACCCTGGGCAAGGCGCTGTACGCGGGTTTCACCCTCGGCGGCCTGCGCACCTCCGCGGATGGGGAAGTGCTGCGCGACAACGGCTCTCCGATTCCGGGCCTGTACGCGGCGGGCGCCACGGCATCGACCCTCGCCCAGGACGGCAAGGGTTATGCCAGCGGCGCCCAGCTCGGCGCGGGGTCCTTCTTCGGCCGCCGCGCCGGAGCTCACGCCGCCAATCGCTCCAGCTGACGCAGTATCTCGGAGGCGGCGAGGGCATCCAGCTCGCCGAAATCGCCGCCTTCACAGCTCACCGATACGATCACCTGCTCATCGGCCTCATAGCTGTACCCGCCGTGGATTCCGGGGCTCACGGTCACGATGACCTGATGTCTCGCGCTCACCCGGCGATACAGCGCGTCATAGCCCAGCTCCCAGCCGCGCTGCCGCAGCCCGTAGAGCTTGCCCGTGGGCAGCTTGCGATCCTCGAAGCGCGGCAACACATTCGACGCCGCCTCCGCGGGGGTGAAACCGTACACTCGGCGCTCCAACTGCTCGAACGGTTGCGGCAGTTCGTCATCGGCGAACACCTCCCGCCAGCGCTCCAACTCCGTACCCAGGTGCAGCGGATGGGCGATCCCGACCAGGGCGTCGTCCGGTAGCTCGAGCCGCTCATCCTCGACATCGGCCAGGGTGCCGTCCTGATCGACCCGGAACGATCCGGTGACCGTGCCATCGGCGGCGAAGGTCGCCCAGACCAGCCGCCGTGCCAAGCGCCCCAGCACCGGATGCTCGATGATCATGGCGCGATGCGCCGGAGCCCGCCAGCGTCGGCCGTCCACCATGGCGGCCTCGAACCGGCGCAGCTGATCGGTGGTGACGGTCTCGCGCTCCTTCGCGAAATCGCGATAGGACCGATAGGCGACCGGCGCGAGCTCGGGATCATCGGCCGCGGCGGGTTCGGGCATACCGCGCACCGGCTTGCCGCCGACCGAAGTACTCGGCCGCTGTTCATGATCCGCCGGGACCTGCCAGGCGTCCTCGCTCGTCATACCCGGCGATCATGCCGGATGGCACCGACAGGATTCGACCTCACCGCCGAGGTCCGTTCCGACGACTTGGTTCCGTCCGCGAAAGTGTCGCCCGGGCAGGGTAATCTGCACGTCGACGCTTCGCCCCGGGCGGAGACATGATCATGAAACGGGGGTGTTCATGGCTCGTGTGGGAACCGGATTCGGCTGGCGCGCCGCAATAGTCGCGGTGGTCGCCACGGTCGTCACCGGGTGTGGTGGATCGGGCTCATCGGGTGATCAGTTCCAGTGGCTGGAGGAGCTGGACGGTCCCCGCACGCAGTCCTGGGTCGATACGGAGAACGCCAAGACGCTCGGTGTCCTGGAGCAGGATCCGCGCTACGCGGAGAACCTGACGCAGGCCACCACACTGGCCAACGCACCGGACAGATTGCCCGTGCCCGAGTTCCGCGACGGAGTGATCGGCAATTTCTGGCAGGACGGCGAGCATAAGCGCGGTATCTGGCGCGAGACCACCGTCGCCGATTACGAAGCGCCGCAACCACGGTGGAAGACGGTGCTGGACCTGGACGCACTGGCCGCCGCCGAGGGCCGGAACTGGGTGTGGGAGGGCATGAACTGCGCCCCCGGCCGCGGCACGCGTTGTCTGGTGAATCTCTCCGAGGGTGGTGAGGACGCGGTCACCGTCCGCGAATTCGACCGCGGCACCGGGCAATTCGTGCCGGGCGGGTTCACCTCGGAACGCGGTAAACAGTATGTCGCCTGGGCGGACGACGACACGCTGCTGGTCTCGCGGGAGTGGCAGCCGGGGGAGAAGACCGCCTCCGGATATCCGTACATCGTCAAGAGCTGGCATCGCGGCGAATCCCTGGACCGGGCCACCGAAGTGCTGCGCGGAGATCCGGCCGACGGGTTGGGCACCGCGCCGATCGTGCTGGACGGCGGCGATGGTCATCGGGTGCGCATGGTGGTGCGCCGCCCCTCGTTCTTCGAGGCCCAGTTCGATCTGATCGTGAACGGAGAGCCGGTGCGGTTGACCCTCCCGCCGAAATCCGAGCTGGAGGGCATGATCGGCAATCGGGTGCTGGTCGCGCTGCGCGACGACTGGACGGTCGGCGGGGCCACCTTCCAATCCGGTTCGCTCATCTCCCTCGACGCCGATGAGCTGGCGCGGCATCCGGCTGCGCCCCGCGCCACCGTGGTGTATGCCCCCGGCCCGCAGGAGGCGTTCCAATCGGTCATGACCACGCGCGGTCATGCCGTGGTGACCTCGCTCTACGACGTGAAGGGGCGCGCCACCGTCTACACCCCGCAGCCCGACGGCGCGTGGACCGCCACGCCGGTGCCGTTGCCGGACAATGCGACCGTCTACGCGGTGGACGCGGATTCGCGCGGTGAGACCGCGTACCTCTCGGTCACCTCACTGCTCACGCCCGCCACACTGTGGAGCGTGAACGCCGCGGACGGGCGGCTGGTCCCGGTGAAATCCGCACCGGCGCGGTTCGATTCGTCGCGCTTCGTGGTGGAGCAGTTGAAGACCGACTCGGCGGACGGCACCAGGGTCCCGTACTTCATCGTGCACGCGGCCGCTATGAAGTACGACGGCAGCACCCCGACCATCCTGTACGCGTACGGCGGCTTCGGCAGCTCCTCCACGCCCGCGTACAACGGGCTGCTGGGCAAATCCTGGCTGGAGAAGGGCGGGGCGTATGTCATCGCCAATATTCGCGGTGGCGGCGAGTACGGTCCGGCCTGGCACGAGGCCGCGCTGAAGACCAAGCGGCAGCGGGCTTTCGACGATTTCACCGCGGTGGCCGACGATCTCATCGCACGCGATATCACCACGCCGCGGCATCTGGGCATCCAGGGCGGCTCCAATGGCGGTCTGCTGATGGGCGTGGAGTTCACCCAGCATCCGGAGCTGTGGAACGCGGTGGACATCCAGGTGCCGCTGCTGGATATGGAGCGGTACGAGCAGATCGCGGCGGGCGCGTCCTGGGTGGGCGAGTACGGTTCCATGTCGGTGCCGCAGGAGCGCGCCTTCCTCGAATCCGTCTCGCCCTACGCTCATCTGAAGTCGGGTGTGAAGTATCCGGAGCCGTTCGTGTGGACGACCAGCAAGGACGATCGGGTAGGCCCCCAGCACGCACGCAAATTCGCCGCTCGACTAGCGGATCTGGGTGACCCGTACTTCTTCTACGAGGCCACCCAGGGCGGGCACGGCGCAGGGGCCAATAATGACGAGAAGGCCCACACCAGCGCGCTCGAGTACACCTACTTCATGCGCCAGCTCATGTGAGGGGGTTCCGGCTCAGTCGTGGATGATGAGCGAAACCGCCACGGGGACAAGCATATCCACCAGGTCGCTGACCGGCGGGCGCGGATTCGACAGCAGCCATTCGTGCGCGAGGCCGTTGATCGCGCCGATCAGGGCACTGCCCGCCATCTCCGGATTGCCGCGAATGCGCGCACCCGGTCCGGCGAGCGGCTCGAGCGCCTGGCGGATCACGCCTATCCAGGCGTGCCTGCGCGCGCGACGGTGCTCCTCCATGGCCTGGCTGACCCCGACCACCTCCACGAAGGCGACCTTGGCCCGATTCGGGTCCGAACCCACCGAGCTCAGGAAGGCGGACAGCACCAGCGTGACGGTATCGATCGGATCCGGATCCGGGCCGAGTCCGGCGAGCGCGTTCGCCAGCGCCGCGGCGGCCTTGTCCTGGATCTGGTCGTAGGCCGCGACCAGGACGTCCTCGCGGGTGGCGAACTCCTCGTAGAACTGTCGCTTGGAGAGTCCGGCGGCGGCGCAGACGTCGGCGAGGGAACAGTTGGCGTAGCCGCGCTCGCCGAAGATCTGGATGGCGGCATCCAGAAACCGCTGTCGGCGTTCGGCTTTGCGCTCGGTGACGGCCCGCCCGCCGTACTGTCTGCCCGCGATGGTCACTGTCTGCCCTCGGTTCTCACAGCCTGCCCTCGGTTGTCACTGCCTGCCTTCGGTTGTCGCCGTGTGCGATGGTTCCGGACGCGATTGACTCGTATGCGATGGTCCGCACCAAAGGTAGTGGTGCGGTGCCCGGTTTTCAGTGACGGGGACGCAAACCGTCCAACATGTGGGTCACGGTCTCTTCAAACAGGCTGTCCGCATCATCGGCGGCGATGAAGCCCGACCCGACGAAGGTGGCCAGCCCCTGCAATGCCGCCATGGCCGAAAGGCAGAACCGGCGCGCATCGCCCGGGATCACCTCGCCCTGCTGCTGTGCCTCACCGATCATGGCCACCGGCATGGCCAGCGCCTGCGCCACCGCCGCCTGCATGGCCGGGGTCTGCTGTTGTTTGCGCGCGAACATGACCGCGAGCAGCGCCGGATTGTCGATGGCGAAGCGCAGATAGGCCCGCGCCACCGCGGTGGTCCGCTCCAGCAATGTGCCGGTGGCCGCGGCCTTTTCGAAGGATGCGCCCAACCGCTCGAAGCCCGACACCGCGAGCGCGTCCAGCAGCGCCTGCTTATCCCGGAAGTGCCGGCTCGGCGCGGCGTGACTGACCCCGGTGTCGCGGGCGAGCTGCCGCAGTGACAGGCCGTCGACCCCGGCGCGGCGCAGCAGGGTTTCGGCGCGCCGCAGGAGTTCGGCGCGGAGGTCGCCGTGATGGTAGGAGCGCGGGCTGGTGATGGACATGGTGAGTAGCAGGATATCGGACACACTCGCCGATGTTGGCATTGACTACTTTGTTGTCAGTGCCTACATTTGCGAATGCTATGACGAAAAACAGTGTGCCGCTCCGCGGCTGGATTGCGCCGGTCTTCGTAATCACCCTGCTTGCCGCGCTGTTGGGCACCATGTACCTGGGGTACACGTCGGATCCGGAGAAGAATCTGCACGATTTCCCCATCGCCCTGGTCAATCAGGACGATGGCGACATCCTGGACGGGAAGCCGCTCAATATCGGCGACCAGATCACCGACGCCCTGAACGAACAGATCCCGGCCGACAAGATCGACCTGCGGGTGGTCGGCATCAGCGAGGCGCACCGCGATCTCGCCGACGGCAAGGTCTACGGCGAGATCGTCATACCCAGCGACTTCACCAAACGACTCAGCATTCTGGCCGCCGCCTCGGTGGTGCCCGGCGATGTGGAGCGGCCGGTGATCACCGTGCACACCAATCCGCGCGCCAGCACCTACGCCGCCTCGATCGTGCAGCGCATCTCCGATCGGGCCATGGCACAGGTCAATTCGACGGTCGGCGCCCAGCTCACCGATCAGGTCAAGGCCAAGCTCGCACCCGCGCCGGGCGTGGCCCCGACCGAACTCAGCGGCGCCGCCCGCCTGCAATTGGCCAAGCCCATCGATGTGATGGTGAGCCCGTTCCGGCCGCTGCCCGATGGCACCGGACAGGGGCTCTCGGCGTTCTTCTACACGCTCATCCTGCTGTTCGTCGGCTTCAGCGGGGCCATGATCATTCACGCCATGGTCGACAATGTGCTCGGCTATGTGCCCGCCGAGTACGGACCCTGGTACCGGCATATCGCCCCGGTGGCCATCTCACGCTGGCGCACGCTGCTGGTGAAATGGGCCATGGCGGCGGTGACCGCGCCCATCGCCTCGGGGGTGTTCCTCGGTATCGCCACGCTGCTGGATATGCCGATCGAGCACGCGCTGCCGCTGTTCCTCTACGGCACGCTGGCCGTCACCGCCGTTGCGGTGACCGGACTTTCGGTGCTCGCCGCCTTCGGCACCGCCGGTCTGCTCATCAATATGATCGTCTTCGTGGTGCTGGGCCTGCCGTCCTCGTCGGGCAGCATCCCCATCGAGGCGACGCCGCGCTATATCGCCTTCCTGGCGAATTTCGAACCCATGCACCAGATCTACCTGGCGGTGCGGTCGCTGCTGTTCTTCGACGGACACCTCGCGGCCGGGCTCGCCACCGGACTCTGGATGACGCTCTTCGGACTCGCCGTCGGCATCGCGCTCGGGGCCGTCGCCACGCACACCTATGACCTGCGGGGTCTGTACCGACTCGGGGTGCCGCACCGGCCCGCGGACGTGGCGGCGGTGGAGTAGGCCGCGCGGATCCGGGTCGCCGGAACGGGCGATCAGTGCGCGGCGGTGGCGGTGAATCCGCGCGGCACCAGCACGACCGTGAGCAGCGCGACCGCGGCGACCAGTCCGGCGGAGATCCACGAGGTGGTCGTAAGCGCGGAATCATAAGCGTGCTGGGCGATTTCGAGAATTCGCGCACCCTGGGCCCCGCCCACCTGATCCGCCACGTACGCCGCCCCGCCGACCGATCCGCGCGCGGTATCGAGCTGCTCACCGTGCAATGGCAGCTCCGTCATATGCGAAACGAACAGTCGCCCATGGATACTGCCCAGCAGCGCCACCCCGAGCCCGATGCCGAGTTCGTAATTGGTCTCCTCCACCGCACCCGCCATTCCGGCCCGCTCGGGCGGCACCGCGGAGACCAGCACCGCCGCCGCGGTGGTGATGGCGACGCCGTCGCCGATGCCCAGGCATACCAGCACCAGCGCCACCAGCGGATAGGTGGTGCTCGGAATCGCCGCCAGCACGAAGAAACCCACCGCCAGCGTGGCCAGCGCCGACCCCATCAGCAATCGCACCCCGACATGCCGCATGAGCCACGGCGTGCAGAGCGAACCGAGCAGGGTGGCAATGGCCGCCGGTACCGTGCGCAATCCGGCCTCCGAGGGCGTATAGCCGTGAATGTACTGCAGCCACAACGAGATCAGGAACAGCGCGGCGCCGATGGCCAGCATGGCCACCAGCGTCGCCAGTGCTGCCGCGGTGAACGCGCGATCGCGGAACAGCCGCACATCCAGCAGCGGATCGGGCGACCGCAACTGCCGGTACGCGAAGAATCCGAGCAGCAGCACCGCCGCCGCGAGGATCACCAGATCGATCACGGCCGGATTCCCCTTGGCCACATGCTTGATACCCCACGCCAGCGCCACGATGCCCAGCACCGACAGCACCGCGCTGAACCAGTCCAGCCTGCCGACCTGCGGCGCGCGGAACTCGGGCAGTAACCACACCCCGGCGGTCACCGTCACCACGACCACCGGCACATTCAGCCAGAACGCGGCGGACCAGCCGAACGCCTCCACCAGATGCCCGCCGACCAGCGGCCCGATCGCCGCACCGGCGCCCGCCACCGAGGCCCAGATGCCGATGGCCTGGGTGCGCTGCTGATCATCGGTGAAGATATTGCGGATCAGCGAGAGCGTGGAGGGCATGACCATGGCCCCGCCGACGCCCAGCAGCGCCCGCCCGGCAATCAGCTGCGCGGGCGAATGCGCGGTCGCCGCGACCACCGAGGCCAGTCCGAAGAGTACGAATCCCGCGAGGAACAACCGCTTGCGGCCGTACCGATCCCCGATCGCACCGCAGGTGATGAGCAGGCCGCCGAGCACCAGACCGTAGAGGTCGACGATCCACAGCTGCTCCATCGGGCTGGGATCCATATGGTCGATCAGCGAGGGCAGCGCCACATTCAGAATCGTGGCGTCCATGGCGACCAGCAGCAGGCTGCAACACAGCACCGCGAGCATGGCCCAGCGGCCGCGCATTCCGCCTCCTCGATTGGTTGCCGGGTGTTCAGCAACGCACTGGCTAGCACCCTAGCCGGATTTCGCGGAGGCGACGGCCCTACTTGTTCAGTGAGTCGCCCTCTTCGGCGCGCTGCTTGGCGAGCAGATCGCGAATCTCGGTGAGCAACTCCAGCTCGGTCGGATCGGCCTTGACCGCGGTCGGCTTGATCAGCCGGGCCTTGAGGTGATTCATCGGCACGATCAGGACGAAGTACAGCACCGCCGCGACGGTGACGAAGTTGATGCAGGCGCTGACGATCGGACCCAGGGCCACGAAGGTGGAGGGCTTACCGGCGAGAATCTGGAATCCCAGACCGAATTCGCTGTTACCGCCCGCGGTGGCGAGCAGCGGCTCGATCAAGCCCTTGGTCACCGAGGTGACGATGGCGGTGAAGGCCGTGCCCATCACGACCGCGACCGCGAGATCGAGAACGTTGCCCCTCATCAGGAACTCTCTGAAACCCTTGAGCATGATGCAGCGATATCCAATCCGAGATGAATTCGTAATCTTTTAGCATCGCAGTGTAGGGCCAGGGTGCGGCGTGTTTTGAACACGGCACACCGCACTTGACAGTGCTCACACCGGCGGCCGCGGTGTCGGCCGGAGCACTCCGAGTCGGTGGTGCGGCCCAGCGCTCAGCCGCGGCCCTCGGCCTGGAAGGTGCGCACCAGCGCCCAGCACATGGCCAGCATGACCACGCTGAACGGCAGAGCGATCAGGATGGCGACGGTCTGCAGCGTGGTCAGGGCGGCGGTGCCGGTACCGCTGGCCACCAGCAGCGCGATGGCGACCGCGCCCTGCATGCAGGTCCAGAAGGCGCGACTCCATTTGGGCGGCTCCGGATTTCCGCCGGAGGAGAGCATATTCACCACCAGCGCACCGGAATCGGCGGAGGTGATGAAGAACAGCACGATCACCAGGATCGCCAGGCCCGCGGTAATGCTGCCGCCGGGGAGGGTGTCCAGCATGGCGAACAGCGCGCTATCGCGATCCGGCCCCTCCGGCCCGACCAGGTCACCGCCGCCGAACATTTGGCGATGCATCGCCGCCCCGCCGAACACCGCGAACCAGACGAAGGTCAGCAGGGTCGGCACCAGCAGCACACCGGCGACGAATTCGCGGACCGTGCGACCGCGCGAAATCCTGGCGATGAAGACGCCGACGAACGGGGCCCAGGAAATCCACCAGCCCCAGTAGAACACCGTCCACTGCTGCGTCCACGCGGTACCGGTCGGGCCCTCGGTCGCACCGGTGTAGAGGCTGATCTTGGGCAGCTGCTGAAGATAGGAGCCGATGTTCTGGATCAGGTCATTGACGATGAACAGCGTCGGCCCGGCCACCAGCACATACAGCAGCAGCACCCCGGCCACCCCCATATTCGCCTGGGACAGCAGTTTGATGCCCTTGTCGACCCCGGTCACCACCGAGATGGTCGCCAGCGCGGTGACCACGATGATGAGCACCACCTGCAAGCCCTTGCCCGGTTCATGCAGCCAGCCTTGGAAATTCAGCCCGGCCGAGATCTGCAGAATGCCCAGGCCCAGCGAAGTGGCCACACCGAAGACCGTGCCGATCACCGCCACGATATCGATGACATCCCCGCGCCAGCCCCGAATGCGCTCGCCCATCAGCGATTCCAGTGACCAGCGGATCGACACCGGCCGCCCCTTGCGGTGGATCGAGTACGCGATGGCCAGCCCCACCACCACGTAGATCGCCCACGGGTGGATTCCCCAGTGCAGGAAGGTCTGCACCATGGCGGCGTCGGCGCGCTGCGCGTCGGTGCTGCCGACCCCGGGGCGCGGATCGTCGTAGTGGAAGAGCGGTTCGGCCACACCCCAGAACACCAGGCCGATCCCCATACCTGCCGCGAACAGCATGGAAAGCCAAGCGCCCATGGAGTATTCGGCCTTCTCACCGTCCTCGCCGAGATTGATGTCGCCGAAGCGGCCCAGTCCCAGCCAGACGGCGAAGACCACGAACAGCGTCACGATGACGATGTAGTACCAGCCGAAGGTACCGATCACATTGTCCTGCAAGGCTGTCGCCTGCCGGGCGGCCAGATCGCGAAACACGATGGCGTAGAGGGTGAATGCGGTCACCACGATCGCCGCGGGCCAGAACACCCGGGGCGCGATCGCCACGCGGTGGTGAATCGGTGCGGGATCGGCGGAGGCTTTGCTCGGTGCGCTCACGGGAGATGTCCTCTGTACGGTCTGGCCGGCGGTCCGAACTCCGTTGCGACGCAACCCCGATGCCGAGCGCGGCGGCTCGGCATCGGGGTTGCGGGTACTACTTTCCGACCTTGTTCTTGACGGCTTCGACGATCTCATTGACCGCCGCCATCACATCCTGGGCGGCGTGTTCGAGATTGGCTCGCACCTGTTCCAGCGTGCCCTGCATGTCATCGGTGTTGAGCTTGTCGGCGAATGCCTTCGCCATATCGGCGAGGTCGGCGGCGGCGCTGCTGGCGCGGTCCGCGAGCTCCGCGGCCGCACCGCTCGCCCGTTCGGCGAGCTGTCCGGCGGCCGCCTGTGCCTTGTCGGCGAATTCTCCGGCGCCACCGGCGATATCGGCGGCGGCTTTCTCGGCGCTGTCGCCGATATTGTCATTTGTCGGCATGATCGGCTGCCCTACTTCGAGCCGCCGAGTCGTTCCTTCATTTTGTCGACGAATCCGCCGACCTTCTCCTTGACGTCGTCGGTCGCGTGCTTGAGGCGGTCTTCCATGTGTTCCGCCATACCCTCGGCCTTGTCCGTGGCGTCCTCGGCAGCGGCCTTGGCATTATCGGTCGCGTCATCGACATTGTCACTGAAAGAAGACATCGAAACCTCCTCGCGCGTGGTCACGCCCGGGGTCGGGCGCGCATCCGGGACACTCCGACGAGCAGTTCTGACAAATGCAGCGATCTTTCAGCAACCGATCATAGTGCTATTTCATCCGATCGGGCCGAGTACCCGCTCGATATAGGCGTTGGTGAATCGGCCCTGCGGGTCGAAACGCTTACGCACCTCGGCGAACTTCTCCCATTCCGGGTACCGCTCGCTCAGCGTCTCCGCGCTCAGAAAATGCCGCTTACCCCAGTGTGGACGGCCGTTGTAGCGATCGAACACCCGCTCACAGGCGCGGAAGTACGGCTCGTACTCCATCCCCCTGTACTGGTGCACCGCGATATAGCAGGTGTCGCGGCCGCCGGCGGGGGACAGGAACGCGTCATCGGGCGCGACCCAGCGCACTTCGATCGGCATGGCCGTATTGAAGTGCTTTGCCACATCCTTGATCTCGCGAATGGCATCGGCGGAATGCGCGCGCGGAATCGCGTACTCCATCTCGGTGAAGCGGAAAAGGCGCGGGCTGGCGAAAACGCGATAGGACCGCTCGACCTGTCGGCGATAACTGCCCGCGTAGGCGGCGGCGCGCTGCACATACGGAATCAGGCTGGGCCGGGCGCGGGTGAGTTTGCAGAGCGCGTCGAAGGCGTAGTTGGTGACCAGGATGTCGGAGAACCAGTCCATGGCCTTGCCGCGCGGCTGCTCGGGTAGCTCGACGGTGTTGTTGGCCTTGGTCATGGCCAGCGGTGAGTGCGCGAACATATAGAACTCGAAATGCTCATTGCCGTCGACGAATGTATCCAGGTCGGCGAGTACGTCTTCCACCGGCACCGGTCGCTCGACGCCCTCGAGCACGAACGACGGCACCATCTGCAGGGTGACCGCGGTGACCACGCCGAGCGCGCCCACATTCACCCGCGCCGCGCGCCAGCCGTCCGGATCGGTCTGCTCATTGAGCTCGACTCGGCTGCCGTCGGCCAGCATGAGCTCCACCGATTGCAGTGCGGCCGAGAGGTTTTGCAGGGTGGCCCCGGTGCCGTGGGTGCCGGTGGCGGTCGCGCCCGCGATCGACTGCACATCGATATCGCCGAGATTGGGGAAGGCCAGGCCGAGCGGGTGCAGCGTGTTGCTGGCGGCATTGAGGGTGATGCCCGCCTCCGCGCGCACCAGGCCCCGTTCGCGGTCCACCGAGAGGATCTTGTCGAGCTTGTTCAAGCGCACCAGCGTGCCGTCGGTGAGCACGGTCTCGGTGAAGGAGTGACCCGATCCGGCGACGCGCACCGTATGCCCGGCGGACTCGGCGCTCGCGAGTACCGCGGCCAATTCCTCGGGCGTGTTCGGGGCGGCGATAACCGCCGGAGTGCAGCTCTGATCTCCGGCCCAGTTCGCCCAAGAATTGGTCATGCGACCAACTTTAAACCGCGAGTGTGGGACGCGCTACCGTTTCCGGCTGTTGCACATGGCCTCTTTGGCCATGTCCACCTCGTCATCGGTGAGCGGAGGCTGGCCGGAGATGATGCGCGGGACGCCGTCGCCGCGCACGCCGTTCAGCACCAGCGCCATATACCGTTGCCACACTTCGGTATTGACCGGCCGGGCGAAGCCCGCGACGGCGTCGACCATATTCACCATGGCGAAGAAGTCGCCCGCCTCGATATCGGGCTGCAGCGCGCCGGACTCCTTGGCGCGGCGGATCACCGCCTGCATACCCGGGCGCACCCGTTCCTTCATGCAGGTGAAGCGGTCCATACTGTCGTGCATCTCCAGCACGACTTCGCCGAAGCCGCGGTTGAGTGCCATATGCCGGCAGGAGTAGTCGAACAAATCCACCAGGCCCTGCCAGGGATCCGGATGGTGCAGTGCCAGCTCCACCGCCGCGGCCAGTTCGGTGACCATGGCGTCGAAGACCTCGAGAATGAGCTCTTGTTTATTGGCGAACCGGCGGTAGACGGTTCCCACGCCGACGCCGGCGCGTTCGGCCACGTCATCGAGGGTGACCTCGAGGCCGCGATCGGCGAAGAGTTCGCGCGCGGCGGCAATAATGCGCTGCTGATTGCGCGCCGCATCGGCCCGCAGGCGACGCGGTGGGGGTGCGGTGGTGACGTGATTCACAGCCCAATCCTAACAGGGTCCGGGATTATCCGGAGGGGATAGCTCCGTTTAGATGGTAGCTTGGATCAGTAAACGGAGATGGCTTCTCCGGTAATCCTAGGGGACGAGGAAACCGCCAATGACGACAGCTCTCGAGAAAGAGAAGGCAGTAGCCGCGCCGACGACCGCAGACGGTCGCCGCGGCTCCCATGCCATGCGCTGGTGGGTGCTCGCCGTACTCGGCGTGGCCCAGCTGATGGTCGTGCTCGATGCGACCGTCGTGAATATCGCACTGCCCGAAGCCCAGCTCGACCTCGGCTTCTCCAATGGTGACCGGCAATGGGTGGTCACCGGATACGCACTCGCGTTCGGCAGCCTGCTGCTGCTCGGCGGACGGCTCTCGGACCTGTTCGGTCGCCGCACCACCTTCATCATCGGCCTGATCGGCTTCGCGGCCGCCTCCGCGGTCGGCGGCGCCGCCCCCAGCTTCGAGATCCTGGTCGGCGCTCGCGTGGCCCAAGGCGTCTTCGGCGCACTGCTCGCGCCCGCCGCACTGTCGCTGCTCACGGTGACCTTCACCGAACCCAAGGAACGCGCCAAGGCGTTCGGCATCTTCGGCGCCGTCGCCGGTGCCGGCGGCGCGCTGGGCCTGCTGCTCGGCGGCGCGCTCACCGAATGGGCGTCGTGGCGCTGGGTCATGTACGTGAACCTGGTCTTCGCGGCCATCGCACTGGTCGGCGCGATCCTGCTGCTGGCCAAGCACACCGCCACCGTCCGGCCCAAGCTGGATATCCCGGGCACGGTCGCGGTCACCGCCGCGCTGTTCTCCATCGTCTACGGCTTCTCCAAGGCCGAGAGCGACGGCTGGACCAACTCGGCCACCCTGAGCTTCCTGATCGGCGGCGTGGTGCTGCTGGGCGTGTTCTTCGCGCTGGAACGGCGGGTCAGAAATCCGCTGCTGCCGCTGCGCGTGATCCTGGACCGCACCCGCGGCGCGTCCTATATGACGGTCTTCGCCATCGGTATCGGCATGTTCGCCATGTTCCTGTTCCTGACCTACTACATGCAGCAGTCGCTGGGATACTCGCCGATCATCACCGGCGTGGCCTTCCTGCCGATGGTGGCGGGCATGGTCGCCTCCTCGACCACGGTGCCGTCGCTGCTGGTGCCCAAGGTCGGTCCGAAGGTGACGGTCGTGGCCGGATTCCTGCTCGCCGCACTGGGTATGGCGCTGCTGACCCGGATCGGCGTGGACACCGCGTACGCCAGCCACATCCTGCCCAGCCTCATCCTGATGGGCATTGGCCTCGGTACCGCCATGTCGACCGCGTTCATCGGCGCGACCTCCGGGGTCGAGCATGAGGACGCCGGCGTGGCCTCGGCCATGGTGAACACCAGCCAGCAGGTCGGTGGTTCCATCGGCACCGCGTTGCTGAGCACGCTCGCCGCCACCGCGTTCGGAAACTATGTCTCCGACCATGTTTCGGGTCCCGTGCCGTCACCGGCCGTGCTCGCCGAGGCCGCGGTGCAGAGCTACACCACCACCTTCTGGTGGGCCGCCGCGATCTTCGTGGTCGGCGCGGTGATCACCGGCATCATCATGCCGAACAATGTCCCGGTGCCGTCGGAGGGCGAACCCGTTCTGGCGCACTGAGATTCGCTACCGCGAATCGGGAAGAAGCGGCCCCGCTCACAACGACGTGAGCGGGGCCGCTTCCCGTGGTCGGGCGGGCTGCGCCCGGCGGGGTCCAGCCGCGATGATCCATGCGGGGGCCGGCCCACCCGCCCTCCACGCCACAGCCCCGCTCACGTCGGTGAGCGGGGCTGCTGTCATCTCTTACCCGGGGTGAAATCCCTAGTGGCAGTTGGACGGTGCCGGACGTCCGGCGAAACGGTCCGCGAGATAGCCGTAGGCGTTGATCGCGCCGGGCAGGATGGCCGTACCGTGATCCGCGCCCGGAATGATGTCGAATAGCACCGGGGTTCCGGCGGCGCAGTAGCGACCGGCGGTCGCCATCGCCAGATCCAGGGGCACCTGATCACTGCCGCCGTGCCATTCGTAGACCGGGACGCGGGGAACGCCGGGGAAGATCTCCAGGGCGTTGGCGTGGAAGGCCGCGATGAGCGCCGGATCGTTCTCCATACCGCGATGGAAGACCTCGCTGATGGTGTGACCGGCTCCGGCCGAAATAATGTCGTCCACACAGGAATTCGCGATGCGGTCGCGCAGTGCGAAGCCCGCGGGGGTCAATGCGCGGTCGAGCGGGAGTTCGCCGGGATATTCGCGCTCCATCCCGATGGCCACCGCGAAACCCAGCCCGAAGAGCGGATGCGGGACGTCGCCGACCTGGATGGCGATCTTGCCCGGATTCACCGGCACCCCGCCCTGCGCGATGCCGACGATGTTCAGTTCGGGCGCGTAGTCCGCGGCCAGCGCTCCCGCGAAGCCCGTCGCCATCGCCCCGCCGGAGTATCCGACCAGCCCGACCGGGGAATTCCCCAGTCCCGCGGGGGCGAATCGTTCGACGGCGCGAATACCGTCGAGGGTGATCTGGCCGCCCATGCGCGCTGCCCCGTACGCACTGTCCGGGCCCAGGTGGTCGGGGACCGCGACCGCCCAGCCCCTGGCTAGCAGCAGGTTCAGCGCCGCGGACTCCTTGAGCCCGCCGTCGAACAGCGCGTGCGACGGAGCGCATTGCAGCCCAAGGGAATTCACGAAGGGCTGATAGGAGACAAGCGGTTTCGGACCCGGCCCGCCGGGCATGATGAGCGTGGTCATCGCGGCGATGGGGCCGCCCCTTGAATCGGTCGAGTGGAAGAGCAACTGCCAGACCGTGGATCCGGGCCACGGGGAAGGCATCATGCGCGAGCGCAGAATGTCCCCGGGCGCGGAGTCACCGAGATTTCCTGGGGCGTAGTAGAACCCGTCGGGGTCGGCGATGGGATACACCGCCCCCGCATGTGCCGCCGGCGCTCCCGCCATGACGGCGATCACCACTGCGGCGAGACCGCAGCTCCGGACCAGCATGCTTCTGATCAACTGCCGCACCGCCAACTTGGCTCTCCTCGAGGCCGATGGGACAACACCGGGCAAGCCGCACTATCCTCGCAGTTCCCGGGTCCTGTTAAGGCTCAGCAACACGCCGGAGGGCAATGATTTAGCAAACTGGACAGGAGGGTGGTGGCAGGCACCGTCGCGCGGCGAAAGTTCGTAGACTTGCTCGAATGGGCCGGACACCTTCCGCGCCCTGCGAACTCGGGGGAGCGAAGTGGCGGCATGGCGACGATTGGGGGCAGGCGATGAGTGAGGTGCGGGCGGCCCGGCAACCATGGGATCGCGCGGTGCCGCATCGATTCGCTAGTGTCGTTCCTCTGGGCACACTCGTGCTGACCACATTCAGTAGGTTCGGCGGGACTGCGGTTCGATGGACTGAGGAGGACGCTTACAGCTATGCGGTGGCGAACGTCGTGACGGTGTCCCCGTGATCCTGATGACCAGCCGGGCACAGGCGATACGGAAGGGAGGTGCGAGCATGGCGCACGACCGAGCCGGGCGACCGGCGCGCGCCACGGACCTCGAGGACATCGCGCACCTGGTGACGGCCTACTACAGCCGGATTCCCGATCCCGCGGATCCGGCGCAGTTGGTGTCCTTCGGCACCTCGGGGCATCGCGGCTCGAGTCTGGACAATGCCTTCAACGAATCGCACATTCTGGCCATCACCCAGGCCATCGTGGAGTATCGCGCCACCCGCGGCATTACCGGACCGATCTATCTGGCGCGCGATACGCACGCTTTGTCCGAGCCCGCGTGGACCACCGCGCTCGAGGTGCTCGCCGCCAATGATGTGACGGCCATTATCGATTCGCGGGACAGATACACCCCCACGCCGGCGCTGAGCCATGCGGTGCTGCGGCACAATCGCGGCGGGACGCGGCATCAGGCCGACGGCATCGTGGTGACGCCCTCGCACAATCCGCCGCGTGACGGCGGCTTCAAATACAATCCGCCGCACGGTGGTCCGGCCGATACGGTCGCCACCGACGCGATCGCCGCGCGCGCCAATGAGCTGCTGCGCGGTGGGCTCGCCGAGGTGCGGCGCACCAGTCTGGCGAATGCGCTGGCGAACAAGGTCGAACGCTACGACTATCTCGACCGGTATATCGGTGACCTACCCAATGTGCTGAACCTGGACGCCATTCGCGGCGCGGGGATTCGGCTGGGCGCGGACCCGATGGGCGGCGCGAGCGTGGACTACTGGGAGGAGATCGGGCAGCGCTACGACCTCGAACTCGAGGTGGTGAATCCGTTCGTCGATCCGACCTGGCGCTTCATGACCCTGGACAGTGACGGCAAGATCCGGATGGATCCGTCGTCGCGGTACGCCATGGCCTCACTGGTCGCGATTCGCGACGATTACGACATCTCCACCGGGAACGACGCCGATGCCGATCGGCACGGCATCGTGACCCCAGATGCGGGCCTGATGAATCCGAATCACTACCTGGCGGTGGCGATCGAATACCTGATCGCGAATCGGATGGGCTGGGACGCGCTCACCAAGATCGGCAAGACGGTGGTGACCTCGTCCATGATCGATCGCGTGGTCGGCGTGCTCGGTCGCGACGTGTACGAGGTGCCGGTCGGCTTCAAATGGTTCGTGCCCGGATTGTTCAGCGGCAGTCTGGCTTTCGGCGGTGAGGAGAGCGCGGGCGCATCCTTCCTGCGCATGGACGGCACCGTCTGGACCACCGACAAGGACGGTATTCTGCTCGCCCTGCTGGCCGCGGAGATCACCGCCGTCACCGGGCAGAGTCCGTCCACCCGCTACACCGAATTGGAGAAGCGGTACGGCAGTCCGGCCTACAACCGGGTCGACGCCAATGCCACCGCGGAACAGAAAGCCAAGCTGGCGGCGTTGACGCCGGACATGATCACCGCGAAAGAGATCGCCGGCGAGGCGATCACCGGCATTCAGACCAGGGCACGCGGCAATGGCGCGGCGCTGGGCGGAGTGAAGGTCACCACCGAGAACGCCTGGTTCGCCGCACGGCCGTCGGGCACCGAGGACAAGTACAAGATCTACGCGGAATCGTTCGAGGGCCCCGAGCATCTGGCACAGGTGCAGGCGGCCGCGGAGGAGATGGTGGGACGGGCTCTGGCTGGTGAGTAGATCCAAGGCTCTGCCGGTCGAGATCTGGGTGCTGGTGGGGGCCGCGTTCACCATCGCCATCGGATTCGGTTTGGTCGCACCCGCGCTACCGCAGTTCGCCCGGAGTTTCGGGGTGGGCGTGGCGGCGGCCTCGTTCATCGTGAGCGCGTTCGCGTTGATGCGGTTGATCTTCGCGCCGCTCGGCGGGCGCATGGTGCAGCAGCTCGGCGAACGGCCCGTATATCTGACCGGTTTGATCATCGTCGCCATCTCCACGGGTGCGTGCGCCTTCGCCCAGAGTTATTGGCAGTTGCTGATATTGCGGTCGCTCGGCGGTATCGGGTCGACGATGTTCACGGTGTCGTCACTGGCGCTGGTGATTCGGATCTCGCCGCCGCTCGAGCGCGGACGGGTGTCCGGGGTGTATTCGACCAGCTTCCTGATCGGATCCATCAGCGGGCCGCTGGTGGGTGGGGCGCTGTCCTTCCTGGGGTTGCGCGCGCCCTTCGTCATCTACTGCGTCGCGCTGCTCATCGCGAGTCTGATCGTGTATGTGGCGCTGCGGGATTCACCGCTGGCGGTGCCGGAGGCGGCCAATGGGACCGCGGTCATGAGCTTCCGGAAGGGGCTGGCGCGGCCCGCGTACCGGGCGGCGCTGTGGGCCAATTTCGGTAATGGCGCCGCGGTGTTCGGGGTGCGGATGGCGCTGGTGCCGCTGATCGTGGTCGAGGTACTGCACAAGGACGCGGGCCTGGCCGGTGTGGCGCTGACGGTCTTCGCGGCGGGTAATGCCGCGGTGCTGTTCCTGTCCGGGCGCTGGTCGGATCGGCTGGGGCGCAAGCCGTTCCTGATCGCCGGGACACTGATCTGCGCGGTGGGGACGACCGGGCTGGGATTGGCCCCCACCTTCCCGTGGCTGCTGGTGGCCTCGTGTATCGCGGGCATCGGTTCGGGAATGTTCTCGCCCGCGTTGCAGGCGGCGGTCGCCGATGTGATCGGGCCGGGAGTGCGCGGCGGGCCGGTGCTGGCCGGATATCAGATGTCCGCGGATCTGGGGACCTTTCTGGGACCGTATCTGATCGGCATGCTCGCCGATCAGGTCTCCTACGGTGTGGCGCTCGGTGTCACCGGTGTCATTCTGGCCTCCGCGTCGGCGGTGTGGCTGGTGGTTCCGGAAACCTTGCGGCGCAAGGAACCCGCTGTGGTGGCCGGGGCCTGAGCGATCGGTCGCGGTCCGGTCGTGGGGTCGCCTGGCCCTTCCCGCCGGGGGTGGTGCAGAGTGTTGCGGGTGAGCGCACCGTCTTCGAAACACACCCCGCGGCCGGTATCGAGCAAGACCACCTACGCATTGGCGGCGGTGGCCGTGGTGGTGGTCGCGTTGATCATCTTCGCCGTCTCCCAGTGGAGTAGGGGCGGCAGCGATTCGATCCGCAACGACGGCTACGGGCCATCGCATGATCCGGGCGTCTCGGTGGCCATGGACTCCGATGGCGCGATCGTCCTGGGCAAGCCCGATGTCGCCAGAACCATTGACGTCTATGAAGACCCGCTCTGCCCCGCCTGCGGGCAGTTGGAGAAGCTGTACGGCCAGGAGATCGCCCAGCAGGTCGACGAGGGCAAACTCGCCGTCCGGTATCGGCTCGTCAATTTCCTGGACTCCAAGTCCGGCTCCAAGGACTACTCCACCCGCGCCATCGCGGCCAACGAATGCGTGGCCCAGGCCGGCGACGGACCCGTCTACGCCAAATTCCACTCGCTGCTCTTCACCACGAAGCAGCCCGCCGAGGGCGGCTCCGACCACAACAATCAGGACCTCGCCGCCATCGCCAAGGAGTCCGGGGCTGCGGGCGACACCCTGAAATGCATTACCACCGGCGACCGGCTCGATTCGGCCCGCAATCACGCCGAATCCGCCATGACGGCCCTCACCGCCAACTCCGGCAACCGCGTAGCCACCCCCTCGGTCTTCCTGAACGGCGGCAAAATCGACGTCAACAAGGACGACTGGGTCCAGTCCGCCGCCAAATAACCCACGTGCATGTACTCACGCAGGGGCCTCTCGTCGTTTACCCGCGCGATTACATGCACATCCCTGAACCGAGTCGTAGATCGCGCCCGCCCGCGCGGGCATAGACACGGGCAGTGCCCATTCTCGACATCGGTGATCCCGTAGTTGCTGCGGAGCATCGTCCCGATCGAGGCCGCCACGGCCGCGGAATCGAGCCGGGTTTCGTGCGGGGCCAGGCTTGGGTGTCCCCGGGCGGCTGAGCTGGCGGGTGGCTCGTGGTCGGATTGTGTGGGGGTGGCTCGTCGGATTGTGCGCGGGTGGCTCGTCGGATTGTGCGCGGGTGGCTCGTCGGATTGTGCGGGGATGGCTCGTCGGATTGTGCGCGGGTGGCTCGTCGGACTGCGGGCAGGTGGCTCGTGGTCGGACTGCGCGGGTCGGGTCGCAGTCGGACTGTGCGGGGCGGCGACCGATGGTGCGACGGTCGAGCCATGTCCGGGACGTTCTCGAGTGTCGCGTGGGTGCTGCCGGGACGCTGCGGGCTTTGCGCATGCGGCTGTGCATCCGGCATCGCGGCCGCCGGTGGAAGACCAGGGCGAGGGTGAAGTTTTGCCGGTCATGGTGGTGGCGGCGGGGTCGACGACGCTGGGTACCGGCGGCAGCATGACGGGTATAAGGTGCGGGCCCACATTCGGGCCCGAACGCCCACAGGGCGCTGCCCGGTCTGGCCGACACCCCGTACTGGTGGCGGTGGGTGCTTGTGCGTCGCTTGCCCTCTGGATGGGGTGGGGTGCGGCCGCTCGGGGGTGATTGCGGGCCGCACCCCCGGTGGGAGTCGCGCGCCAGCCGCGGCTCCGTGGTTGTGGGTGCGAGGAATTGGTGGGGCGCGGCCCATCGAGCGACCAGGAGAGCCGCGCCCCGGGCAGGGAACCGAGCTGGCAGCACGGTCCCGTGGCTAGGGGCGGGCGGGTAGGAGGCTCGAGGGCTCTGCCGCATGCGCACGAGGGGATAGTCGGTGGTGAGATGTGTTGCGGTGCTGAGGGTTACGGGTTCTGCTTCGTCGGCGGGAAGGTTCGGCGGGTGGCCGAACCCGGCGGGCGGTCGCGCTCACCGCGGTGCGGGGCGGGCCGGGATGGTGGGGATGTCGTTCTCGGGGGTGGTGCGGGCTAGCTGGGGATGCAGTAGGACGTGGGTGTCGACCGGGTAGGCGATATCGGCCGTGAAGGGCCGCAGCGGAATCGGTAGCTCCAGCGGCTCCTCCGGGATCCGGTGCAGATGCCGGGTGAGGCGGGTCGGTGCGTCGATATCGGTGTCGGGGAAGAGATATCGAGCCCCTTCGCGAACGGTTTCATGGGGTTCACCGGTGGGATCGATCCACCGCATGCGATCGGTATCGGCCAGGTACACCCGCCACGGCTGCTTACCGCTGTCGGCGAGCGCCTTGAGCCGGTGATGGTGCGAGCACAACACCGCTCGCGGACCCGCACTGTGCTGCGGCGCACGCCGCGACCGCAGCGGATCGAACTGCGCCACCAGCGTTTCCGCCGCGGGCATGGTGCACCCCGGAAACCGGCAGAGCCCATCGAACGCCCGTACCTCCCGCGGCGGAGCCGACGAAAACAAATGCGGCACATCCCGTTTTCCCACCTGCCGCCGCCCCGACCCAGCCGGATGCGCCCCCGCCACCTCCACCCCCGCTGCCTCCCGCGCCACCTCAGGCGAGGTCGGATCAGCCTCTCCGGCCCCGGTGCGGGCCGCTGGAATCACGATCGGTGCTGCCATCACCGGACGGTCAAGCCCAATCCTCGGCGCCGCCGCTTGGAGCGCCTCGGGTGAGGTCGGATCAGCCTCTCGCGCCGCCGCCTGGAGCGCCTCGGGTGAGGTCGGATCAGCCTCTCGCGCCGCCGCCTGGAGCGCCTCCGGCGAACCCGAATCGGCCAGCCGCGCCGCCGCCCGCAACGCCTCCGGCGAACCCGGAGCAGCCAGCTCAGCAGCAGCTCGCATTGCCGCTGCTATCGCCGGGTGCATCCGATGCGGGCT
>NZ_BDAW01000016.1 GCF_001625085.1 Nocardia acidivorans NBRC 108247
GCCCGGCGCGCCCGGCGCGCCCGGGGGTGGTCCGTTCGGGTGCTGGCGATCATCGCGCTGATCGTTCTTGTCGTTCATCTTCTCGACCAGCTGCAGTGCCGAGGGCAGCAGGCTGGCACCCAGCATGGGAATCATCATGAGTGCCTGCATGATTCCGGATCCGCCGCTGTCACCGCCACCGCCGCTGGCACCGGGCTGCTGCTGTCCGCCGTTACCCCCACCGCCGGGATTCCCGCCAGCGCCACCGCCGGACATGCGCAGGTTGTCCTCGGCGACCTTGCTGACCCGCTTGTATACCTCCTCGATCGTCTTCGCGATCATGTCCATGAGGCTCACTTCGTCGGCGGGTTGTAATTTGGCCGCGGTCTTTCTGCTCAGCGCGGCAACCAGATCGGCGATCAGGTGTTTGATCGCGGTGAGAGTGAGGTCCTTGTCGGCCGACATCACATTGGCGACGTCGAGCACCTTGTCATCCATGGTTAGCAGCGATGCCTGGCGGGCCTCGACCGCGGCGAGCGTCTTCTGATACACCTCGGAGGCATTGCCCTCGCCGAGGCTCTTGTAGACGACGGTCGTCAGCAGATCGTCGACTCGGGGCGGCGGGAAGGTCGTTCCACGGCCGAGCAGATCGACCGCGGTCTGGAGAGCGGCCTCGGCCATGGCGATGAAGCTCTTGAGTGCCGGCGACGCGCCGGAGGGGACGGGAAGTCGAGGAATCGTCCAGTAGTGCTTGCCGATACTCGATGGCCGCGAATCCCCGCCGGTTTTGGCGGGGAGCGTACGAGCGCCTTGCGCCGCTGCGGCCGGGGCCGTTCCGGAGGGAGCGACGCCGGCGTGCGTCACTTCGGCGGGAAGCGTTCGGGCGTTGTCCGTTCCTCCCGGCAAGGCGAAGATGTCCGCCGGGTCGGCCGTGGTCCCCGCGTCGGTCGTGTCCGCCATGAACGTCGCATCCGTTGTCATCGCCGCCGGCACCCGCCTCCCTGTTGATCTGACTCATTGTCCGGTGTTCCCCGAGATGGGAAGGCGCGCGGCTGCCGGTCATGCATAGTCGAAGGACGGCTACGGCCGATCCGCGAACGCGTGCTGCCCGGAAACAGCTGGGCAGCATGGCAATCGGGAATATGACGAACGCTCGGTGAGGCACGAAGGCGGGTGACGCGAATGGCGACGGTTCTGGCCGATGACCTGAGCGGTGTGCTGAAGTCATTGCTCGGCTTGTATGGAGCGGGCGCGCCTGCTCCGGTACAGGTGTCGAGAATGGGTGTGCTCGAACGAGATATGAGTGAGGGTGTGGGAGTCGCGGTGGCCGCCTACACCGGCGCGCGCGGTATGCACGTATCGATCGCGGATGCGCACGAGGGCAAGGACGGTGTGGTGCGCAAGGCGGTCGCGGTGTCCGGGGGCAATACCGCCGACGGTCGCAATCACCTGACCCATCAGATCTCCGATCTGCAATCGCGCCTCCAAGCGATCGCCGGGATCGGCGATACCCGATTCAGCGGCCCGGCCCTGCTGGACGCGGTGCACACCACCATAACCAAGGCCACCCAGCAGGTCGACCGGGATACGCTCGCCGCGCACAAGCTCGCCGCCCAGATCATGCCGCCCGCCACACCCAAGGCCATAACCAATTGGTCGGATTCGCCCAGACGTCGACGGCCCCGATTACGCACCCGGCGGCGCACGCGAATTCCCGGGGACGGCACCGCGGGCAGCAATGCCGTTCTCGCGGCGCGCAATTGGCTCGGCACCCGGTATGTCTGGGGCGGCGGTGGCGCGGGTGGCCCCAGCGGTGGCGGCTTCGACTGCTCAGGTCTGACCCAGTACGCCATCGCGCAGGCTTCGCAGGGCCAGGTGATCCTGCCGCGCACCACCTATGAGCAGATCCACAGTGGTGTCCGCGTTCCGGTCTCGGAAGCCCGGCCCGGTGATCTGGTCTTCCCCGCCGGGTCCTTCAGCTCCCGCGGCCCCGAACACGTGCAGTTGGCCGCCGGGAACGGCATGGTCATCGAGGCGCCCTACTCGGGGTCGACGGTCAAGTGGTCGCGCATGTCGAGCCAGGCCATAGTCGTTCGCGTGCTCTGAACCGGGGGTAGCCGGACATGGCCATCGAAATACCACACGAGGTGGCGCTGTTCCTCAATTTCGCGGGCGTGCCGTACCCCGATATCAATGAGGATCAGGTCCGCGAATTGGCCACGCACGTGGGGAATTTCGCCGCGAAGGTGCGCGGCACCCACGAGGCCGCGACCGGCGCGATCAAGGAGATGAACGGGGTCTGGTCCGGCTACTCCTATGAGCAGCTGCTCACGGTCTGGGCCCGCATGAGCGTGACCCATATGGCCGAACTCGATCGCGCCTGCAAGGTCGTGGCGGCGGCGTTGAACGCCGCCGCCGAGGTGATCGTCGTGACCAAGGTGGCGGTGCTGTCCGAACTCGCCGCCATGGCCTCGACATACCTCGCCGCCATGGCGGGCACCTTCGCCACCGGCGGACTCTCCGCGGTGGCGGCGCAGTCGCTACCCGTGATGGCGAACAAGCTGCTGTCGGTCATGGAACAGGCGCTGATCGCCTACATTCTCGCCGAGGTGCTCGGCAAGGCGATCGAACCGCTCAGCCACATCATCGAGCGCATGGTGAGCGGCGCGTTGCGCCACGCGGTGGTGGACATGCTGGATCTGCCCTCGGCGCCGAGCAGTTCGGCGGCGCTGCCCATGCGGATCGAACCGGATGAGGTGCTGCGCTACGCGGATCTCCTGGACGCCTATGCGGACCAGATGCTCTCGCACGCACAGGATTTCGCGAACAAGGTGGGCGGACTGGATTTCACCACCGAGAGCGGCCGGAACCTCGGCGACCGCCCGAGCGGTCCCGCGCATAACCCGCCGCCGGACGAGCCCACCGCAGCGTCCGCCGGGCCGCCGCCCGCGACCGATCCGGCGGATCACCCGATTCCAGCCGAAGACATTCCAGCCCGGCGGAATTCACCGCCCCCCGCACTTCCGGCGGTGTTCACGGGCGGACCGGACAGGACGGCTGCGAGCTCGGTCTCACCCTCCGGTCCGACTTCGCCGCGCCGCGGTATGGATTCGGCAGCGCCTGCCACTTCGGCTGGATCGGCTGCGAATGCCGCCGTGCCCGCGGCGAATTCGACCGGACAGGGCGAGAATTCGGCGGCGTCTCGGGTGAGCGCGACACCGTGGCGCGAGAACTCCGGGATGCGGCGGGAAGCCCCGGCCGCCGAATCGGTTCGGGGCGGCAGCGCGCGCGTCGAACGCACGGCGGCCGCGCCGCGAACCTCCGAACGCACCGAGACTCCCACCGTGGCAGTGCCTTCCGAATCGGACCGGGTCTCCGAGCCTGCCGCCACCGGTCCACTCCACACCACCCGGGAGCGATCCGGGCTGGACGCCGGTCTCACCGCCGACGCGGCGGTGTCGAGCGGTAGCGACCGCGAATCCACCGCACGGCAGCCGGATCCGAGGGAATCGGGAGGTTCGGCGGGTGCCCATCCGAGCGCCAGCCCGTGGCGCGGCGGTCCCGCACGACGCAGGGGGTCCCGGCGAGCGGCCGATGCTCCACGCGAGCCGCGTACCCCCGCGGTCCGGGACCCGCGAACACCTGAGCGCGGCGTTGTTCCGGCACCGGAGCGCGGTGTCACCTCGACGCCCTGGTCGAAACGTGTCCGCGAGTCAGACACCGCGGCAAAGGTTTTCGCCCCGCAGACATCCTCGCTCATCCGGCGGGTTCGCGCGCCGCATCCGGTGCGGGAGGACGAGGCGGGGCGCGAGAATCCGGCGGGTTCCCCGGTCGACCCGGTGATCACCCCATCCGATCCGAAGCGTCGCTGATCCGAGGAAGGGGACGATCGCTGACCGGTCGGCGCTATGCGCGCCCCGTGCCGTCGTCTACTCCGGACCCTTGCCGGGAAACCCTGGCAATCCAGTTTCCGGAGCTCGGCGGGGTGGGGTCCGCGGGCACCGACGCGGATGATTTGGGTGCGGTCAGCCGCCGCGCCCGCCGCGCCAGCAGCGCCATCGCCACCACCAGCACCCATCCCGCCGTGTGCGGACCCAGGATCGAGACCAGTACACCTGAGCACAGCGCACCCGCCGCCGTCCCACCGTGCGAGATGAGCTTGCTGGCTCCGAAGATTCGGCCGATCAGCTCCTGCGGGTAGACCCGCACTCGATAGAGGGTCAGCGGAACATTGACCATCGTCCCAACGAAGCCGACTGCCATCCAGCACAGGCCCAGGACAATGGGATTCGAGGTGACGGCGATCGGCACCGCCAACAAGGTCCAGGCCCACAGCGAGGCCGTGAGCACGATCTGGGGGTTGAGCCGATTGCCGAGCCTGGCCGCGGGCACCGCACTCAGTAGGCCGCCCACGCCGGTGGCCCCGAGTACCACCCCGACGGTCCACGTGGGTTGATCGCTCTGCTTGATCGACAGCGTGATCACCAGGATGAGGACCTGGATGATCGCGTTGGACGCGCCGAGCGTGATCGCGGCGTTCCGCCCGAACGGATCCGACCCGAGGTGCCGCATGCCGACCCGGACCTGATCCCAATCCCAGATGCTCGCGCTTTTCGCCGGAACGGGCTCGGGTGGCGTCTGCGCCCGAGAGCGAATTCTGGACAGGGTCCACAGACAGTAGAGGTAGGAGGCGGCGTTGGCCAGAAACGGCAGCCCACGTGCGATGCCGAGCAGTGCCGCGCCGAGCGTGCGGCCCATCATATTGGCGATCGGCTGTTCGGCCTCCAGGAAGGCGAACGCCGCGGGGCGCTCCGCCTCGGTGATGACGTCCCGAACCAGCACCAGCTCAGCGGTATTGAAGAAAACGTAGGCCGTACCTTCGGTGAAGGCGGCCACCGCGAGGAAGAAGGCCAGACCCGGTGGACGCGCGAAGATCACCACGGCCGCCAGCAGGGTTGCCGCCAATCCCATCCGCTGGCACAGCACCAGGGTTTGCCTGCGATCCCACAGGTCCGCCGCGACGCCCGCTGGAATTTCGAACACCAGCCCCGGTGCGGCGATGGCGAAGGCCACCAGACTCGCCGCGATCGGCGAATCGGTGAGAATGAGCGCCAGTAGCGGATAGGCGATGCGCGCGCCCTGCAGGCCGACGTGCGACAGGGCGTTGCCGGACCACAGCAGCAGGAAGTCCCGGTTTCGCAGGACGGTCGCTCCAGGCATTCGGAATCGCTTCTCCGGGAATCGAATTGGATCGGACCGCTAGAGAATTCGGGCGGCGACCGCTGTGATCAGACGTGCCAGGCCGCGCCGGGCCCGCAGGACGGCGATGGAGGCCGAGACGACGGTGATGCTGAGCGCGATCAATGCCAGCGGCGTCAGTTCCGTGGGATTGAGCTTGGACTCCTTGCCCGGCCAGGGATAGTTGGTGGTGCCGCGCAGTGCGCTGACCGCCATTCCCACCTGGGTGCTCAGATCCCCGTTCATCGACAGCGCCAGGCCCACTTGCGGAATGGCGGCGTTGAGGGTGTACACGTCCATCGCCACCAGTACCGCTACGGCGGATGCCGCTACCGCGGTGAGGGTTTCGGTCGTCGCGCCGCGGTGCCGACTGGCCCGGATCGCCGCGACCACGGTGACGAGAATGGCGACGGTGGCGAGCACGGCCCAGACACTGCTGACGTCGGGCCCGGGCGGCGTGGAGTGGGACCACAGGTTGATATGTCTGGTCGTGCGCCGGAAACGCCCGAAGCCGTTCAGGGTCCCCGTGCCGTCCCAGCCGTACGCTCGCAGCCACGGCTTGAACATCATGTACAGCACTGCCGAATTCGCCAGCGCTACTGCGAGATACGGCCAGCCTTCGCTGAGTGGCCGGGTCCCGGTGCGCTGCGGATCGTGCTCGTGGTGAGCCCCGGCCGGCGACGGTGTCGATTGCACCATCGGTCCAACCTAAGGCGTGCCGACGTGCCGGTGTCACCACCGCTGGGGAGAACAGGAGCCCTGTTGCCCGGCGGGCGTGGAGCTTTCGTCCACTATTCGGCAGTAGCTCAGCAGGAACGGGCGCAACAGGGCGCGCATGAAGGCGGGGCCGTCGGCGGCGGTCACCGGCGGTGCGGTCGCCGGTGTTTCGATGCCTTCGCGGTACCAGTGCAGCGCCAGCGGACAGGAGCTGCCGTTGCACAGCCTGAGTTCGACCGAACCCTCTGCGTTGAGCCGGAATTCAGCGACGCGATACCACTGGTTCAACCCCAGTTCGTAGATCGAGACCAGGGTGGGAACGCGTGCGGCGGGATGTGCCGTGATCATTTGATTTCCTCACTCCCCCTCCGCCATTGGATCCCCGAGCAGCTGCTGACGGCCAATGCGCCGCTTCCCCGGCGTGGGAAGTTGCCGACTGCGCCGTGTCCCGCATCCTCGGATCGTGGATGGGCACCGCCATACGGCCGAAGTGGCGCGAATTGGCCCGCAGCTGACGCTTTCTGGTACCTGGAGACCGGTCGTTTCGGCCGTAGAGTCGATGCACACTTCGCCGACGGGTTCGGAAATGAGCCCGGGATCACACGGCGCCTCGATCTGGAATCACTCGGCTCGGAGATTCGATGACGTTAATCAGCACGACCCGGATTCGGCAGACCGCCCTGCCGGTCGATCGACACCGTCGTTCGACGCCCACGGGAGAGGTCGGGTGCCATGCTGATTCACAGTAGCCGTTGCCGCACATACGAATACGCGGTCACCGGACCGTCGGCCTGCGCCGTCGGGGTGGCCGAGGATGAGGTCGGCAAACCGCATCGATTCACCGAATGCCTGGTCGTATCGATCGCGCTCGAACATGGCGATCTGGTGCTCGGCGCCGCGGCAGCCAAGATCATCCGCAAGCTCGTCGCCCGCACCGAGGCGGCGTCGGTGATCATCGACGGCTACCTTCGCCCGCCCACACCGGGGGAGCGCACCGCGGGGGCCACCGATTTGCTCTCCGATCTCGCCGATTCGCTCGATCTGCTCGCCGAGGTCACCGAACGGCTGACGCACGGCGGCGAGAACGTCCACACGCTGCCCTTCGGCTGGCGCACGCGGGCGCGGGCCCGGGTGTCCGAGGGCTCGCATACCCGGCACGATATTCGGCTGAACGCGGGCGATCCCGGTACCGGCGGCGGGGTGGTCGCGGTGCTGGATGTTCCGGCGGCACAGCGCTTTCACGCGATGAGCGCTCCGGATTTCAGCCCGACCTGCGCCTGAGGGATTCCGGAGCGGCCGGTGGTGTCCCACGCCACCGGCCGTCCGTGGATCTGGTTGTCGTGGGGAGGGGATCGACAAACCATGTCCGGGGGCGGCTGGCATACCGGATCGCGGAATCCAGCCGCAGAATCGAGACCACCCGATGAGGGGCAAGGTGGCACCGATCCTTTGTGCCGTCAATCAACGGCACAACGAATATTGGCATATTTGAACGAAGGCTGGATAGCGCCCGATTCCCCGTGCTGGGAAGCCGATGCTTGGGCCCGGGGCAAACGCCGCACGGCTATTCCCAGCGATGGGAAATGCGAGAGCGGGTCTCGCCTCTACCCTTCGTGCAGACGAGATCGGTGGAAGGGAAGTCCGAGTTGTCAGCGGCCGAGGACGCGTTCTATACAGGGGTTCAAAGTCTCGGATTGGTTTCCGGGGGAGTGCGCAACGACCAGCACGCGCTGGCGGCATTCCACGCGGCGACCGATCTCGATCCGGATATGTGCGATGCCTGGCTCGGGCTCGCCATGGCCGGGGAAATCTCCGGTGAAGTCATCTACGGGGCGTACCGCTCCGTCCACAATCTGTACCGGGATCAGCAGCGGGCGGGCCTGCCCGATCGATCGCTCTGGTGTCAGGTCGAGATCGGTATGTACGGGCTGCGAGTGGCCATGTCCGATCGCGATCAGATCGCGCTCGCGCAGGCGTGCAAATACGCCGAGGGCGGTGAATGGGATGAGGCCGCGGCCATTCTCGACCAGCTGCCCGCCGACGATGTCGCCGACTTCGTCCGGCTCTCACTGTATTTCCGCACCCACCGCTGGCCCGATGTGCTGGAATTCCGGGCGAGCAAACCGGCTCTCGAAGACAATCTGCTCGATATCGCCGCCGAATTGATGGCGACACACGCGCTGGCGCATCTGGGCCGCTTCGGTGAAGCCCTGCCCCGCGCCCAGCGCATTGTCGAGGACAGCTCCTCGGGCAGTCTCTCCTACATCTGGGCCGACGCGCACTTCCTGCTCGGAATGGTGTTGCGGCACAACGGCGATCACGAGGCCGCCGATCGAATCCTCAAGGGACTGCAGGGTTCCGCGCTGTGGCAGCAGCATGAGGATTGGCAGCGTGCGGTCGCGGACAAGACCTATCGCTTCGAAATCACGACCGCGGACGTCATATCCACCCGCACCGACCGCTGGGATCCGCGCTCGGGCGATGACCCGGCCGAGGTGGCGGCCTCCGCGGCGCGTGACGAACGTGAATCCCTGCTCACCGAGGCTTCTGATCTGTTGCAGGCGCAGATCGGCATGGACTCGGTCAAGGAGCAGGTGGACCGGCTCAAATCCGGGGTGCTGATGGATCAGGTGCGCGCCAAACGCGGTCTGGCCGTTGACTCCCGGTCCCATCACCTGATCTTCTCCGGGCCGCCCGGCACCGGTAAGACAACCATCGCGCGCGTTATCGCCAAGATCTTCGCCGGGCTCGGCGTGGTGGAGAACGCGGACGTGGTCGAGGTGTCCCGCAACGATATGGTCGGCACCCACCTCGGGCACACCGCGCCCAAGACCAACGCGCTGATCGATTCGGCCCTGGGCGGAGTGCTGTTCATCGACGAGGCGTACACCCTGATCCAGGAAGGGCTTTCCGGCGGAGACGCTTTCGGCAAGGAAGCGGTCGATACGCTACTGGCCCGAATGGAGAACGACCGCGACAAACTTGTCGTGATCATCGCGGGCTACGAGGACCAGATCGATCGGTTCCTGGCCTCCAACGATGGCTTGGCCTCCCGTTTCACCAAACGCATCCGGTTCGCCAGCTACGACGCGAACGAACTCGTCCGCATTGCCGAACATATCGCCCAGAACAAGGATTCGATCCTGTCCGGGAATGCCCGCGCTGCCCTGCACGCCCGCTGTGAGCAACTCTCCGGGCAGGCTCGCAACGGCCGTCGCCTGATCGACCTCGCGGGCAACGGCCGCTTCGTGCGCAATGTGGTGGAAGCCGCCGAGTCCGAACGCGATTACCGCTTCACCCGCGAGAACGCCAATGTGGCCGCGATGACCGACGAAGAACTCATGACCATCTCCGAGGCGGATATCACCGCCGCCCTGGAAGGACTGGCGCCGGCCGCCCACTGATCGGCGCGACGGAAGGAAATACACGACGGTGGCCCGCTTCCGGGTGGTGACCAAACACCAGATCTCCGGCTGGCGCTTCCTGTTCCGGCGCATCGAACACGCGCTGGTCCGGCGGGACGCCTCGATGATCGACGATCCGCAGCGCGGGCGCTCCACCGCTCTGTCGATCGGTATCGCGATGGCCTGTGTGGTCATCGCGGGATCGGCGGTGCTGTCCTTCTTCAAGCCCGCGAAGCCGATCGGCGATTCGAAGATCGTCGCCGAAAAGGGCACGGGCGCACTGTATGTGCGGGTGGGTGGGCGACTGCATCCGGCGCTGAACCTCACCTCGGCGCGGCTGGTGATCGGTGCGGCCGAGAACCCGGTTCAGGTGTCCAAGGAGGAGCTGGCGAAGTTCCCGCGCGGCCCGATCGTGGGCATCGCGGGTGCGCCGGGGGCGATCTCCGATGGCAATGACCGCGATTCCTCGTGGGCGGTATGCGACAGCACCGCCACCGGTGCGGCCGGCCCGACGGATCCCACCACCGGTCTACCCACCACCAGCCGCTCCCCGGTGCGCACCGTCGCGATCGGCAGTCGGCTCACCATCGACGGTGATGCCATCCGCCCGCTCGGTGACACCCAGGCCCGGCTGCTGCGCGAGGGCTCGACCACCTGGCTGGTGTATCGCGATCGTGAGCGCGGAATCGTCAGGGCTACAATCAATCTCGCTGATTCACCGGTCACCCTGGCCCTGGGTATCGACGCCACCGCGCCGGTGCTCCCGGCCTCGCGCGGATTGCTCGAAGCCATCCCGGAGGCACCGCCGCTGCGGGTACCCGCGGTGCCGGGGGCGGGGCAGGTTATCAGCCTGCCCTCGGGTCTGTCGGTCGCCGTCGGCTCGGTGCTCTCGGTCTCCACCGTGGATCACGGAGCCGCCTACTATCTGGTTTCGCAATCGGGCGTGGTGCAGATCAGCGCGGTGCTGGCGGCCATGGTCCGCAATGCCGATTCGCACGGCGCGGTCTCGGCCATCGCCGTCGGCCCGGATGTGGTGGCCACCAACCTGCGCCCCGGTGGCTGGCCCGGCACCACCAGCTATCCCGCCACCGCGGTGCACATCGCCGATCCCGAACGCGACGGCATCACCTGCTACCACTGGAAGCACGCGCCCGACGATCCGAACGCGAGCACCGAACTGCTGATCGGGCGGCAACTGCCACTGGCGGCCGAGGAGCTCGCGCGCACGGTGCCGCTGGTGACCGCGAGCGGTTCGCGCGGGACCACCGCCGACGCCGCCTATCTGCCCCGCGATTCCGGCAGTTTCGTGCGCGTCACCGGAGCGGACCCGGCCTCACCGCTGCGCGAGGCGCTGTACTGGATTTCCGACAGCGGCGTGCGCTACGGCATCGACGCCCACCTCGGCGGCAGTTCGCCGGATCCCACGCTGACCGCACTCGCGCTGCGCAATCCCGTTCCCGCCCCGTGGAGCATCGTCTCGCTCTTCGCCGTCGGCCCGACCCTGTCCCAGCGCGATGCCCGCATCCAACACGACGGCATCGCCGCCGATCGCGCCGCCGCGCCCCTGCCCGGAGGACAACCGTGACCACCACGCGCCGTTTCGTCCGCCCCGCCCGCATGGTGCGCGGGCCCAAGGCGCCGGCGGTGGCCGAACTGCGCCTGCAACCGCCCACCGAATTGCCCAAACCCGTTCCGCCGTCCCGGCTTCGGATGATCATGCCCGTGGTGATGATGGCTGGCATGGGCGGAATGATGGTCATGATGTTCCGCGGCGGCGGGGCCATGAATCCGATGTCGCTGATGTTCCCCATCATGATGGTGGTGTCCATGTTCGGCACCATGGGTGGCGCCATGGGCGGCAATGGGGGAGGCGGCGCGGCGTCCCTCAACGAGGAACGCAAGGATTATCTGCGCAGTATCTCCGAACATCGGAAATCGGTGCGCGCCACCGAGACCGAGCTGCATACCTACCTGACCCACACCCATCCCGGGCCCGACAGCGTGGCCCGGCTGATCGGTGGCCAGCGTATGTGGGAGGTCCAGGTCGCCAGTCCGCAGTTCCTGCGCATCCGGGTCGGGCGCGGTCGCATCGCGAATCAGGTGCGGGTCATCGTGCCCGAGGCCGCACCGCTCGCGGATCTGGATCCCGTTGGCGTGGTCGAGGTTACGCGTTTCGCCAAGGCGTATTCGACCGTCGGGGGTATGCCGGTCGCGATCAATCTGCTGTCCGCACCCGAGATCGGCCTGGACGGCGACGCTGCCGCCGTGGCGGGCCTGATCCGTGCGATGCTCGCGGAAACCGTTGTGCTGCATGGGCCCGACCAGGTCGGCATCGCCGCGGTGCTGCCCGAACCCGACGCACCCGAATGGGCATGGCTGAAATGGCTGCCGCACACCCAACATCCCAGCGATAGGGACGCCATCGGGTCGAGCCGGATGGTGTACCGCTCGGTCGCCGAACTCCGGGGCAAGGTGCTGGCCGGGCTCAACCGCGGACCGTTCTCGGCCAATAGTCAACCGTCACTGGAGCGCAAGCACTTCCTGCTCATCGTCGGCGTCGGCGGGGCGGCCAATGAACGCGATATCTCCGGTATCGACGGCTGCACCTGGCTGCGGCTCGGCGTCGCGGAACAACCACTGCCGCGTGCGCTGCGGTTCAGCGTGGACGAGGACCGCTCACTGTTCGAGGTGTCCGCACGCGGTAGACGCCGCGTCGGCCGGGCCGATGCCATGTCCGTCAGCGCGTGTACCGCCTTGGCTCGCAGCCTCGCCCCCTACCGGCTCTCCACGGTGGTCGAAGCCGTTGTCGCCGAACAGGCGGGCGGCACCAGCTGGGAGGAAATGGTCGGCATCACCGATCCGGGTGATATCCAAATCGATCGGTCCTGGCGCGCGATACGCGATATCGATCGATCGCGGCTGAACGTCCCCTTCGGCTACGACCCGGCGGGCAGTCTGGTCCACCTCGACATCAAGGAATCCGCCGAGGAGGGTATGGGCCCGCACGGCATGTGCATCGGCGCGACCGGTTCGGGAAAGTCCGAATTCCTGCGCACCCTGGTCCTTTCGGCGGTCACCACGCACTCCCCGGATCTGCTGAATCTGCTGCTGGTCGACTTCAAGGGCGGTGCGACCTTCCTCGGGTTCGAGCGCCTGTCCCATGTGACCGCCGTAGTCACCAATATGGAGGAGGAGGCCGATCTCGTCACCCGTATGGAGGACGTGATCAATGGCGAAATGGCCCGGCGGCAACGCATTTTGCGCGATGCGGGCAACTTCGCCAGCGTCGCGGATTACGAGCGCGCCCGAGAACAGGGCGCACAGCTCGAACCCATGCCTACGCTGTTGATCATCCTCGACGAATTCGCCGAACTGCTGGAACAGCATCC
This sequence comes from Nocardia acidivorans NBRC 108247, assembly GCF_001625085.1. Lineage (GTDB taxonomy): Bacteria > Actinomycetota > Actinomycetes > Mycobacteriales > Mycobacteriaceae > Nocardia > Nocardia acidivorans. Next base: position 12,728 of record NZ_BDAW01000016.1, read on the forward strand.
GAGCTTCTCCAAACTGTTCGTCGCCATCGGCCGCCTGGGCCGGTCACTGCGCATCCACCTGCTGCTGGCCTCGCAGAAGGTGCCCTCCAGTCGAATGGGCGAGCTCGAGGCGCACCTGTCCTACCGAATCGCGTTGCGCACCAACCAAACCAGCGATTCGCGCGATGCCATCGGCACCGCCGACGCCTATCACCTGCCCAAGAAGCCGGGCGCGGGCTACCTGCGCGTCGGTGCGGGCGATCTGCAGCGCTTCCAGGCCGCCTATGTCGGGTCGCCCTATACCGCCCCCATGCAGACCGCCACGCCCGGCACTCAGCGCGCCCGGCGCGCCAGCGGCGGCTACCGCATGCCGGAGCGTTTCACCGCGGCCGCCATCGCCGAAATCCAAAGTCCCGTCCCCGAACCCGTGCCCGCGCCGGAACCCGAGGTCATCGATGCCGAACCGGTGACGGTGATGGAGACCGTACTGCAGCAACTCGCCGGGCACGGACGGCCCGCCCACCGAATGTGGTTGCCGCCGTTGAATATCGCGCCCACTCTCGATCGGCTCATTCAGAACGTGACGCCGGGAAGCCTGCAACTGCCCTGGGCCATCGTCGACCAACCCCGCCTGCAACGCCAGGACGTGTGGACGGTGGACCTGTCCGCGGCCGGGGGGCATGTCGCGATCGTCGGCGGGCCGCAGTCGGGCAAATCCACGGCCGTACAGACCCTGGTCCTGTCGGGCGCACTGACCCATACCCCCGAGCAGGTGCAGTTCTACTGCCTGGATTTCTCCGGCGGTCTCACCGGCCTGCGCGCCCTGCCGCACGTGGGCTCGATCGCCTCCATCCGCGACGTCGACCGCGTTCGGCGCACCTTCGCGTTGCTGACCAACCTGATCGCGCACCGGCAGAACCTATTCGCCGAATTGGGTATCGACTCCATGCGTGAATTCCGTCGCCGCCGCGCGTCCGCGCCCGAATCGGCAGTGCTCGATGCCCATGGCGATCAATACGGGGACGTCTTTCTCGTCATCGACGGCTGGGATGTCGGATTCTCCAGCAACGGACCGTATTACGACGAATACCTACCGGTGGTGGAATCGCTTGCGCTGCAGGGTCTGAACTACGGCGTGCACCTGGTGCTGACCAGCTCGCGCTGGGCCGCCATCCGGTCCTCGATCAGGGATATGCTCCAGACCCGGCTGGAAATGCGCCTCGGCGACCTCACCGATACCGTGTTCACCACCCAGCGGCAGGTTGTCGCCTCGATACCCGCCAACCGGCCGGGACGCTGCATCTCCACCGACGCCCTGCATATGCTGATCGCGCTGCCGCGCGTCGACGGTGCCGCGGAGCCGGATTCCATTGGTGCGGGGCTTACCGCCGCGGCCGAAACCCTCACCCGTCAATACCCCGGCAGGCGCGCACCGGAGGTGAAGCTGTTGCCCGCCCATATCACCCTCGCCGAGGTCACCGCGGGAATGCCCGTGCCGACCACCCTCGCGCAGCGGCTGGTGGTGCCGTTCGGTCTCCGCGAATCCGATCTCACCCCGGCCGTCATCGACTTCGGTGTCTCCACCCACATGATGGTGCTCGGGTCCACGGGTTGCGGTAAGTCGACCGTGGTTGGGGCACTGCTGGATTCGATCCATCGGCGATTCACCCCGGAGCAGGCGCGAATCCTGCTCATCGACTATCGCAGGCAGCATATGGACGCGGTGCCCGAGGAACATCTGATCGGGTACCTCACCAGTGAACGCGATCTCATCGAGGGACTCGGCGGTTTCGCGGAGCGCATGCGCGAACGCCGTGCGCCCGACGGCGTGACCTCACAGCAGCTCAAGGAGCGCTCCTGGTGGAGCGGCCCGGAGATCTTCGTGGTCGTCGACGACTACCACATGGTTGTCCAACGTGGACAGGGCAATCCGCTCGATCCGCTGAAGGACCTCATTGTCGACGGCCGTGACACCGGCCTGCATCTCATAGCGGCGCGCAATATCGCACAGGCCGATTCGGCCATGTACGACAACATTCTCGGGCAGATGAAGAACCTCAATTCCTCGGGACTCATCATGGACGGCTCGCGGCTGGACGGCATGCTGGTCGGCGATGTCAAGGCGACGAAACAGCCTACGGGCCGGGGCATTTTCGTCGAACCGCTGCACGCCCGCCGCGACCTCGTACAGGCCGCGCTGCCCGCGGTGCGGGAGTAGCCGGGCGCGTCCTATTCGCCGCTCGAAGAGTGAAAAACAACTCGCATTCCCAAGGGTGGGAATGCAATAGCGTTCTTTACGTACCTCTCCATTCGAGCAATCGAATAGTCGCAAGGAGACGATCCATGTTCGTCCAAGTCGCACACGAGGAGCTCCCCGGTATCGGTGGGCAGCTTCAGACCATTCACGGCGCCTTGTCCTCGGTCGTCGGGACGCAGCTACACCGCGCGGTGCCGATACCCGCGGGCACCGACTCGGTGAGCGTCACGGCGGCGATGCGCTTGGTGGCCCAAACCGCGCAGCATATGGCGGTCACCGTACCCGGGCTCGCGCACCTGCTGTCCGGCGCCGAGATGATCTATCCGGTCAGCGCCGCCTACGGCGGTACCGACGGCACGGGCGGGGCCACCATCGGCGGGGTGGGCGCGCAGCTGAGCGTGTAGTCCGCACCGGGTTCGGAGGGATGTCATGTTTCCCGACTTTGTGGCGTTGCCGCCGGAAGTGAATTCCGCGCGTCTGTTCGCGGGCCCGGGCCCGAGCGAAATGGAGTCGACCGCCAGCGCGTACGCGGCCATTGCAGACGGCCTGCTCACCGCTGCCGCCGGCGCCGACGGAAGCATGAACCAGATGGAGATCATCTGGCAGGGCGGCTCGGCCGACCAGGCGCAGCGGGCATTTCGCAACCATGCCAACTGGTTACGCACCGAGGGCGCCGCCGCGGCGACCACCGCGGCGGTCGCCGCCGGAATCGGCGTGGCCAATGGCGCCGCGCTGGGGGCCATGCCGACCGTCGCCGAAATCGAGGCGATTCAGGCCGCCATCGCGACGGCGAGTGCCGCCAGCCCCGGCAGTTTGGGAATGGGCGCCGCGACGGTGGCCATCCTCGAAGGCATGTACATGGCCGAATGGTTCCGGGCGGCGACCGTGATGAGCACCTACGCGGCCGCGACCACGGCCCTGCTCGGTGAGTTGCCGCCGCCGAGTGAAGCGCCGCCGATCGTGAGCGGACCGCCCGGCGTGGCTCCGCCGGGTATGCCGGGCATGGATCCCGGTGTGCCGGTGGGAGATTCGGGCGGCAATACCGGTCTCACCGATCCGGGCGGTGGCGGGAAGGGCTCGGGACCCTCCGGCGGTCTGCCCGGTGACGGCGCGGCCAAACCACCGGGCGGCGACCCGGGTAATCCGGGCGAACCGGGTCAGCCCGGCAATCCCGGTCAACCCGGCGACCCCGGTAATCCGGGTCAGCCGGGGCAGCCGGGCGGCGGAGATCCTCAGACCCCGGTTACCCAAGCCCAGCAACCCATTTCGGAGCTGCCGAGCATGGCGACCGACGGCTACGGCGGTGGCGACGGACTCTCCTCCGGGGACGGCGGCCTGCTCGGCGCCGCACCCAACTCCACCACGTTGGCCGGACTCAACGGCGGCCTGGGCAGCATGGTGGCGCTCGGTATGACCCCGGGCGGATTCGGGGCGATACCGGGCAGTACGACCGGGTTCCGAATGCCGACGAACTGGTCGACCATGTCGACCCGAGCGTTCGGTATGAATACGGGAACCCCTGCGGCGCAACCGGTTGCGCAACGGACCGCGCCTCGGGGTGTCACCGCGCCCAAGGCCCGGCGGCGTCGCGAGCGCGATGAGCGCAAGCCCGGGAAGGTCTTCGCGCCCGGTGAGTCGCAGGACGTGCCGGTGCTGGAGGAACCACCCGCGATAGGCGTCATCGAGTACCTCGACGGGGACGGACAGCGGGAATCGGTTTCCGAACAACTCCTGGGGCGGGAGGACCCCACCCTCGACGACCATACGGATCCGATTCTGGATTCGATCCTCGAAATACGTCCTCGATAGATTGTCGCGGCCGAAGTTGAATACCCATATCGAAAGGAAATTCAAATGGCGAATAAGTACAGCGGCGACCCGGTAAAGGTGCAGGAGTCCGCGAACAACACCTTCAAGGCCCACGAGGAACTGGAGAACGACCTCGGCGCCCTGTTCAACGTCTCGGACGAATTGGCCAAGGCATTGGCCAGTAAGGGCGCCGGTGACGCGACCCAGATCGCCATGTCCGATGCGCTGCACAAGGGGAAGAGCCTCGACGGCCTCCTGGTTCAGATCGTCGAGCAGATGAAGAAGGCCGGTGTGACGGTCGACGAAACCGACAACTGGGCCAAGAGCAAGATCAGTGCCGTGGCCGGCAACAGCAAGATCTCGGCCTTCTGATTCCCCCTACGCAGGCAAATTTTTCTCAGAAAGGCTGAATCGGAAATGCTTTACAATTTCGAAGAAATCGATACCCACACCAGCCAGCTGGGCGGAATCATCGACAAGATGGAACAGCACACCGCGCATATCTCCGCGGTGCGGCAGGACCTGCTGAACAGCGGATTCTTCGGTTCGGCGGCGACAGGCTACGACGATGTGATGACCCAGCTGAACACCAGGCTGACCCAGTATCAGACCAGCCTGACGCAGCTCAAGGGCGCCATCGGCACGTCCAGCGATCTCATGCGGATCACCGATACGAACAACGGAAAAGGCTTCGCGGGAATCCTGTGACGGTTCGTCGACCCCGAGTGAAGAATTGATCAACGATCCTGTCGCGGTCGACCTGAATGTCGATGCCGCCCTGCTGTTGCAGTCCATGGTCGGCATCGACTCGTATCCGATGGTGCTGGCCATCATGCCGAATATCGAGAATATCGATGACCGGGACCGGGTCAACGCCTTCGTCGCCGCCCAACTCACCGAGGCGGGCATTCTCGGCGACGGAGGCGTACACCCGGTCATCGCGCACTGGTTGGGCTGCCTGGCCCGGCCGGATGTGGAACTGGTCGCCCGCATCATCGACCACGGCGTCCCCGGCGAACCACCGGGGATGCTACGAATGTCCTTGGCGCGCAGTGGCGAAACCCATGTGCTCGCCGTGCGCTACGACGACCATGTCGTCCTCCAATCGGTCTTCACCGAGGGTGAGCGGATCGACGCGGTGGCGGCGGCATTGCTCGCCGCGCTCGGGCCGGCGTCCGCGCTGGATTTCGCGCCATTGACCGCCACCCACGAGGAGTTCGATACGGTGCCCGCCGATGCGGAGTCCCGCCGCCCGGCGCTGGTACAGCTGGGCGCGCAAGGCCGCACCGCCGCCGTGCTCACCCGGGCGCTCGACGAGGTGGTCCGGCGCGCGGAAGTACTGATGATCGAGCACCACGATGGCGTCATCCCCACGCCCGAACTGTGTATGACCGTGCTGGACACCCACTCCGGCCGGATCGCGGTCGTACCGCATCGGGATCTGAACGGACAGGTGTACACCACCTACCGGCCCGGGGACGATGCGAGCGTGCGTGCCGGTGTCCGGGCGCTGGTCGACCTGCTACCCGGCGGAAGTTGGTTCCGAACCAGTCGAACGTGATTGTCTCTCTGGGATTTTCGAGAGGATGAGGGGAAATGAACAGAGCACCGAGCAGCAGCGGTGAGACGACCGGATCCGTGCGCGCTCGGGGCGGCTACGACGCCTACTTCGGGTCGGCCGAGCAGAGCGATACCGGTAGCACCTGGCGCTCCACCGTCGCGGGGCGCGGCCACCAGCCGCCTCCGCCTCCCGGCCGAGCCCAGACGCCCGAACCGGATGCGGGTGAATCATCGGATGCCGGAACAGGATTCACGGTCGGGCCCGAAAATAGCGGATCCGATCCCGCGCCGCGGAGCCCTGCCTTCGGGGGCCCGGCGAACCAGCACGGAAGTGAATCCGCGGCCGGAGTCGGCGGACCGGCACCGGGCGGTCCGCCGAACGCCACCACGTACGCAACACCCGCACCACCGGCGGGGGTCGACGTCCGGTCGACCCCGGCACCACCGGCCGCGCCGGTCCCACCACCCACCGGCTCATACGCACCCAATGGCTCGGCCGCGCCCAACGGCCAAGCCCCGCAGGCAGGTTCGGTCGCGCCCCCCGGCCAAGCCGCGCCCACCGGCCCGGTCGTGCCCACAGGTCACGCGGCGCAGTCTGGTTCGGTCGCGCCCACGGGCCATGCCGCACCATACGGCTCGTCCGCGCCCACAGCTCACGCCGTGCCCATCAGCTCGACCTCCTCCACCGGTCAGGTCGCGCCCACCGGGCAAGCCGCCGCTTTCGGTTCCGCCGAGGCCACCGCCCCAGCCAGCGCGCATACGGCGCCCACCCGGGCGCGGAGTCGGACCGGCACCCAACCAGACTTCATTTCCCCTTCCGCCCTCCAGGATTCGCGCCAGCAGGCCGCAGCACCGGCTGTTCGGACGCCGGATCGCGCCGCGCTGCCCGAATCGGCCGGATACCAAGCCCTGCCGCTCTCGCTGACTTCGAATGAACTGCTCGCCGATATCGCGGCCAGCCGTCAGGCACAGCTGCGCTCGACCACGGGGATGCGCGGCGTGTTGAACAAGGTCGGGTTCAATCTCGGCCTTTCACCCGCCGAGTTGCGCACCGAGGACCGGCATGCGCGCATCCGCCGTCAGCTGGGCACGGCTTATCAAATAGCGGTGCTGAATGTGAAGGGCGGCGTGGGCCGTACCACGACCGTGGCGGCACTGGGCGCGACCTTCGCCTCGCTGCGCCCGGATCGGGTCACCGCCATCGACGCCAATCCCGATTTCGGTGATCTGGCCGCCCGCACCAGTCGGCACCCCTTCGGCCTGACCCTGCGCGATCTGGCCCAGGAACGTCACCTCGACGCCTTCTCCGCGGTGCAGTCGTTCGCCTCGATCACCAATTCCGATCTGGCCGTGGTGTCCTCGCCGTGGTCGCCGGCGGCCATGGAGGCACTCACCGGTTCGGAGTACCTGGCCGCCACCGAGACCCTGCGCAAGCATTACAATCTGCTGCTCGTCGATTGCGGCACAGGCGTTCTCGGCTCGGCCGCCAGTGCGGTGCTCGAGTCCAGCGATTCGGTCGTGCTGGTCACCCCGGCTACCGTGCGCGGGGTCACCGGTGCGGTCGCCACCCTCGAATGGCTGAACGCGCACGGCCAATACCGGCTGGCCGCCAATTCCGTCATCGCGATCGTGCTCCAGCAACCGTCCAAGCCGGTCGTCGAGGTCGAGCGCATCGAGGAGTTGTTCGCCACCGCGCAGCGGCCCACGCTCGTCATCCCCTATGACGAGCATCTGGCCGAGGGCGGCGAAATCGATCTGCGCCTGCTGGACAAGGACACCGCGCTGGCATTCGAGGAGCTCGCTGCCACCGTCGCCGACGGTTTCCCGGACACCATGATGGCCGGTTACGGCCGGACCGAACGAGGAGGACGGCAGTGAGCGCCCCCTCCGCCGTGGCCGCGCCGGCGGCGCCCGCCCAGCAACCCGCCGAGGTCGCCCGTGCCCGGGTAGCGATCATGGTCGCCTCCTATCAGGTCGATGTGGTGTTGCCGACCAAGTTCAGCGTCGAAACCTTCATGGACGACCTGATTTCGGTGCTGGTCACCGCCGTGGACGATCCGACCGTGGACTTCACCGCCGAGAACGGTCACTGGACGCTGGCTCGCCCGGGCAAGTCGCCGCTGCCGCGCTGGAGCACGCTGGCCGAGCACGATATCGCCGACGGCGCTCTGCTACTGCTCACCACCACCGAATCGGCGGAGGCGTTCGATCCGCTGGTGGAGGACATCACCGACGCGCTGGCCCGGGTCAACGAGCGCGAGTTCACCGAATTCGATTCCGGAACAGCGGCTTTGACGGGCATATCCGCTTTCGGAGCGGGCGCGCTGGCGATCACGGCCCTGCTGTCCTGGTCCTGGATGCGCACCGGTTCGGTGCTGTGGTGCGCGGTGCCCGCGCTCATCCTGGGTGTGCTCTGCGTATTCGCCGCGACCGCGCTGGAGCGGCGCTATCGCGAGCCCAGGCTCGGCCTCGGCGCGACCTTGACCGCGATACCGCTGCTCGGGGTCGGCGCGGCCATGCTGGTGCCGCTGCCGTATGGGCAGCACGGCATGTTCGGGTCGGCGAATCTGGCCACCGGTGCGGCCGTGGCCACCGTTGTCACCGTGATCCGGCTGCGCTCGACGCGGCTCGGTCTGCCGGCGCTGCTTGCGACGGCGGTGCTGGTCTCGCTGCTGGCCCTGGCCGCGGCCGTGGAAACCGCCCTCGATCTTTCGGCGCGTCAGCTGGCCGGTGCGATGGTGCTGGCCGGACTGCTGTTGCTGACCGCCGCGCCCCGGCTGGCGGTGCTGGTCGCCCGGATTCGCCCGCCGGATCTGCCCGATCCGGGCCGTGAGGTCACGCACAGCACGCTGACCGATATCTTCGACGCCGAGACCGCGGTTCCCGGGGAAGAGGAACAGCCTGCGGCGCAACGCAATCGGGCCACGCTCTCGCTGGAGAGCCGGGCGCGCCTGGCGATCAACGGATTACGCGGACTCATAATCGCGGCCGCGCTGCTGCTGGCGGGTGCGGCGGTGCTCTCGGCGGCGCTGAGCCCGGGCGGTATTCGCGAAATCATCATGGCCGCGGCCATTTCGGGTGTGCTGGTGATGCGGGCCCGCTGGTATCCGGACCGGGTCCAGGCCATCGCGCTGGTCGCGGCCGCCGCCGCCACCGTGATCGGTATCGGGTTCGTCCTGGTCGGCGCCTACGCCACCGCGCCCGCGCGCCTGGTGGTGGTGCTCGTGATCGCCGCGCTGGCGACCGCGGGCGCGGTCTCGGGCGCGCGCCTGCCCGCGGTCCGGCTGTCGCCGGTCGTGCGCCGCATCATCGACCTGATCGAATACGCGTTCATCCTCACGGTGCCGGTGCTGGCCTGCTGGATCATGGGCATCTACACCGCGATGCGGGGGCTCTGATGAGATTCGCCGGCGCGTCCGTGCTGCTGGCCGTGCTGCTCGCGCTGGCCCCCATGACCGCGCCCGCATTGGCCGTCCAACCTCCCGAGGTGGTCACCGGGCCCCCTCCTGCCGATGACACGCCCGGGCCGGAGCTCCCCACCAAACAGGACAAGGGCTGCGTCGCGGTCGGCGTGCTGCCCAATAGCGATCCGGCGCAGGTGCCACCGCCCGAACGCGCCCTGGACCTGCGCCGGGTGCGGGCACTGAGCACCGGTGCGGGAGTCACCGTCGCGGTCATCGATACCGGCGTCGGCCCGAATTCCCGGCTGCCCAACCTGGTCGGCGGCGGCGATTATGTGCAGGCGGGTGGCGACGGCCTCGCGGACTGCGATGCGCACGGCACACTGATCGCCGGAATAATCGGCGCAGCGGCCGATCCGGCGGATGGCTTCGCGGGTGTCGCGCCCGACGCGCACCTCATTTCGATTCGCTATCGCTCCGGGGCGTACAGCCTGGACGGGATGCTGAATCTCGATGCGGCGCAGCGACTCTCGGTCCAGATCCGGGGGCTGGCGCGCGCGATCACCCGGGCGGCCAACCTCGGCGCGCAGGTGATCACCGTCGCGCTACCGGTCTGTGTTCCCGCCGGTCTCGGGGTGGACCAGTCCACCCTGTCGGCCGCGGTCTATTACGCCTCCCGGGTCAAAGGCGCGCTCATCGTGGCGGGCGCGGGTGGTTCGGGCAGCGGTTGCGAGCAGAATCCCGACATCGATCCGGGCCGCCCCACCGATCCTCGCAACTGGACCGGGGTCAAGACGATCTCCAGTCCGGGCTGGTTCGCCACCGATGTGCTGACCGTCGGCTTCACCACCGCGACCGGGGATGTCATGGCGGATTCGCTGACCGGTCCGTGGGTTTCGGTCGCCGCACCCGGCACCGGAATCGAATCGCTCGGTCCCGGCGGCGGTGATCTGATCAACGGTGTCGGTGAACCGGGCAAGCTCAACGCGGTCGGCGGCGCGTCCTTCGCCGCGGCCTACGCCAGCGGTGTGGCCGCGCTGCTGCGCTCGCGCTATCCGAACGAATCGCCCGCCGAGATCGCCGCCCGGCTGCAGGCCAGTGCGCATGCACCCGCGCGCGGGATCGACAATATCGTCGGTGCGGGCCTGATCGATCCACTCGCGGCGCTGAGCTATCGCAACGCCCCGGCCGCCCCCGCCGGGCTGTATCGCGGTGCGGTGCTGAATATTCCGCCGCCGCCGCGCGCCAAGGACCGGCGTCCCGGTATCACCGCGCTCTGCGTCGTCGTCTCGGCCGCGCTGCTCGGCGTCGGCTCGAACGCGGCGTACGGCATGTTCCGGAGGAGACGGTGAGCGAATCACGCTTCGGGGTCGGCGGTATCGGCCGGGTCCCGCTGGCCGTCCTGGTCATCGTCGGCGGACCCGCGCTGGCCGCGCTGACCGCGCACACACCGTGGTGGGTCGGCGCCATCGCGGTCGCGATCGCGCTGACCGTGACCGTGCTGCGGGTACGCGCCCGCACACCCGTGGACTGGCTGGTGATCTGGGCCGGATACCGATGGGGCCGGACCACGCGGGCCGAGCGCCGCACCTCGGTCACCGAGGTGGTCGACATCGATACCGCCGCGGGGCCCTGCGGAATCCGCTTGGGCGACAACACCTTGGTGGCGATGATCCAGCTCGCGCCCAATCTCGATCTGCCCACCATCATCACCGAGCAGACCGTGTACACCGAGGACACCCTCCCGGTGGGCCTGCTGTTGCCGCTGCTGGAGCAGTACGGCATCACCGTGGACATCGATATCGTGACCACCGGCCGCCGTGCCCGCCCCACCGGTGATTACAGCATGCTGTACGACCAGTTGATCGGCACGCATCCGGTGATCGGTGAACGACTCACCTGGCTGGTGGTCCGCCTGGACCAGCAGCGCAATCTGGCCACGCTGACCCAGCGCGGCCCCTGTGCGGTCTCGGGACCGCGCGCCCTGGCCGCGGCGACCCACCGGATCGGCACCCGATTGCGTGAGCGCGGGATCATCGCCCAGGTACTGCCCGCCGCCGCGGTCCGCGAGGCGACCCTGTTGCTGCACACCGGGGTTCGCATGCCGGAATTGCGGGAGGAATGGGATCACCTGGGCGTGGGCGCCTCGGGTCGGCGGGTGGCCAGTTTCATCGTCGACTGGACCCGGCTCGGGGATGCGGTGCTCGACGACTGCTGGAGTTGGAATCGGGGCTGGACCACCGTCGTGATCGGATTGTCCAGCGGCGACGACGGCCCACGCGGTCTGGTCCGCTTCGTCGGTCCGGAGCCGGAGGGCCCGCTGCCCGCCTATCTGCGGCCGCTCTCCGGTCGGCAGTCCGAGGCTTTCCTGGCCACCTTGCCGGGGGAGCGGTCGGTACGGGAGCTTCCCCGCGCCGATCGCGGCGGCGATCACGCCCCGGCGGAGGTGCTCGCCGATCTGGTCGTGCCGATCGGGCCGAACGGTCAGATCCTGGGCGTCATCAGCGGTCAGCCGCAGCACACCCTGGCGCTGCCGCTGTTCGATCCGGCCCGATTTCACCCCCGCCGCCGGACGGTCGACATCCGGGCGGCGCTGCCGGTGGCGCAGCAGATCGTCCTGCGCGCCATGGTGGTCGGGGCCAGCGTCGAGGTGCACTCCTCGCGGCCGCACGCCTGGCTGCCGCTGGTCAACGCGGTCGGCGATCCGCTGTCGCTGCGCCTGGCGGCCGAACCCGGTGCGCGTGAGCAGGATCCGAATACGCCGCCGGTCACCCTCGAGGTGTTCGATCAGATGTCGCCGCGCGGTTCGGCCGCCAATGCCATGGTCACCATCGGCGATCCGGGCACCCGCCCGCGCCGGACGGTGGATCTGGCCATCGAACAGGTCGACGACGGCACCGTCGAGATCGGCATCCCGATGCGCACGGTGCGCGTCGATCTCATCGAACCGCGCGGTGAGACCAGATATTTCGAGCAACCGCCGAATCCGGCCGGCCCCGAGCCGGAGCCCGACGGCGCAACGGCGCCCGCGGGTGCGCCGGTTCCGGTCCCCGGTCCGTGAAATCGGGTCCATCAACTGAAATGAGGTGGGGCAGTAATGTCTTCGGGCGTGGTAACCGATTCCCAGTCGTATGAAAGTGATGGCCGGACGCTCGGCGAGGACGAGGAACAAAGTCCGCGCCAGGCGGCCGCGGCGATATTCTCCAGTCGATTGTCGGCGTTGATCTCCGAATCGATGGTGTCGACCGAGGACGGTGCGACTCGATCGCTGACCCTGTATTCGCTCGCACAGCATCTGGAGCTGGCGTACCCGGATGTGCCCGTCTCCCAATCGGGTTTGTACCGGCTTATTCACGGGGACGCCATTCCGCGGCTCGATCTGATCATCGCGCTGGCCCGGGTATTCGATGTGCCGCCGGAGTATTTCGTGACCGGGGAGAGAACTCGCTGATTCCCCGAATGCCTTCTCGGCAGCGGGAATAGCGCGGTCCCGAATCCGCGCCGCGCCTCGATACGATCCGAGCCATGCCCGACAAGGACCCGGGGGATATCTTCCTCCAGCACCGGGAAGCGGTCCTGGAAGCGCTGTTGTCCGATCCGGCGCTGGGATGGACCGGCACACCCGCCACGGAACAGCCGCCTTTCGGGGAATTCGATGACGGTTTCGACGTCTCCGGCGCGGCGGCCCCGGACTCCGCGGCCCTGGACCCCGCACCCCCGTCCGGCGGCGGGCCCAAGGCCAGTGAACGCATTCTCGCGCTGCTGAACGGCCACACCGCCAGTACCGAATTCGAATGGTCGGATTACGCGCCGCCGGCGGCGGAGAAGGCCCCGGAGTTGCCCGCCGCCGAGAAGACCGCCGAAAAGCTCGGCGCGACCGGCCGCGGCGCGCGCTCCCCGGTCGCGCGGTTCGCCGATCCGATCCGCGATCTGGCCCTGCGCGCCCGGCAACCCAAGGTGGCGTTGGCGATCGCGGGCGTACTGGTGCTCGTGGTGGTGCTGGCCCTGTTGACCTCCGGCGGTGAGCCCGAGAACACCGGCAGTCGGACGGTGCTGGCCACCGCCACCGGTCCGGCGAATCCGGCTCCGGCCCAGCCCACTTCGACCGCCCCGGCGGCGGGCACCCCGATCCAGATCAAATCCGCTCAGTCGCACTGCCCGCCGGGCGGGACCCCCGCCATGGACGCGTTCGCGGGCACCGGCAAGGCGTGGTCGTGCCCGCGCGCGTACAAGGTCGACGGCCAGATTCTGGTCATCGATCTGGGCCGTTCCTATCGGGTCGATTCCATCGGCATCGTTCCGGGCTGGGACGCCATCGGTTCCGACGGCGGTGATCAATGGGCGAAATACCGTACGGCGACGCGGATCTCGTACAAATTCGATGACGCCAATGCCACCACCTACACCCAGCAGACGCTGGACCAGCGGGCGCTGGTCGTCACCAAGGTGAGTCCGGAGATCAGCGCGACCAAGATCGTGCTGACGGTCCTGGAATCCAAAGGCGATCCGACGATCAATTCGGTCGCCCTGTCTTCGATTGTGGTCACCGGACATTGAGCGTTTTCGAATCGATCTGCGAGTACTGCTCGCACCGCAGCCCCGGCGATGCCGCGAGCTGTATCCAATGCGGTGCGCCGCTGGCCAAGTTGATGTCCGGTGATCCGCTGGCCCTGATCGGCCCGGTCATCGCGAGCGCCGACAAGTTGATCGGCCCGACCGGTAAAACCGTCGAGGGTGCGGTGAAGGCGGTATTCGGTGGCGTGGGTCCGCGGCTGCCGCAGTGGATCGGCGCGCTGGTGGGTGTGGTGGCGATGGCGGCGGCGGTCTTCTTCCTGGTGAACTCGTGCGGGCCGGAGTTGAGTTCGGGGTGGAACGCTCCGGCGCGGACACTGCCGCAGACCTTGCTCGCGGCCTCGACATGCAGCGGGGCGGGGGAGAGTCAACAGTGTGTCGTCGCGGCGGGTAATCCGTTGCTGGCGGCCGGAATCGGCGGGGGCCGGGAGTTGGCCTACGCGGCGCGGGTGGTTTCGCCCGATCAACTCGCCAATGATGTGCGGCAGTGGCGATCCGCGGGTGCGACGGTGGTCGCCGACGGTACGACCTTCATCGCCATCAGCCCCTCGTCGAATATCTGGTACGCCGACACCCAATCGGGGCTGCGGCTCGAGACCGGTTCGCTGCCCAACGCGGCCGCCGCTCGCGCCTTCCTGATGCGGTCCGGGCTGCTCGGCTGACGACGTCCGGGTCTTCTCAGCCATGAAGACTTGTTACATTAGTTGATGTGCCGTTATTTAACGGTACATCAAACAGGTGCTGTGACCGCAGGGTACGGCTCGAATCTCGGGAAGGTGCGGACGATGGTGGCAACCACGCTGCGGATGCTTTCGTGGCAGAAGCTCCGCGAAGATCCAGCGGACCTCGAGGCGGTCTACTTCCGTTGGATACGCCCCGACGCGACGATCGCCATGGTGAGCGATCGCGCCGGGCAGATCCTGCGCCGGCACCTGGAACTGGCCGAAGCGCGTCGCCCGGGCACGGCGGTCACCCGCGTCTACCGGCCCGGCGACGAGAGCGAACTCGGCCCGGCCATTCAGATCGTCAATGACGATATGCCGTTGCTGGTCGACTCGCTGTCCTGCCTGCTGCGCCGCTTCGGCGCCGCGGTCAGCGAGGTCATCCACCCGGTCTTCGATGTGCTGCGGGACAACCAGGGTCGCCTGCGCGGGGTCGCCCCCGGCACCGGCGCGCCCCGCGAGGCGGGCCGCCACACCATCGCCGAATCCTGGATTCACGTGCAGCTCGGTCCCCAGACCGACGCCACGCTGCTCGACCGCATCGAACACGCGCTGCCCGATCTGCTCGCCGCCATTCGGGGCGTGGCCCGCGATACCGCCGCCATGACGACCACGCTGTTCAGCGTGGCCGCGGCGCTCGAGGGCGCCGCGACCCGCGAGCACGATGGCGAGATCGCCGATTACGCGCGGCTGCTGCGCTGGCTCGGCGACGGCCACTTCACCCTGCTGGGCTATGGATATCACAGCGCCACAGCCGATTCCGAGACGAGCGGGCCGACCGGAAGTCCCGAACTGCTGCGCCGGGCCGGGCTCGGCATTCTGCACGATCGGATCGCCTCGGACCTGGACATTCCCACCGTCCCGGCCGGTCCGCCGGTACTGCGCCTGTCCAGCGGCTCCCTGGACGGTGTGCTGCCGGGATCTCCGGACGGCTACATCATCAGCGTCGCCGATCCGGGGACGGCCGCACCCGGTCAGCCGCTGCCGATGCCCGGAACACACGTATTCATCGGAACCTTCACCGTCACCGGCCAGCACGAGAACATCCTGGACATCCCGGTGATCTCGCGGCGCGTGCACCAGGTGATGGAGTGGGCCGGCCTGCGCTTGAACTCGTTCTCCGGCCAGGAGTTGCTCGAGCTGCTGCAGACCTTCCCGCGCGCGGAATTGTTCGCCACCGACACCCGCCGCCTGTTCGAAACCGTCTCCGCCGTCATGGATTTGGGTCTGCGCCGACAGGTGCGGCTATTCCTGCGGCCCGAGCCCCGCGGCGGCGCGGTGTACTGCCTGGTCTATCTGCCGCGGGACCGCTATTCGACCGAGGTCCGGCTGCGCATGCGCGAGGTGCTGCGCGCGGAGTTCGACGGTGAACAGGTCGACTACTCCGCGCGCGCGACCGAATCCGAGCTCGCCGTCGTCTATTTCACCGTGCACCGGCCCATCGGAGCCCCCGCCGCCGACGTCTCGGAGGAGAGCCGCGCGCGTATTCAGGAACTGCTGTTCGCCACCACCCGCTCCTGGTCCGATCTGCTCGTCGCCGAGGCTGCTCGCGGATCGGAGGTGCCACCGGAGGTCGCCGCCGACTACGCGGCCGCCCTACCGGCCACCTATCGGCAGGAGTTCGCGCCCGCGCGCGGGCTCGCCGATCTGCGCCGCCTGCGCCCCCTGGCCGAGGGCGGTATCGACACCCAGCTGTGCCGGCGGCCCGGCGCGCGGGCGGGGGAGTGGCGATTCACCCTGTACGTGCACGGTGCGGAGGTCTCGCTGAGCCGGGTGCTGCCCATATTGCACAGCCTGGGTGTCGAGGTCGTGGACGAACACCCCTACCCGCTGCTGCTCGCGGATGGTTCGCGGCGCTGGATCTACGATTTCGGCCTGCGCGTGCCGACCGGGATCGATCAGCCGGATCAGCTGCCGGACAATGATATTCACGGACGATTCGCCGATGCGGTGACCGCCATGTGGTTCGGCGGGGTGGAGGTCGACGGACTCAACGAGCTGGTATTGCGCGCGGGGCTGGACTGGCGGCAGATCGCGATCCTGCGCGCCTACGCCCGCTATCTGCAACAGGCGGGCTTCGCGTACTCCTTCGGCAATATCACCCGGGTGCTGCAGAGCCATCCGGATATCGCCCGCTCCTGCGTCGAATTGTTCGAGGCCCGTTTCGATCCCGACGGTGCGAGCGAACTCGCGGCCCTGCGGGCGTTCACCCTCGATGAGCAATTGCGCGCCGCCATCGACGCCGTGGTCAGCCTGGACACCGACCGGATTCTGCGGGCACTGCTCGATATGATCGGCGCGACGCTACGGACCAGCTACTTCCGCACCGACCGGATCGGCGGCGACCGGGACTACCTGTCGTTCAAGTTCGATCCCCGCCGCATCCCCGTATTGCCCGAGCCGCGACCGCAATTCGAGATCTTCGTCTACTCGCCCCGGGTCGAGGGCGTGCACCTGCGTTTCGGTGCGGTGGCGCGCGGCGGATTGCGCTGGTCGGACCGCCTCGGCGACTTCCGCACCGAAATCCTGGGCCTGGCCAAGACGCAGGCGGTCAAGAACGCGGTCATCGTCCCGGTCGGCGCCAAGGGCGGATTCGTGGTGAAACGCCCGCCCGCCGCCACCGGCGACCCGACCGCCGACCGTCAGGCGCTGCAGAGCGAGGGAATCGCCTGCTACCGCACTTTCATCTCGGGCTTGCTGGATCTGACCGACAATATCGACCGCGGCACCGGGCGGACCGTGCCCCCGCCCCGGGTGGTGCGCCGCGACGACGATGACACCTATCTGGTGGTCGCCGCCGACAAGGGCACCGCGACCTTCTCCGATATCGCCAACGAGGTCGCCCAGCGCTACGACTTCTGGCTGGGTGACGCGTTCGCCTCGGGCGGGTCGGTGGGCTATGACCACAAGGCCATGGGCATTACCGCCCGCGGCGCCTGGGAATCGGTGCAGCGGCACTTCGCCGAAATGAATATCGACACCCGGACAACGGATTTCACCGTCGTCGGCATCGGCGATATGAGCGGTGACGTGTTCGGCAACGGTATGCTGCTCTCCCGCCATATCCGCCTGATCGCCGCCTTCGACCATCGGCATATCTTCCTGGACCCGAATCCGGATGCCGAGAGTTCCTTCCGCGAGCGGGAGCGGCTGTTCGCGCTGCCGCGCTCGTCCTGGGCCGATTACGATCGCTCGCTGATCAGCGCGGGCGGCGGGGTCTACGACCGGGCGGTCAAGGCGATTCCGATCACCGCCGCCGTACGCGCGGCGCTCGCCCTGGATCCTGGAGTAGCGATGCTGTCCCCGCTGGAACTGATCCGCGCCATCGTCAAGGCCCCGGCGCAACTGCTCTGGAACGGCGGGATCGGCACCTACATCAAGGCCGCCGCCGAGACCAATGCCGAGGTGGGCGACAAATCCAATGACGCGGTGCGGGTGAACGCGAATGAGTTGCGCGTCAAGGTGATCGGTGAGGGCGGCAACCTCGGCATCACCGCATTGGGGCGGATCGAATTCAGCAATGCCGGTGGCAAGTGCAATACCGACGCCGTCGACAATTCGGCGGGCGTGGACTGCTCGGACCACGAGGTCAATATCAAGGTGCTGCTCGACAGCGTGGTCGCCGCGGGCGAATTGTCGCTGACCGAACGCAATCTGCTGCTGGCCTCGATGACCGAGGAGGTCGCCGAACTCGTACTGCGCGACAATATCTCGCAGAACTTCCGGCTCGGCATCTCGCGCGCGCACGCCCCGCAAATGGCCGCGGTGCACCGGCGCCTGCTCACCCGGCTCGAGTCCGAGGGGCTCGATCGTGCGCTAGAGACGCTGCCCTCGGATGCGGAGATGTTGCGGCGCATCGACGCGGGCCTCGGCCTGACCTCCCCGGAGTTGGCCAATCTGCTGGCGCACGTGAAACTCTCGCTCAAGCGCGAACTGCTGGCGGGCGGGCTGCCCGATCATCCCGCCTTCGCCGCGGCGCTGCCCGGCTACTTCCCGGAACCGCTGCGCGAACGGTTCGGCGTTGCCCTGCAACGGCATCCGCTGCGCCGGCAGATCATCGCCACCACGGTGGTCAATCGCGTGGTCGACTATGGCGGCACCACCTACGTCTTCCGGCTCGCCGAGGAGATGGGCGTCACCACCGAGGACGCGGTGCGCGCGTTCACCACGGTCGCGGAGATTTTCGATCTGCACGAACTGTGGCATCGGATCCGCACCACGCCCATGCCCACCGAGGTGCGCGATGAGCTCGAACTCGAGACCAAGCGCACCCTGGACCGCGCCTCGCGCTGGGTGCTGACCAACCGCCCGCAACCGATTGCCATCGGCGCCGATATCGCCCGCTACCGGCTGGGGGTGCGCGCGCTGAGTCCCATGGTGCCGGCCTGGCAGCAGGGGCGGATCGCCGAAACCCTGCTCACCCGTTCACGATCGGCGGTCGGCCGGGGCGCACCCCGCGATCTGGCCGAGCAGGTGTTCCTGCTGATCCACCGCTATCCGCTGCTCGATGTCATCGATATCGCCGAAGTCGCCGGTCGCGACGCCCGCGATGTGGTCTCCCTCTACTACGCCCTCGATCAGCATTTCGACATCCAGCGCCTGCTCGACGCGGTGGTGGGACTGGAACGCAGCGACCGCTGGCGCACCCTGGCCCGCCTGGCGGTCCGCGACGATCTGTACGACTCGCTGCGCGCCCTCACCCTGGACGTGCTGACCACCGCCGCGACCGAGGACAGCACCGAGGACAAGATCGCCTACTGGGAATCGATCAACCGCTCCCGCCTCGTCCGCGCCCGGGCCGCTCTCACCGAGATCTTCGCCACCGGCACCCTGGATATGGCCACCCTGTCGGTGGCCGCGCGTCAGGTGCGCGGGATGACCGGCGGCGCGGATTCGGTCCCCGCCACCCCGGCCGCTCTCGAGTGATGCGCCTCGACGATTTCAGGAGCTGAGACGGTCCCGGTTCGCCGCCCGAAGGGAAGGCGAACCGGGACACCTTGTGCGCCCTGGGTTTACCAGGGCAATGTGGGCGGGGCCGCCGTGATCGATTGGCCCCGTGCGGGTTTCAGCAGCGGTTCGCGGTGAAGCCGAGCGGCGCCAGGTCGCCCGCTCCGCCCGCCGAGGCGCGTGCCAACAGCGCCTCGGCGGCGGTGCCGAACGGCGAACTGTACTCCACATCGGGGGTGCAGCCGCCCTGCTCGGGGCCGCCGATGACCCCGACCAACCGGCCGTTCTGGACCCACGGCCCGCCGCTGGTCCCTTCGCCGAAGCCGTCGCAGTGGATCGCGGAACCGCCCGCGGCGATCTCCAGGGGCGCGGTGCAGGTGAGCGGCCGTCCGCGGCTGCCCAGCGGGTAGCCGCTGACGGTGACCGGCGCGCCCGCCCGCGGTGTGGCGAGCGGCAATCCGGGGACCACCTCCTCGATCTGCCTACCGTCGCGCGGCGCGACTCGCAGCAGCGCGAGGTCATGTCCGGGATCGAAGGACTCCCGCCACGCCGGATCGATGTACACCGCCGTCACGGTCCACACGCCCTCGGGGAGTTCGGCGTCGTGCAGCAGCGGTGCGAATTCGATGAGGGCGCCGGGCCCGAGCACGCAGTGCGCGGCGGTCGCCAACAGGTCGTGCCCGGGTGATGCGAGCACACTCGCCGAGCAGAAATGCGGGCCGCCCAGGCGGGCCGCCACACCGGCGGCATCGGGGTAGAACAGGGCACCGGCCGAGGGCACGGTCTCGACCTCGTACGCCGCCGGTATCTCCGCCCGCGCCGCGTACGGCGCGGCCGAGCCGAGTAGCACCCCACACACCAGAGCCGTTATCCGTCGCACCCGAGGACAGTAGCGAAGTCGGCCCGATCATTGCCGGATCGTGCCGCAATTACCGCAGAACTTCGCCGAATCGCGCAGTTCGGTGGCGCAGCTCCGGCAGGCCGGGCGTGGGGCGAGCTCGGTGCCGCAGTCACCGCAGAAGCGCGCGCCGGGGGAGCGGACGCTGTGGCAGGACGGGCACACCGGCGATATGGCGGGCAGCGGCGGGGCGATGGTCTGCTGCTGCAAAGTGTTCAATCCCAGTGCCGCGCCGAGGAATCCGATATCCCCGCCGCCGCGGGCCATACCCTGTCCGGCCCCGATGGCCATCTCGCCCGCCGCGTACCGGCCGAAGTCACCGGTCATGCGGACGTAGGTGCGGTCCTTGGCGAGTCGTTTGAGCCGCTCGGCGTCCTCCGAGGCGAGGGTGATGTCGAAGTTGCCCATGCGCGGCACCCGAAGACCGTACTCGTACAGCAGGATATTGGTCTCGCGCAGCACCGTGCTCTCGATCTGGGTGAGCTGTCCGGACAGTCCGAGCACAGGCCATTCGCCGCGTGAAATACCCTGCGCGACAGCTATTTTCATACACTTGAGCAGTAGGGTGGCGCACCAGCGCGAGGCCGCGTCCGGATCGGCCGGGTCGACCGTGCCGATCAGGCCGGTGATCAGTTCGCCGGGATCCCGTACCGAGAGCGCGAATTCGCCGAAGGCCCGCAGGGTCACCACCTGTTCGCTGACCGGATCCGCGATATCGGTGAGCCGACCGCCGAACTTGATGCCGGGCAGTTCGCGCGCGGAGACGAAATACAGTTCGGCGCGGTAGAAGTTGCCGCCGGTCAGGGTGTCCACCAGGGCGCCCAATACGGGCAGCTCATCGGCGTCGATTCGGTGCCGGCCGGGGCCCAGCGCCGCGATGATCTTGCCGGATCGTACGAACAGGGCGATCTCGTCGGCATTGACCAGGGCGCGGCTGTAGCGGCGGATATTCAGATCCGGCCATTTGTAGACGAGCTGATGCTTGCGATCCTCGGGGACCGCGATGAATTCGCGCTCGAACCATGCCATGCGGGCCTCCCTGACTGTTCCACTTCTACTGATGTATCGATGTACAGCGGCACGATAGTTCTGTCAAACAAGGGCGTATTCCCAGAATTGGGACTCTGAGCAGCGGATTTGATGTCATATCAAGCCGGTACTCCTATTGAATGCGCCGTTATATGACGGTACATTAAGTATCGATATGACCCGGATCACCTGAAAGGTCTCCACATGACTACCGTTCACCCGCCCGACGCGCCCGCGGACGCCTTGGCCGACGAGGACGCGGGCTATCACAAGTCGTTGCGGCCGCGGCAATTGCAGATGATCGCGATCGGCGGAGCCATCGGCACCGGCCTGTTCCTGGGTGCGGGCGGGCGACTGGCCAGCGCCGGCCCCGGGTTGTTCCTGCTCTACGGGATCTGCGGCGTCTTCGTCTTCTTCGTCCTGCGCGCGCTGGGTGAACTGGTGCTGCACCGCCCCTCCTCGGGCTCGTTCGTCTCCTACGCGCGCGAGTTCTACGGGGAGAAGCTGGCCTTCGCGGTCGGGTGGATGTACTTCTTCCACTGGTGCATGACCGGCATCGTCGATATCACCGCCGTGGCCACCTACATCCACTATTGGGGTGCGCTGCAGGTGATTCCGCAGTGGCTGATCGCGCTCATCGCACTCGCCATCGTGGTGAGCATCAACCTGATCTCGGTCAAGTGGTTCGGTGAACTGGAGTTCTGGGCGGCCCTGGTCAAGGTCGTGGCGCTGGTGCTGTTCCTGGTGATCGGCTCGATCTTCCTGGCGGGGCGCTTCAAGGTCGACGGTCAGTCCACCGGTTTCAGTGTCATCGCCGACCACGGCGGTCTCTTCCCGGTCGGCATGGCGCCACTGGTTTTGGTCACCACCGGCGTCGTATTCGCTTATGCCGCTGTCGAATTGGTGGGAACCGCGGCCGGTGAGGCGGAGAACCCGGAGAAGATCATGCCCCGGGCCATCAACTCGGTGATCGCCCGCATCGCGCTGTTCTACGTCGGCTCCCTGGTGCTGCTGGGCCTGCTGCTGCCGTATACCGCCTATCACGCCGGGGTCAGCCCGTTCGTCACCTTCTTCGCGAAACTCGGTGTGCCCGCGGCCGGTTCGATCATGAACCTGGTGGTGCTGACCGCCGCGTTCTCCAGCCTCAATGCCGGCCTGTACTCCACCGGCCGCATTCTGCGCTCGATGTCGATGAACGGCAGCGCCCCTGCGGTCGCGGCCCGGATGTCCCGCACGGGTGTGCCGTACGTGGGCATCCTGGCCACCGGCGCCATCGCCCTGATCGGTGTGGTGCTCAATGCGCTGGTGCCGGACAAGGCTTTCGAGATCGTGCTGAACATGTCGGCACTGGGCACCATCGCCTCGTGGACCGCGATCATCCTGTGCCAGTTGGCGCTGTGGCGGCAATGGAAGGCCGGGCAGGCCGAACGGCCTTCGTTCCGATTGATGGGCGCGCCCTACACCAGTATCGCGACGCTGATCTTCCTGGCCGGGGTGGTCGCGCTGATGGCATTCGGTGATGACGAGGTGCAGCGCGGCGCGGTGCTCGGCACCGTGCTGGTGATGGCGCCGGTGCTGGTCGGCGGCTGGTTCCTGGTGCGCAAGCGGGTGCAGCGCGTGGCCGCGGCTCGCCAGGGCTTCACCGGCCAGTATCCGGTCCTCGCGGAGCGCCGCCCGCGCCTGCAGGACGCGCCCGCCGAACTGGTGGCGGCAGAGCGGAAGGATGACCAGCTGTAGCGACCGGCAACCCGTACCCCATCGTGGCGAACTCCCTTCCCACGGTGGGGAATACGGCGTGCACGCGGTATGCCCCGTGCCCCCAGAATGGGACCTCGATTCCACGGTGGGCGAGAGGTATCCATGCCGGACCAACCCAGCACATCCGATCGCCGCCGGCCCAATCCCTGGGCCGATCGGCGCATACGCGGCACCGAGGTGCCCCAGCGGATGTCGCACCCCTGGGCGACCCGGCGACCCGGTAAGACCGATCCGGTGCACCGGCCGGATCGGCCCAACCCCCCGCCAAGTATGAGAAGCGAAGCCTCGCAGCGATTCACCCCCTCCGCCGCGGTCACCGTGGACCTCGCGGCCGAGCGGTTGGATGCCGCCGAACAGTCCGGCCGCAGTGCCAGATCACGCCCCAGCGTGCGCCGTCTCGGCGGCGGTCTGGTGGAGCTGCCCCGGATCGAGCCCATCGATCCGCGCCGGGTGGTGCTGGAGAACCCGGAGGTCCCCGAACCCAAACGCTTCTGCTGGAACTGTGATCGCCCGGTCGGCCGCCGCACCCGCGACCGACCCGCCCAGGTCAGTGGCGAATGCCCACATTGCCACTCGCCCTTCAACTTTCGCCCCCAGTTGGCCCCGGGCGACCTGATCGCCGAACAGTACGAGGTGCAGGGCTGTCTCGCGCACGGCGGTCTCGGCTGGATCTATCTGGCGGTGGACCGCAATGTCAGCGATCGCCCGGTGGTGCTCAAGGGATTGCAGAATCCGCTGGATTTCGAAGCCCACGTGGTGGCCCTGGCCGAACGCCAATTCCTCTCCGAGGTAGCGCATCCCGGCATCGTCAAGATCTACAACTTCGTCAAGCACCGCACCGGCGGTGATATGCCCGACGGCTATATCGTGATGGAGTACATCGGCGGCAGATCGCTCAAATCGCTGCTCGAGCATCGCGGTGCGCGCCTGCCCGCCGCCGAGGCCATCGCCTACGTGATGGAAATCCTTCCGGCACTGGACTATCTGCACTCCTTCGGCCTCGCGTACAACGATCTCAAACCGGACAATGTCATGGTGACCGAGAATGAGGTGAAGCTCATCGATCTCGGCGCGGTGGCTGCGATGGACTCCTTCGGCAGCCTTTACGGCACCCCGGGCTATCAAGCGCCCGAGATCACCGAGACCGGGCCCACGGTCGCCTCGGACATCTACTCGGTCGGCCGCACCCTGGCGGCGCTGGTGCTGGATCTGGGCCGGGACGACAAGGGCAATCATCTGCCCGGAATCCCCGACCCCGCGGATTGTCCGTTGCTGCAACGCTATCCGGCGCTGGACCGTCTGCTGCGCCGCGCCACCGCCGCCGAGCCGGACCGTCGATTTCCCTCCGCCTATGCGATGTACTGTCAGCTCGCGGGCGTGCTGCGGATGGTGCTCGCGGCCGACACCGGTACCGAACATCCCCAGCGATCGGTCGAATTCGGTTCCATACGCGGCGATTTCGGCATTCACACACTCATCGCCCGCACCGACGGCATGGTGCGGGGAGCCGGCGAGTCCGCGGGCGTGGATCCCCGCGATATCGCCGCGGCGCTGCCGGTGCCGCTCATCGACAGCGAGGATCCGTCGGCGGAACTGTTGTCCGGGCTGCTGCACAGTGAACCCCGGCATGCCCTGGATGCGCTGCACCGCACGCACTCTCGCATTCTTGCCGGTACCGTTGCGGCTCCCGCGTCCTATGAGCTGGAGGGCGCGCTGACCGCGGTGCGCGCACACCTGGACCTCGGCCACACCCTGCCCGCCTGCGAATTGCTCGCGGAATTGATGCCGGCGTACCGCCAGGATTGGCGCATCGAATGGTTCATCGGGGTGGCGGCCCTGCTGGACCGGCATCCCGATCGCGCGTACCGGCATTTCGAGACGGTGGCGGCCATGCTGCCCGGTGAGATCGCGCCCCTGCTGGCCCTGGCCGCCAGTGCCGAGTTGACCGTGGAAAACGTTCCCGGCGTGACCGATCCGCATCTGTGGCGGGCGGCGGCGCTGGATTACTATCGCACGCTCTGGCAGGTCAACCACGGGGTGATCACCGCCGCGGTCGGATGGGCCCGGCGACTGGTCGCCGGTGGTGAGACGCTGCGCGCGGTCGAGGTGCTGGACGAGGTGCCCGACTCCTCCCGGCATTACGCGGTGACCAGGCTGACGGGTTGTCTGCTGCTGGTCTCCCGGCCAGTCACCGAGATCACCGACGCCGATCTGGCGACCGCCGCCGCTCGCATCGAGGAGTTGGCAGCCGAACCCCGCACCGCGCAATTGCGGGTGATCCTGCTCGGGGCGGCGCTGGAGTGCCTGCGCGGCGGTGGCCGCCCGGAACGCCCCGAGGCGACGATTCTCGGTTTCCCGGTCACCGAGATCGGATTGCGTCTGGGTCTGGAATCGAGTCTGCGCGATCTGGCGCGGACGGTCCCGGATCGATTCCATCGCTATCGGCTGGTGGATCTGGCGAACCACATCCGGCCGAACACCCGCTGGTGACCGAATCAGCGCAGGCGGGGGCGCAGGAGCAGGGCCAGCGGGATCGCCGCGAGCAGCAGCAGCCATACGGCATTGCCGAGCGTCACCCACAGCACGATCGCCAAGATCGTGATCGCGACGGTCCGGACCGCCCGCGCGGGTATCGGGCCGACCTCGCCGCCGGGTACGAGTGCGGGGGAGGTGGGCAGATCGGCCAAGGTCTCGGCGAGTTGCCGCCGACTGTTCGCCGCCCAGACCGCGGTGCTGCGCTCGTCGAACTCCGGTGCCGTCAAGCGGCCGATACTGAAATGCCGGGACAGTTCGCCCAGTGCGCGCTCGCGTTCGTCGTCGCTCACCCGGCCGTACGGCGATTCGCTCATCGAGTCAGGATAGAACCGGTCGGAAAACCTCGGTGTTGCATGAGTTGCCAACGGCGGGAAGAGATTCCGTACCGGCGGGTCGCGTCGCGCCGAACCGGGTTCGCGACGGTGGATTCCGCGGCAGCCCGTCATTCGACGGCGCACCGATCGGCGCGACGCCGGGCAGAGGACCGGCACCGCCTCGATATGGTTTCCTTTAGGTATGACAGGAGGGGCCGAATACACGATCGACGAGCTCGCGCGTGCTGCCGACAGCACCGTGCGCAGCGTCCGCGTGTATCACGAGAGGGGGGTTCTCCCGCCGCCGGAGGTGCGCGGGAGAACGGGCTATTACGGGGCGGAGCATCTCAATCGAGTCCGCACCATCAGCCGGCTGCTGGACCGTGGCATCAAACTCAATGGCATCAAGGAATTGCTGGCGGCCTTCGACCGCGGCGATGATCTGGGGGATCTGCTCGGCGTGCCCGAGAGCGAGCAGTCGTCCCGGGATACACGGTCGGGCCAGGCCACGGTCACCGCGACCGATCTGCAGAATCGCTTCACCGAGGTGCCGAACGGGCTCGCCCGGGTGGTGACCGCCGGGGTGTTCGAGCCCGTGGACGCGACGACCTATCGGGTCGCCGATGCCGATCTGGCGGGATTGCTGGACCGCCTCGAGGGTGCCGGGGTGTCGATCGCGGCCGCGCTACAGGAGGTCGAGCGGTTGAAGGCCGACTGCGACCGCATTTCCCGGCGCATGGTGGATCTGGTGCGCGAGCACGCCTGGGAGCCGTTCGCGCGGTCCGAGCGCGGTCCGGACGATCTCGCCGAGTTCACCGCGCGGGTCGACGTGCTCCGCTCGGCGCCCGGACATACGGCCGAGGATCTGCTGAACCGGCTCATCGATCGGCATCTGGCGCAGGACGCCGAGATCGGCACTGTGCTGAATCCCGATTCCTGACGTGCGCTGATCGCGATTCCCGCCGAGTGTCGAATCCAGATACCGAGTGGGCTCCGCTTCCCATGCGTGGCTACATAGTCGACTTAATGCGCCGTTATTCATCGGTACATTAATCGATGTCAGCGACAGTGCCGCAGCACGGGGTGAACTCGGCGCGGAGCGGCAGACGGTAACGGAGACATCGATGTTCATGAGCTCACAGCGCACTCGGACCACTGCTCACACCCCTCGAAACAGGTGGCGCGCCCGCGTGCTGCCCGCCGCACTGGCCGCCCTCGGGGCGCTCACCCTCGGCGTCACCACCGCACCCGCGCCCGCGCAGGCCCAGGCATCGCGCGAGGCCTGTCTCTGGGACGGTGCGGGCTATCGGCAGGGCGGTACGCTCTACGCGGGCGGATGGGCATTCACCTGCGGCGTAGACGGATTCGGCGCGGCGCGCTGGTTCCGCGGTTCCGGCGCCGCGCATCGCGGCGGGACGGTTTTCAGCCCGGGCACCGGAAATCCGGTGGGGCAGTTCAGCCCCGGCGCGCGTCAACCCGGTAGTGAGTGGAGCGACTACTGCGTGGGCAGCCAGCTCATCCCGGGAACCGAGGACGTCTATGAGCTGTTCGTCATCGGCGGAGCGCTGAGTTGGCGGTCGGTCGGTCCCATCTCGGACTGGGTCTTCGATTCCCCGGTCGTGCGCCCCGCGCCGACGTGGCGCTCCTCCAGCATGTGCTACGACGGCGTGTTGAGCTGATTTCCCCCGATGCTCGTGCCGGGCGCCATGTCCCGGCACGAGCATTGTGCTGTCAGCGGTCGGTGTACGCGGGCACGCGCTGCACCTGCTGCGCGTCATCACGGTGCCCGTTGTCCCAGGGCGCGTCGCCCGCACCGGCCGGCTGGTCGCGATCGCTGACGCGCCGGTTGTCGGTGGTATCGGTGGCGCGCTGCTGCTCGTCGATGCGGCGGCCGTCGGTATCGCCGACGTGGTGGTCGCGGTCGGAGGCGCGGCGATTGTCCCCGCTCGGATCCGCATGCGGCCCGCGGCCCTGACGGCCGCCGCCGTCCTTGCCCCCGGAGTGGTCGTTGTCGTGGCTGCCGCCCTGATGGGCCAGTGTGACAAGGGGATTCGCGGATGCGGTGGTGGCGGCCACTACGGGGGCCGTGACCACCGCGCAGGCGAGCATGGAGGAGGCGAGGAGTTTGCGGGTGGTGGATGCGCGCATCGCTGATTCCTTACGTGGCGTCGATTATCGGTTCACACATGCTCCGCGGGCGGTGTCGAGAGGCGTACCAAACAACGTGCCGTTAGATAGCGTTACATCGAATAGTGTTCCACTAGTGGCGGATTCGCTGTTCCCCGCGATGAGAAGTGCCGGCCCGTCGAACATCTGGCCACCGGTCGCACGCCGCACGCCGGGTCGCCGCTGTAGCGGCGGACCCGGCGTGCGAGGGTGAATCGACTGCGTAGCGGCGGGCGGCGGACCCGGCCTACTACGAGATATGTTGTGGTTCAGCAGCTTCCGAACGAACCGCTGCATACGGTCGGGGGCAGGAACGGGCGGCCGTGCCGGTAGTCGCGGGGGCCGTCCCACGAGGGCGGGAAGAAGCCCGGGAACGGCGGGCCGGGCAGGCGACCGCTCCAATCGGGCCGATCCCGATAGTCGGGCCGATCGCCCGCCCACCCGTCGTTTCCATGGTGCGGTCGGTCCAGTGCGATTCCGGTGGCCGGATCGGTGGTCTGGGCGTAGGCGACGGCGTCCAGCGCGCCGATCGGCAGGACGGTCAGGGCGGTGAGCACGCATATCCGGGCCGCGGCCCTGCGAAGCACGGGTGTGGTGGTGTCGAACATGGGATTTCCTTCTTTCGGACCAGGCGATTAGTGGTGGCCTGGTTGGTTTCGCGGCGGTTCGTCGCCGAGGACCGCGCCCTCGCGGCGCGGGTCGGCCCCGCCGATCCAGCCGTCGCCGTCCCGGACCAGGGCGGACGCGCCGCTCGACTGCGGTGCGACCGAGACCTGATGCCCGAGTTCGCGCAATCGCCGCACGAGCGCGTCATGGTCGCCGTTGTCCGTGGCATCGACGGCGGGATGCTCACCGCCGACATTCGTGCCGGCGGAGTTGATCGCGCCGAAATCGATCATGGAGACCGCCTGCTGCGGATCCAGTCCCCAATCGAGCATGGCGACAAGGGTTTTCACCACGAACTGAATGATGACCGCGCCGCCCGGTGAACCTGCGACATGGGTCAGCGGACCCCGGGAACCGTCCGGAGCGCGGTCGAAGACCAACGTCGGGGCCATCGAACTGCGTGGCCGCTTACCCGGCTCGAGACGATTGGCCACCGGTACGCCGTCGCGGTCCAGCGGTTCGGCCGCGAAGTCGGTGAGCTGATTGTTCAGGACGAACCCGTCGACCAGATGAAATGCGCCGAAGGCTGATTCGACCGTGGTCGTCATGCTCGCGGCATTGCCGTAGCGGTCGACAATGCTGATATGGCTGGTGCCGTGCTCCACCTGCGGCGTGCTGTTTCCGACGGGCACCGGTCCGAAATCGCCGGGCTTGGCCGTGCCCATACTGCGCGCCGGGTCGATGAGCGCGGCGCGACGGGTCAGATAGGCCGGGTCGATCAGAGTCCGCGGCGAATTGCCCGGCGGCGCCACGAAATCCGGGTCGGCGAGGTATTTGTCGCGGTCGGCGTAGGCGAGCCGTTCGGCCTCGGAGATCAAGTGCACCGCGGCGGCGGTGGGTTTACCGCCATCGCGGTCGGCCTCGGTGTCCCCGCCGGTGTGCTCGGGTTTCATCGCGGCGAGGTCGGTGCCCGCGAGCATGCCCAGGACCGCCGCCACCGCGGTGCCGCCCGAGGAGGGCGCGGGCATCCCGCAGACCTCGTGGGTCCGGTACGGCGCGCACAGCGCGGTGCGCTTCTTGACCTGATAGGCGGCCAGATCAGCGACGGTGGTCAGCCCGGGGGAGCGACCGCCCGAGGCGTCCGCGATCGCCGACGCGATATCGGCGGCGATGGCCCCGGTGTAGAACGCGTCCGGGCCGTCCGACGCGATCGCCGAAAGCGTCTTGGCCATGGCGGGATTGGTCAGCGTGCCGCCCGCGGGTTTGCCGCTGCCGTCAGGCTGGAGGAAGTAGGCGCGGGAGGCGGGATCCTTGGCGAGGTCCGCCTTCGATTCGGCGATCTGGGCAGCCAGCCGGGGTCCGATCGTGAATCCCCGATCGGCGAGATCGACCGCCGGGGTGAACAGCTCGCGCCAGGACTTGCGGCCGTGCTCCCGCTGCGCGAGTTCAAGCAGTCGCAGCACCCCGGGGGTGCCGATCGAGCGTCCGCTGGCGCGCGTATTGGGTTGCGGCGCGGCGTGATCGGCCGTGCTGATCCAGCGCAGGTAGTCCGGCGTCGCGGCGGCGGGCGCGGTCTCGCGGCCGTCGTAGGCGTCCACGCGCGCGGTGGCGGCATCGTAATAGAGCAGAAACGCACCGCCGCCGATCCCGGTGGCCTGCGGTTCCACCAGGCCGAGCACGGTCTGCGCGACGACGAGTGCGTCCGCGGCCGTCCCGCCGTCGCTCAGCACGACGCAGGCCGCCTCGGTGGCGACCGGGTTCGCCGTGGCCACCGCGAAGGTGCCGGTGCGCACCGGCGTCATGCCCGAGCGGTAGCCGGTCGCGATCTCCGGGTGCAGCGCCAGATCGGTGCCGGCGGCGGCAGCGGCGGCGGCCGTGTGCGCAATGCCGTTGGGAGTCGTGGTGCAGGATGCCGGAGGCTGGTCGTTATCGGACGAGCAGGCGGTCAGCAATCCGATCAGGAGCAGTGGGGCGATACCGGCGGCGCCCCAGCCTTGCGTTCGTGTGCGCCTCATATCTTCGGACCCTAGCGGTATGGCCACCGGTGGGAAGCCGCCGCGATGTGCGGATCGAAGTACGAAATGCGTTCTCACACATCAGAATCCGATAGAACATGGATTGCCGGTCGTGGGAAGGCCGGCCCGTTGCTCGAGTGTCATACTCCCGGTGTGACTCGAATTCGCCGGACCCGCCGGAACCGGAACGCGCGCGAATTCAGTGGGTGCGCCGGAACGCGTCCGGGGTCTGTCCGGTCCAGCGATGGAACGCGCGGCGCAGTGCGCGCTGGTCCCGGTAACCGACCCGCCCGGCAATGGATTGCACCGGTAACCGGGTGTCCCGCAGCAGGCGGGTGGCGTGCTGGTAGCGAACCGCTTCCAGCTCACGCCGCCACGAGGTGCCGTGATCGGCGAGTCGGCGTTGCAGGGTGCGCGGGCTCACTGCCAGCCGCTGCGCCACGACTTCTATTTCGGCGCTTTGCCTTTCGGCCAGGGCGGCGCTGATCTCGGCGCGCAGGGTGTCCTCCCAGGTCGGTGCGGGTCGGGCGGTGTCGATGATCAACTGGGCGTAGCGGATCAGGATGTGGCGCAACTCCGGATCGTAGGGCCGGCCGTCCTGCGCCCGCGCGGCAACGGGCATCGTCAGAGCGGTGCGATCCTGATCGAAATAGATATTGCCGGTGCCGAAGGTGTCGATGAGATAGCCGGGGTCGGTCGGTGCGGAATGAGTGAAGTCGACCCGGATCGGATCGGCGGCATGCCCCGCGAGCGCCCGCGCCCGATGCAGCAGTACGGTCAGCGAGAACTCGCTCACCACCGCGGCGACGGTGGATCCGTAGGCTCTGCCCCGGAATTCGGCGATGAGATGCTGATCATCCGTGGTGACGACGAGGGTGGCCGCGGGGTCCGCCATGACCGCGGCGAATCGCGCGGCATCGGAAAACCCTTCCACCAGACCGGAAGCGCCGAGGATGAGGTAGTCCCAGATGTGCAGCCGCCCGGGCCGGGCCACCTCGGCCACCCGCACGCCCACCCCGACTCCGCCTGCCGCGCAAATCAATTCCCACAATCGCAGCAGCGCCCGCGAGGGAATCCGGAGGAAGTCGTCGCCGAGTAGTTCCCGTCCGAGCCCGGTGATCCCCGCGATCTCTCGATCGGGCACCCCGACCTGGACGGCCGCCTCCAGCACCCATCGCGTCAGATGCGACGATACGGTGCCTTCGATCTCGGACAAGGCTGCTCCTGCGGGTCGCGCGAATGTTGGTTCCGCTCAGCCTGCGACCCCTCACGCGCGGGAACAACAGCCAATCACTCAATAAACGATCACTATTACTAATCAACCAATCGCGTGCTCGGGTCGCTGCCGCCCCGGCGGTTCCCCCAACTGGGAATATGCGCGGTGAGGAACCCGGATAGGGTGCGGGTGGACACGTGGCGGAGGAGGGTAGTGATGGTTGCCTCGTTGACGTTGCCAGTCGCAGGCGCCGATGTGAAGCTCCATCGCGCCTCCGAGGCGCCGATGTTGAACAGCTACATCGCCGATACCGAGTCGATCCTGCAATTGCTGCTCAACACCCTCGGTAAAGGCACGGCCCAAGAGCTCACCGCGACGGCGTTGAACGACGCGACCACGCAACCGGCGGGCACCGGAGCCGCCGCGACGGACTACCACGCGACTGATACCCAACTCGCACAATACAAATCCGACCTGAACTCGCTCGACACTCGGATCGCCGATATCGCGCAGAAATCCGCCGGGATCACCGAGAGCACGCGCTCGGAGGTGAAGGCGCTGCGCGACACGATCAACGGCATCATCGACACGGTGCGCGAAAAGCCCAGTGTCCAAGAGCAATTGGGCGCTATTGATCGGATAGATGTCGCGGTGGGCAAAGCCGAGCAGGCGGTTGTGCAGGCATGGGAGCTGAACAATGCCCACGGTGCCACGGTGCAACAGGCCAGCACCGGCGGCGGTTCCGGCGGGTCGGGCTCTCCGGGTTTCATTCCGAGCAGCTACGGCGGTTCCGGGGGTGGCGGGAACAGCTATGTGCCGACCAACGGCAGCGGCGGTTACAACGATCGATACACCTCGCCGGTGGACCCGACCGGAAGCGGTTCCGGCGGCCCGCATCGTCGTCTCAGCTCCGCCGAACTCGACGCGTATATCGGCAAAGCGCTCGATGCCCTCGGTATCACCGATCCGGTGGCCCGCGCGAATTGGACCCGCGGTTACCGCGTTCTGATCGAACGTGAATCCGGTGGCGATATCGGTGCGATCAATCTGTCCGATTCCAACGCGCGGGCCGGAACCCCTTCTCAGGGCCTCACCCAAACCATCCCCGGCACGTTCAAGGCGTACCACGTCGCGGGCACATCGTCCAATATCACCGATCCGCAAGCCAATATCGCGGCCAGCATGAACTACGTCATGGAGCGCTATCACGTCTCGCGCGACGGCTCCAACCTGGCTGCCAATGTCCAGCAGGCCGATCCGAACCGCCCGTCCAGGGGGTACTGAGCCGATACCCATCTCGGTTGCGGCGATGGCCGCTGAGTTATCCGCGAATCTCCGAATGCGGCGATGCGGATGGCGGCCGACCCGTCAAAGACGCCGAACGCGCGGTTGAGCATCCCGGCGGGATGGACCGGCAGGTCGCCGCGCGCATGCGTGCGCTGTGCGGCGACGCCGAAGACGACGAACGCGCGGCGACCCGCACCATCGCCGACTCGACCGAATCCGCTCGGCCAGCGGTTCTTTCGCACGCCTCGGACGGTGAGGGTGCGGAATACGGTGAGGCAGCCGCGATCCGGCACTGCTGCGCGGCGTCATCCAACATGAGCGCGGCTATCTCTCGACCAGTTTGGGCGCGTCGCCCCCCGGACCTCTACGCCCGCAGCTACCGCCTGGAACTACAACTCCCGGAGGGGTCGAACGGCCTCTGGATGGGCATCGAAAGCCGCAATTGCTATCAGCGCGAACTGATCCTGCCGCGCGGCACCGCCTACCACCTCGGTGTGGACTACCTGCTGAAAGCGACGGTGCTTCCCCGTCGGCCCATGAGCGTTATTCGAAATCCTTTTCGCTCAAACCTGTCGCGCGCAGCAGACGAGCCAGGGTGTCCGGATCCACCGGGCGTCCGGGCGACTTGTTCGCGACCGCGCGGTGCCGCCGAGCGACGGCGAGCAACTCGTCGTACTCCGGGTCGCCGGGATGGAACTCCTCGTAACCGTCGAACAGGATGCCGCCGTGGCCGGTACCACCCACGCGCCTCAGGATGGTCACACCATCGGCGGCGAGGAACGCAGATTCATTCAAATGTTTTTTCAAAGTAGTCCCTAAGTCGTTCGGCGATACGCGCGTCACCACGGGCGAATATCTTCAACTGTTCGGGGCCGACCATCCACGCCGAGAATGCCTCGGCGAAGCTTTCTGTGCGGCTATCGTAGTAGTCGTCCCAGCCTGCGTGCTTACTGATCGAAATCATCATGTCATTGTGTATCGCCGCCCACTGCTGCTGATCGTGCAGACTCACGTCATCGGACCCGTACGCATGAGATGCGGCGTGGCCGAACTCATGCCAGACCAGTAATCCGTCGGACCAATCGCCCCTAACGAATGTCGAGTCGACGTAGAGTCGCCGCGAGTTGGGGTCGTACATGCCGGCCACTTCATTCCATCCACGGCCCTTACCGGGGCCTTCGGGGAAGTTCCTGACTACGCTCTCGGCACCCGGCATCTCCGTTACGGGCATTCGGCCGAAGACGAGAACACCGTTGTGCGCCTCGTTGAAATGGTCGGTCACCCTCTCGAATATGGGATATTGTATTTGTGCCAATGAGTTCAGCGCTCGCATGGTCTCGGTCAGTGAGTCGAGTCTGTGGATGAAGGGGCCGCCCGCGGGCGGGGGGTAGTTGAGAATGAACTCGTAGGCGCCATTCGCGAGCGACACCGTATCACCCGGATTCACTGTCACCTGCTCACCGGACCGGATCGGGACGCCCCCGACGGTAGTGCCATTGGCCGATCCCTCATCGCGGATCCAAACCCGGCCCGAGGGATGCACTCCGATGCTCAGGTGTCGCGGGGAGATCTGTTGTCTGCCGGGCAGTTCGGCGGGCAGGCGCGGATCATCCCGGCCGAGCAGCACCGGATCGCCACCGCGCTTCACCTCGAGTGGGAACCCGCCGTGCGGGGAGTTGACATGTACCGGGGTCGGCCGGGGGTCGGGGTGCTCGATTCCCTCACGGCTGTATTGCGCGGACCCGGCCCACTCACCCATACTGAATCGATCACCGGGATGAATTCGAACCGGCCGTCCGGGATCGAGTTTTTTGTTATGACTCTCCACCCACGTCCCGGAACGTGAGTGCTCATCGCTGATCCACACGTGTCCGCGCTCATCCCGGTAGATGACGGCGTGCTGCGCGGATATCGACATATCCGTAAAGTGTTCTGAGAGAGGCGATTCAGGCCCCCTGCCGAGTACGAGTCGTTCACCGGGCGCCAGCATCACCGGCGGAATCTTCGGATCGTCGAACAATCGCAGTTCGATCGGCGCCTCAGGCCCCAGCCGGACCCTGCTGGTCACATCACCGAATTCGAGTACGGTGTCCGCGGTCAGATATCTCTTTTCGTTGAAGGAGAGGGGTTCGCCGTCGATCATCGTGCGCAGCGATCCATCGGATTGCAGATCGTGGACCCAGATCCGGCCGTCATGGTCACGCCCGATGCGAACTTCGTTCTTGTTCACCGGTTGACCGTCCTCGTACGCCTGCGTACGGCCATTGAAGAACCCGGCGTCCAGGGTCCGCTCGTGCCCCGGTTGGAGATATATGGGGTCTTGGTGATGACCCCGTACGAAGACCAGGGCAGCGGGTGTATAGGGTGCGGTCTGCGCGGTGCCCCCCGGCAGCGGGTGTACACCCGGCCGCAATGAATTCGTTGCCGCACCGAGAAATCCGCCCGCGAGTCCGGTGACCGCGGCCTGCCGTGCCACCTTGAACAGGTCGCCCAGGCTGTGAATCTCATTGTGGCGGATGATCACCGCGGGTATCGCACCGACCACTCCACCGGCCGCGCCACCCGCGCCGCCGATGAGCATGGTGCCGCCCATATGCGCGGCGAGGCGGCCCAGATCGGAGGAGGCGCGGCTGCCGATCCGCTGCAATACCGACGGTGCGAGCCGGCGTCCGACCTCCGCGCCCACGAGGCCGCCCAGCAGTCCACCCGCGGTCAGTTCCACGAATGACAGCGCATCGAACCCGTGCGCGACTCCGGTCGCGTTATCCCAGATCTGCGCGCCCACACTGGTGATCGCACCGGTCGAACCACCGATCTTCGCGGCATGCAGCGCACCGTGCAGGGCGGCCCGGCGCACTGCGCCGGACGCGGCCCGTTCGGCCACCTCCGCGGTGAATCTGGCGACCATGGCCCGCATGGTCTGCTCCGCGGCGAGCCGGTCCGCCATCGCCTTCATACCGCCGCCCTGGAAGAACAACAGCATGTCGTAGGTGAGTTGCGCGCCCAGCACGATGCCGCTGACGATGAGCAGATGTTGTAGTCGCACGGTGGAATCGGCGACGCTGTAGCACTGTTGTCCGAGGTTTTCGCAGACGGCCGCCTTATCCCGCAGCGCCTGTTCGATGGCGCGATGTCGTTCGGCCATCCCGGTCGCGGACGCGCCGTGGATCGTCTGCTGAGTTCGAACTGATTGCGCCGCAAGGTTATCCGCGGCCCGGAGCAGATTCCCATGCGCCGCCATATGCGCATCGCCGTCGCGGCGCAGCGATTCCGGTTCGGTCTTCGGCCAATGTCCGAGTACCAGGTCGCGTGCTGAGGATGACACTTCGGCCAACAGGCCCATCGCATCCATCGCAGCCCTTCCGGCATTTCCACATGCCCTCGGCGTCATCTAATTACGCCTGATCACGTCCCGACGAATGCCGGTTCCCAGCCCTGGGAAATGGTCGGGAGCGGTGCTGCGACGCCTGTGCGACGATTCCGTCCGAGTGGGTCGGTGACCGATGTCAACCACAGCCGAATGGGCACGGGCACAAGGAGAGTCGCGTGGTTGAGCAATTCTTCGCAGACCCGGACGGCTTACGGGATCGAGTGCCGGAAGCGGACAATATGGCCGCGGATGTGGCGGCGACCGTGCACGCGCTGCGGACCGCACTGGCCGCCGAAGGCGAACCGTGGGGTACCGACGAGGCGGGCCGCGCTTTCGCCGAGTCATATCTCCCCGATCAGCGCAGGGTCATGGACGATCTCGACGCGCTGGTGCGGATGCTGGGCCAGTTCGGTCGGGACCTGCGGGGGCTGGCGAACGATTTCGAGCACGTCGACCAGCTCGCCGCTCGTCGGATCACGGACGCCGGCAACGTGACTCAGCGCGCGGTCGAGTCGAGGATGGATGGGAGTCCGGCCGGCTCCGGAACGTTCGATTCGGCTGCTCCGACCGACTCCGTCGCCCGGAACTCCGCAAACACGACGGGCCCGGCGCCGGTAACCGCACCCGTCTCCCGCGATCAGGTAGCAGCGGCAGATCACCGTCCGACCGTCGGCACCTCAGGAGCGGAGGGACCCGGGGCGCCCAACCCGATGAACTCTGCCGTCGATGCCGACCGACCAGGAGCCGCCGACCCCAACGGGTCGAACGGCCGCGATCTCGGCCGGTCCACGGGGGGCGGCGCTCCGGACCCGAACGAACATCCGCCCGGCTCGCTCGCTGCGGGACCGGCTGTGCCCGTGCGGAATCCCGGTACCGGTGTCACCCCGCCGCCACCGGGCGTGCCGACGCCCGCCACCGGCACACCGTGGTCCCGGACCGCGGCGGCCATCGGCGACAGGGCCGGGATATCGGCGGCGGCTCGGTCTTCGGCGCCGGTCGATCCCCGGCCATCGGGGGTCAGCGCACCCGGGACCGGCGCGACCGGCGCACCGCCCCGCCTGCCGGGTAGGCCGGGCGCACCGCGCAAGGACAACAGGCGGGCCGACCGGACCGTCAGGCCGGGCCCCGACGAATCACTCGCGGCACGTTTGGTGCGCGAACTGGCCGAGCGGTACGGAGTGCGGGCCTTCGGCTTCGATACCCCGGGCATTCCGGATGACGTTCTCCTGGAGCTCGTCGCCGCGATAGATGAAGTGCTGCCGGAGAATCCGGGCATCGCACTCGACGCGGTCGGTATCAGGGATCTCACGGACGGTGTGGTGACGCGATTGGAGTGGGATGCGATGTCCGGTATGGCCCGGATTGTGCTGTCGCTGCGGGCGGCCACCGACCGCGCCCAGCTCGAGCACGCGGTCGCCGCCGACGCGCGACCGCGCGGACTCGAGTCGGTCGGGCGCCCGGTGTACACCTGTGTCCTGGGCGAACTCGGCCGCATCCTGGAAACCATGCCGGGTGAGCAGGTTCCGAACAGGACCATGCCGCATTCGCCTCGTACTCGGGTCCGCGATTCTCCCGGATGAACGAGGCCATGCGCATGGGGCGTATCGAACCGAGGATACGAGCCGAGATCGATGCTCTTCGAGCCGCGCTCGTCAAGCTACCCGACCATGTGGGGATGGTCTACCGAGGAGTCGAATTGCCGCCGAGTGTCCTTGCGCGCTATCAGAAGGGCAGTATCGTCGACGAAGTCGCTTTTCTGAGTACGTCGACGAAAGATGGAACCTTCACCGGCGCAGTGCGGTTCCGCATCAGGGCGAAACGCGGTAAGAAGATCACAGCGTATTCGAAGTACGCGGGCGAGCACGAGGTCGTATTTCTGCCCGGGAGTCGCTTCCAGGTGGACAAGCGCAAGTACAACCGACTGACGGCGACCACCTGGATCGATCTCACCGAGGTCTGACCCGAATCATCACTTCGGACGGACCTTTCCGGTATTTCGATTGTTGTCCGGAGTGATCGCGTTGTCTCCGTCGCCGCGGCCGTCGGAGCGGTCTTCCCGGCCGGGATTCCGGTCCGGCGTCGAGCCCGCGATCGTGGTCGCGTTCGCGGGGGGTTGGCCGATATCCCAGGTCACGGTTCGGGTGAGGCTGCCGTGGGATTCGAAGGGTTTCGCCCAGCCCAGCTCGGCGAAGCGACCGTTCTCCGCGTCACTCGCTCCGGTCGCTATATCGTGCTTGCCCTTGTCGAAGTCATAGTAGTCCTGGGCTTCCACGGTGATATCCATGACGACTTTCTTACCTTCGATCCGGACATTGGCGTGACTCCACTGCTGATATCCGCCGATGGTTTTCTGCCAATTCTCAGTTTTTGTGTCCGCACTCTTCGGGTCACCAGTGATCTTGAAGTTGCGATTGCCGGCCTTGGCGAGAGCGTCGGCGGCCAGCGCGGCGCGACCGATCTCCGTATCCACCGCTGCGGTAATGCCTTTGTCTTCTCGGTATCCTTCGTCGTAGTCGAATTCGATCGGTTTGCCGTTGTTGTCCCAGTAATGCCGGTACATGGCCGGTAGACATCCAAGCTGGTGATCAGAAATTCTGCCAACTTCTCGCAGTCATCCGAGGCGCTTCCTCTGAGGCCGTCCATCTCCGAGTGATAGTTCCTCAGCTGAAAGGCGATGTCCCCGAACGCGTTCGGCAGCAGCCCTTCGGCATCTTCCATCGGGGACGACAGATAGAACGCGGCCTTGTATATCCCGTTCACGGCCTCGGGCAAATTCTTCGGATCCGTCCACAGGGCCTGCTGATCAATCGGCTCGGGCGCCATGTGCGGTCCTTACCAGTGGGTGCCGGATCGAGTCACAGCGATGCTAACCACGTCCGCCTTCCCCGCTGTTCCCGTCGCTGGGGATCGCCGGCCCGGCGCTCAGAACCTGCGCTCGGTGGGGCGGAAGGTTTCGCGCAGCCGCTGGTAGGCGGCGCGCACCGAGTCCGGTATCTCCTGCGGGACGATGTGTCCTTCGGCAGGGTAGTCGTCGAGGCGTTTGACCTCTCCCATGATCGCCGAGGCGACCTCCCCCGTCGGCGTCACTTCCGCGGGATTGTCGCGTAGTCCGTACCGCAGGTAATCCCGCACCGAGACATCGGCGGTGACTATCGCCGCGTGCTCAACATCGGTGCCCTGCTTCATGATCGTGCCCCACACCCGTCGGGCGTGCTGGGGTGTGCACACGCCGACGACCGATCGGACGTCCCGCCCCCGGGCTCGGAGCAATGTCAATGAGTTGACGGCGTTCTCACCGGTGTTGCGAGCCAGGTGATCCTCGATGACGTGCCGGGAACCCAATCCGATCCGCTCCGCCCCGTTCCTGAACCGGACGGCTTCGGGAATGATCGCACCCTTGCCCGGGTCCGCATAACCGGAGAAGACGACAGGAGTTCGCTCCAGTCCGCGGTCGCGAATGAGATTGGCCAGGACCGATGCGCCCCCACTGTCCGAACTGCCGAACATCACCACACCGCCGTAGTTCCGTTCGGGATCGAACGCCCACTTGGGGTCGTGTCGCAGGAAGTTCCAGATCGTTCCCAGATCCGTTATCGCACGGTCGGTATCGACGCCCCGAGCCCGCAGTTCGCCGAGCCAGGTCGTGTAGGCGGCGTCGCCCTGCCTCCCGATGACCCGATCCTCACGGATGAGCGCGCGCCCGGTGACGTCGACGGGTATAGCGGTCCGGCGATCGGTGCGGAGCAGCAGACCTGCCGATTCCCGGGTTCCGCCGGCCACCGCATGCCATTGCCGGCGCAGGCCGGACGCACCGGTGGTCAGTGCTCGCGTCGTCTCCTCGGCGATGTGCCGAACGACGGCGGCGGCCTCGCCGGCGCCCGGCTCGATCGACACGGATGTGTTCCCCCTATGTCCCGGTTACCGATTCGATGGCGCTGTCGTCCCTGGGCGGACGGTTGTCGGGCTCGGCGGTGACAACCACCGGACCAGTTCGACGACGTCGGTCGCGCCGTCCACCTCCTGCACGCGGCGCAGCAGGCCCGCGGCCACCTCGGCGCGGTATTCGAGGATCTCGAAGGTGTTGCCGGGGAACGCTTTCGGCAGTGCCGCTGCCAAGCCCGCCCACAGCTGAGGGCGCAGGGGGTCGATGGCCAACTCCAGCGCGTACATCTCGACCGCCGCGGACCATTCGCCCGCCAGGTAGGCGTGATCGCCGCGCGGTTGGTCGGGGCGTGCGATGGTGCGCGCTGCTGCCGGATCGTTCAGTTTCAGCTGTGCGGAAAGGTGCAGTCGGCGATGGCGTTCCGGAATCGTCGACTGATCGACATCCCGTGCGGGCGGCAGGACGATGCCGGGTGCGGTGCGCGCCAGCCATCGCTCGGTCAGCTCGACCAGATCCGCATCGCGCACCGAACGGTTTCGCACCTGCCAGAAGGTGCGGTGCGCCGTCATGATCTCCGAAGCCGCGCGGCGCGCCTGGTCCGGCACCTCCTCCCGGCTCCACGGTTCGGCCCCGGCGCTGAGCGTGGCCGCCAGCCGCGCACCGGTCGCGGTCAGCAGCCCCGAGCCCTGCGCCTGGGCGATAGCCACCGCCAACTGCCTGCGCCACAGCTCGAATTCGGTGTGCGACAGCATCGAGCGGTGGCAGTCGGCGTACCGGTGCACCCGCCAGAAGTCGGTGACCCCGAAGAACGCGTAGATCCCGTGCAGTAGACCGAGAATCGGCCGCGGATCGTCACGCCAGGGTGCGTAGAAGCGGCAGGTCTCGTCGTTGTCGAAGAGCAGCACCTGATCGGTCAGCATGGCGAATTTGCTGTGCTGAATCTCGTGGATCAGCGACATCGCGAGCGTGCACGGATCGGCGGGAGCGGTGGTGTACACGCAGCCGACGCCGTGGTAGGCGGTGTGACTGGTGCTCGCCGCCACCGGCCGCGCGGTCAGGGGCGTGATCATCCGCAGACAGCCGCGCATCGGCGTCAGATAGCGAGGGTGGTCGTGCCGCAGCAGCCGCCAGGCGTCCGCGAAAGCTGTTCGCCAGGTGTCGATCTCGTCCGTCGCGAGCGGCGCGGGCGGATCGGAGTGCAGGTAGCGGAACGGATCGAGCTCATCGAAGAGAACCTCCGGCTCGCCGCTGCCCGGCCGCAGTCGTCGAAGCGGTCGCCACGCCACGCCGGATTCGTGCACCGGGAATGCCACGCGGATCAATTCGCCTGCCTCGGTACCGAATTCGATCGACCCGTCCTCCCAGCGCAGCTCGCGGTGGCCGAATTCGCCGACGGCTCCGACCCGGGCGAGCCCGATTCCGGGCAGCATCACCACACCGTCCCGGACCACCACCCGCAGCGACCCGCCCGCCGAGCTCGCCATCGTCCCCGCCGCCGCCAGCCAGCCGAGATAACCGAGGTCGGCCCACAGCGGAATCGCCTGCACCGCAGCGGAATCGCCGCCCTCGGCCCGCGCCCGGTGCAGTACACGGCTGAGCCATACTCCCGTATGCGGGTACGCCAGCAGCGCCTGCACCGTCTCGGGATGCGACCGCTGCAGCTCCAGCAGTCTGCCGTAGGCCGCGGAGAGCCCCGCGGCGTCGTCCGCTTCCGGTCGGTCCGAAGCGATTTCGGCGATGAGAGTGCGTAGCAGGATGATGCGCATGGACAGGGTGCCGGACATCATCCGGGCCACGGCGGCTTCGGTGCCGTAGCCGGTGAACAGTTCGGCCGCTGCGTCGTCGATATCGATGGTCGGCGCGGGCATGGGGCACTCCTGTGGTCAGTGGTCTCCGGCGGGGCGGAGAGCGGCGCGGACGCGGGCTTCGATGTGGCGGATCAGGGTGATCAGATCGGCGCAGTACACCGAGCGATTGCGGAAACCATTGCCGGCGCTGTACCGGTGCACGTAATGTCCGCCGCCGCAGACGATCTGGACGGGGCACTCCAGGCAGGCATCGCTCAGCGCCGCCGCGCCGATCTGGCGAGCGATGATCGCGGGTTCGCGCAATGCGAGGTCGAGCGGATTGCCGGCCTCCGGAACGGGCAATCTGGTGGCCCCGGCGAAGGCGGACTTCAATTCGTCGACCTGTTCCAGGGTGCCGTCGGTTTCGATCACGGCCAGCCGGACCGGAGCCAGCCCGAAGGTCTCCGAGCTCACGCTGCCGCCCAGCAGCAGGTCGATGATGTCGTCGAAAATCCTGACGCGGGTCTCCGGCTCGGTCGAGAGGAACCATCGATCGAACACCGTGATAAGCCAGTCGGCGTAGGGGGTGCCAGCGCTCCCGGCGGCCTTCGCGGGTGGTGGTGTCGTCCAATTGCCGTGTGGCAGTAGGAAATCGATCGCCGGTGGGCGCAGCTCGACCAGGGCTTCGTAGGTACGCACCGGATCGTTGGCGACGTCGATGGTGCACAGCAGACCCGCGAACAGACGCCGGTGCTCGTCCGCGTGGAGGTGTGCGATTCCGGCCGCGACTCGCGCATAACTGCCGATTCCCCGTCGATCACGGCGGTGCCTGTCGTTGCCGGTCTCGTCGCCGTCCAGACTGACCCCGACATACACGTTCCAGCGCGCGCAGATGCGCAGGAACTCCGGGTCCAGCAGTACGCCGTTGGTTTGCACGCCCAGCCGCACGGTGGTGATCGGTTCCAGTATTTCGCGCGCCG
Organism: Nocardia acidivorans NBRC 108247; assembly: GCF_001625085.1. Taxonomy (GTDB): domain Bacteria; phylum Actinomycetota; class Actinomycetes; order Mycobacteriales; family Mycobacteriaceae; genus Nocardia; species Nocardia acidivorans. The sequence continues at coordinate 55,819 of NZ_BDAW01000016.1, forward strand.
CTCGGGCGAAATACTCGAGATCGCGATGACCGACCAGCAGCGGTTCACCACCGTGGAACACCAGGGTGACCGCGGGCGTCCGGAACCGGCGGACGTGGTCGGCGATCATGCCGAGCGCCTCGTCGAAGACCTTGCGGCTCATGGTCTTCGGCTGATCGCGCCAACTCTGATCGGCCATCTCGTAGACGTAGCAGTAGTCACAGGCCAGATTGCACCGACTGTGGATCTTGATCACGAATTCCGTGAACGGCAGCGGTTCCCAGCCCCGATGGCGCAGGCCGTCGACATCCAATCCGGCGGCGGGCCACGATTCTCGGATCGAGGGGAGGCCCAGCGATACCGGGGTGGACTCCATACGCGCTCCCTGGAACGGCGGAACGGCCACGGGCGCACTGTTCGTCGAGTGGCCCGTGGCCGCGGTGATCAGTGGACGGGGTTGATGAACGACTGGAACATGCCGGGGGCGTTGTCGTGCGCACCCGAGGCGTAGCGATCGAGTGCGGCGCGCATGGCCGGTGTGCAGTTGGCGGCCAGTTCGTCCGCATCGTGAGTGGTGAGTTCGCTGAGAATTCCCATGGATGGAACCTCTTTCTCTTCATACCCGTATAGGCACGGCAGAGTGCCGGGCGTGGCAATGAATTGATCGGCTCGGCAATGCCGGCGAATAGCGGGAATATCAATCGATAAGGTGACGTGTCGCCGTCCCCGAAGCGAACTGTACCGCCCGCCGGTGTGTGTGCGCTCGCGGCGATTCCCGTTGCTGGGAACTGGATTTCGACGGACTGCCGACAGAACCTCGCTACCGTCGCGGTCGGCTGGTCGCCGCCATGAGTGGGAAGCCGCATACGGCTGAGTTATGAGCCGCGGGTTTATTGTTCGGTAGCGGCCGCCCTTGTCGAAACCCCTTTTCTGTCATCGTCTTTCGATCGAATAATCAGGAGTCGTCATGGTGGACGTGACCGGTGCGGCCGGCGGTATACGGACCTTGATACCGGCACGAATCGACCGGTTGCCCTGGTCGAGGTTTCACACCCGCATGGTGGTCGCGCTCGGGGTGGCGTGGATTCTGGACGGGCTGGAGATCACCGTGGCCAGTGCGGTCGCGGATACGCTGACCGAACCCGAAGCGCTGCAGCTGTCTTCGGCGGCCGTCGGTTTCCTGGCGACCGTCTATCTCGCGGGGGAGGTCGCCGGTGCGCTGCTGTTCGGGAGTCTGTCCGATCGGCTCGGTCGGCGCAGGCTCTTCGTGGTTACGCTCGGGGTCTACCTGGTCGGCAGTGGGCTCACCGCTTTCACGCTCGGCGGTGGTGCGGGGTGGCTGGCGTTCCTCTACCTGACCCGGTTCATCGCGGGTATGGGTATCGGCGGTGAGTACGCCGCGATCAATTCCGCCATCGATGAGCTGATCCCGGCGCGATATCGGGGTCGCGTGGATATCGCGGTGAACGGAACCTATTGGGCCGGAGCAATTCTCGGCACGCTGGGCTCGTACATCCTGCTCAATCGGGTGAGCCTGGACCTCGGCTGGCGACTCGGATTCCTGATCGGCCCGGTGCTGGGTCTGGTGATCGTGCTGGTGCGGCGCGATCTGCCGGAGAGCCCGCGCTGGCAGATCATGCACGGTCGATCCGAGGCCGCCGAGGCGTCGATCACCGCCATCGAACGCGAGGTGGCCGCGACGGGGGTGCGGCTGCCGCCGGTGGAGGAATCGCGGGCCATCGACATCACGCCCGCCGATCAGATCGGCTATCGGGCACTGACTCGAATCCTGTTCCGCGAGTATCCTTCCCGGGCTGTGCTCGGTGCGAGCCTGATGATCAGCCAGTCCTTCCTCTACAACGCGATCTTCTTCACCTACACCCTGGTCCTGGGCAAGTTCTATGACGTCCCCTCGACCGCCACGCCCCTGTACCTCATCGCCTTCGCGGTCGGAAACCTGCTGGGCCCCTTGCTGATCGGCCGATTCTTCGACACCGTCGGCCGCCGCGTGATGATCGCGGGCACCTACATCGGGTCCGGCGCGCTGCTCGCGTTCTCGGCCTGCCTGTTCTACAGCGGTGCGCTCAACGCCATCACCCAGACCGTCTGCTGGTGCGTCATATTCTTCTTCGCCTCGGCGGGTGCGAGCGCCGCTTATCTCACCGTGAGCGAGATCTTCCCGCTCGAGGTCCGCGCCAAGGCGATCGCCGTATTCTTCGCCATCGCACAGTGTTTCGGCGCGCTCGGCCCGGTCATCTACGGCGCGTTGATCGGCGACGGCACGTCCCCGGGCGGCCTGTTCGCCGGTTATCTGGTGGGGGCCGGCGTCATGATCGCCGGTGGCGTGATCGCCTACCGCCTCGCCGTCGACGCCGAGGGACGCGCACTGGAGGACATCGCCCCGCCGCTGTCGGCGACCGTGCGCACACCTGCTCACGATCCGCACTGACCGCACGGCGTCGTCGGTCAGGGTTTCGAACAGATCGACCAACGGGATCGGGTGTGCCGCGCGGAGTCCGCGGGTGGGGGTCGCCCCACATTTCCCAGACCTGCCGCATGGATTCACGCTAACCGCGAATTTCGGAGTGGCCGTAGGTATGTGTGGGGATTCGGGGTGGGTCGGCGCGGGGCGGTGTGTGGCCAGGGGAGAGGCAGGGCTAGGGCGGTGCCGGATGTCGTAGCCGGATGCCACCATGGAGGGAGATCGGGGCTCCGCGCTGAGAGGTGGTGGGGTGTGACGGGATTCGTGCAGGAGTACGGGGCGCTGCGATGGGTGATCGCGGCGGCGTTCGGGGTCGCGGTGGTGATCGTGCTGGGGCGGTTGGCCGCGGTGCGACCGGCCGCCTCGATCGCGGAGGTCTACGCGGGTGAGGGTGGCGACGCGATGGTGCGGGGAAGCACCGCGTCGCGCCCGGGGGACATCGCGCCCGGCTGGGGCGGTCGCACCTCGGGCGAGGGGATGACGTCCGGTTGGGGAGGTATCGCCGCCGGGCGCGGAGATATGTTCGCGGGGAATGGGATTCGCGGGCTCGATCAGGAGTCGGATGCGGCGCATCTGTTGATGTGCATGGTCATGCTGGCCATGTTGGTGTTCCCGGCCGCCGCCGATCCGCGGGCATTGCGGGGTGTGCTGACGGCCATGCTGGTGGTGTACGCGGCATTGCTGACGGCGCGAATCGTGCGATGGCGCAGTGTGAGTGTGGCCGCGTTCGGGTATCACGTGCTGGCCGCCGGAGCCATGTTGTACGCGATGAGCGGGCACGGTGAGCACGGGATGCGGATGGGTGGTGGCCCGGCCCCGGGCCTGATGCTCACCCTGGCCGCGTTGTTCACCGCCGACGCGATGGTCATGGCGGTGCCGTGGTCGCGGCGGGCGCTGCGGCATGTGTTCCCGCATCCGGTGGGCACCGGTCCCACGGCGGTGGTACCGCATCTGGTGATGGATATCGGGACCGCCTACATGCTCGTCCTCGCCACCGCGAGCTGACCCGGAGCCGCCGCGAGCCGAGCCGGATCCGGTGGTCGGGGGCGGTGCCTTCCGGTGCTGTCGCATACGCCCGGACCCCGGCCAGGGCGGGGGTCGTTCGCGCTGTTCACGGTCGTGATGGTGTGATGGAGGGGTGTGCGGTGTGCCCGGGATGGGCCGCCGGTGTCGGTGTGACGGAGGTGCGGGATGGGTTCGCTGTGGCATGGCTTCGCCGATATGGGTGCGGTCGAGAGTGGTGGCGCGTTCGTGGTGGCGCGCGGTGAGGGCGCTTATATCTGGGATGAGGGCGGCACCCGGTACCTCGATGCCACCGCCGGTCTGTGGTTCACCAATGTCGGCCACGGCCGTCGCGAGATCGCCGAGGCGGTCGCGGCGCAGCTGACCGATATCGCGCACTACTCCAATTTCGGGGACCTGGCCTCCCCGGTGCTGCGCGATCTGGCCGAGCGCCTCTCCGGCATCGCGCCGGTGCCGGGCAGCAAGATCTTCTTCACCTCCGGCGGCTCCGACGGCGTCGACACCGCGGTCAAGCTGGCGCGCCGCTACTGGAATGTGCAGGGCAAGCCGGGCAAGACCATTGTGGTCGGCCGGCAGAAGGCGTACCACGGCATGCACGTGGCGGGCACCTCACTCGCGGGCATCCCGGTCAACCACGAGGGCTACGGCGAATTCATGCCCGATGCCCGCACCATCGGCTGGAATGACGCCAAGGCGCTGCTCGCGCTCATCGAGGAGGTCGGCGCGGACCGTATCGCCGCCTTCTTCGCCGAGCCGATCATCGGTGCGGGCGGTGTCTACCTGCCGCCCGAGGGCTACCTGACCGAGGTGCGCCAGATCTGCCGCGAACACGACATCCTCTTCGTCGCCGATGAGGTCGTGACCGGTTTCGGTCGTATCGGTGGATCCTGGTTCGCCTCCTCACGATTCGATCTACAGCCCGACCTCATGACCACCGCCAAGGGCCTGACCTCCGGTTACATCCCGATGGGCGCGGTCTTCATCGCCCCGCACATCGCCGAGCCCTTCTTCGCCGGCGGCACCTGGTTCCGGCACGGCTACACCTACGGTGGCCACGCCGCCGCCGCGGCCGCCGCCATGGCGAACCTGGACATCATGGAGCGCGAGAACCTCCTGGACGCCAGCAAAAACCTGGAAGGACTGCTGCACAAGCATTTCGCCCCCCTGGCCGAGCACCCCCGGGTCTCCGAGGTGCGCAGCGGCCTGGGCGCGGTCGCCGCCGTCCAGCTCGCCGATCCCGCCGAGGCCATGCCCTTCGTGAAAACCCTGCGCGCCCACGGCATCTCGGGTCGCGCCGCCGGACAGGGCGCACTCCAGATCTCGCCGTCCTTCGTCATCACCGAAGAGCAGGTCGCCGAGATGGCGGCCGGTTTCGCCGCGGCCCTGGGCTGATCCCGCACCCAGGTGCCCACCGCGAGTGAGCGCCGCGGTACCCACGATCGCACCCACCACCGACGGAAACGGCCACCGGATTTCCGCTGGTCAGATGACGACCGGATGGTCTTCGACCACGCGACCACCCAGGCGCACCCAGCCGTCGGAATCCCATTCGGTGAACAGTTGCGACCCCGAACCCTGGGTGATGTACAGCCCGCGCCGCAGTGTGGCGGTCAGGGCGATGGCGGCCGCGCCGGTGGCCTCGTCCTCGGGAACTCCCATGGCGGGGGCGAACATTCGGGTGCGCACCGCACCGCGCGCCTCGTCGGTCCAGTTCCAGACGTAGTGCGACCCCTCGGTGAAATCACCGGGATCCAGTGTGGCCAACTCGCTCAGATCGTCGAACTGGTGAAAGGTGAAGGTGGGAGCCCATTCCGAGCGCGCTCGGACCCAGGTCATACCGTCGGTGACCGAGACATCCACCGGCCCGGCGGGGACATCGATCACCGAGACCGGATTGCCCTGCGTGAACAGCCACCAGCCGGTGCCGACCGTCGGATGCCCGGCGAAGGGCAGTTCGATGGCGGGTGTGTAGATGCGCATACTGGTGCGCTCGTTCGAGGGGGCCTGTACCACCACGGTCTCGCTGTATCCGACCCGTGCGGCGAGCGCCTGATGATCGACGCCCTCGACGTCGGCGGCGCGGGCTATGCCCAGCGGATTGCCGAATCTCCCGGCCGCGTCGGTGAACACGCGAACCACTTCGATCTGTGCGCCATCACTTTCGGGAGTGCCCATGGGAGCCGAGCTTACCGCTGGTTATCGCGCGACGGGAGGGGAACAGCTGCCGAGCATGTCGGCCAGTGCGCTCTTCTCCGTGGCCTGCACGGTCAGTGCCCAGCGGGATTTGATCGCCACCCAGCGGCGTGCGTAATCGCACCAGTACGCGGTGCGCGGCCGCCATTGATCCGGGGTCTTGGACCCCTTGTCCTGATTGGCCTGCTTCTGCACCGCGAGCAGATTGCCGACGTCATTGGCGAACCGCTCGCGCTGTTCGGAAGTCCACTCCGAGGCCCCCGAACGCCAGGCGTCACCGAGCGCCACCACATGATCGATCTCGATCTCCGACGCGGCGAACCGGTCGTACGGCAGCCGCTGTCCGGTGTACGGATCCATGAGCACCCCCGACCGCACCGTGCACGAATTGCTGTCCGCCAGGCGCACTTCCGTCAGATCCCGCTTCAGCACATCTTCGCGGGCGGTGCAGCCGTCCGCGAGGACGGGCTCCCCGCCGCGTCCGGACCACCCGGGTCCGAAGGCAGTGCGATCGTAGGATTCCCAATTGCGATTCCAGGCGATGGTGAGCCGATCCAGATCCCCGCGCGCCCGCTGTGCGTCGGGCAGCGGCGTACCGGTCGGATCGGCCGCGGGGGTCTGTTTCGCGGGCTCCTCGCGCTGATTGCTCCAGAGCGTGAATCCGACCGCGGCGACCGCGAGGAGTACCACCGAGGTGGCGAGGAATCTGCGCCAGCGGCGTCGGGCAGCGGTCCGGGGTCGCGGGGGCATGCGGGGGAGTCTAGGTGCCCAAACAGGATGAACCGGGCAACGTTGCCAACCGGTGATCAATATCCGCTATCTGTGGGCAAACATCACATTCAGCGTCCGCAACGTATAACAGCCGTGCGTGAGGTCCGCGCCAAGAAAAACGGGGCCGCACACCCTGACGGTGTGCGACCCCGCGTGAACTACGTCGGATTCCGACCGATCAGACGGCGGCGGTGGCAAGCGCCTCGGTCGATGCCACGGCCTGGCCGACACCGGCCACGATCGCGGCGGCGCGCAGCGACTCGAAGATCACCTCGCGCGAGACGCCCTCTTCCCGCAGGGTGTGCTCGTGCGCCTCCAGGCAATGCTGGCAGCCGTTGATCGAGGAGACCGCGAACGACCACAGCTCGAAATCGGCCTTCTCCACACCCGGGGTGCCGATGATCTGCATGCGCAGGCCCGCACGCAGATCGTCGTACTTACCGTCCAGGAACGCCTTGCCCCGGTAGAAGACATTGTTCATGCCCATGATCGAGGCGGCGCCCAGTGCGGCGTTGTACGCCTGCTCCGACAGGATGTCGGCGGCCTCCTCGGCGACCTCGCGCAGCGTGGTGGCCGAACGGGTGGCGGCCGCCGACGCGAGCAGGGTGCCCCACAGCTGCTGTTCGGTCAGCACGGTGGTGCGTGCGATCGAAGACAGGTTCAGCTTGAGGTCCTTGGCGTACTCGGGCAGGGAGTTCTTCAGATTCTCGATGGTCACAGCGCGCAATCCTTTTGTGTCAGAGCAGGTTCGAAAGAAATCAGACCGAAGCGGTCATGAGCTCGCCGGCCTTGATGGTCGGGTCGCCCTTCTTCCAGTTGCAGGCGCAGAGCTCATCGGACTGCAGTGCGTCGAGCACGCGCAGCACCTCGTCGACATTGCGGCCGACGGAACCGGCGGTGACGGAGACGAACTGGATCTCATTGTTCGGGTCCACGATGAACGTGGCGCGGTCGGCGACGCCGTCGGCATTGAGAACGCCGGTGGCAGCGGCCAATTCGCGCTTCAGATCGCTCAGCATGGGGAACGGGAGGGTCTTGAGCTCCTCGTGCTGGGCCCGCCACTGGAAGTGCACGAACTCGTTGTCGACGGACGCGCCGAGCACCTGGGCGTCACGATCGGCGAACTCGTCGTTCAGCTTGCCGAAGGCGGCGATCTCGGTCGGGCAGACGAAGGTGAAGTCCTTCGGCCAGAAGAACACGATCCGCCACTTGCCGGCGTGATCATCGCTCGAGATCTGGGTGAAGTAGTCGTCGGGCTGCTGAGCGTTCACCTTCGAGAGATCACCGCCGATGACTGCCGTCAGGTTGTAGGCGGGGAACTGGTCGCCGATGGTCAGCAGGGCCATGCTTGCTCCTCTTGTAGTCGAATCGATTGTGTCGTGACTGCCGCGAACGATCTTGCCCAAACGGGGCTGAAAGGTAAAGCCGATCGTTCGCTCTACACTGATAGGCGTGACTGATCAAACTTATCAGCCGACCCTTTCGCAGCTGCGTGCGTTCGTGGCGATTGCTGAATATCGTCATTTCGGTACCGCGGCGGCTCGGCTGAACGTGAGCCAACCCACGTTATCGCAGGCTTTGGCATCACTGGAAAACGGACTCGGTCTCCAGCTGATCGAGCGCAGCACCCGCCGGGTATTGGTCACACCCGCAGGTAAACGCCTTCTGCCCCAAGCTATGGCGACACTCGAGGCCGCTGACCGTTTTGTCGCTTCGGCCGCCGGTTCGGGTCTCGGCGGCACCCTGCGGATGGGCATCATTCCGACGGTTGCCCCATATGTGCTGCCCACCTTGCTCCCCGAGCTACGCAGGCAGCTGCCCGCACTCGTCCCGCATGTGATCGAGGATCAAACCGCACGCCTGCTGGACGGTCTGCGCTCCGGCGTGCTGGATGTGGCGCTGCTGGCGCTCCCGGCCGAGGCCACCGGCCTGGTCGAGATTCCGCTCTATACCGAGGAATTCGTGCTGGTCCTCCCGCGCGGGCACGAATTCGCGGGTCGCCGCGACCTGAAACCCGCCGATCTGGACGCACTTCCGCTGCTGCTGCTCGATGAGGGCCATTGCCTGCGCGATCAGACCCTGGACCTGTGCCGCACCCATGAGGCGCAGCCCGGCGCGGTGGGCGACACCCGCGCCGCCTCGCTCGCGACCGTGGTGCAGTGCGTGGCGGGCGATCTCGGGGTGAGCTTGATTCCGGAGATGGCGGTCTCGGCCGAAACCTCGCGCGGCACTTTGGATATCGCGCACTTCGCCGCCCCCGCGCCCGGTCGCACCCTCGGATTGGCCTATCGCGCCTCCACCGCCCGTGGTGAGGACTACGAACGCCTCGCCGAGATCATCAGCGGTCACCGGCCGCACTGACCCGGGCCCCGGCTGCTCCAATTGACCGGTTCGAGTGTGTCTGGTTCGCTCGAGTCCATGCGGATTCACCATCTGAACTGCGGCACCATGGCCTTCGGCCTGGTCGACCACTGCCTGCTCGTCGAGACCCGGACCGAACTCGTGCTGGTCGACACCGGATTCGGGCTGGGGTGCGTACGGGACCGGGGAAAGATGCTGGGCCCGAGTCGATTCGCCCTGGGGGTCAAGCTGCGCGAATCCGAGACCGCGTTCCGGCAGATCCAGCAGCTGGGTTACGACCCGCGCGATGTGCGGCATATCCTGCTCACCCATCTCGATCTCGACCACTCCGGCGGGCTCGCCGATTTCCCGGAGGCCACCGTGCACGTGCACGGCCCGGAGTTCCGCGCCGCCACCGCCACACCCACGCTCTCCGAGCGGCTGCGTTATCGCGCCCAGCAGTGGGAGCATGGACCCAAATGGATGGTCAACGAGGTCGACGGCGGCGAGGACTGGTTCGGCTTCACCACGGTGCGTGATCTGCCCGGTTTGCCGCCGGAGATTCTCGCGGTGCCGCTGGCGGGCCACACCCGCGGGCATACCGGCTATGCGATCGACTCCGGGCGCGGCTGGCTGCTGCACGCCGGTGACGCCTTCATGATGGCGGGCTCGATCGATCCGGAGACGCCGAATGTGCCGTTCTGGGTGCGCATGTACGAACAGGGTGCGATCGTGCGGGATGCCCATCGCGAGAATCAGCGCCGCCTGCGCGAGCTCCTGCGTCTGCACGGCCACCAGATCAGTGTCGTCAACTCCCATGATCCGGCGTTGTACGCCCGGTCGATCGGCCGGTGAGTAACCGATCCTGGGCGCGCCGGTTGCCCGCCGGCGCCGCCCCGCTGTTCGTCTATGGGACGCTGCGGTTTCCGGAGGTGTTGCGCGAATTGATGGGCCGCGCACCGGAATTGCTGCCCGCCGAATTGCCCCGGCGGCGCGCGGCGATACTGCCCGGCAAGGTCTATCCGGGTTTGGTGCACGCCGATTCCGGTGCCGCGCAAGGGTTCCTGATCACCGGGCTGACGCGCACGCAGTGGCAGGTGCTGGACGAGTTCGAGGACGACGAGTACGACCTCGCCCCGGTGTCGGTGCACGCGGGTGACCGCGAGGTCTACGCGTGGACCTACGCCTGGACCGCCGAGGTGGACCGGCGGGATTGGTCCGCGACCGATTTCGCCGCCGATCACCTGACCGCTTATGTCGAGAAGACCGCGGCCTGGCGTCGCGAATTGGTCCTGCTCAGCGGGACCGTATGACGCCGGACACAGTCGTCCGCTAGAACGTGTTGGCATGAGTGCAGCGTCGGATGGCAATGCCGTGGCCGCGGGTGCGCGCGACCATGGACTCGGGGATCTGTTGCGACGCAGCGCGACCCGGGTGCCGCACAAGACCGCGCTGGTCTGGCGCGAGCGAGGCTGGAGCGAGGCGAGAGCTTCGCCGAACTCGACGCGGCGGTGAATCGGGTCGCGCACAGCCTCGCCGACCGCGATGTGGCGCAGGGTGATCGGATCGCGCAGTACACGCACAATTGCCGCGAGTTCGTCCTGCTGTACTTCACGCTGGCGCGACTGGGCGCGGTATCGGTGCCGCTCGATTTCATGCTCACCGCCGAGGAGGTGGCGTACATCCTGCGGCACTCCGGGGCCGTGCGGTTGATCGTGGAGGACGCGCTCGGGGCCGAGTCCGAAGCGGCAGTGAAGCAGTTGGGCGACAAGGAGATTCGGCTCTTCGGCTGGATCGGGTTGAACGGTCTGCCGGTCGCCGCGGGCTGGGAGGAGATGGCCGGATGGGCGGGCCGCGCCGACGCACCAAATCCGGTTCGGGGGGGCGGCCCGCATTGAATGTGGAGACGCGGTCGGGTCAGAAGTCCGCGATCCGATCCAGATGTTCGATATTGGCGATATCGTCGGGGTCCTCGCTGGCGGCCTCGCCGAACCAGCCGTCGAGGATTTCGGCCAGCAGGGCGCGTGAGGTGAGCCGCAGGCTCAGCGCCAGCACATTGGCATCGTTCCACCGGCGCGCCCCCGCGGCGGTGTAGCTGTCGACGCACAGCGCGGCCCGGATCCCCGGCACCTTGTTGGCGGCGATCGACGCGCCCGTGCCGGTCCAGCAGCACACCACGGCTTGGTCGGCTCGCCCCTCGGCGACATCCCAGGCCGCCGCCGCGCTGCCCCACGCCCAGTCGTCGCGCTCATCGGGCTCCAGGGCCCCGTGGACCATGACTTCGTGCCCGCGCCGGGTCAGCTCGGCCACCACTGCCCCCGCCACCCCGGTGTCTTCATCCGCAGCTACCGAAATCCGCATACGGACATTCTGCCCGCCTAGAATTCGATTGATCGTAAACTCAGCCGTTTCGACCCTCGGAGAGGGGCAGTGGCCCAATGATCAGCATGAGATTCGCCGCTTTCGCCGCGGTCGCGACACTTACCGGCGCGTTGTTCACAGTGGGTTCGGGGACCGTGGGTTCGGGGACCGCGCACGCCTACGGCCCCTGGTCGTGCGCGACCGGCAACCCGCTCCAACCCACGGCCGAACTCTTCGGCACCTGGAATACCGACACCATCACCGACCCCGCCGATCCACGGCTCGCGGATCCGCTCACGCAGTTCGATATCGAGGTGAACCTCACCGCCGCAATGGAACTCGGGCTCACGGTGCACTCCGAGCCCGTCGACGGGGTCTTCTGGTCGCAGGACTCCCAGCAGATCACCTATGAGCCCGCTCGGCGGTTCGAATTGGCCTGTACGGGGCGGGACAATCTGTGCTGGATCGCCGACGATCTGCGCGTGCGCTATCACCAGGAAGCGGTGCTGGGGCTGGAGTATCTGCCCGCCTCCGATGAACGCGCCGACGGATTCGCCGTCACCGTCCCGGGTGTCGACCGCACCCGCCTGCACGATGCGCTCCTGGCCGACCCCGCCGCACGCGACACACTGGGCGGCGGCTCGGTCACCGAGGACGGCAACCTGATCCTGGTGGCCGATCGCGCCGACCTGGAGACGGTGCGATCGTTCGTCGAATCGCTTGGCGCCCAATGGGATCCCGCTGCCGTCCAATACGGCGACCGGCAATACGTCACCGGCTACTGCACCCCGGGCGTCTATTTCTGACCGGGGCGGAGCCGGGTGCGGACGGCGCGCGCTGAGTCCCGTTGTGCCGGTGCGGATTACATCGGATAGATGGAGTGCTTACGCGGGTTGAACTCCGGCTTGAGCGGCTGTTTGGTGCGCAGCAGGCGCAGCGCGTGGCGGATCTCCAGGCGGGTGCGGGCCGGTTCGATGACCGCGTCGATATAGCCGCGTTCGGCGGCGATCCACGGGGTCGCGACCGTCTCGTTGTACTGGTTGACCATGAATTCGCGGGCCGCGGCGCGATGCTCCTCCGGAATGGCCGCGAGCTGACGCTTGCCGAGCAGGTCGACCGCGCTTTCCGCGCCGATGACCGCGATGCGGGCGGTCGGCCAGGCGAAGCTGAAGTCGGCGCCCACCTGGCGCGCTCCCATCATGCCGTAGGCGCCGCCGTACGACTTGCGCACCACCAGGTTGATGATCGGCACGGTGGCCTCGATGATCGCGCGGGGGACGCGACCGCCGCGGATGATCACCCCGGCCGCCTCTTCCGACAGGCCGGGCAGTACGCCCGGGGTGTCGGCGACGAAGATCAGCGGGATATTGAAGGCGTCGCAGAGCCGGATGAAGTAGGTCGACTTGTCCGAGCAGGCGGCGTCGATCGCGCCGCCGAGCACCAGCGGCTGATTGGCGATGACGCCGACCGGCAAGCCGTCGACGCGGGCGAATCCGGTGATCAGGTTCGGCGCGAAAGCCGCACGGAGTTCATGGAATTCGCCGTCGTCGAAGATGCGCAGCAGAATCTCGTGCATATCGTATCCGGCGCGATCGGAGTCCGGAATGATCCGGTCGAGCTCCCGGTCCGAGTCCGTGATCTCCGGCTCCAGACCGGGATTCACGATCGGCGGCTGTTCGACGCAACTGGTCGGCATATAGCTCAGGTAGTTGCGCGCCCACTCGTAGGCTTCCTGCTCGGTTTCGGCCACGTGATGCAGCGTGCCGCGTTCGGCCTGCACCTTCGCACCACCGAGATCCTCGGCGCTGACGTCTTCACCATTGACGGCCTTGATCACGTCCGGTCCGGTGACGAACATGTACGAATCCTTGGTGCCGATCAGCACATCGGTATTGATCGGACCGTAAACCGAACCGGCGGCGCACTTTCCGAGAATGATCGACACCTGCGGCACATACCCCGACAGCTTCTCCAGCACCCGGGAGATATCGCCGAACGAGGCCAGCGACCCCACCGCGTCCTGAATCCGCGCCCCACCCGAATCATTGATCGTCACCACCGGGCAGGCATTGTCGAACGCGAACTGCAACGCGCGCATGAACTTCTGCGCCGAGGTCACACCCACCGACCCGCCGTACACCGTCTGATCGTGAGAGATCACCACCACCGGCCGCCCCCCGATCAACCCGCGCCCGGTGACGAGCCCATCCCCGTACAGCGCGTCATCCTGCCCCGGCTGCCGAGCCAGCGCCCCCGTCTCGATGAAGGTCCCCTTGTCCAGCAACATCTCCACCCGCTGCCGAACACTGGGTATCCCCTTCTTCGCCCGCTTGGCAACCCCGGCCTCCCCGGCCGGTTCCGCGGCCATCTCCAGAATCTTGGCCAACTCGTCGAGCTTCGCCCGGGTACCGATCACGCTTCCTGCCACCTTCCAACCAAACTGTTGTGCCACCGGCAGGTTAGGCGGTGCGGCCCCGGAACGTGCGACCGATCCGGATATAAGGGATGAATCACAGTCGAGGACCGCCGCAAGCTGGTCATATGGGCGGTCGCATCCAGGTCGGTGCTTTCCGTTGTGGGCGGCCATTTCTCGGACCGCTGACGCTGGAGGAGATGTGTGCTCGGCACTGGTGCCGTTGTTGAGGCGGTCGGTAGTCCTGTCACTCGTTCGTTCCGGTCTTTGGACGGGTGATCACCTGTCCGACAGGGTATTTCGAATTATCTGTGTTACCTCTGGCTGGATTCGATGGGGATGGCGGGCTTGGGGGTGGGAAATCGAGTGATTGATCCTTTAAATTGGCGGGTCGGGTGGGGATTGTTTTCGGGTGGAGGGTGGGCGAAAGTAACAAGTCTGATTTGTGGGCGATGGTTTTCACACGACACCAATTCAGGAGGTTGGAATGCGATCCGTGAAGCGACTTGCTGTAGGCGCGGCTGTTGTAGCTGCTGCGGCGGGCACTGTTCTCGCTGGTGGGGGCGTTGCTCAGGCTGATGTGCCGGTGTGGCAGGCCAACTGTCACGTGTACAACATCTTCAACACCGGCGGCATGTCCAATTGTGAGTTGCCCACCTGGCATCAGGTGAAGCTCACGTGCATTGCGTGGCCGGTTCCATTCACCTACTGGAAATACGGGCCGATCCAGTACGGGCAGAATCAGTCCTGGGCGAGTTGTGATTCGTTGAATGCGATGGTCGGTATCGAAGTTATCCAGGCGTAGCGCACTACCGCGTTGTTCGAGCCGGGGTAACCGGGGTCAATTCGGAGACGGTGGCCGCCGCGGGGTGCCACCGCCCCCTCCTCGTGTATCGAGGAGGTATGGAAGACCATGGGCGGCAGGGGTATTCGTCATCGTTCGGGGAAGTGGCGGCTGAATATGCCGAGCATCGGCCGGATTACGCGGTGCCGGCGGTGCGGTGGGCGCTGGCACCCGCGCCGGGCGTGCGGGTGGTAGATCTCGGGGCCGGGACCGGGAAGTTGACTCGGACTCTGGCGGAGGTGGGGGCCGAGGTTATTGCGGTGGAGCCGGATTCGGCGATGTCGGAGGAGTTGCGTGCCACACTCGCCACCCGAGCCGGGGTGCTGGTCATGCCGGAGCGGGAGCGCCGGGGCACGCTGGATCGGATTCGCGCGTATCTGGCGAGCAGGCCGGAGACCGCCGAGGGGGAGTTCATGCTGCCGATGCTGACCGGGGTGCTGCGGGTTCGGCGGCTGTGATTCGGGGAGTCCATGACCGTCGCTGACCACCCACCGCCGCGAAGCACAGCATGATGGAGGGATGTTCGAGCGGGTGAGCGCATGCGCGCATTGTTGATATTGGTCATCGTGCTGGGGATCGCACTGGTTGTCGGGGACCGGGTGACGGTCGTGATGGCGCAGAATGAGATCGGGCGCAAGATCGCGACGGACTACGGGCTGCCGAACCGGCCGAGTGTGACGATCGGGGGGATTCCCTTCCTGACGCAGGCCGCCGAAGGCACCTATCGCGATATCGAGGTGCGGGTCGGGGACTGGACGGAGAAGAATCTGTCCGTTCACAACCTTGATGTGAAGCTGACCGATGTTTCCGCACCGCTGGGGGACATTCTCAACAACCGCACCTCGAACCTGGTCGCGGCGACGGCCAACGCGACGGCCGTGGTGCCGTATGACGCGGTGAAGCCTTTCGCCCCCGAGGGAGTCGAATCGATCTCGTACAGCCCGGAGGGATTGCGCGTCACCGGAACGTTCTCGGTGCAGGGCATCCCGGTGCCCGCGACCGTCACGGTCACCGTCGCACCGACCGCCGACGGCATCGAGGTCACCCCGGTGTCGGTCCAGTCCGCCGCGGGTGGGCCCGAGATCCCGTTGGCTCTACTGAGTTCGACCCTGGCGTTCACCGTGCCGCTGGAACGACTCCCGCTGGGTGCGCAGTTGACGGCGATCCAACCGGGCGCCGATGGCCTGCACGTATCGGCGGTTGCCCATAACGTGCGCTTCTCCGACCTGCCGTGACCTTCGCTCGCGCACGGGGATCAGAGCTGATCGGCCGTCAACTGCACGCAGATGCGTGGTGGCCCAGAGTCGGAGAACCTGGACCGGCGATGCCGTGGGAGAGCGCGATCGAGGGCTTCGAGGGTGGTGGCCGCCGTAGCAGGGGACGTGAACCGTTTGCCCCGCGGCGACAGTGATCCGCTCGCGCTGTCACGGTGGCGTGCGCAGGATTTCCGGCCGGCGACAGTTCCACGGCGATCTCGTGGAGCGTTTGACGTAGCGACTGTAACCACACGCGCCGACAGATTCGAGGTGACCGACGGCTCGGCCACGCGCGGTGACCGAGCCGGGTCGGAGGGATCGGTGTTCCGGGCTACTTCCCGGCGGCGCGACCCAGTTCCTCCGGGTAGCGTTCGCCCGCAATGGCATCGGCGGGAGTCGCGGCTTCGATCCGGGCCAGATCCTCGGCGCTGAGCTCGATGTCGGCGGCCGCCACATTCTGCTCCAGGTAGGTGCGCCGCTTGGTACCCGGAATCGGCACCACATCATCGCCCTGGTGCAGCACCCAGGCGAGCGCCAATTGCCCTGCGGTGACACCCTTTTCCTTTGCCAGCTCGCCGATCGCGGCGACAATCGCCAGATTGCTGTCGAGATTGCCGTCCGCGAAGCGCGGGAACCGGCGGCGCATGTCATCGGCGGGCATATCCTTCGTGGAAGTGATGGCGCCGGTGAGCAATCCGCGTCCCAGTGGCGAGAACGGCACGATGCCGATACCGAGTTCGCGTGCGGTGGACAGGATTTCGTCCTCGATACCGCGCGTCCACAGCGACCACTCGCTTTGCAGCGCGGTGATCGGATGCACCGCGTGCGCCCGCCGGATGGTCTCCGCCGACGCCTCGGAAATCCCGAGGTACCTTACCTTCCCGGCCTGCACCAGCTCCGCCAGCGCACCCCAGGTCTCCTCGACCGGCACGGTCGGATCCACCCGATGCTGGTAGTACAGATCGATGTAATCCACCCCCAGCCGAGCCAGCGACTCATCACAACTCCGCTTCACATACGCCGCATCCCCCCGCGCCCCCATGCTCCCGCCCTCACCCCACACAATCCCGAACTTGGTGGCCAGCACCACCCGATCCCGCCGATCCGCGATAGCCCGCCCCACCAACCGCTCATTGGTCTCGGGCCCGTACACATTCGCCGTATCGAGCATGGTCACCCCCAGTTCGAGCGCCCGATGAATAGTCGCAATCGACTCGTCATCACTCTCCCGAACCCCATACGCATGGCTCATCCCCATACACCCGAGCCCCTCGGCCCCCACGGTCAGCCCACCGAGCTTCCTGGTCGCGATCATCCCGAACTCCTCCAAGTCGACGTCGTTCCCGGGCAGAAACCCGCTCACAAACCGAACCTATGACCTGGAGAGCAATCCAAGTCAAGCGCCGCCTACACCCCGCCGAGCTTGCGATCCTGTCCGCGGGGTCCGCCGGATTGTGCTGAAGCCCCTGCCCGCCAGCGTGAAGATCAACGGAAACTGGTAGAGCTGGTCCGGCTGCGCCGCGTGCCTGATGCGCGGAGTTCGGAGCACCGGTGTCAATCCCTGCGATGACATCAGCCCACCATCGCGTGCACCACGGCGCGAACAAACCGTATCTGGATAAGAACTTCGGCGGCGTATTCATGATCTGGGACCGCTTGTTCGGTACCTACGCCCCCGAACGCGAGTGGTCGAATTCGGTCTCACCCACCAGATCGGCACGCACAATTCGCTGGAGGTCTACACGCACGAAATCCGTTCCCTCATAGGCGATGTGCGCTCGGCGACCACGGGGCTGGACCGCGCCGGATACCTCTTCGGGCCGCCGGTCGGCAGCCCCGCCCCGCTCCGATGAGCCGCACCAAGATCGCGCGTCCACCCGGGGACGCGGCGCCCCGAATGACATAGTGGTGCGATGGGCGACAAGGCAACCGTTGCGGAAGCGTTCCTACCCCTGCTGCACGCCGCGGTGGGGCGCGAATCGCCGGTGCGATTCGAATTCTGGGACGGCAGTGTCATCGAACCGGCGGGCGAGCCCGCCGGCGTCATGCGGGTGCGATCCAAGAACGCACTGCGCTATTTGATCTGGGCCCCGGGCGAACTCGGCCTCGGCCGGGCCCTGGTCTCGGGTGAGGTCGATCTCGAGGGCGATATCTTCGTCCTGCTGCGCGCCCTGCAATCCACCGCACCCCGCGACGCCCGGCTCGGCCTCGACGGCGCCTGGCAGGCCCTGGGCGCGGCGCGACGATTGGGCGCGATCGGCCGCCGACCGGAACCACCGGCCGAGGAAGCCAAACCCGTGCGCGCCGGACTGCACACCAAACGCCGCGACGCCGCCGCCATCAGCCACCACTACGACGTCGGCAACGACTTCTACCGACTCGTCCTCGGCCCCAGCATGACCTACTCCTGCGCCCGCTTCGTCGGACCGGACGACGACGGCCACACCCCCGCGGATCCGACCGTCACGCTCGAAGACGCCCAGCGCGCCAAACACGACCTGATCTGCCGCAAACTCGGCCTGGACACCCGCCCCGGCATGCGCCTGCTCGATGTCGGATGCGGTTGGGGCGCAATGGCAATGCACGCCGCCGCCAGCTACGACGCCCAGGTCGTCGGCGTCACCATCAGTCGCGCCCAAGCCGACCTGGCCCGCACACGCGTAGCCGAGGCCGGATTGTCCGACCGCATCGAGATCCGCCTCCAGGACTACCGCGACCTCGGCGGCGAACACTTCGACGCCATCTCCTCGATCGGTATGTTCGAACACGTCGGAACCAAGCGCGCCGCAGCCTATTTCGAGACCCTGCGCACCCTTCTGCGCCCCGAGGGCCGCCTGCTCAACCACGCCATCTCCTCCCCGGGCGGTTCGGTCATGAGCCCCCGCTCCTTCGTCGGCCGCTATGTCTTCCCAGACGGTGAACTCATGGACGTCGGCGAAACCATCCTCGCCATGCAGCGCGCCGGATTCGAGGTCCGCGATGTCGAATCCCTGCGCGAACACTACGCCCTGACCCTCCGAAACTGGGTCGCCAACCTGGAAAGCGCTTGGCAGCAAGCGGTTTCACTCTCCAGCGAGGGCCGGGCCCGCATCTGGCGGCTCTACATGGCGGCCTCGGCCCTGGGGTTCGAAGACGGCGGCCTCGGCCTGCACCAGGTCCTCGCGGTCGTCCCCACCCCCTCCGGCGCGACCGGTATGCCCGCCACCCGCCGCGCCTGGGGCTGAGCTGCTCACGCTCCCGATAGGCGGCTGAAAAGCACTGTGCCCGTACGGAATCCGTACGGGCACAGTGCTTGTGCTACTGGTTCGGGCTAGCCGACCGTCGCGCCCACGCGCAGGGCGTGGGGTTCGATCGCGCCGCGGACGATCGCGCGCTCGTCGATGGTCTGCGCCTTGTAGGGCAGTGTCGACAGGGTGGCGGTCATCTTGGCGACCGGATCCTCGATGGCCTTCGGGGTGCCGAAGATGAAGGTCCACTCGTGCTCGTCGCTGACGTACGGGACGACCGTCTCGAACAGGTTGTGGAAGCGGGTCCACGAACGCTTGAGGGTTTCGTTGCGCCACATGGTCTGACAGCCGGCCTGGGCTGCCAGCACGCCGCCCTCGGACAGAATCGCCTTGCAGCGGTTCAGGAAATCGTCCTCGTACAGGCGATTGTGCTGCGCGTCCTCGACCCGCTCATCCGGCAGGTCGATACAGATCATGTCGTAGCGCACGCCCTCGGCCTCGGCCTTGGCCAGGAAGTCCCAGCCGTCGGCGTAATGCATCTTGATCGGGCCGGTCTGCGCGACCGCCTCGGCCAGATCCGCCTCGGAGTAGCCGTAGGGGAGGTGCTTGGCGCACAGCTCCACCTCGAGCTGATCGATGTCCACGTGATCCACCAGCGACGCGCCCGCCGCGGCCGACATCTGCGAGGCCACGCCCTCACCGGAACCGATGATCAGCACCTTGTCCAGCTTCTCGGCCAGCGCGTACCCCGGGACCAGCATGGCCTCGTGGTAGGTGAGCTGGGAGAACTCGGTGGACTGCCGATCGTCGTCGGAGAACAGCGACAGACCCTGCTCGGTCTTGGCGATCACCATGTGCTGGAACGGGGTGTTGGTGTCCACCACGACCTCGGACATGTTCCACACCCGGGTCAGGCCATCGCCGACCGGTTCGTGGATTCGGCGCGAGGTGTGCCCCCGCTGGATGACCTCCATATTGACGGTCCCCGGCGAAAGCTCCTGCTGCAGCAGCTCGACCGCCTTGGTGGCGCCGGCGCCGATGCTGCCGCAGGTGAA
The DNA here is from genome assembly GCF_001625085.1 of Nocardia acidivorans NBRC 108247. Lineage (GTDB taxonomy): Bacteria > Actinomycetota > Actinomycetes > Mycobacteriales > Mycobacteriaceae > Nocardia > Nocardia acidivorans. Next base: position 75,763 of record NZ_BDAW01000016.1, read on the forward strand.
GACGTCGACGAAGATATCGCCGGACTCCGGGTAGGTGTGGATGGAGGCGTGCGACTCGGCCAGCAGCGCCAGGACGGTGACACCCTGCGGCTCGAACTGCTTGCGCACGACATCACAGATGGTCACCCCCGCGGCGACCAACGATTTTCGAAGTGCGGCTTCGAGTCGTTCGAGGTCGTTGCAGAGGGCCGCATCGACACCACCGAACTCGGCCAGCACGTGCCAGCCGGTGAATTCTGCCGTCATGGCTAAACTCACTCTCGCTCAGCGCCAGTGACTTGAACAGTCAAAGGCGGAAAACCGTTGAAGGACACCGACGAATAGCTCGCCGTATAGGCACCGGTCTCGAGGATTCGAACTGAATCACCGGCTCGCAACGTGGTCGGGAGAAGAACCCGCGTGCGCTGATACAGTACATCGTCGCCATCGCAGGTCGGACCAGCGACGACCGCCTCATCCACCGGGTCGCCGTCGCGATCGGTCTGGAAACGGTAGGCGATGTACTCGTTCTCGGTTTCGGCCATACCGTTGTAGCGGCCGATATCGAGGTATATCCAGCGCCGCCCGTCCGGCGCCTGGCGAACATTCACCACCTCCGCGTGGATCACTCCGGTGTTACCCACCAGGGCGCGGCCGGGTTCCACGATCAGATCGGTGTGTTCCGGGAGATGGCGGGCGGCGGCCGCGGTGATCACCGCGCCCAGCTCGGCCACGCCGGGAGCCGCATCGGCGTACGAAATCGGCAGTCCCCCACCGATATTCACTGCCGCTACGGGAATGTCCTTGGCCGCCAACGCTTCCGCGATAGCACCGGCCTGTTCGATGCCGATCTGCCAGGCGATCGGATCCAGCTGCTGCGAACCGACATGGAAGTACGGCCCGCCGACCCGCAGCCCCAGATCGTGCGCGCGCACCAGCAACTGCGCGGCTTCCCCCGGGGCGCAACCGAACTTGGTGCCGAACGGGGTCTGCGACTGCGGCGCCGAGGCGAGGAATCGGCACTCGACCTCCGAGCCGGGCGCGTGCTCGGCGATCCGTTCGAGATCGTCCTCGGTATCGAAGGCGAAGCGGCGCACACCCGCGGCGAACGCAGCGGCGATATGGGCAGCCTTCTTGATCGGATTGCCGTAGCACAGGACGGCCGGATCAACCCCCTGTGCGAGGCAGAGTTCGATCTCGCCGACACTGGCGACGTCGAACTCGGCGCCTTCGGAATCGAGTAGCCGGATGATCTCCGGTAGGGGACTCGCCTTGACGGCGAAGCGAATTCGTGCGGTGGGTAGCGCGGACTGCAGGGCGCGGTAGTTGTCACGCACCAGGTTCAGGTCGACGACGAGACAGGGCGACTCGCGAGAGTTTGAAACGGTCAATCTAAGGGAACTCCCCACTGTTCGGGCCGTGGAAGTGGCCTCGGGCAACAGCCAGCGAGAATAGCAGCGGTAGGCGTCGGAAAACGAACTGGCGATCAACGACTACGTCACCTTAACGCCGCGGGAGCGTCCTAAGACGGCCCCGCGACCTTACGAGAGTGTGACCGTCTCAGCCCGCGGCGATGGTCATCTCATCGAAGACGACCTCACCCGCGGCATCGGATTCGGCCAGGTCAACGACCGCATTGATACTCCAGCCGTGGTCCCCGGCCGGATCGTCCAGCACCTGGCGCACATGCCAGAACTCGCCCCGCGGCTCCACCTGGAACAGCTTCGGGCCGCGCGCGTTGGGCCCGGTGCGGATTTCGTCGTACTCGGCGAAATAGGGCACGAGTTCGCCCTCCCAGTCCAGTTCGTCCTCGTACTCGTCGAGCGCCTGCCAGCGCTGTAGCGCCGCCAGCTCGACCCGGCGAAACAGGGCATTGCGGACCAAAACCCGGAACGAGCGTTCGTTGGCGGAGATCGGACGTACGGATTCCGCACCGAAGGCCACCTGTTCGGTATCGGTCTCCGCGCCCGGATTGGTGAGCTGCTCCCATTCGTCCAGCAGGCTCGAATCGACCTGACGGATCAGCTCGCCCAGCCATTCGGTGATGTCGTCCAGCTCCTCGGTGCGCGCCTGCTCGGGCACCGTGCGGCGCAGCGCGCGATAGGCGTCGGCGAGGTACCGCAGCACCACGCCCTCCGACCGCGCCAGCTCGTACTGCGAGATCAGTTCGGCGAAGGTCATGGAGCGCTCGACCATTTCCCGCACCACCGATTTGGGCGCGGGCTCGAACTCGGACACCCACGGATGCCCGGCCTTGTACGTCTCGAATGCCGGGAGAATCAGTTCTTCGGCAAGGGGTTTGGGCCAGGTGATCTCCTCGAGGAGTTCCATGCGCTCCTCGTACTCGATCCCGTCGGCCTTCATCTCCGCGACCGCCACCCCGCGCGCCTTGTGCTGCTGGGCCATGAGCAGCTGGCGCGGATTCTCCAGCGTGGACTCGATGAGCGAGATGACATCGAGGGTGTAGGTCGGCGACTCCTTGTCCAGCAGTTCGAACGCGGCCAGCGCGAACGGCGACAGCGGCTGATCCAGGGCGAAATCGCGCTGGAGATCCACCATGAGCCGGGCATGGCGGCCGTACTGATCCGGCTCGTCGAGCTGCTGCACCACCCCCGCGTCCCGCAGCGCGCGATACAGCTTGATCGCCTTGAGGATATGCCGACGCTGCGCCGGCCGCGGTTCGTGATTGTCCTCCAGCAGATGCCGCATGGCCTCGAAGCAATTGCCCTTGCGCGCAATGACATTCAGCAACATCGAGTTGGTGACATTGAAGCGCGACACCATGGGTTCGGGGGCGGCCGCGACCAGGCGATCGAAGGTCTCCTCGGACCAGGAGACGAAACCCTCCGGGGGCTTACGCTTCTGCACCTTCTTGAGCTTCTTGGGATCATCACCGGCGCGCGCGATCAGCCGGGCATTCTCCACCTCGTGCTCGGGCGCCTGCACCACGACCGTGCCCAGGGTATCGAATCCGGCGCGCCCCGCCCGACCCGAAATCTGGTGGAACTCACGGGCATTGAGCCTGCGCGTGCGTACCCCGTCGTATTTGGTGAGTCCGGTCAGCAGCACCGTGCGAATCGGCACATTGATGCCGACACCGAGAGTGTCCGTGCCGCAGACGACTTTGAGCAGTCCGTCCTGAGCCAGCTTCTCCACCAGTCGCCGATACTTGGGCAGCATGCCCGCGTGATGCACGCCGATCCCGTGCCGGATGAACCGCGAGAGCGTCTTGCCGAACCCGGTCGCGAACCGGAATTCGCCCAGCGCGTCGGCGATCGCGTCCTTCTCGGCCTTGGAGGCGAAGTTCACGCTCATCAGCGCCTGCGCCCGCTCGATGGCCGCGGCCTGGGTGAAGTGCACGACGTACACCGGCGCGAGACTGGTGGTGACCAGGTCCTCGAGGGTTTCGGTGATCGGCGTGCGCACGTACGAGAAGCTCAGCGGCACAGGACGTTCCGCGCCCGAGACGATGGCCGTGTCATTCCCGCTGCGTCGCTCGAGATCCTCGGCGAAGAAGTCGACCTCACCGAGCGTGGCCGACATGAGCAGGAACTGCACCCCGGGCAATTCGATCAGCGGCACCTGCCACGCCCACCCGCGATCGGGATCGGCGTAGTAGTGGAACTCGTCCATGATGACCTGGCCCACATCGGCGGCCGTCCCCTCGCGCAGCGCCAGATTCGCCAGAATCTCCGCGGTCGCGCAGATGATCGGCGCATCCGGATTCACCGCCGCGTCACCGGTCACCATGCCGACCCGATCCGCCCCGAACACCTCGCACAGCGCGAAGAACTTCTCACTGACCAGGGCCTTGATCGGCGCGGTGTAATAGCTGCGCTGTCCGCGATTCAACGCCGCGTAGTGCGCGCCGATGGCGACCAGCGACTTACCCGATCCGGTGGGCGTGGCCAGAATGACATTCGACCCGGTGAACAGCTCGAGCAGCGCCTCTTCCTGCGCCGAATACAGCGTCAGCCCCTCCGCGGTCGTCCAGTCCGTGAAGGTTTCGTACAGCCAGTCCGGGTCCACATCGGGCACGGCTTGGTCGGGGACGAGTTCGGATAGCTGCACCTCGACTACGTTACTGGGCGATCTGCCCGGCTCGGCCACGGCGGCCGTCGCGCCGTCCCGCGACCGCGCCGCACAGATCTCGCCGATCCGATGCGGGTGCACGCGACATGGCCACGGCAGCGGTACCGCGTCACGGGCTGGGCACCCAGTTCGCGGTGCTCGGGTATGTGCCGTCACCGATGTTCGACAGGGCGGTGCACGACGGATCTCGCCTGTCCTACAACGTGTATCACACGACCTTCGTCTTCGGGATCCTCTGCGCGCTGGTGCGGATGGGCAGAGATCCCGATGAGCGAATGGCCGCCGGACTGAGCAGATCCGGCGGCGAACTGCCCCGGGAGTGGGACGGTCGCCGCGCCGGAATCGCGGAGGTGGCCGAACAGATCGGGCGCACCTTCCATGCGTGGCGAGAACTCGCCGGCGGTGCGCCGAACGCGGCCGAAGAGAGAAAACCGCTGCGGCAAGTCCTCGACGTCGACCTGCTGCGCGCGCACGAGCTGATGTCGCTGTTCGCCATGGCCCGGGTGGCGGGCGTCAGCTCGATACACGACTCGGGCTGGAGACTACCGCGCCGCCGAGCGCTGCTGTCCGGGCGTGAACTGCCCGCGGATCCGCTCATCGCCACCGCGTGAGGCGGCCGCCGTGCGGTCAGCGACCGTGCTCGCCGCCGTCCTCGCCCTCGGTGAAACCGGACTGCTCGGCGAGGAACTTCTCGAACTCCGCGCCCAGCTCATCGCCCGTGGGCAGATCGGCATCGGGCGCGAGCAGGCTGGACTGACGCTCCTGCGCGGTGACGAAGCTGTCGTACTGGCGTTCCAGCGCCTGCACGACATTCTCGACCTCGGAGTTACCCGAGATGTGCTCGTTGACCTGCTCGCGCACCCGCGCGGCCGATTCGCTCAGCGCGGCCAGCGGCAGTGCCAGGCCCGCGTTCTCGGCCACATTCTCCAGCAGCGTCTGCGCGGCCTCGGGGTACGCGGTCTGGGTCAGATAGTGCGGCACATGCACCGAGAAGCCGACCGACTCATGACCGTGCTGTGCCATTCGGTACTCGAGCAGCGAGGACGCGCTACCGGGCACCTGCAACTCGCCCGGCCAGCGCTGATGATCGCCGATCAGGTCGCTGTCGCTGGCGTGCGCGGTCACACCCAGCGGGCGGGTGTGCGGAATCGCCATGGGAATCGCGCTCAAACCGATGGTGCGGCGCACACCCAGCTGTTCGGCCAGCAGCCGCACCGCGGTGACGAACTTCTCCCAGCGCAGATCCGGTTCCAGTCCGGACAGCAGCAGGAATGGCGTGCCCGCGGTGTCCTTGACGGCCCACAGATTCAGCTCGGGCTCGGAGTACTCCGAGAAGTGATCGGTCTTGAACATCATGAGCGGGCGGCGGGAGCGATAGTCCAGCAACTCGTCCATATCGAACGAGGCGACCAGTTCGCTCTCCAGGCTTTCGCGCAGATGTGTGGTGGCCAGCTTCACAGCGTGCCCGGCATCGGTGAAACCCTCCAGCCCGTGCACCAGCACGGGACCGGCACCGTCGGCCGAGGACAGCTGCGGAGCCGGAAACTCCAGCTCGTACATTCGCGACTCGTAGTCCATCGCGTACTCCTTCCTGCGTGGCCCACCTGCGCGACCCGTGACCCAATTGTCCCTCATGCGCCGACAGGTCGTGCATCGCCCGCACCCCGGCTGCAACGCGGCAGACCCGGACACGCATTCCCGCGAGCTCGCCACGCGGCGTGGCATTCGGTGTGAACAGCAGATATTCGGCATAGTGGACGAGTGACCGTGCCGGATTCGTCGGGTCGGCAGGTGGCTTGCGAGCCCTGCCCCATGCCCACTCGCAGGTTCTCCCGAATGCCGATCCGCCCCGTGGGGATCGCGTTACTGGGCATGATCCTCGCGGGATGCGGCAGCACAACGATATCCGGTCACCCCGTGGCATCCCAAAGTCCGGTGACCACCGTGCATACCGACAGTGGACTCGCCCGGTTACTGCCCGACGCGTCCCAATTCCCTTCCCGCTACGCCGCGGTGACCCTGCCCGTGGACGCCGCGGGACAGGCCGCGAGCGATCTCGACGGCGTCCTGCCCGGCGCGAGCATCGATCCCGCGACCTGCGCACCCCAGGCCCCCACCGCCGGACCGGTGGTCGTGGTCGGCACCGATGACACCACCCGCGCCACCCTCACCGTGGCGCTGGTGCGCACCGATCAGAAACTCGCCACCCTGCGAGATCAATTGCAGCGCTGCGCAACCGTGCGCGTCGGACACGGCGGCACCACCGCCACCATCACCACCGATATGGATCCGCCACCGCCGCTGGACGCCGACGACACCCTCGCGTTGCGCCGCACCGTGCAATCGGAATCCGGTGGTGCCGGTCTGACCCGCAGCATGCAGACCCTGCTCGGCCAGATCGGTGATGTGCGAATCAATGTCACCTATATGTCTTTCAGCGGCGGCAAACCCGATGCCGAGGCCCTCGACACCCTCTTCACCACCGCGGTGAGCAAAGTCCGCAAGGGCTGAACGCCTTTCGGAGAGGAGCCGACCCCTGCCTGCCCGGCTCCAGCGCCGAATCAGCAGGCCGAACCGGTGCCCGAACCCGAACCCGCGGAGCCGCTGCCCGCCGAACCGCTTCCGGCCGAGCCGCTTCCGAACGAACCGCTCGCCGAACCGCTGCCACCCGAACCGCTGGCCGAGCCACTGGGCAGGAAGGCGCACAGCGAGTTCGGCGCGCCGACCGGATAGACGATGGTGGACATGGACAGGCCCTGGCGCACGCCGATGGTGTAACTGCCCGTCGCGGTGGGGTGCCAGTCCAGCGAAGCGGTCACGACGCCGGAATTGGCGACGGGCGTGACGGTTCCGATGCTCGCGCCATTGATCAGGAATTCGACCTGGCCGAATTTATTGCTGCCGTCGACCCCGGCGATGATGGTGCAGCCGTCTTTCACGCTGCACGCTTTGCCCGGAATCAAGCCGGTCACGCTGATGTCGGTGATATCGGCGGTGGCGGGTCCGGCCAGCAGCGCGGGCCAGGCGAGGGCGGTGAAGGCGGCGGCGGTGCTCACCTCGAGAAGTGTTCTCTTCATTGTGTAATTCCTTCCGGCACCGGAGTGGGGTGCCGGGCGGACTGTAACAGCGCCGTGCCCTCCGATTCTGCGAAATCGGAAGTGCTGCAACATGATTCGGTTTTCGTATGACTGCGCAGCAGTGCGGTCAGGTGCCATGGCGCGCCACGAGTTCGGTGCCCAGGCGGGCCAATTCGGCGCGCACCGAATCGGGTTCGGTGACCTCGAGCGCGGCACCCCAGCCCGCCAGTTGCTGGGCGATCATGAGCGGACTCGGGGCGGTGATGCGAACCCTGGTGCGGCCGTCCGGCATCGGACCCTCCACCACACAGTGCCTGCCCTGCTGATGGCGCAGCACGGCCAGCAGATGGTCCGGGACGAGCACCGTGGCCGACAGCGTCGAGCGATGCCGCTCCACCTCCTCGACCACCTCCGACCAGGCGGTATCGAGGTCGAAATCGGCCGGGCGATGCGCCGATTCGTCGCTGATCTCGATATCGGTCATGCGATCGACCCGGAAAGTCCGCTGCCCGCGTTCGGTTCCGGCGATCAGGTACCAAACGGCGTCCTTGTCGGTCAGGCCCCACGGGTCGACCGTCCGGCGCGTGCGGGAATCGCCGCGGCCGTAGTCGAATCGCACCCGGCGGCGGCGTACCACCGCGCGCTGCAATTCCCGCACGGCGTCCGGGGCCGGTTGATCGCGTTCTCCCCAGCGCGCCGGATCGACGATCATCGCCCCGGCCGCGGCCTCCGCATCGGTGCGAAAGGACCGGGGGAGCGCGTGCAACAGCTTGCGCACCGTGGAGCGGGTCGCCGGAGTCGCGGTCGCCATCGGACCCAGCAGCAGGAACAGCGACTGCGCCTCCGGGGCGGTCAGACCGCTCAGATCGGTGCGCGCACCACCCACCAGGGTCCAGCCGCCACCGCGTCCGGCCTGCGGGTACACCGGAATCCCGGCGGTGGACAGGGCCTCGAGATCGCGGCGCGCGGTCGCCACCGACACCTCCAGTTCGGCCGCGACCTCGGCCGCGGTCACCCGGCCGCGGGTCTGCATGAACAACAGGGTGGCTACCAATCGATCGGCTCGCATGCGAAAAGTGTGCCGGTAAAAGTGCTCATTCGGTGAGCACTTTGCCGCCGATGATTTGTTCCTATCGACATCGGAACCACCAAGGAGATCGACATGCTGCGTGGAATGGCCACCGTGACCTATTACGCCGACGACCTGGCGGCCGCCAAGGACTGGTACAGCGAATTCCTCGGCACCGCACCGTATTTCACGGTCCCGGGCGGGTACTACGAATTCCGCGTCGGCGACCACCAGGCCGAGTTGGGCCTGATCAATCGCTCGTTCGCGCCGAGTCATCCGGATCGGCCCGGCGGCCAGGTGGTGTACTGGCACGTCGATGATCTGCCCGCCACCTTCGAACGACTGCTGAGTATGGGCGCCAAGGAGTTCGAGCCCGTCACCGAGCGCGGTGCGGGTACCGGGTTCGTCACCGCCGCGGTGGTCGACCCGTTCGCAAATGTGCTGGGCATCATGTCCAACCCGCACTATCTGGAAATCCTCGCGCAGCGCGCCGGATAGCTCGCACGGATCACTCCTTCCGGCACGTGAGGGGCGTGCCGAGGCGGACTGTAACAGCGCGGGGGTGGAGAATCAGGCAAAATGAAACGAATATGTTTCACGTTGTGACCGCCGAGTGGGCAAAGTAGCAGCGGGCACCGACAGATCCTCTCGTCGGCTGCTCACGCCACGCCGAATGGTGCACGGCGCGAACCGAATTCCACAGCCGGGGTGAATCCGGCGATTGTTGTCGGAGTCGTGACGGTGCTCGCGCACACTCTCGTCCGCATGACAACGCCCGCCGAACCCGGCCCACCCGAACCCCCGCCCACCGCCGCCGATCGGTCCGAGCCCGATCCACACCTGTCCGATCCCGGTGATCTCATCGCCGCGATACCGGCCATGCTCGGCTTCGTACCCGCCAGATCGCTGGTGATCACCGTCTTACGCGCGGATCCGGACGCCTCCGGGCGGGCCGCCATCGATGTGGTGGCGCGTATGGATCTGGACAATCCGGGCCGGGCCGCCACCGGGGAGTTGGTGGACCGGGTCGCGGGAGTCTGCGGGCGCGGGGACGCGACCGCGGTGCTGGCGCTGATTGTCGATGATCGGGCCACCGCACCCGTCGATCGGCATCGCGGCGTGCGATCGCGCAAGCATCGCGATCTCATCGGCGCGCTCGAACATCGGCTCGATGCCGACGCGGTTCCGCTCGCCGGCGCCTGGGCGGTCTCGGCGATCGGCGTCGATCAGCCGTGGTGGAGTCTGCTCGGACCGGTGCGATCGGGCAGCCAACCCGATCCGGCGACCTCCCTGGTGACGCTCAAACATGTGCTCGAGGGCCGCCCGATGCGCGCCTCACGCGATGAACTGACCGCCGCGGTGGCGGTGAATTCCCTTGTGCGAGACAAGATGCCCGAACTCCTGACGGCGGCGACCGAAGCCGCCGCCGACCGGCTCGCGCACGCCCTGCGCCGCGGTGAACCGACCTTCTACAGCCGCGCCGCGCTGCGGAGCATCCTGCGGCAGATCGCGAATATCGAGGCCGGGCGCCTGCCCACCGTCGCCGAGTTGGCGGAAGTGGCTGTGGCACTGCGTGATCAGACGGTGCGCGATATCCTCTTCGGCCTCTCCCCGGGCGCGCACGCCGAGGCGGCCGAAACCCTGTGGCTCGAATTGACCCGTGCCCTGCCCGATCCCGATCGCGCCGAGGCCGCCATGCTGCTGGGCTATGCCGCCTATACCCGCGGTGACGGACCGTTGGCCGGGGTCGCCCTGGACGCCGCATTGGCCTCGGATGACTCCCATCGCATGGCCAACCTGCTCGAACTCGGCCTGCAAACCGGTATGCGCCCGGAGCGCCTGCACCGTTTGGCCGAGGCCGGACGCGAAGCCGCCGCGGATCTCGGGATCCATCTGCGATCGGAGCACCCGTGACATCCGCGGCGGCGGCAAGGACCTACTTGCGTGCGCTGTGCGCGCGATCGCCGAGCGCGCGCAGGAAATCCCAGGCGTCGGTGACGATCTCGTCCAGATCGGTGTGTTCGGGCCGCCAGCCCAGTTCGGCCATCGCCTTCTCGCTGGAGGCGATGAGCACCGCCGGATCACCGGCGCGGCGCGGCGCGTCCACCGAGGTGATGGGCAGGCCGGTCACCCTGCGGCAGGCCGAAATGACCTCGCGCACCGAGAAACCGGTGCCGCTACCCAGGTTGAAGATGCGATGCGCACCCGGCTGCGACTGGGTCAGCGCCAGCAGATGCGCCTGCGCCAGATCGCGAATGTGGATGTAGTCGCGCACCGCACTGCCGTCCGGCGTCGGATAGTCGGTGCCGAAGACCGAGATCGAATCCCGATGGCCCAGCGCCGTCTGCAACACCAGGGGGATCAGATGCGTTTCCACCACCCGGTTCTCACCGAGCCCGGCGTAGGCCCCGGCCACATTGAAGTACCGCAGGCTGGTCGCCGCGAGCCCGTGCGCCGCGGCGTACGAGGTAATGGCGTAATCGATCGAAAGCTTCGACGCGCCATACGGATTGGTCGGCGCCTTGGGCGCGTCCTCGACGATCGGCACCCGCTGCGGTTCGCCGTACACCGCCGCGGTGGAGGAGAAGACCAGGCGCGGGGTGCCCGCGTCCCGCATGGCCTCGAGCAGCGCCAAGGTCTTGACCACATTGCCGTGCCAGTACTTCTCCGGTTGCAGCACCGACTCCCCGACCAGCGACTGCGCCGCGAAATGCAGCACGCCGTCGAAGGATTCGGCCGCGATGAGGTTTACACCGGCGGTGGCGATATCGCCCTCGACGAACTTCGCCCCGGCGGGCACGCCGTCGGCATTGCCGGTGGACAGATCATCGACGACCACCACCTCGTGGCCCTCTTCGAGCAGAACCTGTGCGACGCCGCCGCCGACGTAACCCGCGCCCCCGGTAACCAGCAGTTTCAAGTCTCAGACCAACTTCACCTGGACGGCGTGCGCCATCTCGTCGGACAATTCATAGCCTTCGTGACCCGGCACCAGAATGATCACCGAACCGGGCTTGGTCTCCACATTCACGCGCGCGTCCGGTACGACACCGGCCTCACGCAACTGGCCGATGACCTCGGGGTCGGTCTGAATGTGCTCCGAGAGGCGGCGCACCACCACCGCGGCCGAGTGACCCGAGGGCAGATCCGAGAGCCGGATCAACTTCTCCTCGCCGCCGACGCTCGGGGTGACGCCGAGTTCGTCCAGGCCCGGAATGGGATTGCCGTACGGCGAGGTGGTGGGATTGTTCAGCACCTCCACCAGGCGGCGCTCCACCTCCTCGCTCATCACATGCTCCCAGCGGCAGGCCTCGGCGTGCACGTTCTCCCAGTCCAGCCCGATGATGTCGACCAGCAGCCGCTCGGCGAGCCGATGCTTGCGCATGACCGAGACGGCCATGGACCGGCCCTTGTCGGTCAATTCGAGGTGGCGGTCACCGGCAACGGTCAGCAAACCGTCGCGCTCCATCCGGGCCACCGTCTGGCTCACCGTGGGCCCGCTCTGTTCGAGACGCTCGGCAATGCGAGCGCGCAGGGGCGTAACGCCCTCCTCCTCGAGGTCGTAGATGGTACGGAGGTACATCTCCGTGGTGTCGACCAGATCCTTCACCTGTTAACCCCTTCGTCGGCACGAATTCTACCCATGCGCGGCGGCTACACCGGGCGACAGCATATTTCGCGAACGCCGAGTCAACACCCAGGACGGCCTGCGTGTTCCCCATGGGTTTCCCGGGTGACAGGCCCGCCTGCCCGCAGTGACGGCGGGACGGCGTCCGCGGTGTCAACAGCTTACGAAGTGCGGCGACGCATTAGCGTGGCAGGTATGCCCGACCGCGCGCGTGGAGATGGAACCGTTGTCTGGAGCGATAGGTTCCTGGACTACACGTGGACACCCGAACACCCGATGCGGCCGGTCCGACTGCAATTCACCATGGCACTGGCCGAGAATCTCGGGCTGCTGGACGGGGTCGAGACCTTGACCCCGGCCATGGCGGGGGAGTCCGAACTGCTGCGGGTGCACACCCACGACTACATAGAGGCCGTCAAGCACGCTCGGCAACCGGCGGGCACCGTGCCGGTCGCCCCGCCCTTCGGGCTCGGGTCGGCGGACAATCCGGTGTTCTCGCATATGCACGAGGCCGCGTCGGTGATCGTCGGCGGAACTCTGGCCGCGGCCCGGGAGATCGCGGCCGGGCGCACCCGGCGCGCGGTGAGCATCGGCGGCGGTATGCATCACGCCATGCCGGATTCGGCGGCCGGGTTCTGCGTGTACAACGATGCGGCGGTGGCCATCTCGTGGCTGCTGGAGAACGGCTTCGATCGGATCGCCTACCTCGATGTGGACGTGCACCACGGAGATGGCGTGCAGCGCGTGTTCTATGGCGATCCGCGCGTGCTGACCCTGTCGATCCATCAGCATCCGGCGACGCTGTGGCCCAATACCGGCTGGCCGGAGGAGACCGGCGCGGGCGAAGCCGAGGGCACGGCCATCAATCTGCCGATCATGCCCGGCACCCGGGATCAATTGTGGCTGCGTGGTTTCCACGCGGTGGCCCCCGGTGCGCTGGCGGCCTTCCGCCCGCAGATCGTGGTCAGCCAGTGCGGGGTCGACACCCATCGCGAGGATCCGCTGGCCGATCTGGAGCTGAGCGTGGACGGTCAGCGCGCGGCCTTCCTCGCCATGCGCGATCTCGCCGATCAATACGCCGAGGGCCGCTGGCTCGCGGTCGGCGGTGGGGGCTACGGGCTGGTGCGGGTGGTGCCGCGCGCCTGGACGCATCTGCTGGCCGCGGCCCTGGATCGGGATATCGACCCCGACACCGAGATTCCGCAGCAGTGGAAGGACCTGGTGGGCGCGTACGCGCCCACCGTCGCCGCACCCGGCACCATGGGCGATGGCGCGGCCACCGACTTCGACCGCTGGGAAGGCCCGGGCGGCGGCCGCGAAACCGGTGACGAGCGCGCCGACCGCGCCCGCCGGGCCCTGGACACCTCGATATTGGCAACCCGCCGAGCGACTTTCGGCCTGCTCGGCCTGGATCCGGAGGATCCCCGTGACTGACCCCGCCGATCCGGCACCGCTGCTGCCCGCGGCCACCCCGGGCACGCCCGCGATTCCACCGCCGCCGCCCGAACACTGGTTCGCCGATGTGCTGGCCGCCGACGGTGGTGTGGTCCGGCTGCGCCCGATCACCCCCGACGACGCGCGGAGCCTGGAGCGATTCCACACCGGCCTGTCCGATCGCACCCGGTATCTGCGGTACTTCGGCCCGTACCCGCGCATGACCCCGAAGGATCTGTACCGCACCACCCACGTGGACTACCACGATCGGGTCGGGCTGGTGATCGAACTCGGCGACGACATCATCGCGGTCGGGCGATACGAGTATCTGGCGGATCGGACCGGGGCGCGCTCGGCCGAGGTGGCGTTCGTGGTCGCCGACCACCATCAGGGGCGCGGGCTGGGATCGATTCTGCTCGAACACCTCGCGGGCGCGGCGGCCGAGAACGCCATCGAAACCTTCGTGGCCGAGGTGCTGGCGGAGAACAACGCCATGGTGACGGTCTTCCGCGATGCCGGATATCAGGTGCAGCGCAGCCGCGACGGCTCGGTGCTGCATCTGGAATTCGCCATCGACCCCACCGAAGCCCTGCTCTCGGTGCGGGATTCGCGCGAGCGCGCCTCCGAGGCGCGCAGTGTCGGGAATCTGCTGAGCCCGCGCTCGGTGGCGGTGATCGGCGCGACCCCGCTGGCGACCCGGGTCGGCGGCGCGGTGCTGGCGAATCTGCTCTCCGGAGGCTTCCAGGGCCCGGTGTTTCCCGTCAATCGCCATCGCACCGCCGTGCGCGGGGTGCGCGCGTATCCGACCGTGCGCGATATTCCCGATGAGGTCGACCTCGCCGTAATCGCCGTTCCCGCAGCCGAAATCGGTTCGGTGCTCGATGACTGCATGGCCAAGGGCGTCAAGGGCCTGGTGGTGCTCACCGCCGGATTCTCCGAGACCGGGCCGCACGGGTACGCCGCCGAGCGCGAACTCGTCGACGCGGTGCGCGCGCACGGTATGCGGGTGGTGGGTCCCAGCGCGCTGGGTATCGCCAATACCGATCCCGCCATCTCGCTGAACTCCACGCTCGCCTCGGTGCTACCCGGGCGCGGTCGTATCGGATTCTTCTGCCAGTCGGGACCTTTGGGCGCGGCCATTCTCGGTGAGGCGGCCGCGCGCCAGCTCGGGCTGTCCACTTTCGTCTCCGCCGGCAATCGCGCCGACGTCTCGGGCAATGACCTGTTGCAGTACTGGGATACCGATCCCGGCACCGATGTGGTGCTGCTGTACCTGGAGACCTTCGGCAATCCGCGCAAGTTCTCCCGGATCGCGCGCCGGGTGGCGCGCACCAAACCCATTGTGGCCGTGAGCAGTGGCCGCAATGTGGTGCGCGTGGACGGTGAACCGGATCTGGACCGGTCGCTGGTGCGCAACCTGTTCGCGCAGGCGGGCATCATCCAGGTCGACTCCATCACAGAGCTTTTCGACTGCGCCATGCTGCTGGCCTATCAACCGCTGCCCGCCGGGCCGCGCCTGGCGGTGCTCGGCAACAGCGCGGCGCTGAACTGGCTCGCGGTGGACGCGGGGCGCAGTGAAGGGCTCACCGTGGGGGAGCCGATCCACCTCGGGCCGCAGGCCGGGCCCGCCGACTATCTGACCGCCGTCGCGGCCGCGGTCACCGATCGCACGGTGGACGCGGTCATAGTCATCTACTCCCCGCCGGTGCCCAACGCGGTCGCGGCCTTCGCCGAGGCCATTCGCTCCGGTGCGCAATCCGATCCGGAGACACCGGTTCTCACCACCTTCGTCGCCGATCAGGGCATGCCGAATCTGCTCGCCACCCGCGGTCCGGGCGGCATGCTCGAGCGCGGCTCACTGCCCTCCTACGGCGATCCGGAGCGGGCGGCTCGGGCGCTGGCGCGGGTGCGGCGCTACGCGGATTGGCGCACCCGCCCGATCTCCCCGGTGGTGCGCCCGGAGGGCTGTGCGACCGCCCGCGCTCGTGAACTCGTCGCCGAGTGGATGGCCTCGGGGACCGATCACTGGCTCTCGGACCTCGAAGCCGCAGAACTGCTGGGCTGCTACGGCATCGGCGTCGTCGAATTCCGCGAGGTGCGCGATGCCGATGCCGCTGTGGCCGCCGCCGAGGAACTCGGCTATCCCGTCGCCGCCAAGGCGACCGGGGAGATCTGGCGCAATCGCCCCGACCTCACCGGTGTGCGCCTGGACCTGTGGCGTCCGGACGCGGTCCGGCGCGGCTTCACCGATCTGGCCGAGATCTCCGGCAATCCCGTGCACATTCAGCGCATGGCGACCAAGGGCGTCGGCTGCGGCTTCCGGGTGCAGGACGATCCGTCCTTCGGTTCGGTGATCAGTTTCGGGCTCTCGGGCACGATCATCGATCTGCTCGGCGATCGGGTGTACCGCGCGCTGCCGCTGACCGAGGACGAATCGGCCGAGCTCATCGACGCGCCCCGGGCCGCACCACTGCTCTCGGGCACCGTCCGCGGCCGCGATATCGGCAAACCGGTGGACCGGGCCGCTCTCGCCGAACTGGCGCAGCGCGTTTCGGCGCTCTGCGATGACCTGCCCGAGGTGCGTGAATTGCAGTGCGAACCGATCATGGCCGCGCCCGAGGGCGCGGCGGTGCTGTACGGCCGGGTGCGCGTCGGGCCCGAGCCGAACCGCTTCGATATCGGGCCGCGGCGTATGGCCTGAACCGCTATGGGATGACTCACAGCGGCGCATCGGCCGAGATGGGTTGAGATAGATCAAGAATCGTCGGCATGGAGAGGTGATCGTATGCGGGAGAACCAGATCGAGACGGCGACCGCGCCACTGCGCGATGACATCCGATTCCTGGGCGGCATCCTCGGGGACACGATTCGCGATCATGAGGGGCCGGAGGTCTTCGACCTCATCGAGCGGGTCCGGGTGGAGGCCTTCAAGATCCGGCGCGAGGAGGTGGACCGCGGCGCGGTCGCCGATATGCTGCGCGATCTCGATATCGGCACCGCGATACCGGTGATCCGCGCCTTCAGCCACTTCCTGCTGCTGGCCAATCTGGCCGAGGATCTACAGCGTGATCGGCGGCGCGCGGTGCATATCGCGGCGGGGGAGCCGCCCCAGGACTCCAGTCTGGCGGCCACCTACCGCAAACTCGACGCGGCCCGGCCCGATGCGGATCTGGTCGCCGACCTGCTCGGCGAGGCGCTGGTCTCACCGGTGATCACCGCGCATCCCACCGAGACGCGCCGGCGCACCATCTTCGATGTGCAGTCCCGGATCACCGAACTCATGCGTACGCGCCAGCGCTACGGTGAGCACGAACCCGAGTACGCCGCCATCGACACCGATATCCGGCGGCAGGTGCTGCAACTGTGGCGGGCGGCGCTGATCCGCCTGGCGCGCCTGCGGATTCAGGATGAGATCGAGGTCGGGCTGCGGTACTACGACCTCACGCTGTTCGAGGTCATTCCCAAGATCAACGAGGAGGTGCGGGCCGCGCTGCGAGCGCGCTGGCCCGGACATGAACTGCTGTCACGGCCGATGCTGCGGCCGGGCTCGTGGATCGGCGGCGACCGGGACGGCAACCCGAATGTCACCGCCGAGGTGGTGCACCGCGCCACCCATCGCGCGGGCGCCGTCGCCTTCGAACGGTATCTGAAAAGCCTGGTGGAGCTGGAGAAGTCGCTCTCGCAGTCGGCCCGCCTGGTACCGGTGACACCGGAGTTGGCCGCGCTCGCCGATGCCGGATTCGATGATTCCCCCCAGCGCGCCGATGAGCCCTATCGGCGGGCGGTGCGCGCGATCCGCGCCCGGCTCAGTGCCTCCGCGCGCCGGGCGCTCGGCGAAATCCCTTCGGACGGAATCGATGTGGTGGCCGAGCCGTATGCCGGTCCCGAGGCATTGCTCGCCGATCTCGATGTGCTCGACGCCTCCATGCGCGCCTCCGGGGACGGTCTGCTCGCCGATGATCAGCTCGCCGCGCTGCGCGGTGCGGTGGAGACCTTCGGATTCCATTTGCAGGGCCTGGATCTGCGGCAGAACTCCGAGACCCACGAGCAGGTGGTGGCCGAGCTGTTCTCCTGGGCGGGCGTGCATCCCGATTACGCCTCGCTCGACGAGGCACGGCGGGTGGAGCTGCTGGCGGCCGAATTGACCACGCGCAGGCCGCTTGTCGGGCCGAGCGCCCAGCTCAGTGAGCTCGCCGCCAAGGAGCTCGCGGTGGTGCGGGCGGCCAAGACCGCGCTCGATGATCTGGGCCCGGACACCGTGCCCAACTACATCATCAGCATGTGCACCTCGGTCAGCGATATGCTCGAGGCGGCGCTGCTGCTCAAAGAGGCGGGCATTCTCGATCCGGGTGATGAGCGGACGCCGCCGTCGAGTTCGGTCGGCGTGGTGCCGCTCTTCGAAACCATCGACGATCTGCGCGGCGGTGCCGAAATCCTTGCCGCCGCACTGGAAGTGCCCGCGTACAAGGGGCTGGTGCGGGCGCGCGGCATGCGGCAGGAGATCATGCTCGGCTATTCCGACTCCAATAAGGACGGCGGATATCTCGCCGCGAATTGGGCGCTGTATCGCGCGGAGTTGGATCTGGTGGATACCGCGCGCAAGACCGGAATCCGGATGCGGCTCTTCCACGGTCGCGGCGGCACGGTCGGTCGCGGTGGCGGTCGCAGTTATGACGCCATCCTGGCCCAGCCCGCCGGGGCGGTGCGCGGATCGCTGCGGCTGACTGAACAGGGTGAGGTCATCTCCACCAAGTACGCGGAGGCGGGCACCGCCTACCGCAATCTCGAGGCACTGGTCGCGGGCACGCTCGAATCCACGCTGCTGGATGTGGAGGGTTTGGGCGAGGATGCCGAACCCGCCTACGCGGTCCTGGACGAACTGGCCGAGCTTGCGCGCCAAGCCTATTCGCGCCTCGTGCATGAAACCCCGGGCTTCGTGGAGTATTTCCGCGCCTCCACACCGGTGGCGGAGGTCGCCGATCTCAATCTGGGCAGTCGCCCGGCCTCGCGCAAGCCGACCAATTCGGTGTACGACCTGCGTGCGATTCCGTGGGTGATGTCCTGGAGCCAATCCCGGGTCATGCTGCCGGGCTGGTACGGGACCGGTTCGGCCATCGAGGAGTGGATCGGCGACGATCCCGCGCGCTTGGCGCAGCTGTCGGAGCTGTATCGGCGCTGGCCGTTCTTCCGGACGGTGCTCTCCAATCTCGCCCAGGTGATGGCCAAGGCGGATATGGATATCGCCGCCACCTATGCCGAGTTGGTGCCCGATGAAGCCTTGCGCGCCACCGTCTTCGGCATGATCTGCGATGAGTTCGGCCGCACCGCGCGCATGCACGCGGCCATCACCGGGACCGATGAACTGCTTTCGGACAACCCGGCCTTGGCGGAGTCGATTCACAATCGCTTCCCGTACCTGGAGCCGATCAACCAGTTGCAGGTCGAGCTGCTGCGCCGGCGTCGTGCGGGTGATGATTCGGAGTTGGTCGAGCGCGGCATCCTGCTCACCATGAACGGCCTGGCCACGGCCCTGCGCAACTCCGGCTAGATGGAAGCGTAGGAAAATGCCTACGGTTGACAGGTAGGGGAAATCCTAGCGACCTCACCAGCATCGAACTCGACCACTACGACCCGCACCCGCCCGCCAAGGTCTGGCGCGCGGTCACCACCCCGCATCTGATGGGTCAGTGGATGATGGAGCCCGTCGGCTTCGAACCCGTCGCGGGCAATATCTTCGAGATGAAGACCCAGCCCATGCCCGGCCAGGACTTCTCCGGTGCGATCCGCGGAGAGGTGCTCGAAGCCATTGCCCCGCAACGCCTTCGCCTCACCTGGGACGATGCCAATGCCGGGGGGCACCGGCTGGATCATCACCTGGGAGTGCGCCCCGAGGGGCACGGCACCCGAATCCTGTTCACCCACAGCGGATTCGATCCGGATGATGCCACCGCCCAGCGCACCCGCGGCATTATGGGCACGGGCTGGTCGAGCATGCTCGACAACCTGGAGCGCGTCGTGGCGGCCGAATAGGTTCGGCCGCCATCGTGCGCTGACGACCCGATCCCCGGCCGTCAACGCGCACTGTGCCTCTAGTGGAATGCGTCCACATGGTCGCGCACCCAGTCGGCGTACGTGCGCGGCGCGCGACCGAGCACCTCTTCGACATCCCCGGTGACCGTGGCATTGCCCGCGGCGCGGACATACTCCTGCCCGGCGAGCGAGCCATCGGCGAACTTCTCCGACATACCCGCCGCGATCATGTGCTCGCGCGCTTGCTCCAGTGGAATGTCCATGGTCTCAACAGGTTTGCCCAATGCGGCGGCGATGACGGCGGCCTGATCGGCCACGGTGAGCGCGGCCGGTCCGGTGAGCGTGTACACCTTCCCGGAGTGCGCGTCCGAGACCAGCGCCTCGACCGCCACCGCCGCCACATCCCGGGGATCCACGACGCCCTGCGCGCCGTCCCCGGTCGTATTCGGCACCGGCCGCCCGGCCTGGATCGGCCCGGCCCAACTCCGGGAATTACTCGCGAAACTACTGGGCCGCAAGATGGTCCACGCCACCCCGCTCTCGCGCACCGCCCGCTCACCCGGCAGATGCCAGGTCCCGATCCGCCCGAGCGCGGCCTCCCCGGTCCCGATCGCCGACAGCTTCACAATCCGCCGGACCCCCGCATCCCGGGCCGCCCGCACCAGCGCCCGATCCACCTCCAGGAACTCCGGCCCGAGCAGCCCCACGATGAAACCCATTCCTGGAATCGGTGCTCCCGCAGCACATTCCCACCGATCACAAGCACCGGGCGCGTCAGGATCTGCTCGAGTCGGCGGTGCGGGCGCTGTCCACCTCCACCGGATCGATCGCGGATCTGGCCGCCGCCCTCTCGGTGAGCGAGCGCCATCTGCGCAACCTCTTCACCGCGGGAATCGGCGTCTCTCCCAAGCATTTCGCGCGCATCACCCGTATCCGGCAGGTGCTCGCCGCGGCGGGGAACACGCCCTGGTCGGATCTGGCGCTGACCGCCGGGTTCTACGATCAGTCCCATATGACGGCCGACTTCCGCGCCATCATGGGTGTTCCGCCCCCGCCTTCTTCCAGGGCAGCCACCCCGCCCCCACCGGCTGCCCCTCGCTGAGCCGAGCGGTCAGGGGATCAGCCGGGTGACCGCGCTGTAGGGCCACGACCCCGGTGCGCGCGGGTCCGGCTGCGGGGTGTCGACCGCCGCGCGCAGATGCGGTGAGGACAATCGGCCGAACCGGTCGGCCGCCAGATAGATCGGCTCGAGGTAGGCGACCTTCCAATCGCACTCCTCGAAGAAGGCGATTCCGTTCTCCGGCAGGAACTTCCACGGCGCATCGCGCAGCAGACCCACATTACGTTCGGCCATCAGCTTCGCGACCCCGGCCGCGCTGAAATCCAAGCACCAGCTAGCGATCTCGGGCCGGCGCAGCGCCGCGGCGAGGGCGATCACCTCGGTTTCGGAGAAGTACATGACCAGGCCCTCGGTCAGCACCAGCGCCTGTTCGGCGTCGGCGAGCACCTCGTCGAGGAAGCCCTTCAGCGCCGGGCCGTCGGTGAGATCGATTGCCGCCCGGGTCAATCGGCACCGCGGGTGCTCCTCGGCGAGCAGGGCGTTCTTCTCCGCGACCAGTCCGGGGAGATCGGCTTCCACCCAGTCGAAGCTCTCGGGCAGCTCCATCCGATAGGGCCGGGTATCAAGTCCGGCACCGAGATTCACCACCAGATCGCATCCGGCGGCCACCGCTGCCTCGATCTGATCGTCGATCATCCTGGTCCGGGTGACCAGAAACCAGTCGTCGGCCATGACCGCCCCGGCCGCCTCGGCGATCTCGCGACCGCGATCCCCGGCCAGTCGCGCGGCGAGCGGATCCCGAAACAGGGCATCGGGTCGTGCGGATTCCGCGGCGCGCCGGGCCGCCACCCACCGCGCGGTATCGGAGACATGGGTAACCAACGGCCGAGATGTCATCGGATCAACTCCTTTGTATTCGCGAGGGACACAAGGGAATTCGATCACAGATCACAGGGAGACGCCGGACGACGCGAGCTTCCCGGAGGGGGACGACGGGATACTCGGGTCGACCGGCGTCGATCGGACCGGCGCCTCGAATGACGGTCCGACGGAATGCGAACGGCCGACCCGGAGGTCGACCGTATCGGATCAGCTGGCGTAGGCGCGCAGGCGATCGGCGCGCTCGCCCTTGCGGAGCTTGGACATGACCTCACGCTCTATCTGGCGGACCCGCTCACGCGAGAGGCCGAAGAGCTTGCCGATCTGGTCCAGGGTGCGCGGCTGACCGTCGTCGAGGCCGTAGCGCAGGCGGATGACCTGCTGTTCGCGCTCGTCGAGGGTGGCCAGCACCACGCGCACATCCCGGTGCAACAGACCCGCGATGACCGCGGACTCGGCCGAGGTGGCCTCGGAATCCTCGATGAAATCGCCGAGGGGGGCCTCTTCGTCATTGCCGACCGGCATATCCAGGCTTACCGGATCGCGGCTGTGGTCCAGCAGGTCCGCGATCTTCTCCTGCGGAATGCCGGATTCGCGGGCCAGCTCGGCGTCGGTGGCCTCACGCCCGAGCTGCTGATGCAGTTCCCGCTTGATGCGGGCGAGCTTGTTGACCTGCTCCACCAGATGCACGGGCAGCCGGATGGTGCGACTCTGGTCGGCCATACCGCGGGTGATCGCCTGACGAATCCACCAGGTGGCGTACGTCGAGAACTTGAAACCCTTGGTGTAGTCGAACTTCTCCATGGCGCGGATCAGACCCAGGTTGCCCTCCTGGATCAGGTCCAGCAGCGGCATGCCGCGGCCGGTGTATCGCTTGGCCAGAGAAACCACGAGGCGCAGGTTGGCTTCGAGCAGATGCTGACGGGCCGCTTGGCCCTCGCGGACCAGGATCGCGAGATCCTTCTTCTTGACCGCGGACAGACGTTTGGTCGTCTCCAGCAGGTGCTGCGCGTAGAGGCCCGCCTCGATGCGCTTGGCCAACTCGACCTCGTCGGCGGCCGTGAGCAGCGCGGTCTTGCCAATGCCATTCAGGTACACGCGTACCAGGTCGGCTGCGGGGCTCTGGGCGTCGAGGTCCTGTTCGCTGATGCGCACGTCAGTGGTGGCGGGGCTTGTCATGACTTGCCTCCTGTCGGTGGTGTCTCGCTCCGTTCAACGGACCCGACATCAGGAAAGTTCCCCGCGGTGGCTCCGGTAAACCGCATCTGAGCTGCGGTTTCCACTGCGCACGGCTGAGAAGTTCCTGAGAAGGGCGTACAGTGCGGAACTTCGGAACCCGATCGGCGGCCGTCGTTATCCGGGCGGTTGCCACCGTCGGAACCCGAACTTCGGAGCGCGGCAATCGAATACGTGTGTATGGGCCTTGCCCTGCCACTGGTCGCCCGAGTCTGTTTGTGACGATCAGCAGGTCGGAGGCATTCCGGGGATACCCGCCGGCGGTGATCGAAACGTGAGATAGCTCACCGAGGTCAGATAAACACCAGGTCACGACACGGAAACGACTCGGCCGCCGAGCGGAGTGCCCGGCGGCCGAAGGAGGGTGAGCTCCGCTGGGTCAGCGCGGATGGATCAGGCCGTGCCGGACCAAACCGACCACCACGCCCAGCACCGCGGATTCGAATTCGGGGGTGGCCGCGCCGCCGGTCTCGCTGAAGGCGAGCAGTTCGACCAGCTCGCTCAGCGGCAGGCCGTCCGGGCGCATCCCGGCCAGCAGCGCCGCGGTGGTGTCGTCCACCTCGTGCTGCCACAGCGGACCGTCGCCGCGATGCAGACGCGCGACCTGCTGCTCCCAGCCGTCCATGCCCGGCAGGTAGACCCGCTCCAGCGCGCTGACCGGATCGACCTCGAACCGCGTCGCCAGCACCAGATCCGGATCGGTGGCCACCGCGCGCAGCCACGCCGAGCGCTCGAAATAGCGGCTCGCCTCATTGCCCAGGGGTTCTTCGAAGTGATGGGTGAGGTCCTCGGCCAGGATCTCGGTCGGACCGTCGATATCGCGCAGATAGACCACACCGAAACCGATTCCGTCCACCCCGGCCTCGGTGAACGCCTGCAACCAGCGTTCGGCCCGCTCCTGCGCCTGCGGTTCGCGCGGATCCAATCCGGCGTCGCGCAACCAGGTTCCGACATACAGCGCGGGATCGGCGATGTCGCGCTGCACAATCCACGCGTCCACGCCCTGATCGGGCAGCCAGCTCGAGACCCGGGCGCGCCAGTCCTGTCCTGCCACATGCACCCAGGAGGCCAGCAGCGCCGCGGTGCCACCGGGATTCAGCATGGCGGGCATACCGGAGATGACGAGCTCGCTGGCCCCGTCCATGGCCAGCCCGGAGTCCCGGTAGGTGTGCTCCACCCGCGCGGGCCCGACCACGAACGGGGGATTGGCCACGACCTGGTCGAAGCGCCGCCCCGCCACCGGCTCGTACCAGGAGCCCTGGCGCAGTTCGATATCCAGGCCGTTGAGCGCGGCGGTGGCCTCGGCCAGCCAGAGGGCGCGTCTGTTGAGATCGGTGCCGGTGACGGTCTGGCCGTAGGACTTGGCGTGAATCGCCTGGACGCCGCAGCCGGTGCCGAGATCCAGGACGGTGCCGACCGGTCGGGTCGGCGTGGCTCGCAGCAGCGACAGCGAAGCCTGGCCCACACCGAGTACATGATCGGTGTCGAGGGTGCGCCGCCGCATGGAGTCGTCGAGATCGGAGAGCACCCACCGCGTGCCGTCGCCGAGATCCAGCGGCCGCAGGTCCAGCGCCGGGCGGATATCGCCGCCGTCGCGCTCGAGCAGTCCGGCCGCGACCGCGCGATCGGTATCGACGGGAGCCAGCGCCGCGGCCACCTCGCGCTCGGGCATGGCATCACCGAGCAATAGCAGTCGAATCAGCGTGCCGAGTTCACCGGCATCGCGGGCGGCGCGGCGCACGGGCACGGGTTCCGAGCGCCAGAGTGCGGCGTGCGCCTCATCGCCGAGCGCCTCCAGCAGCGAATCGGAGTCGTAGCGGACGCGCTGTAGGGCGGTGCGCAGGTCCGGGGCCAGGTCGGCGAGCAGTGACGAGGCTGTCGTCTGATTCGTCGGCATGGACCCAAACTCTGCCACCGCAATCTCCGGGCATATCGAGGCGGCCCCGGTTCGCGGGTCGCGCTGAGTGTTCGCCGGTGTGCACCCGGGTGGTGAAACACATGAATTCCGGCTCACTTCACCATCATTGGACGATCTCACCTGCGGTTATTCCGACCGCTCGGACCGGTATTCGTTGCTACGGTGACCTGGTTCACAAGGAGGTATCGCAGTTGACATCCGATATCGAGACCGGCGGACCCGGACCGGACTGGCCGCAGGTGTACGACAGCCCCGAATTCCAGCGACTACGCCGCAGATTCCGACTCTTCGTCTTCCCCATGACCGTTCTCTTCCTGGCCTGGTACGCGCTCTATGTACTACTGGCCGACTACGCGCACGCCTTCATGGCCACCAGGGTCGCCGGGAATATCACCCTCGGTCTGATTCTCGGCCTGCTGCAGTTCCTGTCGACCTTCGTCATCACCGGCCTGTATGTGCGCTACGCAGACCGGCAGCTCGATCCGATCGCCGATGACATCCGCGCCGAAGTCGAAGGGCCGCAGTCATGACCGTCACCCTGGCCGCTGCCGTCGAGGGCAGCAGACCCGGCCTGAACATCACCATCTTCGCCGTCTTCGTGGCCATCACGCTGGTGATCGTGTTCCGCGCCAGCCGCGACACCCGCACGGCCGCAGACTATTACGCGGCGGGGCGGGCCTTCTCCGGTGCGCAGAACGGTATCGCCATCTCCGGCGACTACCTCTCCGCCGCCAGCTTCCTGGGTATCGCGGGGGCCATCGCGCTCTACGGTTACGACGGCTTCCTCTACTCCATCGGATTTCTGGTGGCCTGGCTGGTAGCGCTGTTGCTGGTCGCCGAATTACTACGCAACACAGGGAAATTCACGCTCGGCGATGTACTGGCGTTCCGGATGCGGCAGCGTCCGGTGCGGGCGGCCGCGGCCACCTCCACCCTCGCGGTGAGTCTGTTCTATCTGCTCGCGCAGATGGCGGGCGCGGGGGTGCTGGTCTCGCTGCTGCTCGGCGTATCCGGCGGTGCGGGACAGAATCTGGTGATCGCGGTGGTCGGCGCGATCATGATCGTCTACGTGCTCGTCGGCGGTATGAAGGGCACCACCTGGGTGCAGATCGTCAAGGCGGTCCTGCTCATCGCCGCCGCCGGGGCCATGACCATCTGGGTGCTGGCCAAGTACGGGATGAACCTGTCCCATCTGCTCCAGGATGCGGTCGATCACGGCGGCAAAGTGGGGGACAAGCTCCTCGAGCCCGGGGTGAAGTACGGCAAGAACGGCACCTCCAAGCTCGACTTCCTGTCTCTCGCACTGGCTCTGGTGCTCGGCACGGCGGGGCTGCCGCATGTGCTCATGCGGTTCTATACGGTGCCGACCGCCAAGGACGCGCGGCGTTCGGTGGTGTGGGCGATCGGTTTGATCGGCGTCTTCTATCTGTTCACCCTGGTGCTCGGCTACGGCGCCGGCGCGCTGGTCGGGCCGGAGAAGATCGCCAAGGCCCCGGGTAAGGAGAATGCCGCCGCACCGCTGCTCGCGCTCGAACTGGGCGGGCCCGTGCTGATGGGATTCGTTGCGGCCGTTGCCTTCGCGACCATCCTGGCGGTGGTCGCGGGGCTCACCATCACCGCCTCGGCGTCCTTCGCGCACGACGTGTACGCCAATGTCATCAAGCGCGGCAGCGGTGAGGGTAAGGACAACGAGGTGAAGGTCGCGCGCATCACCGCGGTGGTGATCGGCGCGGTGGCCATCGTCGGCGGCATCCTGGCAAAGAACCAGAATGTCGCCTTCCTGGTTGCCCTGGCGTTCGCGGTGGCGGCCTCGGCCAACCTGCCGACCATCCTGTACTCGCTGTTCTGGCGGCGCTTCAATACCGCTGGGGCACTGTGGAGTATCTACGGCGGACTGGCGGTGACGATCGTGCTCATCGTCTTCTCCCCGGCGGTGTCCGGTGCGCCCACGGCGATGATCAAATCGATGGACTTCCACTGGTTCCCGCTCGCCAACCCCGGATTGGTGTCCATCCCCGTTTCGTTCGCCCTGGGCTGGCTGGGAACCATGCTTTCGGCCGAACGCAACAATGCGAAGTTTGCTGAGATGCAGGTGCGCTCGCTGACCGGCGCGGGAGCGGAAAAATCTGGGTAATAAAAAGGTAAAGAAATTGTCGCTGAAGAGTCACTGAAAACCGTTGCGGCATTTCAAGATCAAAAATTTGAAGATCAAAAATACTGCTACGCAACGTGGTTGGGCTGTGTATGCTATTGATCATGCACAGCCCCACTACGAGGTGGGATGATGGCGAGGCGGTGTCGTAAGTGGATGTCAACAGGCTCCGAATGCGCCGTGCGACGGCAATTGCCTTCGCACTCGGCGCACTGGTACTGATGGCCTCCGGCCTGCTCGACAGATTGTTGCTGGGTGTATTCATCAGTGCCGGACTGGCTCTCGGTTGGATCAACGCGCAAATCACGTGGATGTCGATTGTGCGAATCACCGATGCGGAAACTCCCAGCAAACAAAAACTCGCATTGTCCTCCGCGGCGCGGCTGATCATTTTGACCGGCCTGTCGATAGTCGTCGCCTTCTTCACCCGGCCCTACGGTGTCGGAATCTTCTTCGGGCTGGCCGTCTTTCAATTGATTCTGGTACTGCATACCGCATTGCCCGAGGTGAAAGGGCTTCGACAGCAGCCATGAGCCATCCCGTCGCTTCGATTGCCCAGATGTCCGTCACCCTGAGCGCCGAAGGGGAGTCGGAGTCCAAGATCCACGTCGGCGACCACGCGGTCGCGCGGCTGTGGGGTCTGGAATTCAATGTCGACACCATTGTGTCGACATCCGTTGCCGCCCTGATCGTGCTGAGCCTCGCGTTCTATCTGCGGGTCAAGCTCACCTCCGGGGTCCCCAACGGCGTACAGCTGTTCTTCGAGACCGTCACCGCGCAGATGCGCAATCAGGTCGAGACGGCCATCGGTATGAAGGTCGCGCCGTTCGTGCTGCCGCTCGCGGTCACCCTCTTCACCTTCATCCTGCTCTCCAATTGGTTGTCGGTGCTTCCGGTGCAATACGGCTCGGGTGAGTTGATCGCCCCGCCCGCCTCCGACGTGAACTTCGTCTACGCGCTGGCGCTCTTCGTATTCGTCGCCTATCACGCGGCGGGTGTGGGCAGGCGCGGTGCGGGCGGCCACGCCAAACAACTGCTCAAGGGCCACACCGGTTGGGGCCCCATGATTTTCATCAATGTGATCGAGGAAATCGCCAAGCCGCTCTCCCTGGCCTTGCGACTCTTCGGCAATATGTTCGCCGGTGGCGTCATGGTCGCGGTGATCACGCTGTTCCCCTTCTGGATCAGCTGGGGCCCGAATGCGGTATGGAAGTTGTTCGACCTCTTCGTCGGCGCCATCCAGGCATTCATCTTCTCCCTGCTGACCGTTCTGTACTTCAGCCAGTCGATGTCGCTGGAGCACGAAAAGCACTGATCGGCACCGCTGTTCGGTGATAGTTTCCACAAAGGAAGTGAAAAATGGCAGATCCAGCAACCGCGAGTATCGTCCAGGGCGCCCTGATCGGCGGCGGCATCATCCTGGCGGGCGGTGCGATCGGCGCGGGTATCGGTGACGGTCTCGCCGGTGCGGCCCTGATCAATGGCGTCACCCGGCAGCCCGAGGCCGAAGGCCGACTGCGCGGTAACTTCTTCCTGACGGTCGGTCTGGTCGAGGCCGCCTACTTCATCAATCTCGCATTCATGGCGCTTTTCGTATTCGCCACTCCCGGTAAGTAGACGTCATCATGTCTCCGAGAACAGATGTGGAGGCCGCGGGGAACTTCCTGATCCCCAACGGCACCTTCTTCGCCGAGCTCGTGATCTTCCTGATCGTGCTCGGGGTCATCATGTTCTTCGTGGTTCCGCCGATCCGAAAGGTATTGGCGGAGCGGGAGGCTCGGGTCGAGGAGACGGCGGCGACCAGCAAATCGGCGAACGAGTTGTTCGCCGAGGCCGAGGCCAGATACCAGTCCGCATTGGAGAAGGCTCGGGCCGAGGCGGCCGAGATCCGCAACCAGGCGCGCGCCGAAGGCCGGGCGATACTCGAAGAACTACGCGGCGATGCTCAAAAAGAGGTCGACCACATCGTCGCGGAATCCTCGGCGCACCTGCGTGCCGAGGCTGATCAGGTCGCCGCCGAACTACGCGAGGACGTCGAACCGCTGGCCCAGAATCTCGCCGATCGCATGCTCGGCGTGAGTTCCAGACCCCGGACCAGCGCCGGCCATCAGAGAGGACGGGGGACGCCCTGATGCACACCAATGGGCTGCTCGCCGAAGGCATTTACCACATCACCTTCGATTGGCCCGTCTTCTTCAGCCAGCTATTCGGCTTCGGCGTCATCATCTGGATTTTCGTCAAATACATTCTGCCGCCTTTGCAGAAGATCATGTCCAAGGCGCAGGACACCGTGCGACGGCAACTGGAGGAGAGCGAAGACGCGGCGGTTCGCCTGACCGACGCCAAGACCGCGTACGACAGCGCCATCGCCGAGGCGAAGGCCGAACTCGAGCGAATGCGCTCCGAGGCGCGCACCGATGCCGACCGCATCATCGCGCAAATGCGTGAGGCCGCGGCCGCCGAGGTGGAGCGGGTGCGCAAACAGGGCCGCGATCAGATCCTGCAGTACCGCAGGCAGTTGATGCGCGATCTGGAGGCCGATCTCTCGGCCGCCATGCTCGACCTCACCGAGGAGAAGGTGCGCGAGCAGATCGGCACCCCGCAGGCCAGGTCCGAGAGCGTGGAGCGTTTCCTCCAGGATCTCGAGGTGCTGGCCAACTCGGCTCCGGCCGCGCGGCGGCAGCCGCAGACCGGGCTGAACTAGAAACCGTGTGATCTGGACACGGTTATTCCGGATCCCGGCCGGTCAGGCAATATTCCTGACCGGCCGGATCGGCCATGACCAGCCATCCCGCGCCCCCATTGCGCACGCGCCGCGCGCCGAGCCGCTCGTGCCAGGCCGCGGTGGTCTCGATATCGGAACAGGCCAGATCCACATGCGCGGCGGTGGGCCGATCCTGCTCCAGCCGTTGCAGCAGCAGTTTCACCGGTAGTGCGGAATCCGGTGTGAGCCTTGAGAATTCGGGCAGACGGCCGGATGTCCACGACCAGCCGGTCAATTCGGTCCAGAAGCGGACCTCGTCGTCGTAATCGCTCGGCCCGATATCCAGGCAGACCTGATCCAGGCGGCTGCGATCACCCTGCGGGCCGGTGACCACCGGTGCGATATCGCCCTCATTGCCCGCCGGGGTCAGACAGAAGATCATCCCGTGCGGTGATTTGAGCACGGTGAAGTCCGGATGTTCGAGAACCAGTGTGGCCCCGAGCGTGACGGCCCGGTTGACCTGGCTCGGAATATCGTCGACATCCAGATCCAGGTGAATACGCGGGCCGTGCGGCACGGCCTGCATCTTCACCGCGGGCGCACCGGAATCCGGTAGCAGCGTGACGAATTCGGAGTTCTCGCCCCGCCTGGCCGAGAGCGTGGTGGCGGTGACCGCGCTCCAGAACTCCGCGCAGGCGTCGAACTGTGTTGCCGGTTGGTCGAGGAAGGTCCAGATCCACCGAATCGTCATGCTGTCTCCCAACTCTCGCGATGCCAGTCTTTGCGGAAGGTTTTGCGGTAGGTCAGCGGCGGCACACCCAGCTCGGCGCGCATGTGATGGCGCAGCGAGGCGGCGGTGCCCATCCCGGCCGAGCGGGCCACCTCGTCGATGGCCAGATCGGTGGTCTCCAGCAGCTGGCGTGCGTGCCGCAGCCGCTGTTGCAATACCCACGCGCCCGGGGCCATACCGGTCTCGGCCTTGAATCGGCGGGTGAAGGTCCGCACGCTCATACACGCGTGCGCGGCAAGGGAATTCAGATCCAACTCCTGATCCAGATGCGCCAGCGCCCACAGCCGGGTCGGCGCGGTGCCGTCCGAACCCGGTTCGGGGACCTGCTGTTCGATGAATTGCGATTGCCCGCCCTCACGCCACGGGGGAACCACGCAGTAGCGGGCCGCGTGATTGGCCACCGCGCTGCCGTGATCGGTGCGGATCAGATGCAGGCACAGATCGATTCCGGCCGCCAAACCCGCTGCGGTCCAGATGTTTCCGTCCTCGACGAAGAGCAGATTCTCATCCAGGCGCACGCTCGGGTAGAGCGAGCGGAACATCTCGGCGAAGTGCCAGTGCGTGGTGGCGCGGCGGCCGTCCAGCAGCCCGGCCGCGGCGAGTACGAATGCGCCCGTGCAGATGGAGACGATGCGCGTGTCCGGGCCGATGGTGCGCAGCGCCGCGGCCAGCTCCGGGGTGAGCACGCCCCGGGTGCGCGGTTCGGCGATGCGGGTGCCGGGCACGATGACGGTGTCCGCGCGGGCCAGCAGTTCGGGTCCGTGCGCGGGGACGACGGCATAGCCGGTGGTGGTGCAAATGGCCTGTCGCGCTTGCAATCCGCACACCTGGACGTCGTAGAGCGGGCGGCCCGACTCATCCTTGGCCTCGCCGAGGACCAGGGGCGCGATGGTCATATCGAAGCCGATCAGCGGTTCCAGCGCCAGCACGGCCACCAGATGCGGTGCGGTCATCCGCGGCCTCCTCTCCCTCGGTATTGGCCGAATATTGACGCATTGTGTCATTCAGGCCACTCGTTCGCCAGCGGGAATTCCGTCACGCTCTAGCGGTGAGCGAACTCGAGACCGGCCCCGTCGTCGAATCATCACCCGGCGCAGCGTCATTGCGCGCTGCGGATTCCATGCCCTCGGCATCGGGGAACTATCCGGGCCGACTGCATCCCGCGTGGATCGTCGCCGCGATCGGATTCATCGCATTGATCGGTGCGGCGGCCTTCCGCTCGGTCCCCGGTGTGCTCATGGAGCCGCTGCACGAGGAGTTCGGCTGGTCGCACGGGACCATCGGCGCGGCCGTCTCGCTGAATGTGCTGCTGTACGGCCTGATTTCGCCCTTCGCGGCCGCGCTCATGGATCGCTTCGGCATTCGGCGAGTGGTGGCGAGCGCCCTGCTGCTGATCGCCGCCGGTGCGGGCCTGACCGTCTTCATGACCCGGCCGTGGCAGTTGATGGCCACCTGGGGCCTGCTGGTGGGCATCGGGGTGGGCTCGATGTCCATGCCGTTCGTGGCCACCATCACCGGACGCTGGTTTGTGCGCCAGCGCGGACTGGTGACCGGTGTGCTCACCGCGGCGGGTGCGGCCGGACAGCTGGTGTTCCTGCCGCTGATCGCGCGGCTGGCGGGCGATTACGGTTGGCGCACACCCTCTCTCGTGGTGGCGGGGACCGCGCTGGTGGTGGTGCCGCTGGTGCTGCTGTTCATCCGCGACTATCCGAGCGATATCGGCGTCACCGCGTACGGGGCCGAACCGGGCAGCGCAATCGGGGTGCGCGCGCAGGCCCCGGGCGGTGCGGGCCGGGCGATCACCGTACTGTTCTCCGTCGCTCGCAAGCCCGTATTCTGGTTGCTGGCAGGCGGTTTCGCGATCTGTGGCATGTCAACCAACGGTCTCATCGGCACGCATTTCGTGAGCGCCGCACATGATCACGGCATGCCCGCCACCACCGCGGCCGGACTTCTCGCGCTCGTGGGCGTCTTCGATGTGGCCGGAACCATCGCCTCGGGCTGGTTCACCGATCGCGTGGACTCCCGGTATCTGCTGGTCGGCTATTACTCGCTGCGCGGACTGTCGCTGCTGGTGCTGCCCATGCTCTTCGGTCCGGATGTGCAGCCGAGTATGTGGGCGTTCATCATCTTCTACGGTCTGGACTGGATCGCCACGGTGCCGCCGACCGTCGCCCTGTGCCGCGAGCATTTCGGCGAGGACGGACCGGTCGCCTTCGGCTGGGTCTTCGCCTCACATCAGATCGGCGCGGCCGTCGCGGCCTTCGGTGCGGGCTATATCCGCGATATCCAGGGCAGCTACACCCCGGCCTGGTACATCGCCGGGGCGCTGTGCGGCCTGGCGGCGCTCATGTCGGCGAGCATCCGCCGCAAACAACCCGAGGTCGCCGCGGACCCGTCAGCTGTCGATGGCGTTGTGCGGGCGTGAGTCGAGCGCCTTCTGATTGCGCCGCCCGTCCCAGCGGCTGGGTTCGTCCTTGCTGCGGGGCGGGCGGTCGTTCGCGCCCAGCACCGCGATCCACGGCAGCGGAATCGAGACGCCGATGATCAGCAGCGAGATCACCCAGTTGTGCCAGATGCCGTACGCGATCGCCGCCCCCACCAGGCAGGGAATCCGGAACGCCATGATCATCACGTACCGCCGCACCCGATCGTGATGCTGCTGTTCGAGCGAGGTCGCCGCCTCGGTGATCAGCGTCGGCTGTTCCTTCTCACCCCGGAAGAACCCCGCCGGTTTACGCTCCGGCATCGGAATCGAACCGGGCGGAAGGAATTCGACCTCGGGGCGAACCTGGCCGCCCTCGGGATCGGCCTGCGAATCGCCGTCACGCTGCATACCTCGAGTGTTGCACTCCCGCCTGTCGAATGCACACGCCGGTTGCCTCCCGCGTAGCTCCTGGCATCATGGATGGGTGAGCACAGACACCCTGGTACGCCCGGAAACGACCACCGACGAGTCGACCGACAGCGACATCCCCAAGGTCTTCCACTATGTGAAGAAGAACAAGATCGCCGAAAGCGCCGTCATGGGCACCTTCGTCCAGGCCCTGTGCGGCGAGGTCTTCCCCGTCACCCGCTCTCCCAAGCCCGGCTCCCCGGTCTGCGAGGAGTGCAAGCGCGTATACGAGATGATGAAGAAGGACTAGCTGTTTCCACTGTTCAGCGGGTCATAGACCACCGAACTAGGCCGCAGAGTGCCAGTTTGGTGCCATTCTGAATGGGTCTGGCAATTCCAACACGTCGGCGTTGTCCACTACCACCATGCGGCGAATGCCCTGGTGGAT
Organism: Nocardia acidivorans NBRC 108247; assembly: GCF_001625085.1. GTDB lineage: Bacteria > Actinomycetota > Actinomycetes > Mycobacteriales > Mycobacteriaceae > Nocardia > Nocardia acidivorans. The sequence goes on from NZ_BDAW01000016.1 coordinate 109,095, forward strand.
ATAGTGGCGCTGAGCCATCGACTTGGCGCCGTCCATGTGCCCCAACTGGGCACTGGCCCGTTCGTCATCGCCGGTGATCATGGCGATATGGGTAGCCACGGTGTCCCGCAGGTCCGACAGGCGGAAAGTGACGCAACTCCGGTGGGAACTCGACGCACATCAGGTGCGTGCGATCGGAGTAACACCGGTAGCGGTGGATGCGAATCGCGGGGTCGAACGCGCGGCGCTCGACCCCGAACTCGGCCAAGACATCGAAGGTGCGTGGCCACAACAGCAGTGCGCGCGGCGTATTGAGCGGTCCGGGTCTCTTCTCGGTGATCCTGACCGAGATGCCCTGTGCCAGTAGGGCGCATGCCATGGCGAGACCTGCGGGGCCGGTGCCGATCACGAGCACATCCGGCTTCGAACGGACTCGACCGGACATCTGCCTCCGATCGATACGGCTAGGTTCACAGATTTCCGCGACGGTCCTGCTCACGTTCGATCGCCTGGAACAGTGCGGCGAAATTGCCGACCCCGAAACCCTGTGACCCGTGCCGTTCGATGAGTTCGAAGAACCCCGTCGGCCGATCCTGTGGCGGACGCGTGAGGATCTGTAGGAGATGACCGTGTTCGTCGCGGTCCACCAGCGCGCCGCGCCGTGCGAGTTCGGCGACCGGCGTGGTGATGGGTCCCATGCGGTCGAGTAAACCCGGGTCGTCGTAGTAGGAGTCCGGTGTTGGCAGGAACTCCACCCCGCCGGCCCGCATGCCGTCGATCGCGGCCAGAATGTCATCGGTGGCGAGCGCGACATGCTGTACCCCAGGGCCACCGTAGAACTGTAGGAACTCGTCGACCTGACTGTGGCGCGCCGATTGCGCCGGCTCCACTACCGGGAATTTCACCTGTCGGCGCGGGTCGGCGACGACTCGGGATCGCAAAGCCGAGAACTTCGTGGAGATCTCCCCGTCGACGAACTCCGCCATGGTGTCGAAGCCGAAAACTCGCTGGTAGAAGTCCACCCATTCATCCATTCGCCCCGCTTCCACGGCGGCGACACAGTGATCGACGGCCTGGAAATAGGGGACCGCGGCGCCGGACATCGCGAAGGGCGCAGACGTGTAACCGGGTAAATGGGCGCCTCGATAGCGGGACCGGTCGACAAATGTATGACGGACCCTTCCGTACGCCGCGATCGACGCGAGCATGACGGTGCCGTCCCCATCGCCTGTCCGGTGCGGTTCGGCCAGCCCCCGTGCACCCTGCGCCAGCGCGTGGTCGTAGGCGGCGCCGACATCGGACACCGACAAGGCGACATCGACCACCCCGTCGCCATGATGATGGACGTACTCTCCCAGTTCCGTGCCCGCTCGGGCGGCTCCGGTAACGACGAAACAGGCTGTGCCCGAACGGAGTACATACGAGCATTCATCCGGACTCCCCGTCTCCGGCCCTCGATAGGCGACCGGAGACATTCCGAACGCAGTCGCGAAGAAATGTGCGGACTGGAACGCGTTGCCCACCGCGAACACGATCGCGTCGAAGCCGTGTATGTCGAACGGCGTGCTCGGGGTCGTGTTCGCGGCGGCTACGCCGACCGGGGTGCTCAAGCGTGCGTGAGCAAGTCGGCTACCGGGTCCTCCGCGGAGCTGGTGTAGTACCTACAGATCACCTCGGCCCACACCGGCGCGGCGATCTCGCCGACACCCGAGGTATCGAGCTTCGCGAACATCGCAGCGGCCCTGTCGGCGTCGAACCCGGCCACCCGCATGTAATTGGTGTACTCGGCACGGTCGATCATGCCGTCGTCATTACGATCACAGATCGCGACAAGCGCCTCGGCATACGGTCGAAGGTAGGACATGTTCGCCGTGGGATCGGTGACCGCGGCGAAGTATTCCTCGAAACTCACCACCCCATCGCCATTCGTATCGGCGTGGGCCAGCAAGCCCTGCCAGTACCCTTGGTGTGCGGCCATCACCGCCCGTGCCTTGGCCGAGGTGGGCGGCTCCCCCGAACCGGTAATGACTCGTTCGGCCAGCTTCTGGAAATCCACCTCCTCCAGCACGCCGTTCCCATTGGCATCCAGAAGGTCGAACCGCATACGAATCCTGTTCGAAGCGGCATCATTCGAAGCGGCATTGCTCATGATTCCGATCGCCTTCCCTTAGGACAGTGCGGCAGGTCATAGCAGACCCGATCGTAGCAAACCGACCAGTCGTTCGACGCCGGTTCGGCGGGCCGGTCGGCGGTGAACGGCGGATCGCGCAGGAAGATCGCGAACGCCTCCGGCCCCAGAATGTCCAATACCGCCTCGGCGTACCCCCGGTCACGTCTCGACTTCGTCAACGCCGCCCGTGTGGTAGGGGTGGAAGACACCAACGGTGAGGCTCGCGGTCACATCAGCACCTCGCCCGGACTGTTCATTGTGGTTGCGGCACAACCATTCAACGCCCTTCAGGAGCGATCGGTCTCGTCATCGTGAATGGTGAATGCACGCCAGCGACCGGCAAGTTCGCCGCCATGGAGCGTGGGCCGCCGGACTCCGATCTGCCTGTGAAGCCGTGAGCGCGGCTATTCGGGACGGACGACAGCAGGGCCGAGACGGATGCGTGCCGAGGACGGCGTACACAGGTCTGGGCATCAACCGACGGTGCAGAGCCCTGCTGGATGCGCCGTTCGCTGTAGTTGGATTGCCGCGACGGTGGCTGTGGCTGAGCGCGCACCGCCGCGCTACCGTGCCGGATGATCCCAATCCGTTCAGCGTGTGGCACGTGCTGTTGGATTTGATCATCGTTCCGGCGGCGATCATTGCGATCCGGGGTCAACGGAGAAGCGGCGTATAAAGCGCTCGGAGATCGATCGCCTTGGGCTGATGTGCGACTTTCCACCGAATGTCAGTGCGCCGACCTGCTCCCAACGTCTTGCACAACTCCGTCACCTGGGCACGGACAATAAAATGCGGCGACTGACGTTGGATCCGACCCACCACACGCCCCGGCTCCGCAACCATCACTGGAAGTCCACCGGGACCGCGCGTTTGCCCGGCTCCGATCCATCGCCCATTTTCTCGTTTCGAGTAGCTCGAATTGCGCTGTGCCGAAGTAGCTTTCGACCATGCTGTTCTCGAAGTAGTCTCCGAGGGATCCCATCGATCCCGGCAGGCCCGCAGCGCGGGTTCGTTGGCCGAAACGACGTTCTGGATAGCATCGAAACAGGCTGACTTTAGTCAGGGTAAGTGAGCGATAATGCCGCTTATGGGTCGGTTCGCACCAGTCTCCGGTCGGCGGCATCCCCTGAATCGCACCTTATCTGTGCCCCGCAGATAATCAGCGGGGCCGTCTCCATTTTCGCACGATCCCTGCCCGCCGACCGGGGTTTGGCTGGATCGGAGCACCCCACCCGGTGTGTGCGCCACCCGGACTGTCGTCCCGGGCTTCCGACAGGAAAATCGGTCGGCCGCTTCCCATCCGCCATGCGGAGTGTCGGCAACGGTGCGGCTATTGATCATCGGATAATTCGACGGGTGGCTATCGGTCGAAGAACGGCGTTGGCGTTGCTGGGGAGCCTGCCGCTGGGTGCGCTCGCGATCGGGCGGGCGGCGGGTACGCCCGTGGGTGGGCCGCCGGTCACCCAGCCCGATCGGAATGCGGTGCGGTACACCATGACCGCGTTCACCAATGACAGTGAATCCGAGCTGTATGTCTACGAATCCGCCGATGCGACCGATTTCACGCTGGTGCGAGGCCCGGCGTATGAGCCGCCGAGCGGATTGCTGCGGGATCCGAGCCTGATCCGGCATACCGACGGCATGTATTACCTCACCTATACGACCGGGTGGGAGGGGCAGACCATCGGATTCGCGCGCAGTGGTGACCGGATCACGTGGACGCATTTGTACGACCATCCGATCGACGTGCCCGGGGTGACCTCGACCTGGGCTCCGGAATGGTTCGTCGATCCGAGTGGGGAAGTCAGTGTGCTGGTATCGCTATCGGATGGCTATCGGTTCACGCCGCATCTGATCACCGCCACCGACGCCGGGCTGGGGGCGTGGACGCCGCCCGCGCCGCTATTGGGGCTCGGGCCCAAGGACACCGGCTACGGATACATCGACACCACCGTGGTGCATCACAACGGGCAGTACTACGCGTTCACCAAGGACGAGACCACGAAATACGTCGAGCTCGCGGTCGCCGATCAGCTGCGCGGACGGTATCGCTTTCTGCAGACCGGGGATTGGGCCGGATGGGGCACGCCCCGCGAGGGGCAGTGCGTGATTCGACTGCCCGGCGGCGGATGGCGCATCTACTTCGACGCCTATGCCGACGGCATGTACCTGTACAGCGACAGTCATGACTATTTCCGGACCTGGACCGCCCCCGCGGAACTGCCCGAACTCTCCGGCACCGTCCGGCATTTCACCGTCCTGCCCGAAACCGTTGTCGCCCAGGCCACGACGAAGAACTGAGGTCAGGTCTGTGGCCCGGTCGAACGGGACTGCGCTGTCATCGAAGTACCTTTCCGAGATCACCAATGCGTATGCCAGGGGATTACCGCATCGGACCCGGCCCTTAACTCCTCGCCGGAATCGGGCGCTTCGCCCAGCGACTCGAATACTGTGACAGCGTGATTGCCGGTCTGCGCGGATGCGCCCATGTCCTCGATGATTGAGCGCGCGCCCGGTCAGGGGCCGGAACCGGGTCCGCTGCGGATCCTGCTGGTGGAGGATGACCGCGCCGATGCGTTGCTGGTCCGTGAACTGGTCGCCGACGCCGCGCCGGGGGCGGTGCTGGAGTGGGTGCGCACCGTCGCACAGGCGTGCGAGATGCTCGCGACCGCGCCACCGCACTGCGTACTGCTGGATCTGCATCTGCCCGACGCACACGGACTCGAATCCCTCGAGCGCCTGCGCGCGGCCGCCGCCGATGTGGCCATGGTCGTGCTCACCGGCCTCGATCAGGAGCCGATGGGCTTGGCCGCGGTCGCCGCGGGCGCACAGGACTACCTGGTCAAGGGGCGGGTGGAACCGGAGCTGTTCGGGCGGGCACTGCGCTACGCGGTCCAGCGCAAACAGGCCGAACGGGCCGCCGCGGCCCTGCGGGCCGGTCGGATGCGGGCGCGGGAGAACGCCCGGCTCGAACGCGGACTGCTGCCGACCCCGCTGCTGCACGGTGATCCGCTCATCGAGGTGGTGACCCGGTATCGGCCCGGCCGCGCGCATTCGTTGCTGGGCGGCGACTTCTACGATGTGGTGCAGGATTCCGACGATCGGGTGCACATCGTCATCGGCGATGTCTCCGGACACGGACCCGATGAGGCGGCCACCGGGGTCGCGCTCCGATTGGCCTGGCGCACACTGGTTCTCAGTGGAATCACCGGCACCCGGCAACTGCGCCTGCTGGAACAGGTGCTGTTGGCCGAGCGCACCGGCAAGCACACCTTCGCCACCGTCACCACCCTCACCCTGCGGCCGTCCCAGCGCTCGGTACGGGTGATCCGCGCCGGGCACCCCGGCATGCTCATCCGCGACGGGGCGACGGTGCGCTGGTGCGAGGTGCCCGGCGGCCCCGCCCTCGGATTCAATCCGGGACAGGCGGATTGGCCGATCCACGACTTCGAACTGCCCGCGTCCGCCGAGGTGATACTCCTGACCGACGGCCTCTTCGAAGGGCATATCGGCGCGGGCGAGGAACGACTCGGTGAAGACGGACTGCTGCGCCTGGCGCGCTCGCTCCCGGCCACCGCAGCGGCCGAATTCCTGGACACCCTCATCGACCGCGCCGAGGCATTGGCCGAACAGCAGGGCGGGCTCGCCGACGATGTCGCCGTGCTGTCGGTGCGCTGGAGTCACCGCACTCGCCCGGGAGCCGCGCCGTGAGCACCACCGACACCGGAATAGGCCGGGTCACCGCGCAGGCGTGGTTCCAGCGTGTTCTCGCGCTGATGGTGTTCGTGGTACTGATCGGCGTGGTGGTGACGGCCCTGACCATCACCGCGACCGCGCGCGTCACCGACACGCTCGTGCGGCAGATCCAGCCCGCCGCCACCGAGGCCTACCGGCTGCAGAGTGCGCTGGCCAATCAGGAGACCGGCGTGCGTGGTTACGCCATCACCGCCGACCCGCAGTTCCTCGCGCCCTTCACCCTCGGTCGCGAGGACGAACCGCGCGCCGTCGCACACCTGCGTGAACTGCTCGCCGGCCGGCCGCAACTGCTCGCCGATGTCGACGCCATCGAAAAGGCCGCCCAGGTGTGGCACGACGACTACGCGCAGCCGCTGATCGCCTCCATCACCCCCGGTGCGGTCCGCCCGCTGGACACCGTCGCCACCGCGGTCGGCAAGGTCGAATTCGATGCGCTCCGTGATCGTTTCACCATCCTCAATACCGACCTGTCCGCCGCGGTCGAGAACGGTCGCCACGATCTGAGCCATAAGCGCGCCGTGCGGAATGTGGCGCTGTTCGGCATGGTCATCGCCTTCCTGGTGACCAGCCTGGTGCTCACCGTGCTGGTGCGGCGACTGGTGGCCCGGCCGCTGCGCGAACTCGCGGCCGCCTCACTGCGGGTGGCCGACGGCGATTTCGACCATCGCATCGCCGTGGCCGGACCCGCCGATCTCGCCATTGTCGCCGAGGCCGTGGAGAGCATGCGCCGGCGCATCGCGGCCGAGCTCGAATCCTCCCGGGTGCAGGAGGCGCTGCTCGCCGGTCAGGCCGCCGATCTGGATCAGCAGGCGGCCGAATTGCGCCGCTCCAACACCGAATTGGAGCAGTTCGCCTACGTCGCCTCGCACGATCTGCGCGAACCGCTGCGCAAGGTGGCCTCGTTCTGCGAACTGCTGGAACAGCGCTACGGCGATCAACTCGACGAACGTGCCCGGCAGTACATCGAATTCGCGGTGGACGGCGCCAAGCGCATGCAGATCCTGATCGAGGATCTGCTCACCTTCTCCCGGGTCGGCCGGGTGCACGACGCCGTCGCCGTCACCGACCTGGACCGGGTGCTGGACCGTGCGCTGGCGAATCTCTCTGCGGCGGTGGAGGATTCGGGTCTACAGGTGGAACGGCCCGCGCGCCTGCCCGAGCTCACCGCGGAACCGACACAGCTGATCATGCTGTGGCAGAACCTGCTGTCCAATGCCATCAAATTCCGGCGGCCCGAGGTGCCGCCGACCGTCCGGATCGACTGCGAAGCCGAGCCCGGCGATCCGGACGGATGGCGATTCACGGTGTCCGACAACGGAATCGGCATCGCACCCGAATTCGCCGAGCAGGTGTTCGTGCTCTTCCGGCGGTTGCACGGTCGCGACGATTACAGCGGTACCGGAATCGGATTGGCGCTGTGCAAGAAGATCGTCGAATTCCACGGCGGTCGCATCTGGATCGATACCGACTACACCGGTGGAACGCGCATCTGTTTCACGCTGTTCGAGCGGATGCGCTACTCGGCCAGCGCCTCCTCCAGCGAGTCGTAGACATCGAGCAGGTCATCGAGCCCGGTCACCTCGATGGGTCGCCGCACCTGCGGTGAGGCGACCACCTTCAACCGGCGATCGGAGATCGCCTCCAGTGCCCCGACCAGCACGCTCAATCCGGCCGAACCGAAGAATCCCACCTCGGTCAGGTCCACGACCAGCAGTGCCGAATCGGTGGCCAATGCCTCGTCCACCGCGGCCGACAATTTCGGCGCGGAGACGATATCCACCTCACCCGTCGCGGACAGGATCACCGCCGACTCGGCCGATCGCGTCCGGACGACCAGTTCTCGTGCCTCGCTGCTCACCGGGATACCCCGGTACTCGCCCCGAGCACCGCCCACGCGATTCCTTGAATCGTCACTATTCGCTACCTCCGGACCCATCCCAACACAGCGAGCCGACCACCCGTTTTCTCGAATGACGTCGACCCCGGCAAAGCTACGCAATCGTACTCCAGTCGGGCGCGTACCTGGGCAATGTGACATTGCTTCCCCCGATGCGGCGGCGATCCGAGACTGTCGGTGGGTCCGGCCATACTCGGCGAAAGGTTGTTCGGGAGAAGGAGATCGGTGTCATGGGGGAGTCATTGCCGCGGCTGTTCGTGGAACCGCGGCGGGCAGGCCGTCTTCGACTGCTGGGTGCGGGTGCGCACACCCGCGCGCAACGGCTGGGTGATCGACCAGTTCTGTTGGACCGCTTACGGCGCAAGGGCTTTCACGGTCAGATTCGACCGCGGCCTATCAGCGCTTCACCGCCCTGAAGAAGCTCGCGCGGCACCGCCGGGCATCTACGCGGGCGATGCGCACGGCTCCGGCGCTCAGTGACTCGTCGGAATCCGTTTCACCGCACCGCTCTCGGATGCGCTCGACCCCGTGCCGGCTTCGGAGCTGCCGGCGGATCTGGCCGGATAACTAGCGGGACATCAGAGTCGGCGGATCCTTCTTCAGCGAGACATGCGGTCCGGCCGGGAGCTGGACGGTTGGGGGATCGGTCTCGGGCTCGGCCGCCGACCGGTGTCTGCGCCGGGCCCACCACGCGCGGATCTGCGCGGCCCGGGTCGCGCGGGCGGGCCAGAACTCCTGCACGCTGGCATTGAACTCCGCGCCCAGGATGACCGCGAAGCCGAGGAAGAAGGTGAACAGCAGGAAGGCGATCGGGGTGGCCAGCGCACCGTAGGTGACGCCGGTGCGGGACACCCAGGACAGATAGCGGCGCAGACCCTCACTGGCGGTCATGAAGAACACACCCGCCACCAGCGCGCCGCCGAAGAGCCGATGCCAGGGCAGGGTGCGATGCAGGGCCAATTTGTAGAGCGTGGTCAGCGCGATGATGAGCAGCAGGCCCGCGCCCGGATAGTAGAAGGTGTCGATCAGCCTGAGACCGGGCTCTTTCCACCCGCGCGGCAGCACCCGGCCCACCAGTGACGGCCCCAAGGCCACCAGCGGCAGGATCAGCACCGAGGTCACCAGGAACAGCACGTACAGCCACAGCGCGAAAATGCGCTGCCAGACCGGATGCCGGGCATTGGCCTGACCGTGCGCGGCGGTGATGGCGTCCACGAAGGTCGCCATGGCCGAGGATCCGGCCCAGAGCGAAAGCACGAAACCCACCGAAACCACCCCGCCGTGACCGCGTTTGAGCACGTCATTGGTGGTCGGTTCGATCAGATCGTCGACCACGTTGCCGCTGAACAGATTGCGGCTGAAGGTGATGATCTTGCCTTCGACAATGTTCACGGTGTCCGGTCCGAACCAGTGTCCGACATAGCCGAGACTGCCCATCAGGCCGAGCAGCAGCGGGGCCAGCGACAGCGTCTGCCAGAACGCGGCGGCGGCGGATTTGTTGAAGATGGAATCGTCCCACGCCTTCACCGCGACATGCGCGATGAGCACTCGGACACGCCCGAGCCATGTGGCGACGCGCACGTCTACCCCTGGCGCGTCGGACGCGTCGTCGTGTTGCGGGGATTTGTCGTGCTCGTTCATGGTGGCTACAGCATCGCTCACCAGCGTTTCAAATGGACGCGGACCGACGATGTGTCGTGCGGCACTACTTGTGACCGTGTTGGATTGGTGCGTTGTCGGTCCACATCGCTAATCTCTTCCAAGTGACTTCGGGTGGTGGCGGTTCATTACGTGCTTGGCAGCGCAGGGCTCTCACCAAGTATCTGACAACCAAGCCTCGAGACTTCCTTGCTGTCGCCACGCCGGGTGCGGGTAAGACGACTTTCGCGCTGCGCGTGGCGGCCGAACTGCTCGCCGACCGCACCATCGACCAGGTGACGGTGGTGGCTCCCACCGAGCATCTGAAGCATCAGTGGGCCGGATCGGCGCAGCGGCTCGGGATCCAACTGGACTCGAACTTCTCCAATTCCACCGGGTCCACCTCCTCCGATTACCACGGTGTGGTGGTGACCTATGCCCAGGTGGCCTCGCATCCGTTCAAGCATCGGGTGCGCACCGAGAACCGCCGCACGCTGGTCATCATGGACGAGATCCATCACACCGGTGATGCCAAGAGCTGGGGCGAGGCGGTCGAGGAGGCGTTCGGGGATGCCACCCGAAGACTCGCGCTCACCGGTACGCCCTTCCGCAGCGATGATTCGAAGATCCCGTTCATCACCTATGAGGCCGATGAATCGGGCTTCGAGAAATCCAAGGCCGATCACACCTACGGCTACTCCGAGGCGCTCGCCGACGGCGTGGTGCGCCCCGTGGTCTTCCTCGCCTACTCCGGTGAGGCGCATTGGCGGGACAGCGCCGGCGATGAGTACTCCGCCCGCCTGGGTGAGCCGCTGAACGCCGAACAGACCGCCCGCGCATGGCGCACCGCCCTGGACCCCGCGGGTGACTGGATGTCCAAGGTGCTCACCGCCGCCGACACCCGGCTGCGGCAGTTGCGCGCCACCGGTATGCCCGATGCGGGCGGTCTGGTCATCGCCACCGATCAGGACAAGGCGCGCGACTACGCCGAACTGCTCGAACATATTTCGGGCACCAAACCGACCGTGGTGCTCTCGGACGATCCGCAGTCCTCGAGTCGCATCGGTGAGTTCAGCGAGAGCACCGATCCGTGGATGGTCGCGGTGCGCATGGTCTCCGAGGGCGTCGACGTCCCGCGCCTGGCGGTCGGCGTCTACGCCACCAGCGCCTCCACCCCGCTGTACTTCGCGCAGGCCATCGGTCGTTTCGTGCGTGCCCGCAAGGCCGGTGAGACCGCGAGTGTCTTCCTGCCCTCGGTGCCGGTGCTGCTGGATCTGGCCGCGCAGCTCGAGGTGCAGCGCGATCACGTCATCGGCAAACCGCATCGTGAGAAGAACGAACTCGACGACGAACTGCTCATCGACGCCAACAAGCAGAAGGACGAGCCCGGCGAGGAGGAGAAGAAGTTCATCGCGCTGGCCGCGGATGCCGAACTGGATCAGGTCATCTACGACGGCGATTCCTTCGGCACCGCCACCTTCTCCGGCAGCGATGAGGAGGCCGACTACCTCGGCATCCCCGGCCTGCTCGACGCCGACCAGATGCGCGCCCTGCTCCGCGACCGCCAAACCCGCCAGCTCCAGGACCGCACGGCCGAATCCGCCCGCACCGCAACCCTGCCCACCAATGCCGCCTCGGCCGAGCGCGCCGCCACCGCCGACCGCCTCGGCGAACTCCGCCGTGAACTCAACAGCCTGGTCGCCATGCACCACCACCGCACGGGCAAACCGCACGGCGTCATCCACGGCGACCTACGTCGCGAATGCGGCGGTCCCCCCACCGCCCTGGCCACCGCCGACCAACTTACCGAGCGCATCGCGGTCCTGCGCCGCACCAGCTGAGCAACGTCCCGCGCCGCACCGGACCCGACCCGTTGCCGCGGCTGTTGCCGGGCGTCGACGGGTCGGCGACCGCTGCTCGGCATCTGCCGAAACCCGGCCGATCTCAGGCGGTTTCGGAGCCGACGACCTCCAGCTCCACCTGGAACGAATCCCCGACATCGAGCCCCTCGGCCACGCGCACCGGCTTCTTCATCGGCAGCATGTAGGTCCCCGCCTTGCGGTTGGGAAACAGCGAGGTAGCCCATTTGCTCCCACCCACGGTGACCCGCACCCGCACCGACCCGAACCCCGCCGCCCGATGCCCATGCTCCTGCTCGATCTCATCGGCCACCTCCTCCGGCAGGCTGGTGAAATACCACGACGCGGGCCCCTCCCACACCCATAGCTCACCGGTGAACGCGTACCGCGAAGTCGACATACGCCAGACCGTAATCCAGCGGCACGACACCAACCCGACTACTTCTCACAGGCGATGCCGTCGCCATCCCCGTCGAACCGGCTGCTGTACCCCGGATCGCCGCGATGCAGTGGTGCCGCACCCGCCGCCCGGGGCATCGGCGCAACTCCGATCGGCCACAGGGTATGCGCGAGCTGTGCCCGTTTCATCGGCCGCGCACGCGCCGCCACCACGACCGTTTCGCGCGCGGTTCGACCGGTTCGGCTGGCGCACTGGGGTTTTCGGCTGACCGTTCGGTTTCCCGTGCCGCGCGCCATTTGGCCACCACCTCGTCCGCGCGCACCGGGCCGATTGGCACGTTCGGGCCGCCGGGGGAGCGGAGCCAGCGGATGATTCGTTCGTTGAGTTCGGTGACAGCGTCGCGGACGGCGCGTTCGGTGGGGAGTTGGGCGACGGTTCGGTCGATGCGTTCGCGGTCGCGGCGCAGGACTATGTGTTCGGGCAGCAGGGCGTCATTGCCGATTCCCTCGCGTTGCAGGAGGTTTCGGACCCACCAGTTCTCGTCATCCATACCGGGCGGAATGGGTTTTCCCGCACCGGGCAGCTGTCCGAATTCGCCCCGATCGATGGCCTCTCGAATCTGCTTGTCTATCCAGGATTCGAAGGTGAGATCGGGCGGTTTGCGCTCGGTCACACCTCAATACTACCGACTGTCGGAGACCGCCGGGTGGACAGAACGAGGATGCGTTACCCGCGCAAGTAGCGGGCCGGGGAGACCCCGACCTCGCGGTGGAAGGCGGCGATATACGCGCTGGGAGTGGCGTAACCGACTCGTTCAGCGATCCGGGCGATGGGCAGGCCCGCGGCCAGCAGGGGGAGTGAGGCGGCCGGCCGGAGCTGGGTTCGCCACCGGCCGAAGGTAATCCCCATCCCGCCCGCGACCCTGACCGAGAGCACCCGCGGCGGTTTCACCGATATCGACATCGACACCGGCGCAACCATGTTCCGCTTCCGCGCCCGCCGCCCCTACGCCACCGGCACCTCGAAATAGGCCGCCGGATCCAGTGAGCTCAGCGGCGTCCAGCGGGCCGGATGCGATTGCGCACCCGCCACCTCGGTGGTCCCACCGCTCCGGAACCCCTGCAATTCCAGTGCCAGCCAGGGTGTTTCATCGACCTGTCGGGCCAGGGCGTAACACGTGGCCAGGTAGTGCAGGCAGCGCTCGTTGCGAGCCCGGCAGGAGCAGTCCGCCCGCGCGATCCGCGGTGCGATACCGATGCCGTGCTCGGCGATCGCCGCCCGATGCTCATCGGTCAGCGTGAGCGCGTCCGCCGGAATCAGTTGTGCGATAGCCGCGATGGTCGGCGCGGAGAGCGGGACCAGTTCCACATACGTCACCGACGCTTCCGACCCGCGATGAATCGTGGCTCGCACCATGGTGTTCTCGATCTCGGTCCGCACCAGGCCATTGCCCGCGATGCTGCGTGCGCGCGGCAGCATCGGTTCGGGCTTGTCCATTTTCAATGGTTGCGCCAGCCGCACCCAATCCTTGCCCCAGCTGGTGTATCCGAAGTCGTTGTCGGGCATCTCAGTTCGCTCGCTTTCGACGCAGGAGTTCGAATAGTCGGTCGTCATCGAGGCGGGCGAGGGCGGCGATCCCGGCGGTATCGGTGAGATCGGTCAATGCCGACTTGCGATCGTGCATTCCCGCGATGTGCTCCTCGATGGTGGTCCCCGAGGTCAGCGTGGTGACGGTGACCGTGCGGGTCTGCCCGATCCGATGCGCGCGGTCCGAGGCCTGCGCCTCGACCGCCGGATTCCACCAGCGGTCGAAGTGGATGACATCGGCGGCGCGGGTCAGGGTGAGGCCCGTACCCGCCGCTCGCAGGCTCAGCACCAATACCGGTGGCCCGTCCGGGGATTGGAAGTCCCGCACGATCTCCCCGCGCTGCGCCTGATTCAGCCCGCCGTGGAAGAACGGCGCGGTGATGCCGAGTTCCTCGGCGCAGTACCGCACCAGCAGTTCCCCGGTGCGCCGGTACTGGGTGAACACCAGCGTCGGCGCGTCATTGGCCACATTGGCGGCCAGAATGTCCGCGCACACATCGAATTTGCCCGAGCGCCCGGCCAATTCGTCCAGATCCCCGCTGATCAGCCCCGGGTGATTGCACACCTGCTTGAGCTCGGTCAGCACCGACAGCAGCCGGGTATGCCGCTGCCCGCCGGATCCGAACCCCTCCTGCTCGGCCCGATCGAGCAGCCGGTCATAGACCCGCTCCTGCTCCCGGGTGAGGTCGCAGACCAGATCGGTGTGAATCTTGGGCGGCAGCGTCCCGGCCACCTCGGCCTTGCGCCGTGCCAGCACCACCGGTTCGATGGCATCGCGCAATCGCAGCACCGCGGGCGCGGACCCCTCGCTGATCGGCCGCACGAACCTGCGCCGGAACTGCGTCTTATGCGTGAACTCGTGCGGCACAACCAGGTTGAGCAGCGCCCACAACTCCTCGAGATTGTTCTCCACGGGCGTACCGGTCAATGCCACCCGCGCCTGGGCCCGAATGCCCCGCGCCGCCTTGGACACCTGTGTGCGCGGATTCTTCAACACCTGCGCCTCGTCGAATACGACGCTCGCCCACTGCGTTCCGGTCAGCGCCGGGCCATGCCCGCGCAGCGTCGGATATCCGGTGACCACCACGGTCCCGGCCTGCGCCTGCGGCGGCCCGCCGCCCCGCCACGCGACGGCCGCGAGTTCGGGCGCGAATCGTTCGATCTCATGCACCCAGTTGCCCACGAGCGATGTCGGACACACCACCAGTTGTGGTCCGTCGGCGATCCGCCCGAGCAGGTATCCGATGGCCTGCACGGTCTTGCCCAAACCCATCTCGTCGGCGAGCACGGCGCCCCCGTGCGCGGCCGTGGTCTCATGCAGCCAGGTGATGCCGCGGGCCTGGTAGGGCCGCAGTTCGGCCTTCAAGCCGCTGCGCAGCTCGGTGCCCAGCGCGAGGGTGTCCCGCAGCGCCCGCACGGCCCGAGCGGCCGTCACGATGGCATTGCCGCCCGCATTGGGCACCGCGTGCGCCGCGACCGGCAGGGCGGCCGGCTCCCCGTTCAGCACGGCCCGCCAGCTCAGCGCCGACGAACCGGGCTCGTTCAGGGTGAGCCCCGGGAACCGCTCGGGCTCGACCAGCAGGCAGGGCACCTCGCGCACCGCGAACCCCGCACCCTCGGGAATCGCCAGCGGGATCGCATCCGATTCCCCTTCGAGCTCCGGCGGCGCGCCGGGAGCCGACGCGCTCCAACTCCAGAGCGCGAACATATGCCGATCGGGCAGGTAGGTGGCGTGTGTGGCGGACAGGACGCTCTCCTCCGATGCGTGGAACCCACCCCGAGACACACAAAACCCGTTTTGCGCAAGTCCGGGTGGGAAAACCGGGCAACGGGCGGGCCCGTGAGGGACCGCCCGTTGCTTGGGGTAATTCTGTTGGGAAGATTCAGTTTTCGAGCGGACCCCCCGGGCCGATATACGAACCCGAGGTGGAGGAGCTGTTACAGCGCCGGTGCCGACTCCGTATCGATCACGGCTTCGAGCTCACGGAGACGATCCATGTGCTCATTGGCGTGATGCTGGCAGAAGAGCAACTCACCACCCGCGGGAAGGGTTGCACGCACGCGCGCAGCCGCCCCGCAGCGGTCACAACGATCGACCGCGGTCAGTGGGGTGCTAGTCAGGGTTCCTGGCATGACTCCTCCGTCCTGGCTCCGAGTGCTCGCACACCCTTCGCCTGGTGTGGGGCTCGCGATCCACTTCGCGAGCTCGCTACCGCTACTTCCCAGCAGTGGTTGATGACTACTCTGTCAGACGTTCGAGGCGAGGTCTTTGTTCCCGAGGAGTTTCCCGTGTGTTTTGCCTAACAGACCTGGGATTTCGCTGAAAGCGAACAGGGCCGCGCCGCTCCCCGTGGAGTCCTTGGAACTACCCACCTAATACGCTGATCGAGTTGTCTATCGGGAGACTACCCGGGGGCACTGACACTCACACTCCGATTGGATAACCCTCCGAGTTCGATCTGCACACGCTCGGCAACGCTCACAGCCACGAGGGGTTCAGATCGAGGGTGGCGCGATCACGCGAGTCCAGCAGATCGAACATCGCGCCCGTGCGCGGCAGCTCCCACCGGAAGAAGTATCCCGCCGCCGCGCGCTTGCCGAGCCCGAAGCTGTCGCCGCCCGCCGCGAGTGCCGTTGCGGCCATGGCCTGTTCGAGCCAGATCCAGGACAGCGTCACATGGCCGAAGGCCTCGAGGTAGACGGCGGAGTTGGCCAGCGCGGTCTCGGCGTCACCGTCGCGCCACAGGCCCGCGGTGGTGGCGGCCAGGCGGCCCGCCGCGGTCTCCAGGGCGTCGGCGTACCCGCTGAGCTCGGCATCGCCGGTGGCGTGGGCGGTGGCGACGGTGGCGGCCATGCGGGTGAGCAGGGCGGTCAGGGCCGCGCCCTGGTCGAGGGTGACCTGGCGGCCGAGCAGGTCCATACTCTGAATGCCGTGTGTGCCCTCGTGAATGGGGTTGAGGCGATTGTCGCGGTAATGCTGTTCGACGTCGTAGTCGCGGGTGTAGCCCGCACCCCCGTGCACCTGGATCGCCAGGTCGTTGGCCCGCAGGCACCACTGGCTGGGCCAGCTCTTGGCGATGGGGGTGAGGATGCGCAGCAGGGTGGCGGCCTCGGTGCGCTCGGATTCGGTTGTGGCGGTGTGCTGTTCGTCGACCAGGCGACCGCAGTAGAACTGTAGCGCCAGCGCGCCTTCGACATAGGACTTCTGGGCCAGCAGCATGCGGCGCACGTCCGGGTGATCGACGATGGGCACCTGCGGGCCGCCCTTCGCGCCGAGCGGACGGCCCTGCGGGCGATTGCGGGCATAGTCCAGGGACTTGAGATAGCCGGTGTAGCCCAGGGCGGTGGCGGCCAGACCGACGCTGATGCGCGCCTCGTTCATCATCGTGAACATCTGTGCCAGACCGTGATTCGGCTCGCCCACCAGATAGCCGATCGCGCCGGGCTGTCCGCCGGGGGTGAAGTTGCCGTCGCCGAAGACCGGGGCGGTATTGACCGTGCCGCGCCAGCCCATCTTGTGATTGATGCCCGCGAGCGCCACATCATTGCGCACGGTCGGCCGATCCTGGTCGTCCGCAAGGAATTTCGGCACGATGAACAGCGAGATGCCGCGGGTGCCCTCCGGCGCGCCAGGAATGCGGGCCAGTACCAGGTGGACGATATTCTCCGAAAGTTCGTGGTCCCCACCGGAAATCCACATCTTGCGGCCGAAGATCCGGTACGAGCCGTCGTCCCGCGGTACCGCGCGGGTGGTGATATCGGCCAGGCTGGATCCGGCGTGCGGCTCGGACAGCGCCATGGTGCCGAGGCTGCGCCCGTCCAGCATGGGCCGTACGAAACGGTCGATCTGCTCCGGACTGCCGTGCGTGGCAAGCAGATTCGCATTGCCGGTGGTGAGCATCGGATAGGCGGCGGTGCCCGCGTTGGCGGCGTGGAACCAGGCCATGCACGCGGTGTAGACCACATGCGGCAGCTGCATCCCGCCGATGTCGTAATCCATTGCCGCGCCGATCATTCCGGCATCGGCGAAGGCTTTCACCGCCTTGCCGACGGCGGGGATGATGTGCACCCGCTCACCGTCGAACTCGGGTTCGCGCAGATCGTTCTCGCGATTGTGCGGGGCGAAATAGGTGGTCGCCAGGTCCTGGCACAGCCGCAGCACCTGGTCGAAGGTGTCGCGGGAGTGGTCGGCGAAGCGTTCGCGACCGGTCAGGGACTCCACATCCAGCCAGTCGTAGAGCAGGAACTCGATATCGCGGGCGGACATGATCACGGACGGGTTCATGATTCCTCGAACGGTCGGGTACGGATGGTTCGTACCCGACGGTCTACCAGATCGGTGCGCCCCCGCCGGCGCTCAGCGGGGCGGGTTCAGGAGCGCACCGAGGTGCGGCCGCGATGCAGGCGGCCGAAATGTCCCGGTGACTGGCCCTTCCAGGTGCGGAAGGCCGAGGCGAACGCCGACACGCTGGAGTAGCCGAGCCGCTCGGCCGCCTGTTCGACGGTGAGCCCGGCGATGAGCAGTTCCTCCGCGAGCAGGCCGACGGTCTCGGTGCTGAGTTCGCGGAAGGTGGTGCCCTCCTCGGAGAGGCGGCGGCGCAGGGTGCGCACGCTGACATCCAGATCCGCGGCAATGCGCGCCTGATCCGCCGAGCCGCCGTGCCGGATGAGCAGTTGACGCACCCGTCCGCTCAGACCGGTGCGGCTGTGCCTGCTCTCCATCAGGTCGTTGCACTGCTGTTCGTAGAAGCGGGCGGTGGACATATTCGCCTGCGGCAGTGGGGTTTGCAGGGTTGCTGCCTGAAAGCTGATGCGGGACTGCGGCATCGAGAACGCCACCTCCTCGACGCCGAAGACCGCGCCGAACATCTCGTAGATGGGATGGGCCTCGACATAGAGCTCCACCCGCACCGCGGGAAGGCGCATGGGCAGCAGATCCTGCTGGATGGTGGCGATGGCGGCGAGATCGCGTTCGAGGGTGAAGCGGCGGATGTCCGGCGGTAGGGCGCTGTCATCGCGCACCACCGCCACCTCGGTGCCCATATCCTCGATGTAATGGTGCGCGGCGGTGAAGGACAGATCGGCGTAGCGCAGCGCGATATCCATGGCCGCACGCAGATTCGCCGCGCTCATCAGCGCGAAGCCGAGCACGCCCATCGAGGGCGGATGACACAGCAGCCCGGCCAGCAGGCCCAGGCCGGGCTCATCCTCGATGCCCGCGACCACATTGCGCATGATCGAGAATTCCTGGCCCAGAGTGATTTCCGTGGAGGGGTCGCGCAGATCCGCTTCGCCGATACCGGTTTCATGCAAAACCGACCGTATGGTGAGCCCGCGACCCAGGGCGAAGTCGGCCAGCAGGGCGGTGCTGGTGATGGACCGCAGTTGCGCCAACTCTTCCGTCACTCAGGCATACTCGCAAACTTTTGGCTTCCCCGGGCCGTTACCGGCCGGTAAGTTGCCTGGGTACGGCCCATATTCGTCGATTCCTGGCCCATTGCCAGCTGGTCGCTCGAAAAGCTCAGCCATACGGTGAGATTCATGCGCACTGCGCTTTCCGCATATTCCGAGGTGCCGTCTGCCGGAAAGGTCGGCCCGCCGATGCTCATAGTGATCGCACCCGCCGACGGCAGGGTGATCGACACCATTCCCGCCCATACCCCCGACACGGTGCGCGATACCGTGGATCGGCTGCGCGACAACAGCGTGCTGTGGCGGTCGCTGGGCGTGGTGGGACGCATCCACTGGCTGTACTCGTTCCGGAATTGGTTACAGGACAACAGGTCCGGACTCGCCACATTGCTGAGCCTGGAGACCGGCAAACCCGAGACCGAGGCCGACGCCGAGCTGGCGCTCACGCTCGAGGCCCTGGATCACTACCGCGCCAATGCCGCCGAATTCCTCGGCGGCAGAATGCCGCAGGCGGCGCTGCGGCCCGGCGCGGCCATGCAGCTCGCCGTCGCGCACCACTCGTGTGCGGTGGTCGGGGTGATCGGCCCGTGGACATATCCGTTGGCGCTGGCCATGTTCGACGCGCTGCCCGCGCTGCTGGCCGGTGCGGCGGTGGTCGTCAAACCCTCTTCACAGACCCCGCTCACCCTGCGCGCGATCACCGCCGGCTGGGCGAGTACCGGTGCGCCAGCGGTTTTCGAGACGGTGACCGGACACGATGCCGGACCCGCGGTGCTCGATCATGTGGATTATGTCCGCTTCACCGGCAGCGCCGAGACCGGGAAGGTGGTGGCATTGCGCGCCGCTGCCCGATTGATCCCGTGCTGTCTGGATCTGGGCGGGAAGTCCGCGGCGGTGGTGCTCGCCGACGCCGATCTGGACAAAGCGGCCGCGAGCATTGCTTTCGGCGGATTGGCAAATAGCGGGCAAAATCCCAATGGGATCGAGCGCGTCTATGTCGAAAGTGCGGTCTACGACGCATTTCTCGACAAACTCGTCGACGAGGCCGCCGCCTTCGGGCCGATTCTGGGCGATGACACCGCCGTCGGGGTCATGACCTCCGCCAAACATATCGACGTGGTGCGCGATCAGGTGCGCGACGCGCTACTCAAGGGCGCGACCCTGCGCTGCGGTGGCACCGCCGCCGGACACAGCTTCGAACCCACCGTCCTGGCCGATGTCGACCCCACCATGTCGGTCCTGACCCAGCAGACCCTCGGCCCGGTCCTGCCCGTGGTCCGCGTCGCCGCGGCGGGCGAAGCCTTCGAACTCGCCCTGCGCCCACCCGGCCCGCCCTGCGTGAGCGTCTGGACCTCGGACATCGCGGTCGGCGCTCGCGCGGTCGGCCGCTTCGCCCCCGCCCCCGTCGGGGTCAACGACGTATCGGTACACGTGGCCCGTCCCGCGCCGTATTGATCGGATCAACCGGACGAGCGCCATACGGCTCCCACCCCGCCGCCCTGTCCCCGGCGGTCCGGGGTGGGAACCCCCGCGTCGTCCCCGGGCGAAGTCACGCCCGCGCGCACTTCTCCTTCGGGATGACGAGCCGCGTGGCGGGATGACCAGCGGCCTACTGGGATGACAAGGGGCCGGGATGACGAGCGGCATGCTGGGGTGACGAGCGGAGTGGCGGGGTGACGAGCGGCGTGGCGGGGTGACGAGCGGCGTGCCGGGGTGACGAGCGGCGCGCCGGGATGACGAGCGCCGCGCCGGGATGACAAGCGGCGTGCCTGGGTCGAAAGGTGTGGTGGGGACTGCGGGTAGGTTGTGGCGGGTGGGAGATCAGACGACGCCGAAGACCTTGCTGCACATCTGCGCTCGCGATGAATGGGAGGCGGCCGTGGCGGCGGGGGAGTATCGCGCGCCGTCGCTGGTGGAGGTCGGGTTCATTCATCTGTCCGAGCCGTATCAGGTGCATCTGCCCGCCAATCGGCTCTTCGCGGGGCGCACGGATATGGTGCTGCTGCGCTTGGATCCCGAGCGGCTCGGGGCCGAGGTGAAGTGGGAACCGGGGGTGCCGACCGATCCGGAGTCCATGCGCTTTCCGCATCTGTACGGTCCGCTGCCGATCGCGGCGGTCGTGGAAATCACCGCCTACCAGCCAGGAACGGACGGTCTGTACAGCGCGCTCGCCGACAACTGAGCTGATCCACCGGTATCCGGCCACCCTGTCCTAATCTGGACGGGTGAACGTCGATGTGACAGCGCTGCCCGGTATCGGTGTGCGGAAGGATTTCGAGGTCCGCTCGGGACGTCGGATCGGGGTGGTGGCGCATCGGGACGGCACCATCGACCTGATCGTCTCCCAGCGGGACGACCCGGACGCCTGCCTCGCACAGGTCCCGCTCACCAGCGATGAGGCCGCGGTCATGGCCAATCTGCTCGGTGCGCCGCAGCTGGTGGAGAAGCTCAAGGAAGACCACCGCGACCTACCCGGAATCACCACCCGCCAACTACCCATCGGCGGTAATTCGCCCTATCGCGGCCGCATGCTCGGTGAAACCGGGATGCGCACCCGCACCAAGGCCAGCATCGTCGCGGTTATGCGCGCGGGCCAATTGCACCCCTCGCCCGGACCCGACTTCGTCCTCGACTCCGGCGACCTGCTGGTCGTGGTCGGCACGCCGCACGGACTGGACGCGGCCGCCCGCATCCTGGCCGACGGCTGAGCCGGTGGATTCGACCGCCCTAGCTCTGGTCGAACTCGGCGCGATCTTGTTCGCGCTCGGCATGATGGGGCGGTTCGCCGCCCGCTTCGGCATGTCGCCGATTCCGCTCTATCTGCTGGGCGGGCTCGCCTTCGGTGACGGCGGGATCATCGAAATGCGGGCCGCCACCGAGTTCGGCCACCTGGCCGGTGAGATCGGCGTGGTACTGCTGCTCCTGCTGCTCGGATTGGAGTACACCGCAGCCGAATTGGTCACCGGATTGCGGCGGGGCTGGCTCGCCGGTGTGCTCGATATCGTGGCCAACGCGACACCGGGCGCACTGGTGGCACTGTTCCTGGGCTGGGGACCGGTGGGCGCGGTGACCATGGGCGGGGTCACCTATATCTCTTCCTCCGGAATCGTCGCCAAAGTACTCAATGACCTTGGGCGACTGGGTAACCGCGAGACCCCGGTCATCCTGTCCATCCTGGTGTTCGAGGATCTGGCCATGGCGATCTACCTGCCGATCCTGACCATGATGCTGGCCGGACTGAGCTTCGCCAGCGGGATGAAGTCCCTGGCCATCGCATTGGTCGCGATCACCGTGGTGTTGCTGGTGGCCCTGCGGTACGGCCGCTATGTCTCGGCCATCGTGGACAGCAACGACAATGAGGTCTTCCTGCTCAAACTGCTGGGCGCGGCGCTCCTGGTGGCGGGTGCGGCCTCGGCGCTGAACGTCTCGGCCGCGGTCGGGGCGTTCCTGCTCGGTATCGCCATCTCCGGATCGACCGCGCAGGAGGCGGCCAAACTGCTGGAGCCGCTGCGAGATCTGTTCGCGGCCATATTCTTCGTGGCCTTCGGGCTCAATACCGATCCCAAGGCCATCCCGCCGGTGCTGGGCTGGGCCATCGTCCTGGCCGTGATCACCTCGCTGACCAAGATCGGCACCGGTTGGTGGGCGGCCCGGCGGCAGGGCATTCGCCGCATGGGCCGGGCGCGCGCGGGCGCGGCGCTGGTGGCGCGCGGCGAATTCTCCATTGTCATTGCCGGGCTGGCGGTTTCGATGGGCGGGGTGAGCCATAAGCTGGCCGCCCTGGCCTCCGCCTATGTGCTAATTATGGCCGTACTGGGACCGATCGCCGCCCGCGTGGTCGAGCCTGCCGTCCGGTTCTTCCAGCGCGACCGCAGTACCGGACTCGATCCCGTCACCGGGATCTGAAGGCGCGGCGGCCCTTTCGGCGGTCGGGCCGGTGCGGGCGGCCGAGTTGCGCCAGGTCAGCAGGCGTCGCGAGGCCAGCACCGCCAGCCCGCCGAGCACGAAACCGATGATGAGCGCGAGCAAATGGCCGTAATCGGTGAAGGTCGGGCCGTTCCATAGCGTGTACCCGTACCAGATCAGCAGTCCGACAGCGTAAATCAGGCGAACCCGGCCGCGTAATCGATACGCCATCACCGCCAGCATGGCCGAAATCCCGTAGCTGGGGCCCACATCCGAAGCCACCGTCACCCGGAACGGGATCATATCCCGGGTCACCGCATGCGAAATCGCGCTCACCGTGAGCAGAGTCGCGCCCACATGCCCGGCCGCCACCACCACAATCCAGCGCAGCGAACCCAGCCAGCGTTCGGCCAGCGCCATCACCGTGAGCAGAATCAGAATGTCGCCCCACGGGAAACCGCCATCGGTCCAGAACGCCGAGGCCAGCAGCACCTGAATCGGATCACGCTGCATATTGCGCAGATTCGTGGACGCCGACAGGATCAGGCGGCGGCCGACGATATCGCTGGCCCCGCGCAATGTCCACCAGGTGACGAACAGGGTGAAGGCGTACGCGATCGAGGCCGGGGCCACCGCGAGCAATCGCTGATAGGCGGCGGCCGCGCGGCGGAATCGCTGCGGACGACGCCACCACGCACTCACCGTCCGGGTCTCCTCGCCGATATCGACCGAGTCGACCCAGGGTGGGTGGTACGTGCGCAAACTCATGTGCAGGGGTCCGTTCTCGCGTGTGCTGGGGATCGTCACCGTGTGAACCGACGTCCCGCCAGGGCGTCGTTCCCATCGTATCCCGAGGTCAAACAGGTTCGCAGCGGCAGACCCGGGAGAGTGGAAGTTACCTGCGGTAATCCGCCGGGAAAGTGGCGGTTACGGCACAGCAACATGGGTCCGGAGGATGGAGGGGAACACCCCGTCCACCGCCGAAGGAGCCTGAATGAGCGTGTACCACCAGCGAATCGGGGGCACCACGTACAGCTTCGACGGGCTGGTGGAGTTGCTGGCCAAGGCCACGCCCAAACGCAGCGGCGATGAATTGGCCGGATGCGCGGCCGAATCCGATGCCGAGCGCGCGGCGGCGCAGTGGGCCCTGGCCGAGGTGCCGCTCGGTGTGTTCCTGAACGAACCGGTGGTGCCGTACGAGACCGACCAGGTCACCCGGCTGATCTTCGATACGCACGATCGCGGTGCGTTCCAAGCGATTTCGCATCTCACCGTGGGCGGGCTGCGGGACTGGCTGCTCGCCGTCGCGGTCACCCCGGACGCCGCGGTGACCCTCGCCGCCGTCGCGCCGGGGCTGACGCCGGAGATGGTGGCCGGGGTCTGCAAGCTCATGCGCAATCAGGATCTGATCGCGGTCGCCAAGGCCACCGAGGTGACCGCGGGATTCCGCACCACCATCGGACTGCCGGGCACCCTCGCCACCCGCCTGCAACCCAACCATCCCACCGATGATCCGCGCGGTATCGCCGCGGCGGTCCTGGACGGCCTGCTGCTGGGCTGCGGGGACGCGGTGATCGGCATCAACCCGGCGACCGATTCACCCACGGCCACCGCCGATCTGCTGCACCTGCTCGACGAGGTGCGCCGGCGGTTCGATATTCCGACCCAGTCGTGTGTGCTCTCGCATGTCACCACCACCCTGGGATTGATCGAGGCCGGTGCGCCGGTGGATCTGGTCTTCCAGTCCATCGCGGGCACCGAGGGCGCGAATTCCGGCTTCGGCGTGAATATCTCGCTGCTGCGCGAGGCCAACGAGGCGGGCCGGTCACTGCGGCGCGGCACCGTGGGCGACAATGTCATGTACCTGGAAACCGGTCAGGGCTCGGCACTTTCGGCGGGGGCGCACCTGGGCGCCGGCGGCAAGCCCGTCGATCAGCAGACCCTCGAGGCCCGCGCCTACGCCGTGGCCCGCGATCTGGACCCGCTGCTGGTGAACACCGTGGTCGGATTCATCGGACCCGAATACCTGTATGACGGAAAGCAGATCATTCGCGCCGGGCTCGAGGACCATTTCTGCGGCAAGCTACTGGGCCTGCCCATGGGCGTGGACGTCTGCTACACCAACCACGCCGAAGCCGACCAGGACGATATGGATACCCTGCTCACCCTGCTGGGTGCGGCCGGATGCGCCTTCGTCATCGCCGTCCCCGGCGCGGACGATGTCATGCTCGGCTACCAGAGCCTGGCCTACCATGACGCCCTCTACGCCCGAAAAGTCCTGGGCCTGCACCCCGCTCCCGAATTCGCCGCCTGGCTCGACCGGCTCGGCATGATCGACCCCGCCGGCCGCATCCTGCCCGTGGAACCCCTGTCCTCACCCCTGCGCGCCCTCGCCAGCGCCTCTTGAGTAGGGAACACCATTGATCCGAGACGACTCCGCCCGCACGTCCGTGAACGTGGAAAGCGATTCATCGCAGCCGATTCCGGACATGCGCCATCCGATCGCCGACGCGCGTGCGGGTTCATCGCAGCCGATTCCGGGCGCAGGCGATCCGGTCGCTGACGCGCTTGGTGATATGTCGCAGTCGATTCTGGGCGCAGGCCATCCGGTCGCTGACGCGCTTGGTGATACGTCGCAGTCGATTCTGGACGCGCGGCGTCCGATCGCCGATACGCGTGCTGGTTCGCCGCAGTCGATCGCGGAGGCGGGTCATGGCTTGCCGGATCCGTCTTCAGCTGCGAATAACGTTGCTGCCCAAGAATTCTGGTCGGAGCTGCGCCGCACCACCCAGGCGCGCATCGGCCTGGGGCGCACCGGTGACGCGCTGCCCACCGCCGACGTCCTGGAGTTGCGCGCCGCGCATGCGGCGGCCCGCGACGCGGTGCACAAGCCTTTGGACGTGGAATCCCTTGCCGCACAGGTGAAATCTCTCGGCCTCGGCGACCCGGTGCATATGCGCAGCCGAGCCGCCGACCGCTCCGAGTATCTGCGCCGCCCCGACCTGGGGCGTCTGCCCGGTGACTCCGAACTCCCCGCCGGTCAGGGTATTTCAGCCCTCCGCCAGACCGGTGCGGATATCGGTGTGGTCCTCGCAGACGGCCTCTCACCCCGCGCTCTCACCGACCACGGCGCACCCATGCTCGCCGCCCTGTTCGAGGCGCTCGGCGACCGCTTCACCTTCGCTCCACCGGTCATCGCCACCCAATCGCGGGTGGCCCTCGGCGATCACATCGGCCAAGCCCAGGGCGTAGGCACCCTCCTGGTCCTCATCGGCGAACGCCCCGGCCTCTCGGTGGCCGACAGCCTCGGCATCTATCTCACCCACCTCCCGCGCCCCGGCCGCGCTGACTCCGAACGCAACTGCATCTCCAATATCCACCCGCCCGAGGGACTCGATTACGCCCGCGCCGCCCAGGTCGCCGCGGGTCTCATCGAAGGAGCCCGCCGTCTCGGCCGCTCCGGCGTCGACCTCAAGGACACCTCGGCCGACCTCGTGCTCGACACCTCGGACGCGCTGATCCTGAAAGCCGAGTCTGCCTAGTCGATCGGGTCGACAGTCTCGGTGCCGGGGGGTTCGCCCAAGTCCACGCTGCCCAGGTGGACGCAGGTTCTTAACGACGGAGCCTGTCTTCTCATCGACGGAGCCAGCCACGTCGACCGCTTCGGGCGTGGATCTCGAGCACACCTCGGCCGACCTGGCCCTCGACAACGCAGACCCGCTGATCCCGGACGCCGAGTGGGCTGAGCAGCGCCTGTCGTGCCGGGTGCGCCCGCGATGAATGCCGCACGTTCACCGAACCCTCCCTGCTCGCGCAGGACGCCGCCCCGATAGATTGTCGCGGTGAGCGGATCAGTGCGGCTCGTGCTTGCGGTGCGGCTATTCCTGGTGGTGGCCGGGGTGGCGGTGCTCGTACAGCTGCTCGCGTTCATCGGGTACACCATGCGGTCCGCGCGGCGAATACCTCGGCCGGGTTCGGACGCGGTGGTGGTGCTGGGATGCCGACTCAAAGGCGGCAAGGCCGGGCGGCTACTGGCATCCCGGCTGGACCGTGGGTTGGCCGCGTATCACGCGGAGTTGGCCGCCGGTGGCGATCCGATTGTGGTGGCCTCCGGGGGACAGGGGCACGGTGCCGCGATCGCGGAGGCCGAGGTCATGTCCGACTATCTTCAGGCCGCGGGTGTTCCGGCGGGAAAGATCGTGCGGGAGAACAAATCTCGAAACACCGAGGAGAATCTGCGTTTCACCGCCGCCGAACTCGATGCGCTGCTCCCCGCGGATGCCCGAATAACGGTGGTGACCAGCGACTTCCATGTACTCCGCACCGCCGCGCTGGCCCGGCGACTCGGCGTGCGCGCCCAGGTGACGGGCGCGCGTACGGCCCGTCGCTTCATTCCCAAGGCCTATGCGCGCGAATTCGCCGCGGTACTGGTCGCGCGTCGCCGGGGCAACCTGCTGGCCGCCGGTGCACTCGTCGCCCTGAGCGCCGCTGTAGCCCTCGACTCGTCTCTCGGGAGATCTGGCCGCCGGGACTAGGGCGAGCCCGCCTTGGTGCGCAGGTCCAGGCGGCGCATGACCCGGTCGACGACATCGGGGGCGATGCCGGGTTCGCGGCGCGCGGCGAGGGCTTCGGCGCGACCGGCCTCGAGGACCTCATTGCTGATGGTGCGCATCTGCTGGGCGAAGGCCACGGTGCGGTCGGTGTTCATCCGGGCATTGCTGTCGGCGGCCTCCGGATCCGCCTGTGCCAGCCGGCGTTCGAAACCGTCGCGCAGGCGTTCGTAGACCTCCTCGGGCAGCGCCTCGGTGGTCGAGATCTCTTTCAGCCGTGCGAGTTCGGCCTCCAGGACGCGGGTCCACAGCTGCCGTTCCATGGCGCGCTCCTGCACCGTGTCCACGTGCACGCCGGTCGCGCGTACCACCGCGGGCAGCGTCGGGCCCTGTAGCAGCAGGGTGAACAGCGCCACCGCGAACGCCGTGAACAGGATTTCGGTACGCCCCGGGAAGGGTGCGCCGGTATCGGTGGTGAACGGAACCGCAAGTGCCAGTGCGACTGTCGCCACTCCGCGCATACCCGCCCACCAGGTGACGACGGTCTCGCGCCAGGTGTACGGCTCATCGGCGTCGCGGTCGCGCCACCAGTTATGGAAGAGCGCGGTGGTGATCAACAGCCAGATCAGCCGCAGCCCCACCACCACGCCGATGACCACGGCCGCGCCGCCTATGAATTTGGGCCAATCCGGTCCGGCGTCCTTGAGAACGGTGCTCAACTCCAGGCCGATCAGTCCGAAGGCGAAACCGGTGACCAGCATCTCGATGATCTCCCAGAACGAATCACCGATGAGCCGGTAGTCGCTGGAGCTGAAATCGGTTGCCGCATCGGTCAAATACAGCGAACACACCAGCACCGCCAGCACCGCCGATCCACCGCGCGCCTCCGAAACCCCGTACGCCGCGAAAGGCAGCAGCAACCCCAGCGCCACCTGCCACGGCGCCTCGCCGAGTCGCCGCATCAGCTTGCTGCCCGCCCAGCCGAAGAGCAGTCCGACGCCGACGCCGACCAGCGCCGAGACCGCGAACTGACCCGCCGCCGCCCATGCGGAGAATTTGCCGGTCACCACCGCCTGAATCGCCACCGAATAGATGACGATGGCGGTCACGTCATTGAACAGGCCCTCGCCCTCCAGCACCGCGACCAGGCGGCGGGGGAGTCCGAGCTTGCCCGCCAGCGCGGAGACCGCGACCGGATCCGGCGGGGCGACCAGTGCGCCCAGGGCCAGCGCCGCACCGACCGGAACGGCCGGGTGCCAGGCGCGGAACGCCACCGCCACGGCCACCGCGGTGACGATCACCAGCACCACCGCGCGCATGCTGATCGCACCCCAGTTATCGGCGAAGGTGCGCCAGGAGGTGCGCCGGGCGGCCGCGTAGAGCAGGGGCGGCAGGATCATCGGCAGGATCATCTTGGGATCGATATGGATCTCGGGGACCTGCGGTATCAGGGCCAGGATTACGCCGAATCCCGTCATGAGCACCGCGGGAGCCTGACCGAGCCGCTTTCCGAGCGGTTGGGCCAGGATCGTCGCGAACAGGACGACGAAGATCAACTCCATTTGATGCGCCACGCCAGACAGTTTGCTGCGAGTGTGCCGGAAAGTCGACCAGGTGGTCCGTGTTCTCAGGCGCAGCCGGTCAAGTTCTCAGGCGGCGGCGGAGAATCTCAGGAAAGGCGGGGTGGGTAGCCACCGCGCTCGGGCGCGTACAGCGGCGGCTGCGGATACTGGTACGGCTCGGGATTGTGCGCAACGGAGTACTGCTGTGGCGCAACAGGATTCGGTCGAGACACGGCGGGGTCATCGGGCAGATCGGTCGAATTCGCCTGCAGCGACCACGGATCGTGCCGCACCGGCTCCGGGCGCACCGGCTCCTTGACTCGGCTCGCCTCGTCCACCTCGGTCAATCCGACGTGAATGAGCAGCACCATGGTCACCGTGCTGACGCTGACCATCAGTGGCGCAAGCAATTCCATCGCACCCGCGCCGTGCGGCATACTCGCGTGATCGGCATGATGCGCGCTCATCGCCGCCATACCGGTGTAATGCATACCGCACACCGCGACACCCATGATCAACGCGGCGCCGATGGTGGCCAGAATCCCATTGATATTCAAGGTGAACCACAATGCGACGATCGAGGCGACCACCGCGATCACCATCGAAAGGCTCACCAAACCGACGTTGTAATCAATGATCGCGTCGGACCTCATGGCGTACATACCCGAGTAATGCATGGCGCCCACGCCGAGTCCGGTGATGGTGCCGCCGACGGGCAATTCCCAGCCACCCCAGCCTCCGGTCGCCACGATCGCCAATCCGATCCACACCACGCCCATGGCGATGGCCGCGCTCAGCAGTGTCACCGGAACGTCATAGCGGAGGGTCGCACCATGAATGGAAAACCCCAGCATGGCAATGAAATGCATGACCCAGATGCCGGTTCCGCCGATGGCCACGGCGGCGGCGATGAGCCAGCCGCGCCGTCCCTCTCCGGTTCGGGCACGCGCCGTGCATCGGAGTCCGAGCAGACATCCGGTGACGGACATTATGTAGGCCAGAACGGGTGTGACCCACCCATAGCTGAAGTGGCTTATTTCCAGCACTCGAACTCCATTGCCAGAACCAAATTTTCGCGCTCGCGTCTGCGACGTGCGAAGAGTACTCGCCGGTAGCCTGATTGGGAAATTGAAAAGTGAATGTTTCGTTCCTATTGACCGGGCCTGAGAGGGAGGGTGCACTCCCCGACCGGTCAGGTGCGCGCGGCACCCTCCTGCACTCGTCCGCGCGACCTCGTGCGCGATCTGCAATCATCACGTGCGCGATCTCGTAATCACCGAAATACCCTCGACGCCAACAATATTCAGACCCGCATCGCACTCCCCGAAGACCGCGCCACCGGCTCCGCCTGAAAAGCACGGCGAGCCATCCCCTTTCCCGTCCTGGTGAACACCGCCGACACCCCACGCCTCAATCGGCCTGACCCGCAAACTCTTCTGCTCGCTGCAACAATCCGGCACCCTCCTGATCGACCCGACCGGCGCCATCGCCCACGCACGCCCCCGACCTGGTCATGCACCAACTCACCGACCTCCCCGACGACCCGGCCCACCTCCCCGCAGGCCGCACCGCCAACGCCCGCATCCGCCGCGAAGGCCCTCCCACCCACCCCCCGCATCAACATCACCACAGCCGCCACCCGCACCGCCGAATCCCGAACCTTCCCCACCGGCACCTACGAACTCACCGAACAACCCTGAGCCACGGCCACACCACCGCGTCGGCTCAGATCCGGAGTACCACCCGAAAAGACGTGTGCGCCGAATACCCGAGGTGATGCGGGACAATGCGAATACGGCGATAGACGCCTACCCGTTCGCTGAGGTCGTACAGATACGACAGTGGGCCGCAAAGCAATTGCTTTGCGGCCCACTTGTGCGTGCGCTCGAACTAATCCAAATAGTCGCGCAGGACCTGGGAGCGGCTCGGGTGGCGGAGCTTGCTCATGGTCTTCGATTCGATTTGGCGGATGCGTTCGCGGGTGACGCCGTAAACCTGGCCGATCTCGTCGAGGGTGCGGGGCTGGCCGTCGGTGAGGCCGAAGCGCAAACGGACTACGCCGGCTTCGCGCTCGGAGAGCGTTTCCAGGACCGATTGCAGTTGGTCCTGCAGCAGGGTGAAGCTGACCGCGTCGACCGCGACTACGGCTTCGGAGTCCTCGATGAAATCGCCGAGCTGGGAATCGCCCTCGTCGCCGATGGTCTGGTCGAGGGAGATGGGTTCACGCGCGTACTGCTGGATTTCCAGCACCTTCTCGGGCGTGATGTCCATTTCCTTGGCGAGCTCTTCCGGGGTGGGCTCGCGGCCCAGATCCTGGAGTAGCTCACGCTGGATACGGCCCAGCTTGTTGATGACCTCGACCATGTGCACCGGAATGCGGATGGTGCGAGCCTGATCGGCCATGGCGCGGGTGATGGCCTGACGAATCCACCACGTGGCGTACGTGGAGAACTTGTAGCCCTTGGTGTAGTCGAACTTCTCGACCGCGCGGATCAGGCCCAGATTGCCTTCCTGGATCAGATCCAGGAACGCCATACCGCGGCCGGTGTAGCGCTTGGCGAGCGAAACCACCAGTCGCAGGTTGGCTTCCAGCAGATGGTTCTTGGCGCGATTGCCATCGCGCATGATCCACTGCAGATCGCGGCGTAGCTGAACGGGGAGCTTCTCGCCCTTCTCAGCCAGCTCGCGCAGGCGCTCGGTGGCGTAGAGACCGGCCTCGATTCGCTTGGCGAGCTCGACCTCCTCCTCCGCGTTGAGCAGCGCGACCTTGCCGATCTGCTTGAGATAGGCGCGGACCGAGTCGGCCGAGGCGGTGAGCTCGGCGTCCTTGCGCGCCTGACGCAGCGCTTCGGACTCCTCCTCGTCCCAGACGAAATCGCCCGAGGCCTTGTCCTTCTCGGTGGGCTCCTCGGCCTCTTCGGCTTCCTCGCCCGCCGGAGCGGCCTCGGCCTCCTCGTCGGCATCGTCGTCGGTGAGGTCTACTTCGACCAGATCGGTCTCATCGACCTCCAGGTCACCGAGATCGTCGAGCTCGACGTCGTCGTCGCCGACCACATCGGCTTCGCCCTCGGCGCCCTCGGCCTTGCTCCCGGCCTTCTTGGCAGCCGCCTTTTTGGCGGGAGCCTTCTTCGCGGCGGCCTTTTTGGCGGGAGCCTTTTTGGCAGCGACCTTTTTGGCCGGTGCTTTCTTGGCGGCAGCCTTCTTGACCGGCCGTGCTGCGGTGGTGTCTGCGGAGTCGGCTTCGTCGGCCGATTCGGCGGTCTCTCGGGTATTCGTGGCTACCACGTACGCCCTTTCGTGACGGTCTCGTGCGGCGTCACGCCAGAGTGGTGATCCGGCGGAGCGGTCTGTCGGGGGATAACCGGCGCGCATGCCGGGTTGGTTTCACCGGCGCACCGCCGGATGTTGTTCCATTGTAACGATCGAACCAGCCTGCTTACGGCGCGATACCGGCAGACACGGCCATTGCCGCTCCGACAATGCCCGCGGTGTTCTTCAAATCGGCTGCCACGACGGGTGTTCTGTTGGTCAGCAGGGGAATCCATTCGGCGTAGTCACGGCTGATGCCGCCACCCGCCACGAACACGTTCGGCCAGAACAGATTCTCCAGCGTGACCAGCACCTTACTCACCTCGGCGGCCCATTCGGCGTAGCTGAGCCCATCGCGATCCTTGATGGACGCGGCGGCGCGGTGCTCGGCCTCCTTG
The DNA here is from genome assembly GCF_001625085.1 of Nocardia acidivorans NBRC 108247. Classification (GTDB taxonomy): domain Bacteria; phylum Actinomycetota; class Actinomycetes; order Mycobacteriales; family Mycobacteriaceae; genus Nocardia; species Nocardia acidivorans. The sequence goes on from NZ_BDAW01000016.1 coordinate 141,518, forward strand.
CCGTCGACCTCGATATGCCCGAGTTCGGTGTTCGGGACCAGCACACCGTTGTACATCACGGCCGATCCGATGCCCGTGCCGAAGGTGAGCAGCATTACCGAACCGCTGAGATCTTTTGCCGCGCCGTAGCGGTCCTCGGCGAGTCCGGCGGCGTCGGCGTCATTGAGCACCGTCACCTCCCGCCCGCCCAGCGCCACCGAGAACAGTGCGCGCGCATCGGTGCCGATCCAGGACTTGTCGATATTGGCGGCCGTGCGCACCACCCCGCCGATGATCACGCTCGGCAGGGTGAGGCCGACCGGACCCTCCCAGCCGGACTGCGCCACCACCTTCGCCGCCGCCTCGGCCACGGCATTGGGTGTGGACGGGTGCGGTGTCGGGATCTTGATGCGTTCGCGCACCAGCTCGCCGGTGGCCAGATCGACCTCGGCGCCCTTGACGCCGCTACCACCGATGTCGATCCCGAACCCGTGCCCCCGAGCGGACATGACGACTCCTCGTTCTCCCAGTGCTGCCGGTGAATCCCGGCGCGCGGCACGATACCGGCTCCGGCGAATGAATCCGCACGCCCGTCACCCGGCCCGGAACGGCCGAGGAGCTGTGTCGTGCGTGACAAGCCTAATGCGAGGTGTGCCGGATCTGTGCTGCGATGGGAATCGTGCCGGAATCCGATTTCACCTCCACCGCATCGAACACCACCGCGACCACCGACGGGACCGACATCGCCGAACTTCGCCGCATAGCGGTACATCTGGCCGAAACCGCCGCCGCGCACGTGCGCGCCCGCCGCCCCCAGGTCTTCGGCCCGGGCACGGTAGAGGACGAGGCCGTGCAGTCCAAGAGCACCCCCACCGACCCGGTCACCATCGTCGATACCGAAACCGAGGCCCTGGTCCGCCGCCTGGCCGCCGAACTCCGCCCGGGGGACCTGGTGGTAGGGGAGGAGGACGGGGGGACGCTGACGGACCTTCCGGAGGCCGTCCAGTGGGTCGTGGATCCCATCGACGGGACGGTGAACTTCGTCTACGGAATCCCGGCGTACTCGGTCTCGGTGGCGGCGGTGCGCGACGGCAGATCCGTCGCCGGGGCCGTCGCCGATGTCGTGCACGAGGTCACCTACAGCGCCGGGCTCGGTCAGGGCGCGCATCGCAGCGCCTTCGGCGCATGGGGAGACCCGGACCGGCAGCCGATTCCCTTGCGCTGCAATGCCGTCGACTCGGTCGCCATGGCTCTGGTCGCCACCGGCTTCGCCTACGCCCCCAAACGCCGTGCCCGGCAGGGCGAACTCATCGCCGAACTGTTGCCCGAGATTCGCGACATCCGCCGACTCGGTTCGGCCGCACTGGATTTGTGCATGGTCGCCGAGGGCCGGGTGGACGCGCACTACGAGCACGGCCTGAACCTCTGGGATTGGGCCGCGGGCGCGCTCATCGCCGCCGAGGCGGGTGCGGTACTGACCCTGCCCGCACCGACCGCATCGGGCACCGCGGGGGAGTTGGTGGTCGCCGCCGCCCCCGGCATCGCCGCCGAATTGTCGGTCCTGCTGGACCGCATCGGTGTCACCACCCCTATCCCGGTCTAGCTCCAGCCCACTGAACACCCCCGCCCCCCGGAAAAAAGAGAAAAGAAGAATCGCCACGTCCGAACGGACGCGGCGATTAGCGGAAAGTGGCACCGGCACAACCCTATTGGTTCACGGCCGTCCCGGTTCTGGACTGAGTGGAGCGGGGGAGCGCAGCGGAGGAGCGGAGGGAGGGAAGAACCGGGACTTCAGGGCCGTGAACCCGCCCGCAGCGAAGCGGAGGGCAGAAGATTCAGCACTTCAGGGCCGTGAACCCGCCCGCAGCGAAGCGGAGGGCAGAAGACTCAGCACTTGGAGTGTCGTGCGGCGTCCAATAGTTTGGGGTCGATGGCGGGTGTGGTGCCCGGCACCGGATTCTTCAGCGAACGCAACACCTCCTCCGCGTCGGTGCTCGGCCGGATATCGCGGAACAGCGAGCCGAGCACGAAATCCACGGTCTCGTCGGTGCGCTGATCCTCGATGAGTTCCGCGCACGGCGCGACCAATTGCACGGCCGCCGCGGCGGGCCGTCCGTTCACGCCGAACCGAATCTGCCCGGTGCACTCCAGATCACCGTTCACGTAGACCGGATCATTGCCGACCTGCACGTCCGGTGCGCTGGCGAAACCGAGATCGCCCAGTTCGGAGGCCACATGCGCGGCCTGTCCGCGCTGGCCGTTGGCATTGAACACGCGCACCTTGGACTGTGCCAGCGCCACCGGTTCCACATCACGCAGCCGTGATTGCCCCACCCGCTGCCCCAGCGGGGCGGCCGCGGGCGCGGTGGTACTGGAGGCTGGACTGGGCGAATTGCATGCCATCGCGCCGGGATCGGCCTCGGTCGTCGTCAGTGCCTTGAACCACACACCGACGCAGATCACGGCGATGACGCCCACCATGGCTGCCCACGGCTCCCAGCGTCGCCGAATGAAGGGCCGCCCCTCGGGGTCGGTCGAATTGCCTTGGGTGATCAGTGAAACCACAGGCACACTCTACGAAAAGCCGGAGCGCGTTGTGTGCAAGGTCCCTGACGCGCGTCGTGTCCGATGCCCCGGTATGTCCCCGTCAGGTCTCGGGAAGCCGCGCCAAGGTCTCGGTCCGTTCCCTGGTCGGTGACGATTGACCCTCAGTTTCGAGTCACGCGTGTTTTGATTGCGACTTTTGTGCCGGGGTCCGCTATTGTCTGGCGGCCCAGATCGTATCGCCCGGGTTGAATCGGGGGGTTCGATTTCGGGAACAACAAGGGCATGTCCTGCGTTGACCGAGCGCGATCAGGTACGGACCAGGAGTATCCGGCCAGGTCGGTGACCGGTGTACGTGTGGCGTACACCACGGGCGGGGCGGTGAACCCCGGCCGGATTCCTGCGGGAATCCGTTCCGGAACGAGCCGGTCCGGGATATACGGAGTAAGGACGAGGGGAAGACGACATGGCAACCGACTATGACGCACCGAGGCGTAGCGAAACCGACGAAGTGTCGGAGGACTCGCTCGAGGAGCTGAAGGCTCGTCGCAACGAGGCCGCGTCCGCCGTCGTGGATATCGACGAATCCGATACCGCGGAGTCGTTCGAGCTTCCCGGCGCGGATCTTTCGGAGGAGGTGCTCTCGGTTCGGGTCATCCCGAAGCAGGCCGATGAGTTCACCTGTTCCAGCTGCTTCCTGGTGCACCACCGCAGCCGGCTGGCCAATGAGGCCGGCGGGCAGCTGATTTGCATGGACTGCGCGGCCTGATCCTGGTCACACAGCCCTGAACAGGAAGTATCCGTCAGCCCGCGCTCGGTTCGCCGAGCGCGGCAAGGACGTCTTGGGTTTTCAGTGCACCGCTAGGCGGCGCTCTGCACGCCCAAAGCCTCGAGGATTCGTTCGGGCCGGCGCGTACTGATCAACCAGTACGGTGTCGGGTCGTCCGGGTCGTCGAGTACCAACAGGAGCATCGGGCCGATCCAGGCGCGGTGCTGCACATAAGCGGCCGGATCGAGCTGTCGACCCAGGGCCGCGCTCTTCGCACTGGTCGGCACCCCCGCCGCACGCGCCACGAAAGTGGCCGGGAGATGGGCGGTGTCGATTCGCAATTCGGGGGTTCCGTCCGCGTCGCGGGTCACTTCGACCCGGTGCCGCGACATCCACAGCAGCACCCAGACGGGGATGGGGAACAGCAGCACATACGGTAGCCACGCCCGGATACCCGGTGCGCCCATGTGGATTTCGGCTGCCAGCAGGCCGGTCACGGCCAATCCGACGGGCCACCACCACAGCGGCACCCACAGGCGCTCGGAGTAGAGGGGCGTGGTCTGCTGCTGAGGTTCCATGGTCACCTGAGGGGGCTGGTCGGACACGACCTCAGACTAGGTCAATGACCGCGGGGGTGAACGCGTAGGCTCGGCCGACGTGACCGGAATTCCTCCTATTCCCCTGCTGCGGCTCGATGCCGGCATGCCCGTACCCACGCGCGCTCATGAGGGCGATGCCGGGGTGGACCTGTGCACCACCGAGGACGTCATCATCGAACCGGGGGAGCGGGTGCTGGTCGGTACCGGCATCGCGATCGCGCTCCCGATCGGCACGGTCGGTCTGATCCATCCGAGATCCGGACTGGCCGCCAAGCACGGCCTTTCGGTCGTCAACACCCCCGGCACGGTCGACGCCGGGTACCGCGGTGAGATCAAGGTGTGCCTGATCAATCATGATCTGCGTACTCCCATCGAGCTCCGGCGCGGTGACCGCATCGCTCAGCTGCTGGTGCAGCGGGTCGAGCTGGTCGACTTCACGGAGGTGACCACGCTCGACGAAACCGAGCGGGGCGCAGGAGGATACGGATCGAGCGGTGGGCACGCCAGCCTGGTCGCACAGTCCGGCGGGGCGGATAGAGCCGGTAAGGAGGCCTGACGATGTTCGGACGCAAGAAGAAAAAGGGTGACGCGGACGACACCCGGTTCGCCGACGAGTACACCGAATACGACGAATACGGTGACGTCGACATCGAATACGAAGCCGAGGGCTACGACGCACCCGCGTACACCGCGGCGACCGATCCGGAATTCGACACCGATTCGTTCCGGGTGCCCGAGCGCGGTTCCAAGGTCGGCCCGTACAACTACGAGGATGTCGTCGACCAGCTCGAGAATGTCGCCGATCAGCGCCTGGATCTGGGATCGGTCATCGTGCCGGTTCCGCCGGGCGGGCAGTTGCAGGTCGAGATGACCCCGGACGGCACCCCGCAGGCGGTGCACCTGGCCACCGAGCACGGCCGGATCACCGTGGCCGCGTACGCCGCGCCCAAGTCCGCGGGCCAATGGCGCGCGGTCGCGGCCGATCTCGCCGAGACGCTGCGTAAGGACGGCGCGCAGGTGTCGGTGCAGAACGGTCCGTGGGGCCGGGAACTGCACGCGGTCACCGAGGGCGCGGATCTGCGCTTCATCGGCGTGGACGGGCATCGCTGGATGGTGCGCCTGGTCGCGGCCGGTCCCTCCGGTTCCGCCGCCGAGAGCACCCCGCTGGTGGCCGCCGCGCGCGCCATCATGAGCGAGACCATCGTGCGCCGCGGTGACGAGCCGCTGCCGGTGCGCGAACCGCTGCCGGTGGTCCTACCCCAGGAGCTGGCGGATCAGCTAGCCGCCGCGCACCAGCAGCAGCTGGCCGCGCAGCAGCAGGCCGTGGCCGCACAGCTCGCCGCTCTCCAGGGCGGTCCGCAGCCCGGAATCCCGCAGCCGGACACCGAACCGCGCCGCGGCGCGGAGGGTTCGGCCATGCAGCAGCTGGGCCTTCAGTAGTCGGAACCGAGACGGCCTTCGCACACCTCGGCGAAACGAGATGGGCGGAGGCCGTTGTGATGTGTGGGACGGTCCACCTCGGGTGTCAGGGCGTCGCGATGCGGCGGGGAACCAGGGTCCGGACACCGCGTGCGCCGAGAATGGCCGGGTCCGAACCGAGTTCGTCGAGGGTGATGTGGTGTAGATCGCTGTCCGGAATCAGATCGGCCCAGTGTGCGGCGACCGCGATGGGGTGCACCGGATCGTCGGTCGCGCCGACGAGGGAGACCGGAACTGTGATGCCGCTCAACAGGTCCGCGTCCGGCCAGCGGTAGGCAGCGGCCTCTTCCAGCGCCGAGGGCAGGTCCGGCCACTGCGAGCGCCACGAACGGGTGAGGGCTGCGCCCAGCCATGCCGGGCTGGAGGCGCGCATCACCTCGATGACGGCGTCGATGCCGTCCGCGCGCAGGGCCGCGGCGGTGGCCGCCGCGCTCAGCGCGGCCGGGCAGCCGGTGGTGTCCGCGCCGGTCCAGGCGGGCAGGGCAGCGATCACGCCGTACACCGATTCGGGGTGTCGCGCCGCCCACTCCACGGCCACCGCCGCGCCGAGTGAGATGCCCGCGATGAGCACCGGCCCCGAGCGCGCCGCGGCGTCGAGTGCGGCGTGATAGCTCTCGATCACCCGTCGCGGGTCCGGATTCACCGGATGGAAGGGGATATCCAGTGCGGCACAGGCGGATCCGAAGGCCCGGCGGGCGAAGTGGGCATCGGAGCCGGTTCCGGGCAGGGCGACGGCGACCGCCGGATGTGGTAGATCTGGCACCCGGCGAGCGTACTGGGCCGGGCGCGCGTGGCGGGTGGGGGCGGTCCCCTCTACAGTGGCGGTGTACGTCCGCGGCCAGGGGGTAACCCCCGGGTAAGTGGAAACAGAAGAACGACGTGCGACCCACGCCGTATTGGCTCTACAGGAGAGCGTGCGAGATGCCATCCTCGGGTGGAAAGGACTTCCCTTCAGGCTATTTCCGGCGACTCAGCCGACGCCTGACGGAAGATCTGGATCGTTTGGATGCCGAGGAACTCGCCGAGACCTCCGAAGCGTCGGGTGCGTGTCACGCATCGGAGTGCCGTCGTGGCGAAGAGGTCACCATGCTGGGTCGGCTGCGCAGCGTCGAAGCCTGTCCGAAGTCGGGCGGGGCCGAGGTGGAGGCCGAGTTCTTCGACGGCACCGACAGTGTGAACCTGGTGTTCATCGGCAGGCGGCGCATCCCGGGTATCGAGCCGGGGCGTCGTATCCTGGTCCGCGGCCGGGTCGGCGAACGTGACGGCGGCAAGGTCATTTTCAACCCCTACTACGAACTTCGCGGGAACTCCTGACACCTATGCCGATACCTGCCAGCAGCAATGACGAGGGCCGTGCGCCCACCGGTGACCCTCGCGAGCTGGAGGACGTCTTCGCGGGCGAACTCACCGCGCGTGAGGCCGAGATCGCCGGGGCCGTGACCGAGCAGTACGAGGTCCAGCAGCCGCACGGCCTGCGCGAGGAGCTGGAGGAGCTGCACGAGGAAGAGGTCGAGCAGACCCTGCTCGAGCAGCTCGGCGGTTTCAGCGGCCTGATCTACTCCTCGCTGCCGGTGCTGGTCTTCGTGCCGGTGAATTCGCTGCGCGGGCTCACCGCCGCCATCTGGGCGGCCCTGGGTGTGGCCACCGCGATTCTGGTCTGGCGGCTGGTGCGCCGCGGTCCGATTCAGCCCGCGATCTCCGGGTTCCTGGGCGTGGGCGTCTGCGCGTTCATCGCCTACCGCATGGGTGAGGCCAAGGGCTTCTTCCTGTTCGGCATCTACGCCAGCCTGGTGTACGCGGGCGCGTTCCTGGTGTCTCTGGTGGTGCGCTGGCCGCTGGCGGGTGTCATCTGGGGTGTGCTGAACGGCCATGGCACGCAATGGCGTTCGGATCGCAGGGCAATGCGCCTCTACGATCTGGCGACCGTGGTGTGGGCGGTGGTGTTCGGCGCCCGCTATCTGGTGCAGAACCATCTCTACGACTCCAACAGCACGGGTCTGCTGGCGGTGGCGCGGCTGGCTATGGGCTGGCCGTTGACGGCGGTGGCCCTGGTGGTCACGGTGTGGGCGGTGCGCAAGGCCGGGCATCTGCCCGTTTCCACCGCGAAGGCAGCGAAGTCTCCTGACTCGGCCGATTCCGCCGATTCCGCGCGTAACTGACCTCTACCAGCGCCTTATCGCGCTAACCGCTCGTCGCGCAACACCTTCGGGCGGATCTGGCACGTAAAGGGGGTGCCCACCCCACCCCTGGGGTGCCTATTTCGACGGCCCCGATCATCGCAGGATCGTTATGAACGATACGGCGAAAGGATCCGGGAGTTGAACACCGACGGCAAGGCAGTGGCACAGCAGGACCGTGGCGAGGGGCTCGGGACCGCGGTGCAGACGACGGCCGCCGCACGCAGGCATTCGGCGGGGCGGGGAACCAAGACCAACAGCGCGGCGACATCGGAATCCCGGCGCGCCGCAGCCGAACTGGAGAAGTTGATCGAACCGGCCGCCGCGGGCGACCGCGCCGCGGTCACCGAGATCCTCAAGATCGTGTACCCGCTGGTGCGGCGCTACTGCGCGGCCCGTATGGGCGGTGCGGGACATCTGCACGTGACCGCGGACGATGTGGCACAGGAGATCTGCCTGGCCACCGTGCAGGCCATTCCGCGCTACCGCGATCAGGGCAAGTCGTTCCTGGCGTTCGTGTACGGCATCTCGGCCAACAAGGTCGCCGACGCGTTCCGGCGGGCGCAACTGCATCCGGCGTATCCGGTGGCGGAGTTCCCGGACGAGCCGATGAACGAGGCGGGTCCGGAGGAGCGCGCCATGCAATCCGAAACGCGGGCCGCGACAAGGGAACTCATGAAGGTGCTGGCCCCGACCCATCGTGAGGTGCTGGTCATGCGCATCGTGCTGGGCTGGACCGCGGCGCAGACCGCGGAGGCCATCGGCACCAGTCCGGGCGTGGTGCGGGTGATGCAGCATCGCGCGCTCAACAAGCTGCGCGCCGAACTCCGGGCGGCGTCGTAGACCGGGACGGCACCCGGCGGGCGATATCAGGCGGTTACGCCGACCGGGGTGCCGAAACCGTTGACGCCGAGGGCTTTCCGAAGATCGTCCTCGGCTTCCACGGATGCGACGAACAGCAGTTCGTCCTCACCCTCGAGCGGGTCGTCGCCCTGCGGCACGATGACCCGGCCGCCGCGCAGAATGGTGACCAGCGCGGCGTCGCGCGGCAGCTTCAGAGTGCGAACGGCCTTGCCCGCCAACGGTGTATCGGTGGGCAGGGTGATTTCCACCAGATTGGCCTGGCCCTGGCGCAGGGTCATCAGCCGCACCAGATCACCCACCGAGACGGCCTCCTCGACCAGTGAGGCCAGTAGTCGCGGTGTCGAGACGGCCACGTCCACTCCCCACGACGAATCGAAGAGCCATTCATTGCGCGGATCGTTCACCCGTGCGACCACTCGCCCCACCCCGAATTCGGTCTTGGCGAGCAGTGCGAACACCAGATTCACCTTGTCGTCGCCGGTGGCGGCGATGACCACGTCATAGGATTCCAGCCCGGCCTCTTCGAGCGTCTCGAGCTCGCAGGCATCGGCGTGCGTCCAGACCGCGGTGGGCGCGCTGGTCGGATCGATGTGATCGAGGCGGCGCTCCAGCAGCATGACCTGGTGGCCGCCGCGCAATAGCTCCTGGGCGATGGATCGGCCCACGGCCCCCGCGCCCGCAATGGCTACCTTCATGACTAATCCTCGCTCGCGGGTGGGTTACCGGCCAGGGCGACGGCTTCACCGACACTGCCCGAGGTGGCGGCGATGTAGATCATGTCGTCGGCCTGCAGCATGGTCTTGGAGTTGGGCAGCATGCCCTGCCCGAAGCGGATGAGGAAGGCCACGCGCGCGCCGGTGGCGCTCTCCAGGGACTGCACGGTGCGGCCGTACCACTCCTCGTGCAGCGGGATCTCGGTGACCGCGACGGTGCCGGTGGGATCGCGCCAGGTGGTGGTGGATTGATCGGCGACCAGCGTGCGCAGGAACCGGTCGGTGGTCCAGGGCACGGTGGCGATGGTCGGAATGCCCAGGCGCTCGTAGACGGCCGCGCGTTTGGCGTCGTAGATGCGGGCGACCACGCGCTCGATCCCGAAGGTTTCGCGGGCCACGCGCGCGGAGATGATGTTGGAGTTGTCGCCGGAGGAGACGGCCGCGAACGCGCCCGCCCGTTCGATTCCCGCGCGGGTCAAGATATCCCGGTCGAATCCCACGCCGGTAATGCACAATCCGGGGAAATCACGGCCGAGACGGAGGAAGGCGCTCGAATTCTGGTCGATCACCGCGACCTCGTGGCCGATGCGGACCAGGGCGCGCGCGAGTGAGGAGCCCACTCGGCCACACCCCATGATCACTACGTACACCGTGCGAACCCCATTCCCGAAAACCGTGGTGTGCGGTCTGTTGCTTCGGAGGGCAACCGTACCGCTCGAGTTTTTCCCGAGGCACTTTCCCCCTCGGGTCGGTATTCAAACCGGAACCGGAAAAGCTCACACCGTGAAGCGACGGGTGGCGACCGCGCTCACAGTGTTCACGCGCAACAGTACGGTCCGCGACCGCACTCTGCCGCGCCGTGGACGCGACCCGCCCCGCACTCCCTTATGCTCACCAAAGTGTCGAAGTTGACGACGGCCGCCAAACGCATGCTGGTTGGCCGCCCATTCCGTAGCGATTCCCTGGGGCATACCCTGCTGCCCAAACGAATCGCGCTCCCGGTCTTCGCCTCCGATGCTTTGTCATCGGTGGCATACGCGCCGGAGGAGATCTTCCTGGTGCTGTCCGTGGCCGGGCTCTCCGCCTACGCGTACGCGCCGTGGGTGGGCCTGGCCGTCGCGCTGGTGATGGCGGTGGTGGTTGCCAGCTATCGGCAGAACGTGCACGCCTATCCGTCCGGCGGCGGCGATTACGAGGTCGCCACGGTGAATCTGGGGCCTACCGCGGGCCTGACGGTGGGCAGTGCGCTGCTGGTGGATTATGTGCTCACCGTGGCGGTGTCGATTTCCTCGGCGGCCTCGAATATCGGTTCGGCGGTGCCGTTCGTCTCCACGCACAAGGTGCTGTTCGCGGTGGCGGCGATTGTGATTCTGACCGCCATGAATCTGCGCGGCGTCCGGGAATCCGGATCGCTGTTCGCCATTCCGGTGTACGCCTTCATGATCGGCATGTTCGTCATGCTGATCTGGGGTTTCTTCCGGATCGGCGTGCTGGGTGATCAGGTGCACGCGGAGTCGTACGGATTCGGCCTCAAGGCGGAGGAGGAGCATCTGCTCGGTGTTCCACTGGTGTTCCTGATCGCGCGCGCGTTCTCCTCCGGCTGTGCCGCGCTCACCGGTGTGGAGGCCATCAGCAATGGCGTGCCCGCCTTCCGCAAACCCAAGTCGCGCAATGCCGCGACCACGCTGCTGTTGCTCGGCGGTATCGCGATCACCATGTTCCTGGGCATGATCGTGCTCACGCAGAAGGTGGGCGTGGTCTACGCGCACAGCACCTCCGATCTGATCGGCGCACCGGCCGGATACGAGCAGAAGACCCTGGTCGCGCAGTTGGCGGGCGCGGTGTTCCACGGCTTCCCGGCGGGCTTCTACTTCGTCACCATCGTCACCGCGCTGATCCTGGTGCTGGCGGCCAATACCGCGTTCAACGGTTTCCCGGTGCTGGGCTCGATTCTGGCGCAGGACCGCTTCCTGCCGCGGCAGCTGCACACCCGCGGTGATCGGCTGGCGTTCAGCAACGGCATTATTTTCCTCGCCGGCGCGGCCATCGCGTTCGTGGTGTTCTTCGGCGCCGAGGTGACCAAGCTCATCCAGCTGTACATCGTGGGCGTGTTCGTCTCGTTCGTGCTGAGCCAGACCGGCATGCTGCGGCATTGGACGCGGCTGCTGCGCACCGAGACCGATCCGGCGCAGCGTTCGCGGATGAAGCGTTCGCGGGTGATCAATGCCATCGGCCTCACTCTGACCGCGACCGTGCTGGTGATCGTGCTGGTGACCAAGTTCCTGGCGGGCGCGTGGATCGCCATCGTCACCATGGCCGCCATCTTCGGTTTGATGAAACTCATTCGCCGCCACTACGACACGGTGTCGCGCGAACTCGACGAGACCGAATGGGACGGTGTGCTGCCCAGTCGCACGCACTCGATCGTGCTGGTCTCCAAACTCCATCTGCCCACCAAACGGGCCATCGCGTACGCGCGTGCCACCCGGCCCGACACGATCGAGGCGATCACCGTCAATGTCGATGAACCCGATACCCGCGCGCTGGTACGGGAGTGGGAGCGCAGCGATATCTCGGTGCCGCTCAAGGTGATCGAATCGCCGTACCGCGAGATCACCAAGCCGGTGATGGATTACGTGAAACGGGTGCGCCGGGATTCCCCGCGCGATGTGGTGACCGTGTTCATCCCCGAATACGTGGTCGGCCACTGGTGGGAACAGTTGCTGCACAACCAGAGTGCGCTGCGCCTGAAGGGCCGCCTGCTGTTCGAGCCCGGCGTCATGGTGACCTCGGTGCCGTGGCAGCTCACCTCCTCGGCCAAGGCGCGTGCCGGGCGCGAGGTCAGTGCCCCCGGTTCGGTGCGGCGCGGATACGGAGACGACCTGTGAGCAGTGGCGAGGATTGGCGCGGTGAGGTTTTCGAGGTTCGCCTCGGCCCGCCCGGACACGGCGGATTCTGTGTGGCCCGGCATGAGGGCCGGGTGCTGTTCGTGCGGCACGGGCTGCCGGGTGAGCTGGTGCGCGCCCGGGTGACCGAGGATCGCGGCGGAAGCTTCTGCCGTGCCGACGCCATCGAAATCCTGGAGGCGTCGGACGACCGCATCGACCCGACCTGCCCGGTCTCCGGGCCCGGCGGCGCGGGCTGCTGTGACTTCTCCCATGCGAGCCCGCAGGGTCAGCGCGCCCTGAAGGCGGCCGTGGTAGCCGAGCAGCTGCGCCGACTCGCGAACTGGGAGACCGACTTCGAGGTCGAGGCCATCGCGGCTCCGACCTACGGTGCGGCGGCCCCCGTCTCCGGCGTCGCCACGGCCGGAATGACCGAGGGTGAGCTCGCCCGGATCGGAGCCATGCCCGGTGCATTGGGCGGTGTGCGAGGCATTGCCGCCGGGCGGGTGCGCGAATTCGCCGCCGGTGCCGTGAACGAGATTGTCCCGCAGTCTTATACGGCCGGATGGCGTTCTCGGGTGCGCCTGGTGGTGGATGCGAACGGGCGGGCCGGGGTGCACCGCTATCGCAGTACCGAGGTGATTCCGGATCTGCGCTGTCCGCAGCCGATGGCCGGGGCCGTGGAGGGTATCGCCGATCGCGAGTGGACTCCGGGCGCGGATCTGGTTGTGGCCGTGGATGGTGACGGTATGCGCCACCTGATCGAATTGGCTCCGGTCGAGTCCGAGAAGGGTGATCGCAACGCTCGCGGGGCGAACAGCCGGGGTGAACGCCATCGCGGTGGCCGTCAGGGCGGCGGCCGCGGCAGTGATCGCAGTAGTGCGGCCGCGCGTCGCGCCGCGGCGGCCGGTCCGCGTGCGGAGCGACTGATCGACGGTAGCGGCCGGGCCGTGCAGTATGTCTCCGGTCGTCGCTTCGAGGTCTCGGCCACCGGTTTCTGGCAGCCGCATTACGGTGCCGCGCAATGCTATTCGGATGTGGTGGGGGAGTGGGCCGATGCCGCCCCCGGTGCGCTGGCGTGGGATCTCTACAGCGGTGTCGGCGTCTTCGCCGCCGGACTGGGTGAGCGGGTCGGCGCGACCGGCGCGGTGCACGCCGTCGAGTTCGCGCGCTCGGCCGTCACCGAAGGTAAAGCGTCGCTGCGGGATCTGCCGTGGGTGCAGCTGCGGGCCGAACGCGTCGAGCGCTGGATCGTCGAACAGGCCGATACCGCACCGGATGTGGTGGTCCTGGACCCGCCCCGCGCGGGCGCGGGTAAAGAGGTCATCGCCGCGCTGGGTGAGCGCGGCCCGCGCCGGATCGTCCATATCGGTTGTGATCCAGCGGCTTTCGCCCGCGATCTGGGCCTGTACCGCACCGCCGGTTATCAGCCGTCGGCCCTGCGGGTTTTCGATGCCTTTCCCGGCACCCACCACGTGGAATGCGTCGCGCTGCTGGAGCGCTGACCCGGATCGTATTGCGGCGGAATCTATCTCCGTTTGCCCGTGGGAAGCGGGCCGTGCTGCGCGGCCCGCGGGGTGTCCGCCAAGATAGCCGTCATGACTACGCTGTCCGACCCGACCCTCGCGGCGGTGGTGGAACTGATCTATGGCGATCAGGCCAAGTTCTACTCGCTCGAGGGACTGCTCCTGAGCGTCGACCTCAAACGCCCCGAGTACACGGTCGAGATGTGGGTCAACAGCGACAGCTACTGGGGGCGGCTGGTCACCCCCGTCTACGGCGCGCGGATGGCGGCGCTGGCCGGTAATGCCGACGCCGATCAGGCGCTGCTGAATCTGGTCGAGGTCACCACCCAGAAGTTCCTGCGCGGGGAATCCCCGGAGCGCGGACAACTTCCGCCCTGGCTCACCACCCTGCGCGCGGCCCTGCTGCTGGACGGCTATCAGCTCCGCCTCGAAAAGATCAGCGGCACAGCGGCGGAGGACACCGTCCGCTGTCGCCTCAGACCCACCTCGCGCCTGCCCGTCGCCCTGGCCGAGCAATTGGCCCTGATCGAGACCGAACTCGAATTACGCAGTCAGCAAACCCCTTTGGAGCAGCTCCAACAGGCCACCCGCGCGTGGTCGCGACGTGATTACACCGCCTGCGAGGAATACCTCAGCGCTTCCCTGGACCACCTCACCGCCTACGCGGCGGGCACCCAGGAGCTGGATAGCGCCAAGAACGTTCGTCACCTCATCGACACCGCGCGCCTGTCGGTCCGCGAGGGCACCCGGCTACTGCGGGACCTGCGCCTGCTGACCTCGCCGAACCCCTACCCGCACCGCACCCGCGCCGACGCCACCCGCTTCCGCATCCAGCTCACCGCCATCCGCGCGGCGACCCTGCTGGCGCAGATCGAGTTCTGAGCCTCAGCCCAGCTGCCAGGTCACCTTGATCGAGGCGGAGAGTTCGCTCTCCCCGAGTTCGACGGGAACCGGTGGGGCGCCGCCCATATCGCTCTTGGCGGCGGCGAAGGCTATGCGCGGCATGGGAATCGACGGTCCCGAGATGTCCTCGGTGATCTCCAGTACCGGTCCGAGTCGGCGGCCCGCGCGGCGCGCGTACTGCTCGGCCTTGTCGAGCGCGTGATCCCAGGCGGCGTCGCGGGCCCGGGTGAGCAGCGATTCGGGTTCGCTCACCGTCAGCGACAGGCCACCGAGTCGTACATCGTCGCCACCCGCGTCGACCGCGTGCGCGATCACCGCGGCCGGTCCGCTGTTCGCATCACTTTTCTCCGGTGCGGCGATATCGCGCAGTGTCACAGTCAGCGAGGTGCTCGCCACATAGCCGACGACCTGCTCTCGATTGGCCTCGGTCCATACCGTGTCGGTGCGCACCGACAGCCCGCTGGTCGAGATGTCCCGCCCCGGCACCCCATCCCCGCGCAGCGACTCGATAAGCGCGGCCGAGCGCTCCCCGGCGGCCGCGTACGCGAGCGCGACGGTCTCGGCCCTGGTCTCGACCGACATTGTCACCCGCATGAGATCCGGTGTGCCGGTGGCACTTCCGGAGCCGTAGATCGTAATACTGCCGGTGTCGATTCCGGTGCTGGTCACGGCGGCGTCCTCCTGGTTGGCCGGCAAGGCGATCCCGATGCTACCCACGCCCGCGTTTGCCCCGATCGCGGCGCGCTGGTCACACCCCGCCGTGTGCGGCCAGCGCCCGCACCGCCGCATCGGCCTGGGCGTAGGCGGCGGTGGCCAGGCGTTCCAGCAGCGCCAATTTCACCTCGGGGGCCTGCCGGGTCAGCTCATCGAATTTGTCCGGCGACAGCACCGCCAGGCGGACGGTGTTCTCCGCGTAGATGTCATTGCTGAACCGCACTCCGGTCAGGAGCGAGATCTCACCGAAAGACATTCCGGGGGAGAGCGAGATGAGTCGATGCCGCCTGCCGTCGCGATCCTCGAAACTCACGCGCACGCGCCCGTCGAGAATCAGGAACAATCCGGCGCGCGGGCTGTCGCGTGCCACGATGCGTTCCCCGCGCGCGATGGTCCGTATCTCGAATTCCTTGGCCAGCCGCTGCCTTTCCTCATCGGGCAGATCCGCCAGCGCGGGATGCTGATCGATGCGCAGCGCCGCCGAGGGCGTGCAATCCTCCGGGCGGTATTTGTCGATAATGAGTTGTTCGCACCATTCGGTGGCGCTGTCGCGGTCGGCGAAGACCCGTCCGCGCGGATCGGCCGGATCCAGACTCGACTCCATATGTCCGAGTTTGGCGTCCGGATCCACCAGTGCCACCCGGCATCCGGCGGCGGCGAGTTCGGCTTGCAGATCGCCGAGCATGCGCACGGCGATCTCACTCACATCGGCGACTTCGCGCAGATCCAGCACGAGCGCGTCGAGCGATTCGGCGGCCGAGGCCGCCTCGACCGCGCGCACGGTGGATTCCGCGCCCGCGAACAGCAGATCGCCGTGCAGTTCGAATATCTGTGCGCGCTCACCCCATTCGCGCAGTACCGCGAGTTCATCGGCATCGCGCCGCAGTCGCGAGGGAGCCTCGGCGACGGTGTAGGCGGTGCGGATCGCGGTGTGCGCGGCCCGGGTCACGTGCAGGAAGTGCAGTCCGAGTCGGTGCGACAGCTCCCGGCACGCCTTGACCCCGCGCACGCTGCTGCCGTGCGCGTCCAATCGCGGTGAGTAGACGGCGATACCGATCTGTCCCGGCAGCACAGCCAGAATCCCGCCGCCCACACCGCTTTTGGCGGGCAGTCCGACCGTGGTCACCCAGTCTCCGGCGGCGTCGTACATACCGCAGGTGGTCATGACGCTGAGCACCTGTTCGACCAGTGGCCGCGACAGTGCGCGTTCGTGCGTCAGGGGATTCACGCCGTTGTTGGCCAGGGTCGCCGCCATCATCGCCAGATCACGGCAGGTGACGTCGATGGAGCATTGCCGGAAGTATCGGTCGACCGCTTCATCGGGATCACCGTCGATGATTCCCGCGCCGCGCAGCAGATATCCGATGGCCCTGTTGCGGAATCCGGTGCGGGCCTCGGAGGCGTAGACGGCTTCATTGAGTCGAAGCTCACGCCCGGCGAATCGGCTGTAGCTGCGTTGTATCCGAGCGAACCGGTCGCCCGCGTCAAGGCCGTTCACGAGTGCGGCGGCGGCAATGGCTCCGGCATTGATCATCGGGTTGCGGGGCCGCTGTGTCTTGGGGTCCAGACTGATTTCGTTGAACGGTTCCCCGGTGGGCTCGACATCGATGCGCTGCGCCACGGCGGCGGGTCCGCGATCGGCCAATGCCAGGGCGTAGGTGAAGGGTTTGGAGATCGACTGAATGGTGAAGCAGGTGTCCAGGTCTCCGCTGCCGTATATCTGGCCGTCGGCCGTCGCCAGGCAGATGCCGAATGAATCCGGTTGTACCGCTGCGAGTTCCGGTATGTAGTCGGCGAGCTCACCCGAGGTGTCCGAACTGCACAATTCGTACACTTCATCGATGATTCTCGCCACCACGCCGTGCGACACACGAGCTGGGCCGCCGGTGGCCGATATCGGGGGGACCACGCGGTCACTGTATCCGGGTAATGTGTGTGGAGCCTCACATCTACTGCGGATGTCGCAGGTGGAGTTCAGTTCCTGGCGTTGGGGGCCGGTCGGGTCTCCGTAGACTGTTGCAATCACAGGAGACATCCGGAGGGAGCAATAGCCGTGGGAGTGCTTTCCCGGGTCGACATGCCCGAGGATCTGCGTCGGCTGTCGGTACCGGAGCTGCGCGAATTGGCCGAGGAGATTCGCGAATTCCTGGTGCGGAAGGTCGCCGTCACCGGCGGGCACCTCGGACCGAACCTCGGTGTCGTGGAGCTGACCATCGCGCTGCACCGGATCTTCGATTCGCCGGCAGACCCGATCATCTTCGACACCGGCCATCAGGCCTACGTGCACAAGATCCTCACCGGCCGCAAGGACGGTTTCGACACGCTACGCAAGGGCGGCGGCCTCTCCGGCTATCCGTGCCGGGCCGAGAGCGCGCACGACTGGGTCGAGTCCTCGCACGCCTCGGCCTCCCTGTCCTATGCGGACGGTCTGGCCAAGGCGTTCGCGCTGACCCGGCAGAAGCGCCATGTGGTCGCGGTCGTCGGCGATGGCGCGCTCACCGGCGGTATGTGCTGGGAGGCGTTGAACAATATCGCCGCCGGGCAGGACCGTTCGGTGGTCGTGGTGGTCAATGACAACGGTCGTTCGTACGCGCCGACCATCGGCGGTCTCGCCGAGCGGTTGGCGGGGCTGCGCATGGAGCCCGCCTACGAGCAGGCTCTGGACGCCACCAAGCGCATCGTGCAGTCCATTCCGCGCGTGGGGGATTCGGCCTATTCGATGCTGCACGCGCTCAAGACCGGCATCAAGGACGCGGTCGCTCCGCAGGAGCTGTTCGGCGATCTCGGCCTGAAGTATGTGGGCCCGGTCGACGGACACGACACCGTGGCGCTGGAGGCCGCGCTGCGGCGCGCCAAGGATTTCGGCGGTCCGGTGGTCGTGCACGTGGTCACGCAGAAGGGGCGCGGCTACAAGCCCGCCGAGGACCATGTGGCCGATCAGATGCACGCCATCAACCGCATCGACCCGGAAACGGGTGAACCCGTCGGCGTGTCCTCGGGCACCACCTGGACCTCGGTCTTCTCCAATGAACTGATCGAACAGGCCGAACAGCGCGACGATATCGTCGCCATCACCGCGGCCATGCCGGGGCCGACCGGTCTGTCGCCGTTCGGAAAGCGCTTCCCGGAGCGCATGTTCGACGTCGGCATCGCCGAACAGCACGCCATGACCTCCGCGGCCGGTATGGCCCTGGGCGGTCTGCATCCGGTGGTGGCGATCTACTCCACCTTCCTGAACCGGGCCTTCGACCAGCTGCTCATGGATGTGGCGCTGCTCAAACTCCCGGTGACGCTGGTGCTCGATCGCGCGGGCATCACCGGTGACGACGGCGCGTCGCACAATGGCATGTGGGATTTCTCGGTGCTCGGCATCGTGCCCGGTATTCGCGTGGCAGCCCCGCGCGATGCCGCCACCCTGCGCGAGGAACTGGCGGAGGCGCTGCATATCAGCGACGGCCCGACCGCCATCCGCTTCCCGAAGGGCACTGTCTCGCAGGACATCTCCGCGGTCGAGCGGTTCGATGGTGTCGATGTGCTGCGCCTGCCCGACGGCGAGGATTCCGGGGCGCGTTCCGCCCGCGGTGATGTCCTGCTGGTCGCCGTCGGCGCCTTCGCGGATCTGGCCCTCGAGGTCGCGGATCTGCTGGCGGCCGAGGGTGTTTCGGTATCGGTCATCGATCCGCGCTGGGTGCTCCCGGTCTCGGACAGCGTGGTGAAGCTGGCCGAGAACTACCGCCTGGTGGTGACGCTGGAGGACAGCGGTCTGCACGGCGGTATCGGCAGTACGGTCTCCGCGCGCCTGCGGGCCGCCGGACTCGATGTGGCCACCCGCGATCTCGGTGTGCCGCAGCAGTTCCTGGATCACGCCGCGCGCGCTCAGATCCATCACGATCTGGGTCTGACCCCCGGCGATATCGCGCAGCGGGTGCACGGCTGGCTGGGCAACAGCGCCGAGGCTGATGCGGCGATGTCCGAGGCCGAGGGCGGCAAGGCCATCTCGACCGCGGGGGCGCTCGCGGAGTAATCGGCTCGACAGGGAGGCGGGCGGCATCCGAGGGTGCCGCCCGCCTTTCTTGTTCGCGACTTCGTGTACGCGGCAGCACTTCTCGCGTAGATTCTAGAACCGGTTACAGTTTCCGGTCAGGAGTGGTGCATGCCCGCAGAGGATCCCGCGTTCGTACTCGTCGAGAAGCCGCGCCCGGGCATCGCCCTGGTCACCCTCAACCGCCCCGAGCGGATGAACGCCATGGCCTTCGACGTCATGATCCCGCTGCGTGAAACCCTCGAGGCGGTCGCCGCCGACAATGAGGTGCGCGTGGTCGTCCTCACCGGCGCGGGTCACGGCTTCTGCTCCGGCGCGGACCTCCAGCACGCGGGTCGCGTCCCCGGTGTCGAGGGCCTGACCAAGACCACGGTCGCCCGCCGCTCGATGGAACTGCTCAACAACGTCATGCTGACCATTCGCCGTATGCATCAGCCGGTGATCAGCGCCGTCAACGGCGCGGCCATCGGCGGCGGCTTCTGCCTGGCGGTCGGCACCGATATCCGCATCGCGTCACAGGACGCGTACTTCCGCGCCGCGGGCATCAACAACGGTCTGACCTCCGCCGAACTCGGCATCAGCTATCTACTGCCCCGCGTGGTCGGCACCACCCGCGCCTTCGAGATCATGCTCACCGGTCGCGATGTGGACGCCGCCGAAGCCGAACGCATCGGCATCGTCTCGCGCGTGGTCCCCGCCGACAAACTCCTGGAAGCCGCCTACGACACCGCCGACCAGATCATCCGCTGGAGCCGCGTGGGCACCGAACTCACCAAGCGCATGCTGTGGAGCGGCCTGGAGGCGAGCAGCTTCGAATCCCATATGCAGCACGAGGGCACCGCCCAGCTCTACGTCCGCCTCACCACCGATAACTTCGACGAGGCCATCCGAGCCCGCCGCGACCGCCGCCCACCCGTGTTCGAGGACTGACCAACCCCGTCGCCCCGGTCATCCCGGCATGCTTGAGGCCCGGACCCATCGTCTATCGGCGGCCCACCGGAAGGTGTGGATCCCGGCCAAAAACGCGTCGGGATGACGAGGCCGCTCGCACCCTGGGGTTCGGTGAGCGCGGATCGGCTGGCCCTCGACGAGCTCGGCGGCCGTCACCGCTTTGCCCGCGCGCAGCAGCAGGGCCACCAGCACGGCCCGCCGCTGCGCCCGCACCGACCCGTACCGGCGGGCTCGCTTACGCTTCTTTGTCGTCGGCCGGGTAGAGCGCTTCGACCAGGCGGGGGACGGCGAGCGTGCGCTGCCAGTCGCGTGCGCCGCCCGCTGCCAGGAATTCGTCGATCAGGGCGGGCGCGTCGCCGTTGGTGGCCGTGCGGGGCAGTCCGTCCCAGCACATGCGGCGCAGCAGGTCCGGCGTCAGCAGGTTCTCGATGGGCACCGACACCTCGGTGGAGAGGTCGCTCATGGCCGACCGAGCGGCCTGCAACCGCGCGGCGGCGGCCGGATCGCGCCGCTCCCACCGATTCACCGGTGGCGGCCCGTCGAAAGGCTGGGTCAGCGGCGGCAGTTCACTCTCCGGCAGCGCCCGCGCGCGTTCGACCGCACCGAGCCACTCCCGCGAGTACCGTCGCTGCCGTGGCCCGCCGAAGACCGGCAGCGCCCGCAATTGCGCGATGGACTTGGGCTCGCCGGTGGCGGCCGCCACGATCGCCGAATCCGGGAGAATCCGTGCCGGCGCCACATCGCGCAGCCGAGCCAGCCGGTCCCGGGTGGTCCATAGTTCGCGCACGATGGCGAGCTGCCGAGTCTTGCGCAGGGCGTGAATCCCCGAGGTCCGCCGCCACCGATCCGATTTCGGCGCGGAGGGTTCCGCATTGCGCACATGTTCGAATTCCTGTGCCGCCCAATCGGTCTTGCCCTGTTCCTCGAGTTCGAGTGCGACCGCGTCGCGCAGTTCGAGCAGCAATTCCACATCGAGCGCCGCGTAATTCAGCCATTCGTCGGGCAGTGGCCGAGTGGACCAGTCCGCGGCCCCGTGTCCTTTGCGCAATTCCCGTCCGAGCAGGTTCTCCACCATGGCCGCGAGTCCGACGCGCTCATATCCGGCGAGTCGCCCGCCGAGTTCGGTATCGAACAGTCGCGCCGGGTAGAGCCCGAGTTCGGCGAGTCCCGGCAGATCCTGATCGGCGGAGTGCAGCACCCATTCGAGTCCATTGATCGCCTCCGCGAGCGGCTCCAGGTCGCCGTCCAGCGGAATCGGATCGATCAGGAATGATCCGGCTCCGGCGCGCCGCAACTGAATCAGATAGGCGCGATTGGAGTAGCGGAATCCGGAGGCGCGTTCGGCGTCGACGGCGAGGGGCCCGGTGCCGGCGGCCAAGCGGCGCGCGGCATCGGTGATTTCGGCAGCACTGTCCAATACCGGCGGCACACCCTCCACTGGCGCGAGCAGCGGTACCGCGGCAGTGGCTTCGGGCTCTTCTGGTACGGACATGGTCTTGAACTCTACGGGTAGGACAGTGGCGATCCGCGTCACGTCGGCGAAACAGCACACCTCGACACGGCCCCGGGCTGTGGGGAATCGTAATAGCCCCGAGCTGATTTCGTTGCGGTACAGGTGTTCTCGTTCGGGACTAGTCGGAATCGCCGTCGTCGTGCCGCACATCCAGCCGGGTAACCCCCGCGGGTGGTAATCCGGCGGCGTAGGCGAGAACCTCGCAGAACGCTTCGACGTGCGGCTTCATCTCGGTATCGCCGACCGTCCAGGAGGCCCGCAGTTCGAGTTGATGCGCGCGCGGCGGTCCCGCGATATCGCCGTATCGCACCGAACTGGTCGAGGTGACCGTGCCGCCCAGCGCGGTGAACGGCGCCCGCGACTCGAGTGCGTCGACCAGCCAGCTCCACGCCACCTCGGGCAGCAGCGGGTCGGCGGCGAGCGCGGAGTCGATATCGGCCTGTATATAGGCGACCAATCGGAACACCCCGTGCCAGGCTTCCTGCCCGTCCGGATCGTGCAGCAGGATCAGTCGGCCGAAGGCGTCCCCGTCGGAGTCGACGGGAACCACATTGGTGTCCGGGCGAGTGACCTCCGCGCCCAAGGCGTAGGAGTAGGGAGCCAGGCGCTGCGGCGGGCGGATCGGAGCCAGCTCGATCCGGGGATGCACGGTCGCGGTTCCCATCGCATCGACCGCGGCGCGGAACCCTGTGGGTTCTTCAGGCTCCGGGGTCGGTGCGGTGCCGTCGCGGAAGTCGAGCGGTGTCACGTATGAGGACGGTAGACCTACCGGGCGCGGTGTAGTGAGAGGCGCGCCGCTCGGGGCCTTTACGATGAGCGGTGATGAGCACTCACACCCGCCGCCAGCTGACCGATGCACCCCTCCTAGTCGCCGCCTCCGGTGGCGTCCCGCATCGCCGTCCGGTGTGGTTCATGCGTCAGGCAGGGCGTTCACTGCCGGAGTACCGCGAACTGCGCAAGGGCATCGGCATGCTCGAATCATGCTTCGATCCGGAACTGGTGTGCGAGATCACCATGCAGCCGATCCGCCGCCATGACGTCGATGCGGCAATCCTGTTCTCCGACATCGTGGTTCCGCTGAAGGCCGCGGGCATCGACCTCGATATCGTGCCCGGCGTCGGTCCGGTGGTCGCGAACCCCGTGCGCACCGTCGCCGACGTACGCGCGCTGCCCCGCCTGCGCGCCGAGGAAGTAGGTGCGGTCACCGCCGGAATCGGCCTGCTGCTCGATGCCCTCGGCGAGGTGCCGCTGATCGGTTTCGCGGGCGCCCCCTTCACCCTGGCCTCCTATCTGGTGGAGGGCGGCCCGAGCAAGAATCATGAGCGCACCAAGGCGATGATGCTCGGCGATCCGGAGACCTGGCATCAACTGCTCGGCGTCCTGACCGATATCACCATCGAATTCCTGCAGGCGCAGATCGCCGCCGGAGTGGACGCCGTCCAATTGTTCGACTCCTGGGCCGGAGCCCTGACCCTCGCGCAATACCGTGAATTCGTCTTCCCGCATTCCCAGCGAGTTTTCGCCGAAGTAGCCTCGGCCGGAATCCCGCGCATCCACTTCGGCGTAGGCACCGGAGAACTCCTGGGCGCCATGGGCGAAGCCGGTGCCGACGTGGTAGGCGTCGACTGGCGAATCCCCCTCAATGACGCCGTCCGCCGAGTAGGCCCCGGAAAAACCCTCCAGGGCAACCTCGACCCCGCCGTCCTCTTCGCCGGTACCCCCGCCATCGAATCCGAAATCCACCGCATCGCCCGCGAAGCCGACGAGGCGATAACCCTCGGCGCCAAAGGCCACATCTTCAACCTCGGCCACGGCGTCCTCCCCAACACCGACCCCGACGTAATTACCGAAACGGTAAAACTAATCCACGGCCTCCCCGCCCCTCTCTAAAAGGCTATTCCTTCTGAATAGCTTTATATCACAATGGAATTCGTCTTCCGTGGACTGTTCTATCACGGTAGAATAAAGCTATGAATTCAGGGGAAGCCACCACGCTCGTGAGCAGCGCGACAGCGCTGCTCACGGCGGTGGATGGTCTCCTGGACGCATCC